>CACWNV010000133.1 GCA_902762325.1 uncultured Prevotellaceae bacterium | reverse complement strand
TTGTTACTATCATTAGATGGTGGTGATGGATGGGGAACCCTGCTATCGGCAGACGGAATCACACCCGCGTTTCCTCCTTGGGAATTGTCGCTATCAGAGTCAGAATCTTCCGCACCTTTGTTTCTGTCATCTGGCACCTCGATAGTGATGACCTTGGCAGGTGGAACTTCCGCGGTGACGATTGCAGTGCCGTCGGCATTCCTTCTTGTTGCGAAGGGATTCTTGACAAACATGCCATCCACATACCAGCCCGAAAAAGCATGAAGCGTATGGATGCGGTTATCTCCTACCTTCTGTGAAGAGGAAATACCCAGAGCCTCCATCGCCTCTATCAGTTTGGGAACCGTCTTGCGGTCTTTATCCCAGAGCTTGGCGAGTTGGGTATTGTCAACCATCACTTGGCCGGGCAAGATTTCAACATGTTGAGTCTTGCTTATCTGTACCAGTTTCGTTTCGCGTTCCTCTTCTCAAAAAAGATCAGTTTGCCTGCTGGCTTATAGTAAGGAATCTGTGAGAAGTGCGTCATCTTGTACTTCTTGCTGCGTAGATACTTCATCTGTCCCTCGGACAGCGTGAAGCAATAATGAATTTTGTGGTCGTACATAATTGCTTGATTTTAGATTTTATCCCCGTCAAAAGGTTTTGCAATAGGTTGACTTCGTTGAGCTGAACCTTCATCGTTCCAACTGGACTTGTTGGGCTTGCGCTTGTGCGATGCAAGGATTGCAGCGTTCTGTTCCTCATCCGTCAAAGGAATGGGATTCTTGCGGTTCGCTTCCAGCCACTTGTCAATCTCGTCAAGATAGATAACCCATCGCTTGCCGGGTTTGGAGCCAGGAATTTCCCTATTCGCGAGTTTCTGATAGATGGTCGCAAGAGGAATGTTGGTGTACTCGGCAACCTGCTCTGGCGTGACAGGGCGGTGTCTATTCTCTCTCTTTCTCTCTCTGCTGAGTTGGTCTGTTCTGAAGGTTCAGCAGTAACGCCTTCATGCCCGATACTTCATCCCGAAGTTCGGCGATGACCTGCGGAAGGTCATTGAACGTAATTTGATCTTTTGACATTTTACAACACGACCCTTTAGTGGAATCGTGCTGCAAAGGAACCTCGTTATGAATCAGAGGGCAAACCACTGCTTTATAACTGGTGCATCACGAAATAATCACGCAGTTGAGCCTTCTTTTTGGCTGTTATTTGTGGATAAAACGAGATTTTGAAGCAGATTTTGACAACATTGAACATGTAAGTATAATGAATGACAATTGAGATTACGGCTGTTTTAGGGTTAAGATTTCAGCGCAAAAGGGCATAGGCACATCAGGACCACACCAAGTTCGGTTTCTGATGTGGCTCCAATATGTGATGTCTAAGTATTGATATAGGAGAGGTGAGAAAGTTTATCTTCTGTCTTTCTCTACGCCTAGTTGTGAAGGGATATGGAATAACAATCCGTCTTCTCCCTGGATGACAATGGTTCTCCACTGCCTGTTACGCACAATGAAGCAAAACGACGCTCGATGTAGCAAGCGCAATCGTCGTTGCTGTAAACCTTGCCTTTGCCAAGTCCTAATCTGATGGCAATGCTCCATACCAGATGGCGGACATCGAAGCTGCTCAGTTTCGTCTTGTATCTTTTCCACTCTACCTCAGGGCGGTAGTTGTGGTCCATTGCGAATCTCAAAAGGTCTGTGCAGAACTCGTCCATGTCTTCCTCATATACAAAAGGAGACATGATATATAAAAGGTATTCATGAATGGTATCGAGTTTCTTCTTCTGGCTTTCTGCCTGACTTTGATAAAAGTCATCAATGCCTTGTTGATAGGTCGAGCTGGCAGAAGCAGCCGAAACAGTGGATGGTTCATTGCCGGGATTGGTCTCTTCCGATATGACCTTGGAATCTGTAACTGTAGTCTTCTCAACTATCTCCTCGACCACCTCAGCATCGCAAACACTTTCATTCACATTTGACTCAGCAACCATAGGCATTGCCTCCAAAAGAAAAACAGGTTTCTGTGCCGTTGACTCATTTGTTGCAGTTTGATTATTGCAAGCATGAGTCTTGTTTTTCCGCGTCTGCGCTATTCCCACGAAAGCATACTGCACAGCCAAGTACATTGACCATAGGATTATTACAATAATCAAGTAGATGATAGATACAGGAACGATGCCATCGGGAAGATTTGAGTC
>CACWNV010000132.1:951-2156 GCA_902762325.1 uncultured Prevotellaceae bacterium | reverse complement strand
GCGATTGAGCAAAGGCCGGGAGCATCAGTCGGCAGATAAAACCATCAATCTAAGTGATACTGATAATGGAATCATAACCCGATGAGGGGAAGAAATAGCTAGTTTCACGCAAGGGAAAAAATACGGTTCCGACTTTTCTCAGCATAAAGCGGTTGATTTACCTTTGCATTAAGTAAATCAACCGCTATTTTATGATACTGACGATAAACGGAAAGCAGGCAGCGCTGAAGAAGGGGTCTTCGATAGAGTACGTATCGGAGAACCGCATCTTCACCGACGCCGACGACTACAGCATGGAGATAGAACTGCCCCTGGCCGACTGTCCCCAGAACCTCGACATCTTCGGCATGATCACCCGAAAACCAGCCGTAGGTGACGGTCCAGGAGAGCGAGGACTTAAAGGCGACTATCGCTCAAAAACAAGTTCAGGTAGCATAATAATTGCATTTGGCCAACGTTAATTAGTAGTAATATTAAAAATAGAGCCATGATAAGTAAGTTAAAGTATTTAGGATTTATCCTACTATTATTCTCATTGTTCTCCCTTGCATCTTGCAGCAACGAAGACGATGTTGTGAAGCGGTTGACGAACAAACAAAAGGAGACCTATGCGCAGAATATTTCGGGCGAATATCCTGGCCAGTACGTCATTATATACAAAAACAAAGATTGTATCGAAGGCAAAGACGAGGCGGGTCGACCTATAACGGTTGCCCATAGTGAAGCCTTCGGTGACGTGCAAGTTGATGTGTCTGACAATAAGATGCTGCATGTATTCTTTCAAGACTTCCCCGTTTCGCTGATTTCAAAGGTCGTGGATGCGGACGAAGGGCTGAGCCATGCACTCGCCGGAGCCTCCCCACAGGCCATCACTGCACGCTATGGCTTCGACTACGACACGGACTTTTTGCACATCATATGGGCTTTCATCCCCAATGTCATGCTGCTGAACTTAAACTACGGCGATACCGATCACCATATCCGCATAGAGTTTAATAACAACAGTCAGACTTACAAGTTTACGGAGAACGAACTGAAACAGCCGAAAGCATTCGGCTCACTTGCTGAAAACGGCATCGCTCTGCAACTGGAAGCTATCTATGACGGTTCCACTCTCATACAGCGCTTCGGCTATGAGAATGGGAACTATATGCATATTCTCTTCAAAACTGATTAATAAAAAACAGAGAAATCGGAATTTAGCA
>CACWNV010000132.1:0-945 GCA_902762325.1 uncultured Prevotellaceae bacterium | reverse complement strand
GTTCCACTCTCATACAGCGCTTCGGCTATGAGAATGGGAACTATATGCATATTCTCTTCAAAACTGATTAATAAAAAACAGAGAAATCGGAATTTAGCAGAATGAAAATAGAATTGCGGAAATGGTCTTTGACTGACAAAATAGAACTGAAAGAATTGTGCAATGCCGTTGATAGGACATACTTGTCAGACAGATTGCCGAATCCTTACACAGAAGATGATGCTAATTGGTGGCTGAATATGGTTGCCAAAAGCGAGGGCGTTGACGGAACTTTCCGCGCAATGGTTGTGGATGGGAAGATTGTTGGTAGTGTTTCCATTGAACGAAAAGCAGACATTTACAGGCTTGATGGTGAATTAGGTTACATGTTATTGAAAGACTATTGGAATCGTGGTCTGATGAGTCAAGCTGTGGGACAAGTGTGTGAGATAGCAATAAAGGAACTTGGTCTCAATCGAATTACGGCAAATGTCTTTCAGCCCAATTTGGCATCTCAGCGTATTTTACTAAAGAATGGTTTTATACAAGAAGGTGTCATGCGCAAAGCGGTTATAAAAGGAGGCATGGTTTACGATATACTCTTATATGGTTTATTGAAGTAAATTCCAATTTATGTGCAAGCCGAGCGCAGAGGGAAAACTTGTTTTCACTATGCCGAGGCGCAGCCATCAATCGGATAAATTCCAATTTATCGGTACGTCTTTTCCCATCATACGCGGTTGATTTACCTTTGTCAGAGTAAATCAACCGCTATTCTTTATGATACTGACGATAAACGGAAAACAGGCAGCGTTGAAGAAGGGGTCTTCGATAGAATATGTATCGGAGAACCGCATATTCACCGATGCCGACGACTACAGCATGGAGATTGAACTGCCCCTGGCAGACTGTCCGCAGAACCTCGACATCTTCGGGATGATCACCCGCAAGGACGTCGATGCAGGC
>CACWNV010000131.1 GCA_902762325.1 uncultured Prevotellaceae bacterium | reverse complement strand
TTTTAATTCTTATCAAATTATTTGTTTGGATTATTTCTTTTTTGTATCTTTGCAGCGTGAAAACTCATAGCGCAAATGTATTACGAACGAATCATAGATCAGTATCTTAGTGAATGGGCAACACGTGCCACCCATAAACCCGTGTTGCTTCGAGGTGCCCGACAGGTAGGAAAATCTACAGCCGTCAGACATTTGGGTGAACAATTCAAATACTTCGTCGAAATCAATTTGGAGAAGCAGTCTGACTACAAGATCCTGTTCCAGCAAAACCTCGACGTGAAGCGTATTGTGCCTCAAATGGCTGCCATGCATGGTACGCCTATTATTCCCGGACAGACGCTCTTATTTATCGACGAGATTCAGGATTGCCAAGAGGCCATTATGTCCCTGAGATACTTCAAGGAAGACCTGCCCGAACTGCATGTAGTTGCAGCAGGCTCGCTATTGGAGTTTGTACTGGATGACATTCCGACTTTCGGTGTGGGCAGAATCCATTCGATGTATATGTATCCCATGACTTTTGATGAGTTCCTCCTTGCCAATGACGAAAGGCTCCTTATGGAAGCCCGTAATCAGGCTTCGCCCGCATCTCCGCTACCAACGCCACTCCACGACAAGTTGACCAGTCTGTTGCGTACCTTCATGCTGGTGGGAGGAATGCCCGAATCTGTAGTGAAGTGGGTCGAGACTCACGACTATCTACAGTGCCAGGAAGTACAGGACGATCTCATCACTGGTTATGAAGCCGACTTCCCCAAATACAAGAAAAAGATAGACCCGCAACTGCTGAGGATGACCATGAGGAGTGCGGCACAGCAGGCCACGAAGAAGTTTATGTATTCTCAGGTGCCCGGCGAGTATAAGACAGCAGAAGTGAAGAAAGCCCTCGACCTGTTGATCAAGGCCAACATCATCATCCCCGTCACCCACACTAATTCCAACGGACTTCCTTTAGGCGATGGAAAGGATGACGGTATTCGCAAGATGCTGGTATTGGATACCGGTCTGATGCTGAGACTGCTGAATATGACAATGGGAGACATCACGGAGCTGACGACTCACATCCTCACGGCTACAGCAGCCGATTTAACTCCTCCACTATCGCACGCCTAATCTGCGCCACGAGTTGTTCTACTGGCAGCGGCAGGCAAAGAACGCCACTGCCGAGGTGGATTATGTTCTGTCCAGCGGAACAAATATCCTGCCGTTCGAAGTGAAGGCAGGTGTTCAAGGAGGTATGAAAAGCCTCTGGGACTATATGCGTGAAAGGAAGCTCTCACAGGCCATCCGCTGTTCTTTAGAGAATTTCGGTGAGTTCGATTATATCGATGACAAGGCAGGCAATGCTGTTAGACATGTCCGCATATTCCCGCTCTATGCCATCCATGTTTTTCATAAACTATCAGAAAGATAGATACTTTTTATATAAATGAGAAAGGTATTATTAGACGCACATACGCATACGGTGGCATCTAGTCATGCTTATAGCAGTCTGCAGGAAATGGCGAAGGCCGCTGCCGACATGGGACAGAGTTTCCAGACGAACTGATTATGAACTACTGGCCGGATAAGTTCTTCGACTATCTGGGGATTCTCTGACCCTGGTCAGAGTGTGGCGATGCAATCAGAATCAGTCATTATTCTGATGCTGTCTTACTAACTCTATTGCTTCTTTACCTGTCAGGTGCTCGATGTCAAAGCGGATGGCCAGCATACGAGACAGACCGCTTTCAATTTCTTTCTGCAAGGCTTCGTCCTGATTCGGATTGTAGCGGTTGCCGAGCATTCGGGCTGCTTCCAACTTCTCGTGTTCGTCCTCGATGATGTGGATTCTGCCGAAAGCAATCACGCTACGGAAGAAAGTTGTGTACTTCTCCGGCTGAACATCATCCTGCTCAATGACACAGAAAGATGCCTTATCGCACTTGCGGATGGCATCAACCTTATGGCCAGCCAAAGCACTATGGAAGTATAGTTTCCCATCATGATAGACATAGCTGATAGGAACAGCATACGGATAATCATTATCACCTAGCAAAGCCAGAGTTCCTGCCGTAGCTTTCTCCAAAATGGCA
>CACWNV010000130.1 GCA_902762325.1 uncultured Prevotellaceae bacterium | reverse complement strand
GACAGAACGCATCAGTCCTTCAGAGAGGTAGTCGCTGGTGTTGTCATCGAAGTCCGAGAAGTACTGCTCCATGATGTGGTTCATGATGTCGTAGATACCCGCCTTCATCTGGTTCTCGGGTACGGTCATCGTGAACTTCGGATTGAGGATAGAGAACTTAGGCATCAGACGACTGTCGAACACATGCCCCACCTTGAAAGTATGCTCTGCATCTGTAATCACAGTGCCGGCGTTCATCTCAGAGCCTGTGCCAGCCATCGTCAGGATACAGCCCACAGGCAGCAGTCTCTGGTCCTTAGCGGGATTTTCCTGCTTCAGCCAGAACTTGTCCCAGTAGTCGCCTTCATAATAGACAGATGCAGCCACGGCCTTCGAGTAGTCGCAAACGCTGCCGCCGCCAAGGGCAAGGATCAAGTCTACCTCGTTCTCGCGGGCAATCTTGACGCCCTCATGCAGTTTCTCTAAGGTGGGATTGGCTGCCTCTTTGAGGATAGCCACCACCTGGTCGTAGATGCCGTTACGTTTTACACTGCCACTGCCGTAGTTGAGCAGCACCACTGGGCCGTAGCCCTTCAATTCGTCCTTGAGGAAGTTCAAAGACTCATCACCAAAATACAGTTTGGTTGGGTTGTAATAAGAAAAGTTTCCAAGCATAGTTGTATTTTTTATTATCCGTAATTCTGAATTAAGTATTTCACAAACTGTGGGTCGCCGAAATTTCTGGTGCCAGCGTCGTGCTGGTTCATAGCTGCTATCTGAGCCATCTCCTCATCGGTCAAAGAGAAGTCGAAGATGTCGATATTCTGCGCCATGCGCTCCTTATGGCTCGACTTGGGAATAGCCACGATGCCACGCTGGGTGAGCCAACGAAGGGCTATCTGTGCGGCAGTCTTACCATATTTGGCTCCGATAGTAGCCAATAACTCACTCTTTACGATGCCGTCTGTGCCTTGTCCCCCAAGTGGATACCAAGCCATCATCTTGGTGCCAAACTCGCCATGAATCGGCTCGATGCCTGTCTGCTGAGAGAGGGTGTTACACTCCAACTGGTTCACCATCGGCTTTAGCTCCACATAGTGGGCGAAGTCGAAGAAACGGCCTGCCTGGAAATTGCTGACGCCGATGGCGCGAACCTTGCCAGCACGATAAGCCTTTTCCATCGCCCGCCAAGTACCGAACACGTCGCCGTAGGCCTGGTGGATAAGCAGCAGGTCAATATACTCCGTCTGCAACTTGCGCAGGCTCTCGTCGATACTCTTGGCGGCCTTTTCCTCACCAGCATTGGATATCCATATTTTTGTCACGAGGAATAAATCTTCGCGTTTGATGCCACTCTTGCGCCAGGCAGTGCCAACGGCTTCCTCGTTCTGGTAGGCCTGTGCCGTATCAAAATCAGGCGATAGCCCACGCTCAAAGCATCACTCACACAACGTTCGCACTCGTCAGGGCTTACGAGAAACACACCGTAGCCCAATGTCGGCATCTTGACGCCGTTTGATAATGTAATGTACTCCATATTATTTCAATCCATTAATCCATTTTTCTACTTTCGCTTTCTCTGTGCGCACCTCGTGACCGTAGATGCTAAAGCCCTTTATGACATTTGCACCAGGGAAGGCATCCTTCACATCCTCAACGCAGTTGACCAATCCCGAGCCTTCGTGAGTGGTGAAAGGAATGACGGTCTTGTCCTTCAGATCGTTTGCATGCTTCTTGAAGAAGGTGAACATCACTTGCGGATAGGTTCCCCACCATACGGGACCACCTATGAAAACGGTGTCGTACTTTGACAAATCGATGTCGCCCTCATACTCAGGCAGTTCACCGTTCTTGGTCTCTTCCTTCGCCAGATTAATGAGTGGTGTATAAGCCATACCGTCATACTTGTGGGTGACGATTTCAAACTGTTCTGCGCCAGTTAACTCAGTGATGTAGTCGGCAACAATCTTCGTGTTGCCCACCTCAATGTTTCCTACTGCGTAGTTGTCTCCAGCATGTGAGAAGAACACTACAATTGCCTTTGAATCCTTATCCATGACTTTCTCCTGTTTTGAGCCACCGCTGCAAGCCGTGGAAACCAACAATGCTATGGCGGCTGTGATGATACTTTTAATATTCATTTAAATATACTTTTGAATCTGGGTGCAAAGGTACGACGATTTTTCAATACTGCGGTTTCACAAATCACCTCACAATTTTCACTTTTTGCCGAAATCGTTCTTTTATATATAAAATAATGTGTAATTTTGCACAGTAAACTGCGCGAACTTGCTCATGCTCGGCAAAAAGCAAGCTTCCTGCGCTCGCTTAATCGCAACTTTGTCAGCCATGAAGGAAGATTTTCTATATTCAACAGACTTCTACGGGATGAATGCCCGTGAGTTGAGTCACACCTGCATGCATCTGCTTTGCTTAGCAGGCGAGGCAAGTTTTGTATTCAACGAGCATTGCTACCACATTGTCAAAAACGACCTGGTTGTGATACCGATGCCCGATAGGGTAAAGAACCTTGCGGCACATGCAGACTTGCATGTGGAGTGGTTTGCTGCCGATTACAAGTTCCTGCAGAACCTGTTGCCGTCGAACAACTACAGCATCGGTGGCAGTATCTCGCTGAACCAAGACCCTGTCATCAAACTGACAGATGAACAAGCACGACATCTGCTTGATGACTTCCATCGTCTTCGTGACCGCATGGACGAC
>CACWNV010000129.1 GCA_902762325.1 uncultured Prevotellaceae bacterium | reverse complement strand
GCCGGTGCTGGTATGTCGGGAACTGTTGTAGATACCGTCCAAAGCGGACGATTCGCCTTCACGCTACCAGTTGAAGAACTTACAGTGGGCACTCTCTTTTTAGAGGGAGAAGGCTGTCCCGATCTCACCTTCTTCCTCATGATGAAGCCTGATGTGACTGTAAAACTGACAGGTACGGACTGTCTCTATCCATTATGGAAGGTGGAAAGCCCGATTCCAGAGCAACAGACGCTGAACCGTATCACGGAGCATTGTCGTGACGTGATAAAGGAACTTATCGAAAATGAACAGAACAAAGATTGGGATAAGTTAGATTCTATCAACATGGTATTCATGAAACAGGAGATAGACATCCTGCCCTCACTGCCTGTGGATGCTGCTTCATTAATTGTCCTTTGGCGAATATCCAGACCGCTGAAGAACATGAAAGACTTCCCATACATGGAAGAGTTGAAGAGTTTGGAGAAGTCTTTCGCAGCCCGTGCACCGAAAGGATTTGAAGACCAGTTGGCAGAGATTCACACCTATATTTATCCTCCGCAAGTCTTACAGGTGGGCGAAGAGGCTGCAGATGCAGAACTCTTCGACATACAGGGTAACAAGCATCGTCTGTTTGATGCATTTGCCAATGGTCGTTATGTACTGCTCGATTTTTGGAGCATCGGTTGTGGCCCGTGTCGACTATCTGAACCAGAGATGAGGGAGGTCTATGGGCGAATGAAAGATAAACTGGAAATCATTGGTATCAATCAGGATAATCTCTCCACATGGAAAAACAACGACTTCAGTAAAAGCATCGTTTGGAAGAACTGGAACGACGGCAAGATGGGAAGTAGCGTTGCCAGCAGATACTGCGACGTTGGCGCTGTGCCTTATTATGTCCTCATTTCACCTGATAAGCGCATTGTTTGGAAGGCTGTTGGCTATCAACCTGGATATTTCTTGGGAATGGCGGAGAGCTTTAATTGCCCAAAACAGGACAACAGTTCTAATCTGGGGCTCGTTGTCACGGCCAATGGAAAGAAGTATAAACTAACAGCAGCCGACGGCATCAAACTCGATGTTGACAACTTCCCTGAGGTAAACGACTTTACTGCCAAGGAAGACTACATAGGCGAAATAAACTACAGCGACTTCACACTCACCTTCGAACCGTTCGACACCATCCCCACCACCTTTGATTTCATAGAGGGCGACGTAGAGGGGGCATTTGTCATCCGAAATGTTTCAGTAAAATAAGCGACCATGATCAAGAAAGCTATCATCACCATCCTGCTCGCCCTCGCCGCAATGGCAGGGCTGGCACAGACAAAAACTGCAACAGTCATAGGTTATTCACCCGCACTGAAAGACGGCACGTTGGTGTTTGCCGGTACTGGTAGCACAGTACCTGTGGTAGATACCGTGCAGGCGGGACGTTTCGCCTACATCCTGCCCGTTGAGGAATTCACTGAGAGCACCCTCTCTTTCTATGGCGAAGGCTGTCCTAATTCTAACACTGTAATCTTTCTGCGTCCCGATGTGACTGTGAAAGTGACGGGCAACGACTGTCTTAACCCCTTATGGAAGGTGGAAAGCCCAATACCTGAACAGCAGACCCAGAATCTTCTGACGGAGTATTGTCGAGACGTGCTGACTGAAAGCTTGCAGATGGACTTGGCTCATGCACCTCATGAGAAACGAGACTCCGTTACGATGGAATTGATGAAACAACAGATGGATATCCTGCCATCACTGCCTGTGGATGCAGCCACAATCCGTACGTTATTGGGCATATCCGAAACGGCCATGATAAGGAAAGACTTTCCGTACATGGAGCAGTTAAAAGAAATGGAAAAAGATATTGCCGCCCGTGCGCCAAAAGGATTCGAAGAGAAATTAGCAGAGACTCATTCCTATGTTTATGCGAAGAATGAGCAGCAAATAGCCGGGGAATTAGCCGGCAATGAGAGCGTGTTCTTCAAGAAATACGACGGCGTAGCGCCAGAGAACATACTCCAGACCATCCTCGACAAGTATAAGGGCAAGGCGGTGCTCATCGACCTTTGGGAAACATGGTGCGGTCCCTGTCGTGCAGGGCATAAGGCAATGGCACCCATGAAGGAGCAGATGAAGGGGCAAAACGTTCAGTTTGTCTACATCGCCTCGCCCTCGTCGCCTCCGACCACATGGCAGAGAATGATAACGGATATCGACGGTGACCACTACTACCTGACGGAAGAACAAAACTACTACATCCTCCAGCACTTCGAGTCCAGTGGCATCCCCACTTACGCCATCTACGATACCAAAGGCCATCAGACCTACAAGAGTATCGGTTTCCCAGGCAATGATGTCATCCGCAAAGAATTAGAA
>CACWNV010000128.1 GCA_902762325.1 uncultured Prevotellaceae bacterium | reverse complement strand
TACCACGTCGGTAATCATTACAGCCAGGAATACACACATCACGTCGTAGAATGAGAAATACTGTGGCGTCATGATGCCGTGCCGGGCCACGTCCATCATGCCATTGCTCAAGGCCGCTCCAGCAAACACACCGATAGCCGCCACTGACACAACTGTCCTGTATCTCGCCACCTTAGCACCGATGGCAGAGTTCAGGAAGTTTACTGCATCATTGCTGACTCCGACTACGAGGTCAAAAACTGCCAGCACAATAAGAAATATAACTATTCCGAGAAATAAGGTATTCATTATTCTTTTTATTTGATTACATATATCGTTTCATTCCTTCGCCACCAACTCCTGCATATAACTCTAACAGTTTTGGGAATAAGGACTTCTTCTACTTGAAAGAAACCTACTTCAGCTTTCATGCGTATCTCTATTTTCAAAGGACGCTCATGCCCCTGTTCAATTTTTACCTTTTCAATAGAGTTTGCAGAATACTTGTGAATATCGCCTTCTGCCGGTTTTGAATGAATCTCCAAAGGAATACGAGCACGTCCTTTTGTCATATCACAACCATCAGCAATCAAGATAAGACCAGCCTCAATAGAATGGATAGGATGCGTAGCCATGTGTCCGATAATGCCTTCCATAGCAATAGAGCGTATCACCGTTCTTCGTATAATGTTCTTATCTTCAGGCATCAGTTGCGTTAATGTGTCATTGATGATTGAATAACTGATTATGCTGGAATAAAGCTCATGATCATTGCGACTGATGGTCATTCCACTATCATGAAGGAGAGAGGCAAGCATTACAGCACAGACACTATCTGCATATGTGCCGGACTTTTCCTTTTCTAGACTTGTCTCCACACTTGCTTCGTGAAGCAAAAAGAGCATTTTTAAAGCATTGCGGCATACAATCTTCATGTGTACAGGTCCGTGATCATTCAACCCCAACCGACCTATTGATACTATGTTGGCATAATTTTGTATAGCATCTATTTCCTGATTATTCTGAAGATGATTCCATAGTCTTAAAGGCAGGTCATCGCCAAATGTCTGGTCATCCACTATCTTTGTGACCAAATCAGTTATCTTCTCTTCGACTTGTATTTCTTTTGGTGATTTTGATTCCATAGTATGACTAAATATGATACACATATCCCGATGTTAACACGTGAAGAGCTTTATCTAAGCCACCAGCCGACCTTTTCAGGTCAAGTAAATACCCCATATTGATGGCATGATGAGCGTTGATCTTATATGACGTTCCAGCGGCTATGCGCATCTCATCTATTTGAAATTGTTTTCCTAGATTATTGAACATCTCAACCGATGCAAAGGGACTCCAGCCATTCATTCTACTATTGGTCATCTCTGCCTTAAACCGATTACGCAGATGATGTTTATTGCTTGCATTCTCGTTGCCCCTCTGCATTGTATGTGTATACTGATATCACTCGCGCAAAGATAGTTTAAGCCAATTAAACACCTTACATCCTGGTGTTATGTCGAACATAAGGCGATGGCGGGGAACCATTTCATTTACGCCATCTATCGTATGGTTCTTTAAGTGAAATTCATAACTTCCTCCCAATTTAAGGAGTTTGGATATTTTATACGTACAATCTATGCCTAACTGCCAACGGTCAACACTACCAACTGTCGTTTACATTCTTTTCCGTGCCAATAGTAGTCCACATACCGAAATCATTGGTAGTTTGAGCCTTAGATAATCCGATGAAAATAAATGTGAGAAACAACACTAGGATGACAAATCTCACCCAATTAAAGATTCTCTGAATTTTATCTGCTTTTTCTTTATCCATAAATGATTTAGCCAACCGTTAGTGATTGACATTGCAAAGATAAACTGAACATGTTACAAAAACATTTCATTCGTGTGATAGATAGGTTACATTACCGTTTGTAACAGGATTGTAACATGGACGTAACAACAGCGTAATAAGATTGTAATATCTTTGCAGCAAAATTTATAGGATAAAATACAAATGGAATTGATTATTAACATTTTCTCGCTTGTGGGGTCGCTGGCATTGTTCCTCTTTGGAATGAAGACAATGTCGGAGGGTCTGGAGAAGTTTGCAGGCGATCGCCTGCGCAGTATTTTGGCTGCGATGACAAAGAATCGTGTGATGGGTGTTCTAACAGGTATTCTTATTACGGCACTCATCCAGTCATCGAGTGCCACAACCGTGATGGTTGTAAGTTTTGTGAATGCACCCTTGTTGGCTATCGGTATGCCATTGATATTCAGTGGCAAGGGTAACCGCAAGAGCATTGGCGAATTCATCTTCGGCTTCTCGTTCCTCTTTATGGGATTATCGTTTCTGCAAGAGGCTGCCACAGCGATGAATATCGGTGATATGGTGGCGGGGATGCTGGCTCACGTGCCGCAGGATTCGTTCTTCACCATCATCCTCTTTATTATTGTGGGTGCATTGGTCACGATGATTGTTCAGGCGTCAGCTGCCACAATGGCCATTACGCTGATGCTCTTCGGCATGAACATCCCTGGTTTTGGCTTCGAACAAGCAGCTGCGCTGGCTATGGGACAGAATATTGGTACCACCATCACTGCGTTTATGGCTTCGCTGACTGCCAATACACAAGCGCGCCGTGCAGCTCTGGCCCACATGTTCTTCAATGTGTTTGGTGTCGTGGCGTTCCTCATCGTGTTCTATCCCGCTTGTGATGCCGTTAGT
>CACWNV010000127.1 GCA_902762325.1 uncultured Prevotellaceae bacterium | reverse complement strand
GGTTTACACTTTTCGGTTCTTTCGCCTGTTCGAGTTTACAATTACACTGAATCGCTTGACACCCCCTACTTCATTACTGGGGGACAATCCAGAGTGACTTCTCTTTTGGCAAAATCCAGGCGGGGCTCGATGCCCCGCTGGATTTTTCATCACTGGTGGCATAAACCGTCGTGATTCTCTTTTGGCGGTGCAAAGTTACGCACTTTTTTTCAATCCGGAGGTTTCTCCCATGAATTTTTCCAGCATCTTTTCTGTAACCCGGTCTGGACGTGTGCTTCGGAGGGTGTCTGCCAGCCCACACTCATGTGCGGTCTCTCGTCGTTATAGAAGCCGATGATGCGCTGCACCTCGGTTCTGCATTTCTTTCCGTCGGGGATGACCATGCGGCAGAGCCACTCCGTCTTGAGAATGCCGTTGGCGCGTTCGGCGACGGCGTTTTCCAGAGGGTCGCCACTCTGGGTCATGCTTATCTGTATCCCTCTGCTTTTGAGTGTCTCCACATAGATGTGGCTGCAGTACTGGCAGCCGCGGTCGGAGTGGTGGATGAGATATGGTGCGTCGCCTTCCGGCAGCGTGGACAGTGCCATGTGCAATGCCTCCAATGGGTATGTGGTGTCAAGCGTAGGTCCTAGCGACCAGCCGACAATCTTGTGTGAGTAGAGATCCGTGACAATCTTGTGTGAGTAGAGATCCGTCACCAGGGAGAGGTAAAATACCCCTTCTTCCGTCTCGATATAGGTGATATCGCTCACCCACACCCTGTTGGGAGCCGTCACTGCCATCCCCTTGATGAGATTGGGGTATCTTCTGTAATTGTGGTTGGAGTCGGTGGTGACATAGTGATGCCGCCTGCGTATCTTCACCATCAGCCCGTGGCGGCGCAGCAGTTCTATGAATGCGTCCCTGCCCGGGAAACATCCCGTGTCCTCAAACTGCCGTTTCAACATCAGCCACAGTTTCACGCTGCCATGGCGGAAACCCTCGTCATCGACGCGCTTGTAATATGTCTGCCTGCTGTAACCAAACAGTCCGCACAGCGTACCGAGCCCGAAGCCCGGCTCCGCCTCGCGGAGCAGACTCACTGTTTGGTGCCAGCTTTTTTTCTTATGGGGATGTTGAAGTTCGCCTCCGCCACGTCTATCATCGTGTCGTAGGCCCTGGAACGCAGCTTCTCAAGCTCAAGCGCCTCCTGTAGCCGCTTGTTCTCGGCCTTCATCGCCTTGAGTTCCTCTTCCAGTTGCTGTTTGCTTCTCTTTGACATGTCGGTATCGTTATCCGTTTCCTGCTGCAAAGATACGCAAACTTTTTCATTCAGGTACTTGTCTAACCACCCGTACAGCACTACCGCGCTGCTGATGTGGTACTTGGCAACTATCTCCGATGCCGGGCATTTGCGCTCGTAGTACTCCCGTGCTATCGCAATCTTGTCTGTCTCGTCGAAAACATACCTGTCCGTCTCGACCTCTTTCCACTCGTAGCATCCGAGCTCTTCATTGTACACTTGTCGTGTCTGTGTCTTTTGTCTCATTTTTACTTTTGGTATTGTTCCCAAAAGTGTCAACTTTTTTCAGGTTAAGACACCTTGGCGGCATTGGTAAAAGGGGCAAGGTTCAAAGACTATGAAAACTCCTTTCCCTGGTTGAACGAAGCCATGATTGTCAACATCTGCCATAATACCACTGCACCCAATGTGGGGCTGAGGATGAACGCCGACAACACAACATTGAAGTGTTATATGGCCGATACAGGGCTTCTTATCAGCCTTGCTTTTGACGAAAGCGACATCGCGAACGGTGAAATATACCGCAAACTCCTGCTCGACAAAATCGAGATTAACCAAGGGATGCTGGTGGAGAATATTGTGGCGCAGATGCTCCGTGCCTCAGGGCATAGGCTATATTTCTACTCATCCACCTCGAAGAAGGCTGAGGAGAGAATGGAGATAGACTTCCTGATTCGCAAACCCATGCCAACCAGCAGGCACAATATCTCGCCCATCGAGGTGAAGTCTGGCAAGAATTACACAACTGTGTCACTTCAAAAGCTACGGGCTAAATATGGGCAATACCTTTCAACCTCTTACATCATCCATGACAAAGATTTCAAGACAGAAAACGATGTGGTATATCTACCATACTATATGACACCACTACTTTGAGGTAAAAGGTAAAAACTAAGAACTAATTTCTATGACAAAAAACTCAATTCACTACGGTTTAACAAATAAGAAAACTCATGGTTCCTTCCTCATATCAACGGTATTTCAACACTACTTCGACACTATTTCAACACTATTTCTACACTTTTAAAGTGAAGAACTACTGTGGAACGAGCGGACAACGAGCGAAGAACGATGGGAGCCACCCTTACCTCACG
>CACWNV010000126.1 GCA_902762325.1 uncultured Prevotellaceae bacterium | reverse complement strand
GAGTTGTCTGACAGCCTTTTTTATTGTTTTAGGATAACGAAATGACAAAAGAACTGAGCGGGAGCTGGCTGAAAATGATTGCCATGCTCTCAATGACAACAGACCATCTGGCCTACTATTATGGCTGTGAGAACCCTTATTTGTACGAATTGATGCGTACTATCGGCAGAATAGCATTTCCCACATTCGCATTCTTGTTGGCTGAAGGTTTTGTGCATACAAGAGACAAGTCTAAGTACATGATTAATCTGTTTGTTTTTGCCCTATTGTCGGAAGTTCCTTGGATGCTGCTGAACCACGATGGGAGCCATAACGTCCTGTTCACGCTCCTTACTGGTATCTTGGGGATGCATATCATTGAGAATAGCAGGAACAGATGGACTACGATGGCTTTTGTCACTTTGATAGGAGCTGCTACTGCCTTTGCTGATACCGATTATTCCTGGCGCGGCTATGGACTGGTGCTTATCTTCTATATGTTCCGAGGAAGGCCCGATCTCCAGACTTTATTCGGCATTCCTTTGATGTATGAATATGGTATCATGGGTATTATGATGGCTTTTGCTGTTGTCTGGTTCTATAATGGAGAACGTGGATTTATCAGGGGGAAGGCATGGAAATATGCTTTCTATGCCTTCTACCCCGTTCATCTGATGCTGATATATTACTTCAGATAGCCTTTACAGTGTTTTGGCTATCTGCCGTACCTTCATCGTGGTAATCACCTCCCTTATACTTGTACTGAACGTAGTCACGATAGGCTTTGACACTTTCTTCCCAATGGCCGAACCTGTAATAACTGCCATCGCTTGGGCGGCGTAGGCCGAAAAGGTTCTTGCAGTCCCAGCAGACCCTTGACGTGAAGTAGCCCGTTTCCAACAGAGCCTGTGCAATCACTATCCTTGGATATTTGACATGATATGCTTCAAGAACCTCTGCCAGATTGCTGATATTGAGCTTTTTGTCCGGCTTATCCCCAAATTTCACCGAGGCTATCCTAGCCTGCAAATCACTGATGTAGTCATTAAGGTAGGTGATAAAAGGCTTGGGATCGACGCTCTTCCCGTCTTTCCTAAGTCTAAGGTGCAGATGCGGCCCAGTGGATTTCCCTGTATTGCCTGATATGGCAACGACATCACCAGCTTGCACTTCATCATGCTCATTGACAAGTATCATGCTTAGATGACCATAGAGACATTCGAGGCTGCCGTGCTGTAGTATTACATAGTTCCCATAGCCTCTGTTTCCCCGATGGACTTCCTTAACAGTTATGGACTTCCTTAACAGTTCCTGGCAACATGGCATAGACATTTTCAAAACGACAACTCAGATCTATCCCGTCATGGAACTTGCGACACCTGTAAACAGGATCTGACCGATAGCCGTAACCTGAGTTCTCTTTCATGTAATCCAAAGGAAGGCATACTGTAGTCCGTTTCTGGATAAGGTCGAAAAGCGGATATGTACTCACACTGACAAACACGGGCACATTCCTTTCAATCGAAACTTCGCATCCGTGAGACATAGGGAACAGTTCTTTTTCCCTCTCAGGCCCTTGTGAGGTTTGAATAGTGTCTTTAAACAATAGGTTTTCTACCTTTGTCGTGTCATACAATGCCTCTTCATTCATTACTTCCATCTTATGCCCTGATTCTGCACAGATGGTGAAAAACTGCCCATAGGAATTGATATAGGCCAACTGTAGTGTTAAAAACACAAGAAAAATACGTTTTTGCATACCTATTTTGATAAATGTTTGTAATTTTGCAGCAAAGTTAATTATTTATTTTATCAAAAATGACTAACAGAAAGGCTTTTTTAGAGGAAGAAATTCCTTATGACAAATTAGAGAAGATAGGCATTGACCGACGCGCATTCCTGTCTATGCCTAAGAATTTAGTTGACCCGATCATCAACGGTAAGGTGTCGCCCATTATCAAGGCTCATATTAAAGCCGAGAATGGCAAGACTATTGAAATGCCGATGAAGATTCAGCTCACCCATGATGACCAGGGGAATGTCAAACTCCAGACTTATCCGCTTCGTAAGGAGATTGCGAACGAGTTCAATCTTACTACCCGTGAACTGAACCGCGTCAAGCGTGGTGATGTTATCCGCAAGGAAATCGAGGAGGACGGCATCAAGAAGATGAAGTTCATACAGCTTGATAACGAGACGCTTTCGCTCATTCCAAGAAGCATTGCCCACGTCAGAATCGCTGAGAAGCTTCGTGAGATGGAGAAAATCAATGATATTGAGCTGGGTACAAACCAGAAACAAGCCGCCCAGGAGGGCAAGCCCATAGAACTGAATGTCGGTGGCCAGCCTGTTACTGTCGGTGTTGACCTTCGTGAACCCCAAGGCTACAAGATTGTAAACGGCGATATGCAGGAATGGGATCGTCAGAAGAAGATCAAGTATGACCTCGCCAATGACGGTTTCATGGGCTATGTCCAGACAGAGGAGAATCGCTGGGAATACCAGAAGGTCGTGGAAGGACTGTCACGAAAGAATGAGGCAGATCTGTCTGCAAAGAAAGAAGAAAAGAAAGATTTTGGAGTCAAACTGTAAGCTTTATACATAGAGAGATTATAGAAGACAACAATTTGCACCATTAATGGGTTGCTTTAATATTACAACCACAAGGCCCGATATCCGGGTGCCATAATGTGGGGACTTTAAATTGTAT
>CACWNV010000125.1 GCA_902762325.1 uncultured Prevotellaceae bacterium | reverse complement strand
GACATGATAAGACGGAACTCTGCTGTCCAATCACTCGTTGATAAATTAGGACTGGAGATATGCGATGAAGAGGAATTACACTATGTAGGGCCTCTGCCTAACCTACGATGGAAACTTATTCAGCGCAAGACTAATAGAAATAGTCCATAACATAATATGGACTTTTAAAATCGTTGCACTCCTTCAAAAGTCCCATTATGCTCTCCGAGGGTCTGGGCCGCACCACATGGCGGATGCTGCCACAGCCGTGCCAAGCCCGTCTGCGAGGGAGTGATTTCTCCCTCGACCCTCCACTCAGGTTTCACCCGAGACCTGATAACCATTAATTCAACAAAACATATTTATACATATTATGAGTTTAGAAATTAAAGACAAGCATTATGCCGCCGTTCATGTCGGCAATCCTGCGAAGTCCTTCTCTGCGTCCGAAAGCAATGAAGCCGAACGTCGTGGATGGGACGAGGAAACATATCGTCTGAAGAATCACGATATGAACAACCACTATGACATCACCCGCAAGCACCTCAACTTCGAGATTAACGGTGATGGCGAGATAGTACCCCTTGGTTCCAACCCTATACCCCTTCATGAGAGGTTACTCCAACGGCTTGAACAACTCGGTTTCAAGCAGTACAAGGACAAGAACAATCCTTCTGTCGTGGCAAACAACAGTCCTAACTGTACCATTGGTATCATTATCAGTGGTGATCATGACGTGCTAACGCGTCTTGCCTTTGGTGACCAGAAAGTTGATTTCACGCTCAAGACGAGCAATGCCGATGTCCGTCTGCGACAGGGCATTAAGGACTGGGCCAAGGACACATACGCCTGGGCTTGTGAACGCTGGGGTGAGGAGAATATCATCGGCTTCGACGTGCATTGCGACGAAACCACCCCGCACATCCATATTCAGACCATCCCTGTTGCCATGACGAAAGCAAGAGGTCGTGCATCCACTACTGCTGAAAGAGGGAAGCAGGAATGTGTCTCTTTTGCAGGCGTGTGGGGTAAGAATAAGTATGAGTTCAACACATCCAAGGAACAGATTCACACCGACTATCATGACAAGGTGGGCTATAAGTACGGGCTGGAACGTGGAGAACATATATCCATGCTGTCACCAGAAGAGCGTCGCAATCGTGTTCATAAGAACAAGGCTGTTCTGGAGGCTGAGCGTCAGGCGAAAGATGCTGTTGCAAAGTCTAGGGCTGAGAAAAAAGCGGTTGAAGAGCAGAAGGCAAGGATTGAATATGACATCGTAGAAGCCGAGCAGCGGAAGTCCGATTGTTATCAAGGCAAGAATGGCTATGCTGGCAGAACTTGAAAAGCCCATTCCTCCTTTCGGTCGCAAGGAATGGCAGGAGGATTGTAAGAAGGCTGCAAAGCAAATCTTCACCGACATGCAGATAGCACTAATAGAAGCTAAGGCTGCACAGAAAAAAGAGATAAAACAGTATGGTAAGTCACTCTATCAAAAGACGACGAAGGAGATTGCCGACATCGTTGAGCAGAACAAACAGCTGCACAAGGCTAACAAGAAACTGGAAGCCGAGAATTCAATGTTGAAGAAGAGAATGTCGACGATGGACGAGACGGCTATCAGCAATCTCCGCAAAGAGAAGGATACAGAAATCGGTAAACTCCAGAAGGAGTGCGAACTTGCCAATGCCCGAGCTGACAAGTCCGACGATATTGCCATCAAGATGACTCATCGGCTTACTAAGACAGAGGGGCAAATCAAAGAAATGATGGAAGTTCCTGAGATTGCAGGGATTTGGAACGGCATCCAGAAAAGCAAGAAAGCTTTCGTGCAGCAATTAGAGCAGTGGATAGCTGATGCCGTTACTGCCATTCTGGATTTTACTAAGGGCCATAAGTCCCTCTTCTCAGATGTAGATGAAAGGATGATAAGCCAAGGTATCATTGCCAAAGCCATCCAGAACAACCTCGACCCGTCCAACGACGAACAGCGTATGCAGGCCACTCATAACTTTTTGGATGATG
>CACWNV010000124.1 GCA_902762325.1 uncultured Prevotellaceae bacterium | reverse complement strand
GGCTTCAACTCAATAGTCTGCACAGTCGTTGCTTTTGAGGTCTTCTTATCATTGAGTTTAACTCTTAGCTGGTCAATATCGAAACGGATATTTGTTCTATTCTCAACAGAGAAATCAATGAAGAAATACTCACCAACACTATAGATGTTGTTCAGTCGAATAGTCATTCGATGCATCTTGGTTGATACATTTCTGAAACGTGCCGGTGATGCCCATATTTGACGTGCATAACGTGTCATATCTTCCGTAGACATGCTGACGGCAGGATTATTATATGGGACTCGCTCATCCAATGAAATCGTCTTCTCTGTCACTGCTTCATCCATACGGGAAGTATAGATAAGGGCATATTGAGTACGATAGCGTTCCGTAACGATGGTGACAACTGCTAACACATCGTTGTCTGTACTGATGTCCACAAAACGGACGGGTTCACTGGCAGTAATAACTGTTGTGACATTCTCGTTGATGGTAAGATATTGCATATCGTCCATCGTCTTCTGCGCCATAGCAGGCACAGAAGCAAGCAGCATAATAGCCGCCGTACTGAAGATACTTGTAAGTTTCATATTATTCTGATTTATTTTCTTCATTTTGTTTCAAATCGTCTTCAGGTTCATATCCAGGATGATAACCAGCTATCGTCCTTCCTTCCATTCTTTCGTGGATAAGATATTTGGCATAGGCTTCCCATTCTTTCTTATAGCCGTTATCCATGTCGTTCCATTCATCATAATAACCCTTTCCTAATGACATTAAGAAGAATGTCAAGATATCACGAGTCACACGTTTTACCACGAGACTATCTATATCATCGACAAACATGAAGTCCTCCATTGAATGATACCACGCGGCATCAAATTCTTCTGCTGTCAACGGAAACTGCAATGAGAAAAAAATCTCTTCACCTAACTCCTCGCTAGTTCTCATTAGTTTTATTTCGTAGCTATTGCTTTCGCCTGGACCAGCACATACTTCAATGCTATCGGAACCTAAATACAACTGAAGATAATTTCCTCCCATGCTGATTGAAGCTATGGAATCAACGCCAATAATAAACTCCTTCATGATTATTTTTCCTTTCTCTTTTCTTTAGAATTGATAAGATATACCTGTGTTCCATACTTGATATTAACCTTATTCTTGCGAATATTCTTTGAGATGGCATTGGCGGTTTTCTGGTATGCGTTCTGAAGGGCTTGCATTCCCCAGCGTCCCAAAGAACTGGTGGTAGAGCCGTCATTTAGGCTCATGCTTTGACTCATGGCTCCACTGGCCACATCCTGTGTGGTTTCCCTAAAACTGCTCCTTGGTACATACAGCCCTTCCATACCATCGGTGTCGTAAATGCTCAGATTAACCTTTACCAACTCGTCATCTACGAGGACACCCTTGACGGTTCCCTTGACACGCTGTTGGCTGAAACCGCTCATCGTGCAATACAGATAGCTGCCACTTGGGATGGTACGGTCGCCTACGTCGATGTCATCTAACAGTCTAAGGCGCACACGACTTCCATCAACTGCCTTGACATTCTCATCGACAATGGCTTTAATTAGCTTGTTCTGAGGTTCATTGGTCGTAATGGTGTTGAAATAGTCTGAGGTCTCTTTCTGAGTCTTCACGACCTCTTCCGCTTCTGCCTCTTCCGAAATCTCAGTAACGGCATTCTCGTTGATGGAGACTTCACCGACTTTCTGCTCTATCTGCTGACGTGTCTTGTCACCTGTTTCAGCTGCACTATTCTCTACGGCAGTCATTGCACCAGAAGCCTGGCGTTGACCTTCCATCCACACATCTGCAAGTGCCTTGCGTAGATTTTCCAGTGTCTCGTCTTCCTCTGATGTGTTTCCACCCGTGCGGTCATCGGCAAAATGATTGTCCTGAGACTGTTGCTGGCGCATCTGCTCCTGTAACTGTTTCAGACGTTCCAAAGACTCCTGCGCCTGTTTGCTGTTGGGATCCATTGCAGCCACTTCTGCATCACTGTACTGTGAAGTGTATTCTTCCTTGATGTCTTCACCACCACGCTCAATATTCTCGACGGCTGATTCATCCTTAATCTTGCCAAA
>CACWNV010000123.1 GCA_902762325.1 uncultured Prevotellaceae bacterium | reverse complement strand
TTCTCCTTTTCCAATGCATACCTTACGGCATTGCCGCCGTAGGGTACAACTCTTGCAAGCATAATCATGGTTCTCTCGTTTCTTTGGTCAGTACAGGTGATGAAATATTCTCTTCGATGCTATACCAATGTTGGATGAGTTCTGCGACAGACTTCATCCACCATGTCATGAACTTTTCCGTTCTGAAGAGCTTCAGCTTTTCCTCGTCCGTTTTCTTAGAAAGGACACTGGTGATTTTTATCAAATCTGTCCTTGCATAGACAAGGGAGTTCAAGGCCTCGACTTCTTCCTTGGTGAGCCGCTGCCGTGGATGATGCTTCAAACCTGTTTCGGTCAGATAGCGGTTCAAACTTATGCCACATTCCTTGGCAAGTGTTTTGAGTTGCAACCAGGCTTCATCTGTACATCTGAAAGCATGTACCCTGGTTGGTGTTTTCTTTATAATATGTTTTTTCTTCATGTCTATGAGTTTTAAATGAAAGGGAATGAATATAAAAGTGTTAGAAAGAAGGACACGGTCTGCGAGCCTGCGAGTAGCCTGAGAAACTTTTAGGAGTACAAAAAAGGGACACCTGTTTTGTACTACAAAAGGATTTCTCGAAAAGTCCCTCTAAAAAAGCGGGGCTTTTAACTCCAAAGTTCCCGTCAGGGCTTAAAAGTGCGTCTTGGCTTGCCTTGCAGCCTGTATCGGCAAACTTCCCTTGGGATGGTTGGGCGGTGCAGGTCGCAGACCACAGTCCTTCAGGGCTGTTACTTTTCGCTATGGAGTCCATTAGGATTGGAATAGCCATTAAACTTCTGACTGTAGTCTCCATTGCCATTGAACAATGTGCCGTTAGGTTCTTGTGACTGTCCTTCCTGCTGTGCTGATGGCTCATCATTTCTTTTCCCTTCATTCTGACTGCCATCGGCTTCTACATGCGAAGAAGGGATGTCGGCAGACTGATGGGAAATGTTGTTCTGAGAGGAATAGGTAGTTCTTCCATCCGTCACAGATTTACCCATGTTGCCACTATCATTAGATTGTGGAGATGAATGGGAAACCTTGCTATTGGCAGACGGAATCACACCCGCGTTTCCTTCTTGGGAATTGTCGTTATCTGAAACAGAACCTTCCTCGCCGATGTGTTTGTCATCTGGAACCTCAATAGTGAATACCCTTGCTGGTGGAACTTCCGCGGTGACGATTGCAGTGCCGTCGGTATTCCTTCTTGTTGCGAAAGGATTCTTGATGAACCTGCCATCCACATACCAGCCAGAAAAAGCATGAAGCGTATGGATGCGGTTATCTCCTACCTTCTGTGAAGAGGAAATACCCAGAGCCTCCATCGCCTCTATAAGTTTGGGAACCGTCTTGCGGTCTTTATCCCATAGCTTGGCAAGTCGGGTATTGTCAACCATCACTTGGCCGGGCAAGATTTCAACTTGTTGAGTCTTGCTTATCTGTACCAGTTTCGTTTCGCGTTCAGCAAGTTCTACAAGAGACATGAAGCATTCCATGCGGTCAATCTTGTACTTCTTGCTGCGGAGATACTTCATCTGTTCCTCGGACAGAATGAAGCAGTAATGAATTATATGCTCGTTCATAATTGCTTGATTTTAGATTTTATCCCCGTCAAATGGTTTTGCAATAGGTTGACTTCGTTGAGCTGAATCCCCGTCAAATGGTTTTGCAATAGGTTGACTTCGTTGAGCTGAACCTTCATCGTTCCAACTGGACTTGTTTGGCTTGCGCTTGTGCGATGCAAGGATGGCAGCGTTCTGTTCCTCATCCGTCAGAGGAATGGGATTCTTGCGGTTCGCTTCAAGCCACTTGTCTATCTCATCAAGGTAGATTACCCATCGCTTGCCTGGCTTGGAGCCGGGGATTTCCCGTGACAGGGCGGTGTCTGTTCTCTCTCTGCTGAGTTGGTCTGTTCTGAAGGTTCAGCAGTAACGCCTTCATGCCCGACACTTCATCCCGAAGTTCGGCGATGACCTGCGGAAGGTCATTGAACGTGATTTGATCTTTTATCATTTGACAACACGACCCTTTTGTGGAATCGTGCTGCAAAGGAACCCCGTTACGAATTGGAGGGCAAGCCACAGTTTTATAACTGGTGCGTCACGAAACAATCACGCAGTTGAGCCTTCTTTTTGGTTGTTATTCGTGGATAAAACGAGATTTTGAAGCGGATTTTGACAACATCGAACATGTAAGTATATTGAATGACAATTGGGATTACGGCTGTTTTTGGGGGGAAAGATTTCAGCGCAAAAGGGCATAGGCACATCAGGACCACACCAAAGTTTGGTTACTGATGTGGCTCCAATATGTGATGTCTATGTATTGATATAGGAGAGGGGAGAAAGATTACCTTCAGTTTTTCTCTACGCCCAGTTGTGAAGGAATATGGAATAACAGTCCGTCTGCCCCCTGGATGTCACAATGTATCTGGTCGCTGTTGGATGTGACTGTCAGGTT
>CACWNV010000122.1 GCA_902762325.1 uncultured Prevotellaceae bacterium | reverse complement strand
CGTAACGGAAAGCGGCAGTCACCTTGTAGGTACCATCCTCTTCGTTAATCAACTCTGCGAATCCCATAGTTGTCAGTTCGGTGATGAGCTTTTCCACAACATCCTGATTGGTGTTCTGCTTACGGAATAACTTACGAGCCTTGTCGCGTAATTCTACGTCAAGGTTTATACGCTCCAGAATATGAGTGCTTCGGAACAGGAACCCCGTAGAGAACGTAATGTCGTAGGTCTTCAGGAAGTCTAATATGTCCACCCATTGGGCAAAACTCTGCAACTTTTGCTCTATGGTCTGCTTGGCCTCTTGAGTACGGGCAAAATAAAAGTAACCATCGCCCGACTCCAATCGTAGACCTAACTCAGAGAAATATGCCTCATAGTCGGTATAATTCTCCTCAATATCGTCATAGAGGTGTTTCACTTCCTGATCTGTACTATCAACAGAAAGGAAACCGCCCTTGCTCATCCGTTCAAAGATTTGTTGTGTATTAGCTCGCATATATCAGTGCATATTCTATGTTTTCAAATGTCTCGTAGTTATCAGTAATGCGCAGTTCTTCGCTGTGCTGAGTTGCCATTTGGCAATAGAGGATAATATGGTCATTGAGGGTACGTGGCTGATGATAGTTGTAGTTTTTGATAAACGAAAACAAATGCTGTCCCTGCGCTTTAAAAGCGTTCCATAACTCCGTGGTATTGACGCTGTTCACTTCCTCTGTGTTATCATTTAAGAATTCTTGGTCTAAAGGATCAGCTTCAGTCCTTGCAAGTCGACGCACATCATTCTTTCCTGCAATTTTTCTTATCAAGTCGTATGCCTCTTCATTGCTTCGAAGCATATCAACTGATAAGAAGATGCGATTGTAAGGACGTTTCTCCATCCACAGTGGATTGACATCATTCAGTGTACGTACAATATTAGTATCTTCACGCCAAGTAAGTTGGTCTTTCAAGTATTTCAATCGACGTATCTTTTTCAACAACTGACTCTGCAACTCAATTTGGTTGATATACTCAATAATCTGGTGTTCTATCTCAAGCAAGTTGTGGTCAGCCTCTGTAAAATCGTTACGTACATCCATCGTTGTACGCTGCATCTCCGGATCAGTAGCCATCTTGAAGAATACGATCTCTCCATCCATCATTTTCTCGCATTCTGCAATCAACTGCTTGATGCCCTTCCGCTTATCATCCAAATTCTCAAGTCTCGTCTTTTTGATTTTATAGTTAGGCTCCTGTTTGTAGGCAATGTCCACATTGCGTTTCAAGTCAATAACATTCTTTAGCGTTCTCAACCCAATACGACGTAACATCTTACGCACATTACTTTGGTATTGAGTCTTGCGATGTTCATTAGTTTCTTCAAGATAATATCCAATGTTCTCTTTCAAGGCATTGATGTGCTCCCTCACACTAGCCACACTTATTTCCTCATTCATGTCGAGAACTTCCTCAAAGAACTGCACGTACACATCCTCCATCTCTAGGAAGTCACCGTTCTCATGAATCACCCCATGCTCTATCAGATACTGAACACGTTCACGTTTGTAGTCAACAATTTCTAGGGCAAAATCTGTCCGATAAGACAATGATTTGCGCCGTTCAAACATGTCGCGGAACAGCACCTTCTCTCTGTCAAGATCGTTCTGAAGTGTGAAAGTATCTCCATAAATAATCATGCTTTCAAATGCTTATAAAGGCTTAGCTCTGGTGAGCTATTCATTTTTCTTGGATTCCTGGGAAAGGAGATATTGTTTGTACTCTCTCACAAAGAGTTCTTTTAAGTCAACTTCCAGTAGATCTGCAATCTTTAATATACATGCAAGGTCTGGTTGGGAAGAGTTCGTACACCACTTGCTGACAGTCGAGGGGTTAACTCCGAGCTGCTCTGCCAGCCATTTGCTGGTACGTTTTTTCTCTACAAGAACCAATTTAATTCTGTTCACATCTTCCATACGATAAAGTTTTTATGCTACAAAGATAATGAAAATTTTTCATTTTCTGCCGAATATCTTGGCTTTTCTTCTAAAATTATGTTTTTTTACGAGTTCCGGCACTCAAATCATCTGGAGATTATCTCAAAGTCAAAAAAAACTTAGTCTCTTTATCCAGATAAAGATTTTATCCACGAACAAGGTCGTGCCAAAGATGTCGGTCTGACGACACGTTAACATTGGCACGATTGACAGCGGTTCAAAACATCTGTCCCATATCTATAATTAAGGTGGGACAGCAGTTTCGTGAGATGTCATTGTATGAGAATACTGAAGAATTATTTGGTGGTTTCGAGGAAAATGATTACCTTTGCATCAGATATTTGACATGTTGAAACAAAGCAGAACGACGCAGACAGGAAGTTTCTAAACCGTTACCTATTAAAATTTTGCCTGTCTGTAAGTGATTGATAATTAAAAGAGTAGCCATTAGGCTCGCAGATATAAGTGGTATTAAAAATACAAGTTTCGCATGTTTGGAGTTATAAGAAGTTATAAGAAGTTAACAGGCTTTCAGCCTGTGGAGTTAAAGGACAAATGTTCTTTCAGCAATAGTAATGTCCGTTAACTACACGAGCCATTGGCTCGTTAACTCCATCTAACTCCCGTTAACTCCCAGCAAGCGGAGCTTGCGAAAGTTGAATATTAAAAACTTTATAGCAATATGACAATACAAGAATTTCGTGATTACATGGCATCGGGCAAACCCGTCGTTGGCGGTGGTGATGTCCACATGATGTTT
>CACWNV010000121.1 GCA_902762325.1 uncultured Prevotellaceae bacterium | reverse complement strand
CTCTGATAGCGACAATTCCCAAGGAGGAAACGCGGGTGTGATTCCGTCTGCCGATAGCAGGGTTCCCCATCCATCACCACCATCTAATGATAGTAACAACGTGGGTAAATCTGTGACGGATGGAAGGACTTCCGATTCTTCTCAGAACAACATTTTCCATCAGTCTGCTGACATCCCTTCTTCGAATGTAGAAGCCGATGGCAGCCAGAATGAAGGGAAAAGAAAAGACGAACCATCAGCACGACAAGGAGAATTGTCACTACAATCAAACAGCACCTCGTCTGATGGCAATGGAGACTACAGTCAGATGTCTAATGGCTATTCCAATCCTAATGGCTTCCATAGCGATGAGTGACAGCCTTGAAGGACTCTGGTCTGCGACCTGCACAACCCAACCATCCCAAGGGAAGTTTGCCGATGTAGGATGCCTTACAAACTGCAAAGCACCTCTAAGCCCAGACGGGAACTTCGGAGTTAAAAGCCCCGATATTTTAGAGGGACTTTTCGAGAAATCCTTTTGTAGTACAAAACAGGTGACCCAGTTTTGCACTCCTAAAAGTTTCTCGGGCTACTCGCAGGCTCGCAGACCTTGTCCTTCTTTCTAACAGTTTTATATTCATCCCTTTCATTAAATGTTATTGAAAATGAAGAAAAAGAACATAACCAAGAAAACGCCGACCAGAGTACATGCCTTCAGATGTACGGATGAAGTCTGGTCGCAACTCAAAGTGCTTGCCAAGGAATGTGGAATCAGCCTGAATCGCTATCTTACCGAGACAGGCTTGAAGCATCACCCACGTCAACGGCTGACCAAGGAAGAGGTCGATGCCCTTAACTCCCTTGTCTATGCCAGGACTGACCTGATAAAAATCGCTAGCGTCCTTTCCAAGAAAACGGACGAGGAAAAGTTGAAGCTCTTCAGGACGGAGAAGTTCATGACATGGTGGATTAGGTCAAGTGCTGAACTCATCCAACATTGGTATAGCATCGAAAAGAATATTACATCACCTGTACAGACCAAAGAATAGAAAGAATCATGATTATGCTTGCAAAAGTCGTACCCTACGGTGGCAATGCCGTAAGGTACGTATTAGAGAAGGAGAAGGCAAAAGTGGTCAAGGTAAACCACATGCCTGAAGGTATCGAACCGACCGCCATCTGGTATATGATGAAGCATCACTGCCAGCTGCATCAGCAGGACAGGACAGTCGGGCTAGCTTTGGAACGTCTCATGGTGCAGTTTGTAATCTCCCCCTCTAAGGAAGAGGCTGCAAACTTCACCATGAATGACTGGGCGAACCTTCAGGATGAAAGTCTGGAAACAATGGACTCCCTCGGACTCATCCCCAAGGGCATGAAGAAGGAAGTGAAGACCAATTTCCGCAATTCAATGAATGTGGGTGGACTTCACTCTGATTCCAAGTCGGGAACGCTGCACCTTCACATGGATTGTTGCCGTGTTGACCTCGAAGGCAACACCAACGATGTCCATGATATTCACAAGAGGGCAATGATGGCTGCGGAAATTATCAACATGAGGCATGGGTGGAAACAGCCGAAAGAGATACGTGAAATGCGCAAGGAAGAGATTGCGGACTTTTGCGAATACACCCTTCAGAAGATGCAGGAGTTTGACGTTGACTTCTATTTCAAGATGCTTCGCATGAAAGGCTATGAGGTTACACCTCGTTACGACAAAGGCAAGAATCTGGTTGGCTATACCATCGCCAAGAATGCCTCTGTGTTCAAGGCTTCTGAAATCGGTCGCAAATTCATGACATCACAGCTTGAATCCACATGGAAGAAACTCCATCCGAAGCCTGCTCAGGTTATAACGAAACCTTCTGCCCCGACTGCTACCCCAAGCAGCCGTCCAGTCCGTTCGACTTTCCAGACAATGGCATCTACCCAGGCCAAGGTGCAGCCAAAAGTCCAGGCAAAACCTTTGCCATCCTTCACTATATTCAACATCGATACACCTATTGGCAGCAAGGCTGTTGAGATTCCGAACTCGGTCAAGGATATT
>CACWNV010000120.1 GCA_902762325.1 uncultured Prevotellaceae bacterium | reverse complement strand
GATGAAGCGACTGGATGCCGTCATTGACCGCATCAACAAGGTCAATGGAACCGAGACCATTGTGCTTGGCAGTCAGCAATACACTCAAAAAGACGGCAAGGGAAAGGCCAACGTCTTTGCCAATGCCATCAAGCATGATTTCAAGAGTAAGAACCCAACGACTCGTTGGAGTGATATTATTCGGTTAAAATAGGGGAAAGAAAAGAAAGTGTAATATGAAACAGGAACAATTCAAAGAGTTATTACGCAGTCAGCAGGGAGAACTGAATGCTGTGCTGATGTACCAGAGGCTTGCAAAAGTTGTAAAGACAGAAAAGGAACGTGATGCCTTTCTCCAGCTTGCAAAGGAGGAAGGCCGACATGCCAGTGTTTTCCATGCCTACACCAAAGAGGCTTTGAAACCTAAGAAGACAATGGCTGTCATCATGCCATTACTATATCGCATATTAGGGAAAAAACGTTTGTATAAGCTGATAGCCAAGGGTGAGTATGGTGCTGCCGTAGGTTACGAACATCTGATAGCAGATTTCCCTGATGTGGAAAGTGTTAAGAATGACGAGAAACGTCATGGTGATATTGTATCTGGTTTATTAGACCTGTAACGATAAATGGAAATCATCAGAGCGACAAAGACAGCACACCAGGCAGGAGCCTACTATGTGCGCATACAGGCTATGGCACGGAAGCATCAGATTCCGCTTGATGTGGAGTTTGACGAGCATGACACGCCAGAAACCAAGTACATTGTCATTGTTGATGACTACCTGCCCATAGCCACTTGTCGCTTGTATGCCATCGATGATAAGAAAGTCATGCTGGGACGGGTTGTTGTGCTTCCTGAGTACCGAAACAAGGGAATAGGTACATTCGTGGTAAATGAGGCAGAGAAATGGGCTAAGGAGCTGGGCTTTCATACTGCTGTCGTGGAAAGCCGTGATAACAAGATGCCATTCTACGAGAAGATGGGCTATGTAGCTGATTACTCGAAGAAAATAGTCGGCGAGACATTCACCTGTTTCAGAATGGAGAAGAAACTTTGAGAAGTAATAAAGTATGGACAATATTAGGGCATTCACAGATAAATGCAGACGTTTACAGAGCTGTTTTCGTGAGGAAATCCAGGAGCCAATGGGAGTGGGTCCTTGGAGAACATCAGCAAAAGAGCAGATAAGCATGATAGCCAATGGCGAGAATACCGGCAGGAATTTCGTCAACGACTTCACTTTTGAATATGCCAAACAGAGAATTGCTGGAAAGAAGAAGAACGAGACGATAGATGAATACCGGCTGTTCAATAATCTTCTTTCCAGTCAGCCGATGGCCTTCAATCTCTTCTGTCCTCTTATACAGATGCTCAAAGAGGGAAAGGAAGAGTTGGCAACAAGGATTGTCCAGTCAACATTTCCAGATTTCAACATTGGGCAAGTGACTGAGATAGAACTGGAGTATCTGCATACAAAAGTTGAGAATTACCTGAATGACCGCACGGCAATGGATGCTATCATTAGATATACAGATACAGAAGGTCTATCGTGTTTCATCGCCATTGAGACAAAATACACAGACGTTCTTGGAACCAACAGTGCGACACATACTGACAAGCAAAAGGCTCTCATCAAAGAACTTGGTTTCTTTAAGCCTGAGTCAGAGGCGGCTTTGCTCAATGACGAGAAGAGCATCAGTCAGATTTATCGGAACTTCCTACTCTCTGAGTGCTACCGCATCAAGGAGCCAGCCCATGAGTGCTATTCTATTGTCCTCAGTCCCAAAGACCATCCGACAACTGAGGAAGAAGTCAGATCCCTTCAACAAGAACTGAAGCCGGAATATCAATACAAGATACAGGCAGTATCGTTGGAGGATTTCGTGGAGCGAATCTTGAAGGTATGCCCTTCTGAAGAATCCCGGCCATTCATTACTATAATTATAGTATATGGCAAAGCGAGAGTACATACAGGCCAACAAGGATTGGCTGGAGGCAAAAGCCAAGGAGGAAGGCGTGAAGGCTCTTCCGAAGGGAATATTCTATAAGGTGTTGACAGAGGGTAATGCCCAGAGTGCGACACCCAGTGTGAGAAGTATCGTGACTGCTCACTACACAGGCAAGACTATCAACGGCAAGACGTTCGACAGCAGCCGTGGCGGTGTGCCGTTAGCTTGCAGGCTCTGTGACCTTATCGAGGGATGGATCATCGCCATGCAGCAGATGCACATCGGTGACAAATGGGAAGTCTATATACCAGCCGAAATGGGCTATGGCAAATTCTCACAGCCAGGCATCCCCGGTGGTTCGACATTGATATTTGAAATAGAACTGTTGGGCATAGCATGACTAAAGACAAAATATTGATTCGCAGGGCAGAACGGCAGGACGTGCCTCTGTTGCTGGATTTCATACGTGGTATTGCCCAGTATGAGAAGATGGAGAACGAGGTGATTGCTTCGCCAGAAGTGCTGGAACGTGAAATGTTCGACGAACACAGGGCGGAGGCAGTGTTTGCCGTAGTAGATGGCAGGGAGGTGGGCTTCGCACTCTACTTCTATAATTTCTCGACGTTCATCGGGCACTCCGGGCTGTATCTGGAAGACCTGTTCGTATGGCCAGAAGAGCGAGGCAAGGGTTATGGCAAGGCTCTCCTGCTGCATCTGGTCAGAATAGCACGCGAGCATCATTGCGGACGCATGGAATGGACGTGTCTCAACTGGAACCAGCCCAGCATCGACTTCTATCTTTCGCTCGGAGCCGTGCCCATGAATGAATGGACCATTTACCGACTTGACGCTGCGGCATTGGAGCGATTAAGCAAATAAAAGGACGGAATGAACATAGAAGACTATCGTGAGTATTGCCTTTCCTTGGGCGAAGACGTGGAAGAGAAGCTGCCTTTTACGGCTTTTCATCATGCCAGTGGCGTATTGGTGTTCTACGTTCATGGCCACATGTTCTCATTCTTTGACTGCGATGATTTCAGTATCATTACACTGAAATGCCAACCAGACCGCATCGAAGAACTGAAAGCACAGTATAGTTTTATCGGTAAACCTTACAATGAATCGCCCAAGTACTGGATTGGCATTGATGTAAATACTGCCCCAGATGACATTCTTCGGGAATTGACACGTAATTCATAC
>CACWNV010000119.1 GCA_902762325.1 uncultured Prevotellaceae bacterium | reverse complement strand
CTGCCTGCTTTTCTTTTCGACCAAAAGATAGTATATAAATCCTTCCAGATCTTCTTTGGCATCAGGCGTTACGAAAACATCATAATCCATATTTTCCCCTCAGCTCATCGATCATGTCATCAGCACTCAGGAGCATCCCCTGACCGGCATGGTTCCTTGCTGTTTCCAGCTTGTGCATCAACTCTTCTTCACCAAGGCCGACATACGGATTGCGCGGTACCCTTTTTATCTCAAAGGGGAAGCCGTTGCTTGCAACAGCTTGTGCTAAGAAAATTCTGATGGCAGAAGTTGTATCTGTGCCAAGTTCCTTAAACAGTTCATCTGCCTTTGTTTTAAGATCGTCATCGACACGTATCTGTATAGTACTGGACATTTATTCTTCCTCCTTTAACAGAAGAACACTGCTAAATCATTACATTTGCAATGATTTAGCAGCAACAATTTGTACTTATTTACGGATATTTACGGATGTCCGTAAGGGCCCTGTTTCCCATCTACTGCAGGGTATGTCTGATGCGGCAGGTGACGCAGATGCCTTTCAGCTATTGCGAAACGGGTCTTCCTGACAATATCCACGGTTCTGCATACCATCTCACCAGATTCCCCAAAAGGCGACTCCAACTCAAAATATTCCGTTTCCGTGAACTCTCCCTGCGCCATCCCGCTGACGTGATGAGCTGTTACAAAGAGTTTCCAACACAGGACGCCGTCCTCGCGCAGGGATCCTGCACCGGCTTCTACCTCAACTGTAAGCTGTGCCGGCCATGAATAATCAAAGACCGCCACATCGCTTTCTTTGTCCTGTAAAGCACGCCTGACAATGCGGGCATGTGACTGGCTTTCCCCCGCATCCGTATACAGAACGTATTCATAGTCATCATTTTTATAGATTGTCTTCACCGTTACGCTTCCTCCTCCATCTCGACGTACTGGAATTTGTGTTACCGATTTTTCCACTTCAATCAATAACAGAATCAGCTCGTGCATAAAGAGTCTTACGCCCTGCACCAATTCTTACCAAAGTTCCATCCTCAACAAGTCTCTTCAACGCTGACTCTACAGATGAACTTCCCAAACTAGGGCAACCAGCAAGAACTTCCTGTTTTGAGAATTTCCCTATACGCCCGCTGACATACGCCTTAACTACATCATACGATGTGCTCTTAGCTCCAGCCGCATATGCAATAGATACTCTTGCTTCAAATTCCCTGTAGCAAGAAAGTATGATACTAAGCATATATTTGATAAATGGTTTCGGGTCGTTAGTTCCCTCATGCCATCCCTGGTCTGCCCTTTGAAGTGCATCATAATAGGCTTCTTTGGTATCAGCGATAGCTTTCTCAATACTGATATACTGACCTACCATATATCCACTACGATAAAGCAATAGTAAAGTCATCAATCTGCTCATGCGGCCATTACCATCATTAAACGGATGAATACACAAGAAATCAAGTAAAAAGCAAGGTATAAGAATAAGCTCATCTACCAACTCTTTGTCTAATGCTTTTTGATATTCTTCGCAAATAGCACCAATTGCATTTGGAGTCTCATACGGTTCAAGAGGCTTAAACAAAACCACTTTCTCACCTGTTTCCAGCACCATGTCAATTTCATTAGGTGTCGTTTTAAACTGTCCACCATAATTTAGATTCGTAAACTTTAACAAATCTCGGTGCATTTGAAGAATATAATTACTCCGAACCGGTATTACATCATAGTTTTCATGTACAAGATTAAGCACGTTTCGGTAACCGAGGATTTCTTCCTCATCCCTATTTTTAGGAGTTGTCTTATCTGCCACAAGCTGCTTTAATCTTGCATTTGTAGTGATAATGCCTTCAATCCTATTGGATGCTTCAGTACTCTGTATTTTTGCAATCTCTATAAGTCTATTAAGTTCAACAGGTTTTTGGCGCAAATATAATTCTTGCTTTCCCTTATACTCGTGAATCTTTGAAGTATAAGACATTATTTCATTGTCCCATGTCCTATCTTCAAGATAAGAATAATCAAATTGTCTCATCGTCTAATACTCCTTTCTCCCAAGGAATA
>CACWNV010000118.1 GCA_902762325.1 uncultured Prevotellaceae bacterium | reverse complement strand
GGAGAGTGAGAAGGCCTACACGATGGAACTTGCAGCTCCAGGCATCAAGAAAGAATATTGCCGCGTAGCCATCAACGACGAGGGCAACCTCACCATCGCTATTGAGAACAAACAGGAACACAAGCATGAGGACAAGCACCATCACTATCTGCGCCGTGAGTTCAGCAGCACCCCGTTGTGGATGCTGTCTGTTTTTTGTTTCTATTGCAGTTCAATTATTATGATTTTCAATTTATTGAATTAATTGGCCTCAATATTTTTCTAATCCAGAAATACATTCTTGATAAGCTCATCCATATATTATCAATTTTGATGCAAAAGTAACAATTATTTCTTGAAAACCAAGAAAATATATAAGAATTTATATAATTATGACAGGATTTTACCTCTACAACACATATTGATCACATCAAATGAAGAAAAAAGCCCACCCGAAGGTGAGCCGTAGATTGCAAGCGTTCAGTAACTGAAACCGTGACCGTTCCACTTCAGTGTCTTCTGTGTCTTCTTGCCATCTTCATGCCACGTCGTGACGATGATGTCCTTTCCTGTACGTGGCAGGGCATAGGATTTGTCGAAGTATTCCACATCGAAACCTGGCGTGTTACATCTGGCCATCTTCTTCGTGGCGTGGTTGTAGCGGTAGAAACTCAGTCCGTCGTATTGTCCGAGGATGGGTTTCCCTTTCTCGAAACTCCATCTGTTATCAGCAAAGAGCTTGTGTTTGCCGTCTGACTCATTCCAGTAGCACATCTCTATCCTTGATACATAATCTTCGTATTTTTGCTCATAGACCAGGAAACCGTTTTTCGTGTCAATTGTAAGTGTCACGTTCTCTTCGAGTGGACGTCCCTTTTCTTTACTGGTTATGGCACGTTGCAGGCTTTTGTAAATGGCTATTCCCTCCATGTCACATTCCTCTACTTCTTCGGAGAGGATAGATGTGAGATAGGCCTTCACAAAGTCATTGATTGTTGGGCGAGCACCCTGGTAGTCTACTCGGAAACCTTCTTGTGCTGCTACAGCCAGCGCACAGCAGGCAAAGATGATTGCTAATGATAGTCTTTTCATATGCATATTAATTTAATATAATGAATCCTTTTTGCTGGCGATCTTTGTCAGTTTGCCGTTTTTCCATTTGAAAGTGTCTGTGTAGAGAATGCCTGCATCGCGGGCACGACTGGTAATGGTCTTCGCCTCGCTGTCGAACTCAGGCTCCTGAATCTCCTGGAATTCCTTGACATCGTAGAACTGGCGGGTAATGGGATTCCATACAAATGCCTTGTAGAGCGACTGTGCATTGTGAGTCACACCGAGATAGACCATCAAGTCTGGTATGCCGTCGAAGTTGATGTCCTTTTCATCAATCCAATTCAGCGTCTCCTCCATTTCGCTGTTGACAGCTCCGTTCAGAGGCTCGTCAAAGCTCAGAGGATGCTCCACGCCATTCACCTCAAAGGTCACATGGATGTTGTCCATCCACTCGCTGTCTCCGCTTTCGTCGTACTTGTTTTCCAGCTTATACAGGAATTTCCATGCATCGCGGTTGGGTGCACCGAATATTTCTGGAGATCCTGGCCACCAGTTGGGCAACTCTCGCATCTCTTGGAAGTTAGACAGGCTCATCACCTTGCCTGTTGTGGGATTCTTCCATGAACCTTTCAGCATCTGGAAGTCACCCTCCACCTCTGCATACGTCAGATAGATTATGCCTGTCATCTCTCCATCAGGCTGGTACTCCACAAAACGCCTGTCGAACACATTGTCCTCATCAGAGACAATAGGGTCTTCATTACCCCAGTTCTCTGCTATCAGTATGGGAGCGGGTTTTTTAGCTTTGGGGTAATAGATGTAGCCCGCCGTCTGCCAGTCGCCATCGTTATGTGCTGTCTGGAAAAACACCTCAACGGCATACTTTCCGTTCATGACAGCCTTGAATCCGCGATTTTCAGTAACCTCCTGTGCCACTACGGCCAGCGTACAACAGGCTAAAATGATTGCTAATGATAGTCTTTGCTGTTTCTTAATTCTCATTTGATGTCAATCTTGGGTATGCGTCCGTCCTTCATGCGCTGGAACTCGCGATATGCCGTGGTGCGACGGAAGCCGTTGCCACCAGAGGGGATGCCGTCGTGATAGAAAAGATACGACTTACCTTTGAAATCGATGGTGCCGCCATGAATCGTAAAGGAACCGGGCGACTCGTCGGTGATGCGCCCCTCGTAGTGCCAAGGGCCGTGAATGCTCTTCGATGTCGAATAAGCCCAGTGTTCGGGTACACCGCCAGCGGCATATTCCAGGAAATAGGTATCGCCAATCTTATAGATCCATGGAGCTTCCTCAAAGCGGAGCTTCCTCAAAGCCGGTCTTCATCACTTTCTTGTGCAGCTGGTAGTCCATCTTCAAACAATTGGGTCCGAACTGTGCCTCGTCATCAAGCATAGGGCGCATATCGCAGATGCCGTTGTTGGCAAAACTCTTGTCTATGCTGATCATATCTTCGTTCAACTTGGCATACCAGCAGCCGTTGTTGCCCCAGAAGAGCCAGGCCTGTCCGTCATCATCGACAAATACAGTGGGATCGATGAAGCCCCAGTCGCCGGGGATGAGCGGTTTGCCGAGAGCATCTGTCCAAGGGCCTTCCGGACGGTCAGCTACAGCCACGCCGATTCCATGCAGGTGCTTGGTGGTGTCCTCTGCAGCTACATACCAGTACCACTTGCCGTTACGTTCTATGGCCTGCGAAGCCCAGGCATTGTCGCCCTGTTTGGCCCACTTGAAGTTGGCGGTGGTCAACACAATACCGTGATCCGTCCAATGTTCCATGTCGGTAGTGGAAAACACCTGCCAGTCGGGCATACGGAAGTAAGTCGCCGTGTCCAGGTCGTGACCTGTAAACAC
>CACWNV010000117.1 GCA_902762325.1 uncultured Prevotellaceae bacterium | reverse complement strand
GAACGGGGGATTTTTCTTATCTTTGCCGAAAATTCGGAAAGAGATGAAAAAGAAGTTTTTCAATAGCCGTTTCTTCAGACAATTGCTGAGCATCTTGGGTTTCGGTTCTGCGGCATTCGTTTTCTCAGCCTGTTACGGACCTGTTCCCAGAGAATACCAGAATGGGGCCTATGCAGACAGCGTCAGCACCAGCCTTCAAGCCACGCTTGAGGGAGCAGACACGCTTTCTACGGCTGCTCCCAATACAGAAGTGGCGGATTCTATCCAATAATCACCCGAAGTCTTATTTGTTCTTCTTGCGGTAGAAGAAACTGCCAACGGCAATGGCGATGACGAAGAACGTCACAACAAAAGCCCAGACATTCGTCACGCGAGAAGTGGCGGTGATAACGTAGTCGTGAGGGATCATACGCTCGGCAGTGAACTTATAGCGAACAATGTTTCCCTCTGAAATTCCAATGCCGCTATCAAGTATCTTACCTGGCATAACGAGTTCATACTGAAAGCCCATCATCGTTGTCAGAAGCTTATATCCGCGATATTTTTGGTTCATTACCCATTCCAGTTTTTCATTGTCATGAAAGAGTGACAAATCCGAATAAACATCCGAATGATAGTAGTCTTTCAGGATGTCGCTAATCTGCTTGCCCATATCTTCCAACGACATATTCTGGACGGCAGGCAATTTGACGAGTGTATCCCTCAGAGTCTGGAACCGCTCTTGGCTAACGGGCGGATTCTTCAGTTCCTTATAATAAACTTGACCAATATAGTCGTAGACATAGGCGAATGCATTGGCATTGAGCCACTGGCTGACTTTCGTCTCAATACCATCGAGCATCTCTTTTTGTTCTGCCCCGCTGAGACCCTTTGTCAAGTCAGGCTGTCCCGTGTACCAATAGGACGCCGTATCGGCACTCAGATAGTTCTCAATGGGAATGGGGAAATAATGCTTGGAGTCAAGAATGGAAAAGGTTTCTTCGAAGACATAGTCCGTATAGAACCATTTGAAGTGCTTCTCCAACGTACTCTTTGCATCAAACTGTTTATCGATTACATGGGTTAACGAATCACTCATCTCGCTGACCGACTGATAATCGCGTTTGCAATGCAGCAGGATCTTACTGGCGACACTTTGCTTGGGATAAACGCGTTGCAGACTGTCCCACTGCTCCTGGGTCATAGGCACAGGACGTCGCAAAGAATCTTCGCCTACAACAGACCAAGTGCGCTCCCAGTCCGTTCCAAAGACCAGGCAATGGTCTTCAATGGGTTCGTCTGCCTTAGCCATAACGCCTTGGGGATAGGGATGGAAGGAAATCTCCCGACTGCAGGTGCCATCTTCGTTGATGATGGTCAGCATCGTGGACTCGTCATTGTTACAGGAGGTCAACAGCACTACGGCTATCAGACCTATCAATACTCTATTTGTTTTCATTGCTCATTCGTTTTAATTGTTTGTAAGTATCAGGTTGTGCCTCCCTGTATTCCAAATAGCACATCAGAATTTCCCGGGGTGTTCCTTCTGTGCAGTATGCTGGTGCGGGGATTGGCTGTTCTTTCTTCACCTTATTATTATATGCGGTCTCTACCTTAACTACAGGCTCCTGTTGTAAATAGAGAAACAGTCCCACTAAGTAAATGGCCGCTACTGATGAGATGATTCTTAAGGCGATGATGAGGGCAGAGGGCTTTGCTTTTCTTTGTGCCATGATGGTATCGTATTCAGCCTCACCAAGAGTGAGCTCGCCTAGCATTATACTGACAGCCTGCCAGTCATCAGGCAGATCCTGACGCTGTTGCAGCTCAAGAGCCAGCTGTTGCTCTTCTGCTGGAGAGGTCTCGCCTGCGAGATACTTATCTATCAGTTGCTGTATATCTTTGTTTGTCATTGTTTCATCCTCCTTTTAAGTTCTGTGAATACTTTCTTTCGTGCTGCTGAGACCATCGCGATGACTGAGGGTTTGGGGATTCCTGTCTGTTCCGCGACCTCATCTGTTGAGAACCCTTCTATCTGGCGCATCTCAAAGAGTTGGCGTTCTCGTGGTTTCAGCAAGGCCATCGCTTCTGATAATAGTCGCTGGGTATCTTGTGCCTCCAGCTGTGCCTCTGGCGAGTTGTAACAGGGGGACGGTTCTTTTGTT
>CACWNV010000116.1 GCA_902762325.1 uncultured Prevotellaceae bacterium | reverse complement strand
TGGTCACTCAGAAGTGGGCAACTTCACTATCGACGGCAAGAACTACGAACAGAACGAGATTGAATTTCTGCCCGTACCCGTAGAGCAGGCTGCCGACCAACTGATGCTAGCCAAGTGGATAATCCGCAACCTGGGCTATCAGATGGGCTACGACGTGACCTTCGCACCGAAGATTACCACTGGCAAGGCGGGCTCAGGCCTGCATATCCACATGCGGATGATGAAGGACGGCAAGAACCAGATGCTGGCCGACGGCGTGCTGTCGGAGGCTGCCCGTAAAATGATAGCAGGTATGATGGACCTTGCGCCTGCCATCACCGCCTTTGGCAACAAAAATCCTACCAGCTATTTCCGTCTTGTGCCCCATCAGGAGGCTCCTACGAACGTATGCTGGGGCGACAGGAACCGCTCTGTGCTCGTTCGCGTGCCGTTGGGTTGGGCTGCCGATGTGGACATGAGCTACAAGGCCAATCCACTGGAGAAGGAGTCGAAATACGACACGAGCATCAAGCAGACGGTAGAGATGCGCTCGCCCGACGGCTCTGCCGACCTCTATCAGCTGCTGGCTGGACTCTGCGTCGCTTGTCGTCACGGCTTCGAGATGCCCGATGCTCTTGAGGTGGCAGAGCGGACTTACGTCAATGTGAATATCCATGCTGCCGAGAATGCCGATCGTCTGGCTACGCGAAGAACACCATGTCTTCTCGCCCGCTATGATCGACGGCATCATCGCCCAGCTACGGGCTTTCGACGATGTAACGCTTCGCAAAAACATCGAGGGTTATCCCGAGGAAATCAAAAAACTCGTCACGAAATATTTCCATTGCGGATAACACCGCGTTCAAAGCTTTACCCCGTACTTCATAATCCGCTCCTCCATCATACCTTCGGGCATGAATCGGAGGAGCGTTTTTGTGATGGTATTCAGCATCGACTGACGGATGTAGTCCTCGCGGATGTAGAGCGACACACGGCGCTGCGAGAGATAATCACCCTCAATACGACGCACGTTCTCGCGCTGACGGTCGGTGAGGAACGGCAGGTGCATCTCAGGGATAATGGTAAAACCGCCATTCTCATCTACGATGCGGATAAGTGTCTCGATGCTGCCTGCCTCATAGACGCGGTTTCCCTTCGTCCTTGCCTTGCAAAAGCTGAAGGCACTGTCGCGCAGACATTGGGCTTCTTTCATGATCCACATTTTCTCGTGCTCTAAATTCTCTGGTTTGAACACAGGCAGTTTGCGCCAGCAGTCTTCGGCAAGATACACCATAAACTTCTCAGTATAGAGCGGAACCTCCAATATACCCTGACGCGAATTCCCGCTGATGGCGATACCTGCATCCAGGTGCCCCAACTGCAGTTCGCTCAACATCACATCAGCCTTCATCTCGCGGATGCTAAGTTTCACCTGCGGATACGCCTCGATGTAGTGGCGGATGAATTTTGGCAGGACATATGGGGCGATGGTAGGCCCGACGCTTAGATTGAATTCGCCTGCCACATCGCCCTTGTCCTCGCTCACCAGTTCTGCGATGCGCTCTGCCTCGGCAATGGCCCGTTCAGCCTGACGGATAATCTTCTCGCCTGCGATGGTAGGCGTAACGCTCTTGTTGCTGCGCTCGAAGATGCGCACGTCAAGTTCCTCCTCCAACTTCACCAGCATGGCGCTGAGGGTGGGTTGCGAAATGCCACAAGCATCGGCGGCCTTGGCAAAGTTACGGTAGCGGTCGATAGCTACGATATATTTCAGTTGCTGTAATGTCATACTTTACGAATTGAAAATTGATAATTGACAATTGATAATTGTATCTACGATAGAAAAAACCGATGCAAAGATAGACAAAATAATTCGTTTATCTATCAAATAAGTTGTAATTTTGCACCATCAAACAGAAAATTTAAAGTTTTATGGAGCAAAAAGATAGTAAAAAGAAGACAACAAAGCGTTTTCATCGTCACTTCGAGACACCGGGTGTGCCCATTTATTGGATTATCATCGCGTACATCCTGCTTGGCTGGTTTTTCCCAGTGATTGGCCTGTTGGCACTCATCTGCATGATCGGCCCAGTGCTGACCAGTATATTTAAAGGCCGTTGGTGGTGCGGACACGTCTGTCCTCGCGGCAATATGTACGACCGTCTGCTGTCGAAGTACTCACCCCATCGCCCGATTCCCAAGTTTGTGCGCACCTTCGGCTTCCGCCTGTTCATGGTGTTCTTCATCTTCGGCATGTTCGGCATCCAACTGACATTCACCGTGCCTTGGAGCGAGGGCGGACTGGCCATGTGGTCTGGAATCGGCAAAGTGTTCTGGACGATTATCGTCATGACCACCATCGTCGGCGTCACACTTTCGTTCATCTATGCCCCACGCACCTGGTGTTCGTTCTGTCCCATGGGAACCATCTCTAACTGGGTGGCACCTAAACACGCTCCCCTGCCCAAGGCTTTCACCAACATCCACGTGTCGAGTGCCTGTCAGATGAAGTGCAAGAGCTGCGCCCGCGTCTGCCCCATGCAGCTTACACCCTACGACTCTCGTGGTAAGGCCGTCGGCTATCTGCATCCAGACTGCCTTAAGTGCGGCAAGTGTACTCTGGCCTGTCCGTCGAAGATTATGGAATTAAAACACTAAATAATTATGGAAAATATCAAAGACTATCAGCAGTATCTCAAGGGATACGACTACACGGGTAAGACTCCCGTTGTCATCGATTTCTATGCCACATGGTGTGGCCCCTGTCAGGCAATGGCTCCCATGCTTCAGCGATTGGCGCAAGAGTACGAAGGCCGCATCAAGGTTCTGAAGGTCGATGTTGACAAGAATCAGGCACTCGCTGCTG
>CACWNV010000115.1 GCA_902762325.1 uncultured Prevotellaceae bacterium | reverse complement strand
GCTGTCTTTTCTGTTTTGTCGAGACTGCGCTAAGTCCGTTACTTCAAACAATTCATTCAAGTCGGACTCTGGAAAGAACTCTGTTCGACCAAATTTCCAAAAGGTCTTATCTTCTATTCGATCATATTTGGGTCTATCCTCGCAGTAAATTCTTCCACACATGTAAGCTAAAAGAACCTTAGACTGTTTCCACATGTAATGGTCGCCATTCTCTGCCATCAGTCCCGCCTCTATTGCCTTTGAGAATATATCACGAGCAACTTCGGTATCAAGTCTTGGGGGAAGTTGGACATTTTCTTTATCTTCATTTACTCCATCATTATCTGCTTGATCACTATCTTCTTCAGAGTTTTCTTCTATCTGCGATTCTGATGAGACTTTCAAAACAGAATTTTTCTTTTGCATAGCCACATGAACCTTTTCTGCATTACAAGCAAAAATAGCGGAACAAATAAAAGAGAGAACTATGGTATATACTGCGATTTGATTAACCACACCATTCTCAACTATCTTCACCAGTCCGAAACCAAGTGACAAAGCTGTTCCTATAAACAGTATCAATGCCACAGTCCATAGTATTGCTCGCTGATATCTTTTAAAAATATAAGCGATAGCCAGCGTTAAAGCAGACAGCCCTATCGCCAAAAATGAAATTTGAAACATCATCAGCTAATTTTTGACAACAATTCTTCTGGGGTTATGTCCTGATACAGAGAGACTCCAAACCATTTCTTTCCCAGATCTTTCAATGATGCTCCAAAATGATACACTTTGTCATCGATAATAAGCCATCTGTCATGACTCATCCGGAACACATTAACTGGTATTGGATCATATTGCGCGTCATGCCGTCCTCGTTGATATAGTTATCAATAAGAATAATCCTATGCTCAGCACTCTTTATAAGCTGCATCACCAATTTGAAAGCATCGAAAATCTGTCCGTCAAAGAACACGCCTTCATTCGGCAACTCAGGCGTTTTAACTATCATGTCAAACTTCTGGTCATGTTCGTGCAAATGATTCTCCACCGCAGACAATCGTTCATTTTGTTCTTCCAAGCGTACGTCTATCTGCCGTTGCATGGCTATCATCTGCTGATGGAATGCATATCCTCGTAGTAGATATTCCTTAAGCGTCCTATTTGCCCATTGACGAAACATAATACCCCTTTTGGTATTAACACGAAAGCCCACAGAGATAATAGTATCCAAGTTGTAATAGGTTAGCGTTCTGTTGACCATCCTATTACCTTCCTTTCGAACTGTTCGGAAATTCCGAACGGTTGCCTCCTGTTCTAATTCCCCTTGGTCGTAAATATTCCTAATATGCTCACTCACGTTAGCCTTACTGGATTGGAATAGCGTAACCATCTGCTGCTGGGTCAGCCAAACTGTCTCATCTTCCAATCTAACCTCAAGGCGCATGGTGTTATCAGGTTGGTAAAAGATCACCTCACCTTGCACTTCATTTACTGATACTATATCGTTTGCCATCTTACCAATCGTTTGAGCCTGCAAAATTACGAATTATTCTTCGAAAAACCACATTTTAACACTTGAAGTATCACTTCTTTCCACTAATTTTGACTAAAATGGTTCCAACTCTACCAAATCATCATGCAGTTTATCCATTTCTGCAGACAAGGTCTCTGGTAGGAAGTGAGCATATACTTTCTCCGTGATGTCAGTACTACCATGCCCCAGTAGGCGACTCACGACTGACATTGACAGTCCTTTGTTTAATGCCATAACGGCAAAGCTGTGACGGGCTACATGCATCGACAGACTAAAGGGGAATTCAAGTTGCTCACCTACCACAGCCAATGATTGGCCAATGCACTTCGTGGCATTAATGCGGGCTTTGTATAGAGCTTCCTCATCATTCAGATCCAGGTTATCGTTAACCAAATCGAAAACGTAACGACATCCCACCCGCTTCTCTTGCCACTTACGCAGGATTTTCAATGCTGGTTCTGTTAGTGGTATCACATGGCGTTTGCTGGTTTTGATCATTATCTTCCTCAACTCCTTTTTTTCAAAGTTGATATGACCCCATTGAAGTGTCATCACGTCAACAATACGAAGGCCGCAAGCATGGAAAGCAAAGAAGAACATTTCCATGAATTCCTTTCGCCGAGGTTCCTTGCAATTCTTGTAATATTCCAATAGAGCATCCATCTGCTCCTTTGTCAATGCCTTACCATCAAATTCACTCTCTTCATCCGATAGTGACGGTTTGGTTACAATCATCATGTCTTGAATACGGGCATTCACACTCTGCTCGATCATACCTAACTCGGTAGCATACGAACATGTTTTGAGAATTGGAGTCAGAGAGTGATTAATCGTCTCGTCACCATTCTGCCTTATATCTCGTCGCCAAGTTATATAGCCGTCTATCAGCTCTGGGGTAATATCGCCCACATATATCTTGTCCTTTTCGTATGTTCCTTGGTTCGTTGCTCGCAAGAAGGTTGTGAAAACGTTCATACAGCAAATACCATTCTTATATCTACTGCGTCCAATCTTATGACGGGAATATTCAGACTCCAATCGTTCCAATACAAACTCTGCGAAGTCTTTACCTTGATCTTTTCGTGTCAGTGGTTTGTGTGACAGGAAGCCAGCGATTACCTCCGCAGTAATTTGATTCGGATGCTTGACATTGTATTCCGCAAGCTGTGCATCCATGGTATCAACTCGCTCCATTAGCACCTTGTTGAGTCTCTTATACTCATTACCGTAACTCGAACGTATTTCGCCACGCCCTTGGTTTCCATTCTGATTCCAGTCAGCTGCTTTCACGAATATATTAGCTGACTTCCTTAGAACCTGCCTATTCCATGTGTATTCCAACTCAATAGGATAGGTCTTACTCTTGTCTATCGTCTTCGGAGTGCGGAGACGATACTTACCCAACGGATAAAGTCTCTTTGGTCTTCCCATAATTACTATTTGTTTGTCTTATTATTCCTGAGGATGTGCAAAAGTACTAACTTTTAGACAAACAAAC
>CACWNV010000114.1 GCA_902762325.1 uncultured Prevotellaceae bacterium | reverse complement strand
GATATGACGGACGAGAAGGGGCGACACATAATAACAAAAGCCCATGAAGCAACATTCGGTGAAGTGCAGCTTGATGTGTCCGACAATAAGATGCAGCATATATTCTTTCAGGACTTCCCCGTATCGCTGATTTCAAAGGTCGTAGATGCGGACGAAGAACTGAGTCAGGCACTCGCCGGAGCCTCCCCACAGGCCATCACAGCCCGCTACGGCTTTGACTACGATACGGACTATTCGCACATCAAATGGGCTTTCATTCCCAATGTCATGCTGCTTAACAACAACAGCCAGTATTACACGTTTACGAAGGACGAACTGCAACAGCCAAAAGCGTTCCGTTCACTTGCCGAAAACGGCATCACCCTGCAACTGGATGCTATCTACGACGGTTCCACTCTCATACAGCGCTTCGGCTATGAGAAAGGGAACTATATGCATATTATCTTCAAAGCAGAATAAATGAAGTCAGACAGATAAATAAATCGACATTTAACGAATAGTATTGGTCTGACTCTTCAAAAAGAAAGATTTGAATTCAAACAACTAAGTCATTGACTCGAAAGAACAAACTACCAATCCGAAATAGGGCGCAGGAATATGACATTCTTGCGCTTCCTTTTAGGGAAAAATAAAAAAAAAACAAAAAAGTTGTGATTCACGTGCAGTCTTTTTTCTCTGTTGTAGGACTATATAAATAGAGATGTTATGCTTCGATAAATTTGCCAGGGTCGAATGACTCATGCTCCCCATGAAATACATACCCCAGCTGATTGGACACACATTTAGTATCGCCTATCTCGACATCTACATTGTAGTGGGAGTGGCCATATATCCAGTAATCGATGCCGCTGTCCTCAATGTAGTCTTCCAGTTCAACCGTGAAAGCTCCGTTAGCTTGGCTTTCGGCAAACTTGGGGCATTGCATCTGGAAGGATGGAACATGATGGGTTACGACAATTTTTCTTCTGGCCATGCTTCTTGATACTGCGTTCTTCAGGAATGCCAAGCACCTTTCATGTTCCTTGTTGAAATCAGCAAAGGTGAGAATATCGCCATTGAAGATGATGCGCCGGAAGTCGCTTACCACTTGTTCCGTATAATATGCCTCCTTCAGGGGAATCATGGCCCACAATGTGGTTATGATGAAGTCAATGTCACCTATACTCACCATGGCGTTATAATAGCTATGGACATTAGAACGTATTTCAAGGCAATAACCATCGTTCAGCTTTGCGATGTCGTAGAACTTGTAGAACTCATGGTTGCCCATACAGGCTATTACCTGCTGGTAGTTCTCCGATGCCCAGTCCCAGAAGGGATGTTTGGTATAGTTGTCATCCCCCAAGTAGCCGATGTCGCCAGCCAGAACGAGAATGTCCCCTGTCACTTGCAGGGGATTCTCCTTCAGGTATCGCCAGTTGTCGGCAAACTCCAGATGGAGGTCTGACGCATACTGTATCTTCATGGCTGTTCTATGGCAAATAATCCATCTAATTGTTCAAGCAGAGCCTCGATGAACGAAGGATCCTGATCAAGAGCCTTGGCTAAAGGGTCTGAGAGTACATCCCAATCATTTCTGATTGAAGCGACAAATCCTTTTATGCAAGAAACGATAGGTTCTGGAGCAGTAATCTGACTGTCTTCCATGATGACCACGTTCTTCAGCACGTCAGAACGATGCTTCTTGATGTCCTTGCTGTTGACATGCTTGCCATTGGCCTTGTCCTGCAAAAGATTGAGGTAGGCACGTGACTTCAGGGCGATGAGGGCTGCTGAGTCAGCATGGCGAAGCCCGTTGGTCAGTTTGCTGTGGTCGATGGTGAAGTGATAGAAATCATCATCCATGATGATGGCACTCAGGCTTGACGTTTCCTCGTCCACAGGCAACGGCTCAATGGTCAGTCCCTTCGGTTCACCGAGAATGTCTGGATGCCGTGACAGCAGTTCAATCATTTCGGGATAGTCAGGTCTGCCATTGACAAAGCGGTATAGTTCGTACTTAGGAGCTTCCCCTTCAGACTGCTTGCGCTTTTCGGGGCGATAACCGCCTTCACGCACGAACTGCCAGAAGTGTTCGGCAAAGTCAGCAGTCATCTTTTCGACAATGACAATCATATCAATGTCGTGGGTTGCACGAGGACGTACTGCCGTCCCGGTCATAGCGATGTCACAAGCCGTGCCACCGATGATAACGTAGTTCTCTGAGTAAGCTTCAAATGCTTCGCGGAATTTCTCTAATCCTTCCATTCTATATCATTAATTAAACGTTCAACTTCGCCTTCCACTCGTGGGTCTGCATCCTCACGAAGTGAAACGGCCAATGATAGCCTGTCCACCCATTCGGTTTTCGTACCAATCTTGGTGACAGGCGGGTCAGGGTTGAGCCATGTATAATGTGCCAGGGCATTGATGCCACATGCAGGGTAGTGTTCATCTGAAAGCAGGTCATCACAGAAGATGCGTTCTTCGACAGGATTGATGAGGACGGATTGAGCCTGTTCCCACAGATCCTTCCCCGTCTTATCGAAGTGGATGACTTTCCGCTTGGAGCCATCAGCCACCTTCTGGCACAGCCCCAGGTCCTCAAGGCAAGTAATGCCAAGCGTAATGCTTGCATATGAATAAGGCATCTTGTCTTGTAAGTCTCGTGCTGCCAGTCCTTCGATACTTTCTATCTGCAAATGGTAGAGCAGCAGGTATTGGGCTACTGGTGTCAGAACCTTTGCCTGTTTGGTCTTGCGAATACGCTCGTTAGCCAGAAGCATCGGCAGATGAACGTATTTGTCAGATGCGATGAAATAAACATCCTTGTCGATGAGCCTTTGCCGTTCATAGGCTGGACATGTCGGCAGCAAGAAACCTTTGGGTTCTGCGAAGAGTAGGGACATTCCATGGAACTCGCCATCGTAGAACTTGTATGCAAGAGAGTCCCCGATGGTGACACCTTTCATCTGCGCTTTGCTTCGTTCTTGCAGCTTTAAGGGTCTTCCTAATATGACAATATCTTTCGTTTTAACCATTCTGCTTCATTTTAATACACCATTAAAACGATGCAAAAGTATTAAAATAATCTGATATGACCAAAGTTTTTCCCATTTATTTTGCTTTGTGCATCAAAAATAGTATGTTTTATGTTTTGAATGGCTTTATAATCACAAATAACTGATAATCTTGGTTGAAATCTCATTGGTTGTTATCTATGCCACTTTCTTGTGCAGAAGTGCGAAAAGATATTGCCGTGAATTTCTTGGGATGTGATGCTATATTGTGTCTAAGGAGTATGCTTTTTGTTCCAAAAGATG
>CACWNV010000113.1 GCA_902762325.1 uncultured Prevotellaceae bacterium | reverse complement strand
GTTGAGGTCGGTCTTGTCGCTGAAATACTCATCGGGATCAATCTTCTTTGGCTGTTCTACGCTGAGGTCATTGGGTATCTCCCTGACACTGACGGTAAAGCCCTGCTCTATGGCTAGGGCTCCATTACGGATAACGTTACAAAACCCCGCACCGAGTTTTTCCCCGTCCTTGGGAATATCAGAGTCTGGAATAAAACAGAGGGTACAATCCTGTAAGCGGTAGTCTTTCAGTTTCTGGAACTGGTTATCTGTCCATGAACCACCGAGGGAGGCAATCGCATTGGAAATGTCGAGTGACTGTAGTTTCATGACATCAGGAGCACCTTCCACCAGGAATAGTTTACCCTGCTTCTTAGCTGAGCGTATGGCACTCTCGATACCGAAGATGGAATGAGACTTGTGGTACAGTTCGCTATCCGAAGAGTTGAGGTACTTACAATCAGCATCTTCATCCAATGCCCTTGCCGTGAATCCCTCGATACGGTTGTATCTGTCTCTTATGGGAATCATGATGCGATTCCTATAGACGCAATACAACTTATTGGTTTTCTCACTGACTCTCAGAATGCCCATCTCCTGCAACAAGTCAAGGCTCAGTCCTGTCTTAATAGCAAGATCAACAACGGAATGCCAGTCTTTGGGCGCATAGCCAATACGTTGTTCCTGGCAATACTTCTCATTCCAGCGACTAAGCATATAGGCTTTGGCCATTCTCGCATCTTCCGTATCTTTCTGAAGCTGTTCTACAAAGAATGTGGCCAGCCTGTCGTTGATAATTCGCATGGACTCCTGTTTCTTGTGCTTTTCCTTTTCTTCGAGTGTTGACTTCATTTCCTTATCCGTAAGGTCAAGGCCCAGTTTCTCTTTCAGAAGTTTTTTTACGGCCAAAGGGAAAGTAAGGCCATCCTTCTCCATAACGAAGTTGATGACATTACCACCTTTGTTACAGCCGTGACAATACCAGAGGTTCTTGGCAGTATCGATACAAAACGAAGCCGTGTCCTCATTGTGGAAGGGGCAACATGCCCAAGCACGATGTCCCTTAAGCTTCAGGGTGATACCATAGTCTTCTGCCACTTCCGTCAGATCAACCTCGTCAAGAACCTTGTCTATGTATTTCTTATCAATCATAATAGAATATCACTTTTGTATTATATAAGTGTAACTTTATATTATATAATGGTATGGGGATTAAAGGCCGTTCAGCTCCTTTCTGTGTTCCTCGATAAAGGCAACAATCATGGCGGCTGCAAGAGTGCGAATGGGGATGTTCCGCTCCGAGTTAGCCCGAAGTTGCTCTATCAGTTTCTTAACCTCTGTGGGTAGCCAGACGGCTGCACCTTGTCCCTTAACACCAGTATAGTCCTCCAGACCTTCTATGAACTTCTTCCATCCAATAGCATGCCAATCAGACTTCTCTTTACGTAAAACAGCTGTCTTATCTTTGGACTCAGCGTTTGCACCTATTATCTTTGTGACACTCTCTGCGAGTGAAATCCCGTTGTCGTTTTTTGAAAACAACGGGTTTATTATTTTTTTCTGTTCCATGTCTTATAGTTGATTGATGATTTCAATGATTCTGTCAAAAGTGTATTCAACGGCAGCATACTGGTACTTGTCGAGAGGGTAGAGTGTAGAGTATCGCTTGACGACCACACTCTGCTTGATTCTTGGCGTGACCGTTCCCAGTCGGCCAAGAACAGAGATGGTTTCATCTCTCATTTCTCGTTCACGCGCCTTGCCCTCTGTCACATTGATGCGGTTCGGCACGAAAACGAGCCTGGCTTTTGACTGTCGTCTGATGACGGCTACGAAAATACCTGTTGCATCGATGGTGTCTACATCATAGGCCATCGGGATAACGATGAGATCTGCCACAGCATAGATAATGGCTAGGTTATTGTCGTTGAGATTCCCCGGACAGTCAATCAATACAATACCGTCTTGCTCTTTATATTCATTCATAGCCTCTTTTACTATCTTACCATCAAGTGTGTTGAGGCGGGCAATGGCCCAGGGCACAGTCTGCCCCGGGTCTGCCTCCAAATCACGATCACGATGCCTTGACAAAGATGCCTGTAGGTCGGCATCCACTGCTATAACAGAGACTCCTTTCATAGAAAGGTACTCTGCGAAATTGGCACACAGAGTTGTCTTGCCTACACCGCCCTTGATATTCGAGAAAAGAATAATTGTACTCATGTGATAATGCTTTTATATTATATGTTTATATTGCCGTCAGAATCTTCATTGGCATTTCCTCTGCGTAGCTTCTGAATATCCTCTGCACGATAGAATACCTTTCGTCCGATATTGA
>CACWNV010000112.1 GCA_902762325.1 uncultured Prevotellaceae bacterium | reverse complement strand
GGGCTGTTGGATGCGTTTTGCTCTGTCTCGTGGTCTCACAGACTTTCCAAAGCATGGCAAATGGGCATGTCGGGAGGATGGAATCTGATTCGCAACGATGTATTGGCAGATGCTTTCCTCGATTATTTTAACGTGCCAAAGCAGACACTCACGACAAATGTCTATGACTACTCCGTCTCGTTGTCGAAGAAGAAAGGGCTGTTTCGCATGAACGGAGGGCTGACGTTGGCAAGTGTCAGTAATCGCTATGACGGCAATAAAGTTTTGTTTCTACCCGATGTTGGGTTGGAATTGGTGTTCAGTTCTACTAACTCCTTGTCGCTGTCCTATAAAAGTGCATACGAGAAGGACGATGAGGTGTTTCTACGGGGAACTATGATTGACGATTATCGGCAATATACGGTTTACAGCGGACAGCAGGACATTCTGCATAGAAAAGACAGATTACAGTTGGGGCTTAACTATTTCGATATTCTCAATGACTTTACGTATATCATGCATGTTGGATGTACGTTCACGGAAAGCCCTTACATCTCAAACTATCAGAACGCAGGGAATGGCGTGAGGGTTGAACTGCTAAGAGCAGACCGCGCCAGCCGTTCCCAATACGCTTACTTCAACATCAAGAAAGGTTTCCGGGTGCCGTTGGTGCTGACATTCAAATCAACGCTGACAAACACCCTGTACCAGTCTGCCTATCAGAATATTCTCAGCAACAACCGTCTTTCACAGATGGACGGGACATTGGCTTTGGCCAGCAAATACAAATCATTGTTCAACGTGGAGGTAGGTTATAAACTGACATTGCAACAGAGCAAGATGGAAATCAGCGGCGGTGTCGTTAACTATGCCGAACATGAGATCTATCTGAGACCCATGCTGCTCAGAAAGGAACGGTTTGAACTGAATTTGCCTCTGTCGCTTGTCCTCGACCATTCTGGCGAGGATAACTTCCGCAATTTTGACTTAGGCATATCGGCTTCTGCCTCTCTGGGGCGTTGGTCGTTCTCTGTCGAAGGGCGCAACATGCTCCACACCCGTCATTACCGCCGACTTCGCATAGAGTCGAAGAACGATTATCAGGAGATTATAGCTGAAAACAGGTTGCCTGGATATATCATCGCTGGTGCCAAATACGTGTTTTAGTCCACAAAACAGAAATATAATGAAGGAAAAATGAAAAAAGTTATCGTTTTGCTTAGTTTTTCGGTTCTCTGAATCGTCCTTGTATGTAGATGACTGATTAAAAAGTCTGAATATGACCAAGGAAGAATTTGAACTGATATACCGTCGGCATTATCCACCGATGTACCGTCTGGCAAGGCGGTTGCTCTACGACCCGCAAGAGAGTAAGGACGTGGTGAGCGAAGTCTTTGCCCGTCTGCTTCGCGGTGGCGCCATGCCTGACAGCGGCAAGATGGAGGGCTACCTGATGACTGCCGTCCGTAACCGATGTAGTGATGTACTCAGCCACAAGTCGATGCGGAAGCGGGTGGAAAAGATCTTCTTGCAAGAAGCTATAGAGAGCCAGACACCTACTATGGGCGATGATGAGCGCATGGAACGGCTAATGCAATTCATCGAAGCGGAACTGCCGCCGCTCAGTCAGGAGATATTCCGGCTGCGGTTCCTCCGTGAGATGAGCTACGAGGAAGTGGCTCTGTCCTTAGGTGTGAGCAAGGTCACGGTCTATAACCATCTGTCGCAGTCGCTACAACGCATCAAGGAACATTTTCAGAGTCAAACAGCAAAACGATAAGCATTATGGAACAGCAGAACAGAATCGACCAGTTGGAAGCAGAGAACCAGGAACTGCTTGCACTGATGAAACAAGCCTATGTAAAACGGGAAACGGAAAAGGAAACCATCCCCGTGGAAGAGGAATGGCAGAAGTTTGCAACAGAACACGCTGATGAGTTGGAAGCCCTCGGCAGCGAAAATCCGCATACCGCTACCATCAGGAAAATGATGGGTATCATGCCCTATAAGGTCGCGGCAAGCATCATCGGCATACTCTTTACGGCAGGCGTAGCTTTCGCCGCCATCCATATCGTGCGAAAAGTTAGCAGTTCAAATCCGCAGACCGCACAAACGGAACAAATTGTACCTGTCCCCTCCGTTTCAGAAGTACCTACAGATACTGTCAAGACGGACACGACAGCCAACGCGAAGCCCATTGTTTTCGACAATGTCGCATTGGATAAGATGCTTCCCCAGATAGCTGCCTATTATAACAAAGAGGTGGAGTTCCAGAATACCGATGCCCGCCAGCTCCGTTTCTATTTCGTATGGAAACAGGACGAGACGCTCGATGTCGTGCTGCATCGGCTCAACCTCTTCGAGAGCATCACTGTAGAACTGAAGTCGGACAAGATTGTAGTAGAATAAGCCATGAATAGA
>CACWNV010000111.1 GCA_902762325.1 uncultured Prevotellaceae bacterium | reverse complement strand
ATAGACTTCTGTAAGTCTGAGCCAGAGTAACATGAATGCGTTTGTTTCGCTACAGCACCATAATTGTGACGATGTTTAGCGGAATAAACGCTATTCTTTTGGGTGTTCCGCTTACACTCTATTTATCATAATTCATATTCTCGGTGAAAGTTGAAAAACCGAAAATCGACGTCCAAGATATTGCGCATAATCCATGTTATGATAAATAGAATCGGCAACGTGGTAAATAGATTCACAGGCTGCAACTAATTCCCCTACCATTGTTAAATAGGTTAATTGGAGATAGATTTCAGCCAAAAGTTCGATTCTTTTTCGTATCTTTGTGGTCTGGTTTCAAAATTTAGGTAGTATATGAGCATTAACATACAGGGTAAGCCACTTAAAGAGTGGGTAGAAGAACAAAAGAAGAAAGACGGCGTGATGATTGTGCATCGGGGCACTCAGCGCACTCAGTTTGGTACAAGTACTTATGAGGGTGCCATCGTGACACTCATGGACGATAAGGATGTCCGCTATGAGAATGCCGACATCAGTCTGCGTCTCAATGGCAAGGAGTATCGGATGACAGGCAATCTGGTTGAGCGCAAAGGCGGTATTTGGTACGTTGACGGCAGCATTGTTGATTTGCCAGAGCAAGAGCAAGCTCCACACATGGCCGAAGACATCACAGAAATGGAAGAAAAGGTAGATGAGAAGGTAGACGATGCAGTTAACAGCTTTCTTAACGCATTCGGCATAACGAATATCAATTGCAACCAAACAGGCAGTAAGCATAAGTCATCATCTCGTAGTTTCAATATCAAGAATGACTTTACCGGCGGTGAAACCATCATCCACGGTGCTGGCACAACCACCATAAAGACAGGAAGACGTACTGTCATCAAGGGCGGCTCTGTCAACATCAGACGTGGTGACAAGAAATATACCATCAAGGGTGACACGATTGAGAAGATTGATGGACGCTGGTATGCCGACGGGAAGGCCGTCGATTGGGACTCCATTGGAGGTGAGTATGCGGAAAGCAGTGTCGTGAGCATCGAGATCAATGGTGACGTGCAGAACCTGGCCACTTCAAGCGGTGATGTCACAGTGAATGGCAACGTCCAGAATATCCGTACAGGCAGTGGTGACGTAGAATGCAATGATGCCGTGAACGTTAATACCGGCAGTGGCGACGTTCATTGCAAGAACATCACAGGTATGGTATCAACTGGCAGTGGTGACATCTATAATCGATAAAGACTACAGATACTCATGATATACGTTATCAAGGAGAATGGCTATGGCTACAGGGAGAAAATCGTCTGTGCCGTGAGCGACGAGAAAACGGCCAAGAGATACTGTCGTGACATGCGTACAGGAAGGGAACTGTTCTACGAAGCTGTAGAGCTGAATGGTGTTACGATGGATGAAATATCTGCAGAGAAGATCTATGTTGTAGAACGAAGGGCTCCATGGAAGGCAAATAAAGATGTTCCTGTTACGGAAATGTATCAGGAACTAATGAATATAGACCCTGTTGCCCTTGTAGAAGTGGACCACTTCATGACGGTTTCTTACGCCAGCCTGCGGACACTCAGGCTGGAGAGCGACTTAGATGGTACGGCATTGTCCTTTTGGTGCTTTGCCAAGAGTGCTCCTGCAGCACTTGGCATTATGGAGCGTGCTCTTAAAGACTTTGATCCGTCTGTCCTTGAATGGGGTGTCTACCATCCTCTGAAGGGAGACAATAAGGAATTGAAGAGAAGGATAGACCTATTTAAGAAGAAAAAGAAGTAGTATGCTGAAAGACTATAAAAATAAAGAGGTACTGGCTGAGATGAAGCGCCAGATAAATGCTGCCGCTAAGATTAGTGACCGCGAGGCAAGGATAACATTCGTGCTGGTCCACATGATCAGTGAACATCATAAATTGGCAGAATCGGCTGGCAAACCCGAGGGTGAAGGCAACCTCTTCAACTTCACCTCATGGTGCCTGAGCCGTTTTGCCGATGAACTCGAAGCACCATCCACAGAGGATTTCAAGAACCCCATCGAACTTTTCAAGAAGGAACACGATGTCACCCTACTCGACCTCGTTCGTTTCCGCACTCCTGCGAAGAATGCCGTAGAAAAGGGACTGGACGAAAGTTTTGAGTGGCCTGACAATGTTCCCTATGAGGAATGGGAAGAGGACATGCTTCAGACCGCATACGCTACCCTATTCGGCCTTTACTTCTTCAACACACCCGCCAAAGATCTGATGCGCTGGCTGGGTAAGGATGAACCGAAGAACTACCGCTTTGTCAATGCGATGAACCGCCACGAGACAGCCCTGAACGTTACCGAAGAGCGTACCAGACTGCGCGAGGCTGACGGGCCGCTCCCTTGGAAGAAGAAACAAAAGCGCATGTATGTGAGTGACGAGGAGGTGGCCCAAGGCAAAGAGCATGTTAACCAGTTGCA
>CACWNV010000110.1 GCA_902762325.1 uncultured Prevotellaceae bacterium | reverse complement strand
TTTATGTACAAGACTGGCTTCCGTATAGCGTTGCGGACCCTGAGTGAATCTTTCTGTTGCCAGGATTTCACGACGGGTCAGTTCCTGACCTTCGTTCAATGGCGGAAGGATGTGTGAGAACTCGTCTTGCATCTCCTCATCGTCAACGGATTCACGATAGACCTTGATAAAACCATCGAACTTCACCACCTCGCCTTGGGCAATGAAAATCTCATTACTGCCGCTGATAGTGATATTGACAGTGGTCTTCTCTATCTCTGCATCGGCCATCTGACTGGCAGCGGTGCGCTTCCAGATAAGGTCGTAGAGACGTTTCTCCTGTGGTGTTCCTTCTACATCCGTCTGATCCATGTAAGTGGGACGGATAGCCTCGTGGGCTTCTTGGGCACCCTTTGAACTCGTGTGATACTGGCGGGTCTTGCTGTATTCCGGACCATATAGCTTGACGATCTCCTCCTTACTGGCACCCAAGCAGAGTGTCGACAGGTTGACAGAGTCGGTACGCATATAAGTGATGCGTCCGTTCTCGTAAAGGTGCTGTGCCAGCATCATTGTCTGACTGACAGTGAAACCCAGTTTACGGGCGGCCTCCTGCTGCAGTGTTGAAGTAGTAAAGGGAGGAGCTGGCGTACGCTTCAAAGGTTTTTTGCTGACGCTCTCCACAGTGAAAGTGGCATCCTTGCATTTCTCAAGGAAGGCAATCACTTCCTGACGTGTCTTGAAACGACTACCCAGCATGGCTTTCACCTCTGTGGCAGAACCATCAGGATTGGTGATGGCGAAGACACCATTGACGTTATAAAAAGTCTCACTATTAAAGTTCTGAATCTCACGTTCGCGCTCGACAATGAGACGGACAGCCACACTTTGAACGCGACCTGCTGACAAGGCGGGCTTCACTTTACGCCACAGAACTGGAGAGAGCTTGAAGCCTACCAGACGGTCTAACACACGACGAGCCTGCTGGGCATTCACCAGATTCATGTCCAGACGACGTGGGTGTTCGATAGCCTCCAGAATGGCGGGTTTTGTAATTTCATGGAAGACAATACGGTTTGTTTTGTCCTCATCAAGACCCAATACCTCACAAAGATGCCATGAGATAGCTTCTCCCTCGCGGTCTTCATCGGATGCGAGCCATACCTTTTCGGCTTTCTCCGCCTTTGACTTGAGGTCGGCAACTAACTTTGCCTTCTCGGCAGGAATCTCATATTCTGGTTCGAGCGTCTTGTCGTCGATGCTCAGTTCTTTCTTTTTCAAGTCACGGATATGTCCATAGCTTGACATGACCTTAAAGTCTTTTCCAAGGAACTTCTCGATAGTTTTTGCTTTGGCTGGAGACTCTACTATTACTAAGTTTTTTTGCATATTTTGCTTCGTTTTATTTCTTTCGGGCTGCAAAAGTAAGCAAAAAAGTTGCTCCCACCTTATTTATATAGAGGAATTTTAGTTTTATTAACGTTTTTCGACTAGGAACCGGTGTACCGCTTGGCGAATGGAACGTAGTCCGAAGCGTTCTACATACACCTCCCGCAGAGGCACCCATGCCAGTCCTTCTGCGTCATCAGCAGCTTCTACGGCAACGTCCTCTTCTTCAATATGACAGAGGAAGAACAAGTCGAGTGTGTGAATGTCCATTCCCGAGTAGTGATAGACGTTGGGGATGGAAAAAAGATACTCCACGTTGTCGGCATTGATGCGGAGACCTGTCTCTTCGAAAATTTCACGCACCATCCCCTGTTCGGCATTCTCTTCATTGTCAACAAAGCCGCCAGGCAGGTCGAGTGTATCCTTGGCTGGTTCTTTGGCTCGACGTGCTACCAACAACTCACCTTTGCCATTGATGATAAAGGCTGCCGTTGAGGCTCTGGGGTTTTGATAATAGGTAAACCCACAATTACTACAATGCTTGCTTAAAGCATTATGTATCTCAAAATCGCTGCTGCCACACTTCGGGCAGAAATGGAAAAGTTCTAATGGATGATGAGTCATACGTTTACCAATTATCAGTGCGGAAAGGGAATAGAGGCAGATTACCGCCGTTTTTGACGTTGCCAATCTGGAAATTCTTGAAACAATAGCGAACGGCGACAGGCTGTTTTACTTTTGGTGAGGTAACAATGATGGCTTCATCCCAGTAGCCGCCACCAGGTTGCCAGAAGTGTCGGGCTTGTGCTGGATAGAAAATCTTGTCAGCACCAGCAATCTCAAAGCCTTCCATTTGTTCAAAAGGAGCATCACACCAATAGTTGTCTTGAGTGTGGATAAAGACAGTATCGTTTTTGATAGTCATGTCCTTATAGGATGAACTCTTATATTGAATGGTTTCAAAGCCGTAGTCGCGATTCAAGGCGGTATAGGCTAAACGTTCACCAACGGGTTGTTTCTGAGCCGGATGAATCTGGGAGTATTCATACGGATATACCAAGTCGTTGATACACACCAGACTGCT
>CACWNV010000109.1 GCA_902762325.1 uncultured Prevotellaceae bacterium | reverse complement strand
TCAACTCCGCCAATTTTCCAAGCAACTGAGGATGCAGAAAGTTCAATCAGTGTTCAATGCTCTTGCAGCCGAGCATCGTGCTGAGATTATGCAAATGCGCCGTGCCAGGAATCGCGAGGGACTTCAGGAGCTGCAAGACAAACTGGCTGCTGAAGCTGAGAGTAAGGTCGGTAAATCAGGATTAACCGATGACCAGTTGAAGATATACTCTACTGTGGGTGGAACTCCCCACCTTGACGGCCAATACACCGTGTTTGGCGAGGTCGAGGAAGGTCTTGATGTTGTTGAGATGATTCAAGGCACAGCCACAGGACGCGCTGACAGACCTGTAGATGACATCGAAATGAGAATGATAGCAATTGAATAATATGCTGGAAGTTGGATTGAAACATACTAGCGAACTGATAGTAAGTGATGCTCTGACTGCTATTCAGATGGGGTCTGGGACATGCCAGTCCTGAATTATTTGAAGCTTAATCCATAACGCAAAACGAGGAACCCCATTGCTGAGATTCCCCGCAAGTCCTCTTTCGAGGCATATAGAGAGTTTCCGGAAATTACCTGCGTCCGCCGCGCTCGACCTCTGGTCGCTTGCTACCATCGGGACGCAAGAAGTGACCTGAACCGCTGTGGTGACCGCTAGTATTTTGTGCAATCTGACGATTGGGCGTATTGTGATTGCCGTTGCCAGCGTTATGCCCTCTGCCATTGTTCACATTCGCATTTGAGTGGCCATTGTTTCGCCCGCTCGACCTGTGGTCGCTCGCTACCGAAGGGACGCGAGAAGTCTTGTTGTCATTGTTGTGAGCAACAGGCTTGTTGCCGAGAGCCGTCGGAGTGTTCTTGGACGAGCCAAGCGGCATAGCCGAGCGGTGATGCACTGCAGGAGCGGGCTTGTTCACGTGATGGTCTGCATAGAAACGATCGTGCTTATGGCTGTTCCCACCCTTGTAGATCACGAACACCTTCGGACGGTCATTGTAGAAATGGCCTCTGTTGTAGTGAGAGTACACTGCGAACGTCCAGCCGCCAGCCTTCCAAGCCACAGGACGATAGAAGTGAGCCAGGCTCATGTACTTGTCGTACTGCCAAGCGTTCAACACATAGCGGAGGTCTGCGTTGCGGCAATCCCACCAGATGCCGAAGACATCAGCGTGTCCGTTCAAGCTCATCAGGTAGTCGAGGTTGATCTCATAGACTTCCTCATACTGTGCAGCGGTGAGGTTCAGCTCGTAAGCCATCTTGTCGCTCAGGAACAGTGCCTCGTTCTTTGCTGCGTTATAGCTCATTGCGTTGGCCGAGATAGTCATGACCATCATCATTGCCAGGATCATCATCTTCTTCATATCGTTATCTCCTATACTTTAAAGAGTTAAACATTTGTTTCTTATTCACGGTGCAAAGTTCGGAACTTTTCTTGGTATTTACAAAGGATTATACCTATTCCGTTTGGGGTAAATTCCTATTTCGTATTAGGGAAATCCGCTCTTTGCAACCGAGTTGCGGCAGCATATGCCGACCTTTGCAGCGGATTTAAGAATGAAAGTTATGTTTTGGGATTTAGTATCTGGTTATTACGAAGTGTTCGAGAACCTCTACAATGGTAAGGTAAATCGGCAGATGTGCAAGAAAGTGGCAGAAAGGATTTCTTCTTCGGATGAAGTGTTGGAATGTGCCTGCGGTACGGGCATGATCAGTGTTCACATTGCTGCCGTATGCAAGCATCTGACGGCAACGGATTTTTCGGACGGGATGCTCGACAAGACCCGTGAGAGATGCAGGGATATAAGCAATGTGAAGGTGGAAAAGGGGAATATCCTGCAACTTGACTATCCTGATGAATCGTTCGACAAGGTGGTGGCAGCCAACGTCATCCATCTGCTGGACACTCCTGAGAAGGCTCTGAATGAGCTGTTCAGGGTGTGCCGGAAGGGGGGAGAGGTGATTATACCGACTTATCTAGTGAAGCAGGATCGTGGCATATCGAGGCTGTTTGTAAGAATCGTGAATCTGTTCGGAACCACGTTCCATCAGCAATTCACCGAGCAAACCTACAAGTCATTCTTTGAGAAGCTGGGCTATACTGATGGCACTTATGACATCGTTGACGGCAGAATGACCTGCGACATTGCTGTGTTTACAAAACAATGACAGCCCAAAAGATGTTGTCTTTGTTCATAGGATACTCACTATTGGCTGCAAAGTGTTGAAATCTACAAAGTCAACCTTCTTCCCGTATGTCTCCAGAATGATCTTTGACTCGGCATTGAGTTCTTCCTCAGGCATTCTCGCCAATTTACCATGCATAAACTTCATCATCAACTTATGCTTCAAGCCCATAGTGCTATAATCGATGGCACCACGAAGATGGAATATCTTGTCTTCGTCGTACAAATGCGTAGGAATCTGAGACTTGATATTATTACGGATATATCTGATGTTCTCATCATCTTGCGTGTCAACCAGACCGACTGTTATAACTATCAGTTCCTGGCTG
>CACWNV010000108.1 GCA_902762325.1 uncultured Prevotellaceae bacterium | reverse complement strand
TATGGAAGCGAAAAAACAGGTTGACAAGTAGAAAAACACTAAGCGGTTTCAACTGTCAACCAGTCAAATGATGAAAATATGCACGAAAAACAACTTTTTTACCAAAAAAGTATAAGAAAAAAGTTGGATTTCGTGCTATTTTTTGGAAATTAGTTGTATCTTTGCAGCAGTTATTAAAAAGGTGAGCTTATGGAAAATCGCAATATTATAGGTAGAGATAGTGAAATGGCAGAGTTACAACGATGCTTGGACTCTGATCGTTCAGAACTTGTCATCGTCTATGGGCGGAGACGTGTGGGTAAAACATTCCTGGTGGACCAATTCTTCAATGAAACGTATGACTTCACCTTTGTAGGTGGCCATAAACTATCACAACGTATTCAGCTTCGGAATTTTGCCAAGACATTAAAAAAGGCAATGAATGAGCGAGTCATGAGAAAGTTTGTCGACTGGTTTGATGCGTTTGACACGTTGGAGGAATATCTTGAATCTTTACCGCCAACGAGGAAGAAAGTGGTGTTTATCGATGAAATGCCCTGGATAGACTCACTGCGTTCCAACTTCACAGAGGCATTTGAAAATTTCTGGAATGGATGGGCAGCGCGCCGTAAAGACATTATGTTTATTGCCAGCGGTTCAGCCACATCATGGATGATTGACAATCTTGTGGAGAATCAGGGAGGCCTTCATGCCCGTATCACCTGCCAGATATACCTTCGCCCATTTACTTTGAATGAGACCGAGCAGTATCTGCAGGGCCATGGATGCTTGTGGGACAGGTTCCAGATAGCACAGTGCTATATGTTCTTTGGCGGAGTTCCGTTCTATTTGAGTCTTTTGGACACCAAAGAAAGTCTAGCAGAGCGACGTTGCGGAATGACAAGTAGTGAGATTGCGAAAACGACCTCAATAGATGGGAAGCGACTTGCAAAGATGCTTAACAATCTTGAGCGTTGTGATTTCATCATGAAATTCAGATATTATGGAAAGAATAGCAATGATGTCATTTATAAGTTGACTGACTTCTACACCTTATTTTATATTAAGTACATTGAGATTTATAAGGATTCATATGATGAGCAGTGGTGGCAACATCATCTAGCCTCGCATAGTGTGGAGTCGTGGCAAGGGCTTACTTTTGAGTTGCTATGCCTAATGCATATCCGTCAGATTCGTCAGGCACTGAATATTGGTGGTGTTGCTACTGAGGTTTCTGCATGGTTTGATCAGGCAGACAAAAAGAAAGCTGTTCGAGGCTCGCAGATAGACCTCATTATCGAACGGGCCGACAGAATTATCCATCTTTGTGAAATGAAGTTCAGTCAAGGTGAGTATAGGATTACTGCCGATTATGAAGAGAAACTTCGTACCAGAATGGCACTATTCAAAGAAAAGACCAAGAATAAGCAGACGTTAGTACATACTTTCGTTACAACATTTGGTGTGGCTAATGGCAAGCATTCAAGCCTGGTTCACAGTGAGGTTATCTTGGATGGGCTTTTTATCGCCTAAGAATGGATCTGCAGAATTATCACGACTGGATAATAGAGCGCCAACGACTTCTTGAACGTATCAAGGAGTTGGAAGATGAGAATACCGAGTTGAAAAAACGGCTTGGCGAAGATGTTGTGCCTGTTGTTCAGAAACCAACAGCTATGCAGAAATTGTCGGTCCAAGAGAAGGTCGGGCTATTCCGCAGTGTGTTTAAGGGACGTGAAGATGTGTTTGCCAAAAGATGGTATAGCAAGGCAAGTGGGAAAGGAGGCTATCAGCCTGTATGCCAAAATGAATGGAATCGTCAACTTTGTGATAAGCGAAAGTTCAAGTGCGCAGAATGCCCTAATCGTCAGTTCGCTGCTTTAACTGACAAAGATATCTATCGCCATTTGGAAGGAAAGGACACAGATGGCAGGGATGTAATAGGACTCTATGTACTCAATGAGGACAACACATGCAACTTATTGTGTACCGATTTCGATGACAAGAACTGCGAGCATGGCTATCAGGAAGACGTAATAGCTTTTGTTGATGTCTGCAAGAGTTGGGGAGTTCCTTGCTCTATAGAACGCTCGCGTTCTGGCAATGGTGCCCATGTGTGGATTTTCTTTGAGGCTCCTGTATTAGCCGTCAAAGCTCGTAGGCTGGGTAATGCAATCCTAACGGAAGCGATGAATAGAGATGGACGGATTTCCTTCAAGTCATATGATAGGTTCTTTCCTAACCAAGACACTTTGCAAGAAGGAGGACTTGGAAATCTCGTTGCACTACCTCTGCAAGGTAATGCTCGAAAAAATGGCAACAGCGTTTTCGTGAATGAATACTTTGAGCCTTTTCGTGACCAATGGGAATATCTGCTTAATATTAGTAAACTCTCAGCATTTGCTCTGGAAGAGATATTGAAACAAACAGCCAACATCATGCCACTTGGCGATTTGTCAAAGACCAGTGAAAGCAAGCCTTGGGAAGTGCCAGTCACTGCTAAGATAGAAAAGTCCGACTTCTCTTTTGAGGTAGTCATCACGCGGTCAAACATGCTATATATCCCACTGAACTTGCTTTCATCGAAAGTCCTCAATCACCTCAGACGTATTGCATCGTTCCGAAATCCTGAGTTCTATAGCAAGCAGGCACTACGACTATCCACCTACCAGACACCTCGAATTATTTCCTGTGCAGACCTGACGGAAGAGTTTCTTGCACTTCCGCGAGGATGTGAAGATGCTGTCACGACACTGCTGAAAGAGAAGAATGTTGCCTATCGGTTTGAGGACAAGACGAATCATGGTAGGCCCATATCTGTTCATTTTAATGGTGAGTTACGCGAGAATCAGCAAAAAGCCGTCAACACCTTGGCTATGAACAACACTGGTGTACTCTCTGCAACAACTGCATTTGGAAAGACTGTGGCTGCCATAGGCCTCATTGCAAGACATAGTGTTAATACACTGATACTTGTTCATACGAAAGCACTGCTTGATCAATGGGTGAAGAGACTTGAACAATTCCTTGTTATTGATGACGTGCCTGTAATTGAGAAAGGCAAACACAAGAAGAATCTTTCGTCTATAGGCACATTATCCTCAGCAGGTAACAAACTTCGTGGCATCATCGACATCGCGCTCATGCAGTCGTGTATTTCAGATGGCGAAGTAAAACCCTTCGTCAAAGACTATGGACTGGTTATTGCCGATGAGTGTCACCACGTTTCTGCAGTCAACTTCGAGCAGATTCTGAAAGCCGTCAATGCCCGATATGTTTACGGCCTGACAGCTACCCCTATCCGAAAAGACGGTCATCAGCCCATCATATTTATGCAATGCGGCCCAATTAGGTATAATGCTGATGCCAAGGCTCAGATGCGAGACCAGACATTCCAACGGTTGCTGGTTCCTCGCTTTACGCCATTCAGAACTGTAAGTGGTGAAGACCTTTCGTTTACC
>CACWNV010000107.1 GCA_902762325.1 uncultured Prevotellaceae bacterium | reverse complement strand
CATCTGTCAGCGGTTCTACACATTGGAGTCGAAGGTGGGCTTCGGTGAAATACCATTCTTCGCCCGCCCCGGTGAGACCATCGACATCACCGTGCGCAAGGATGATAATGGCAGGTACGTCTGTGTCTATAACAACGGCAGCAGCAGCGACGCTGCCCGCTGGCTCCGCACACGTGACGAGATTACCGACGTCCTTTTCCCTTTGATGCTCTTCGAAGGCTCTTTTGACGAAGGAAACGTCCTCGCCGACAATATGTGGCAGAACGTGATGTACCGTTTGCAGACCGTGAGTCGCCGCGAGCACTACACGCCGATGGAAATGCAACTGGCTTTGGCCTACATACAGACGCGTTTTGCGTATTATTACATGTCATACGCCGAGAATCGCAGATATGCACTGATGAAACAGAATCAGCACGAGAGTGCAGAGTGGCAAAACCTCGCTGACGCGAAGAACTACTATCATCTGTACCGTATTGACTTCGACAATCCCCTGCTCTTCGTCAGCAGTGACTTCCCATATCTGCTCAACCGCATCCAGTATGCCCAACCTGCCACGCGAGCCTTATTCAGCACCGCAGGTCAACAGCGGATGGATAATTACTATGCGGTTTTGCGTGAAATGCTCGGCAGCAAGGCCAACACACTGATAGCGCAACTTTGTTTGTACCAGCAGATGTTGACGGAGTCCCGCAAATGGCAGACAGATAAAGAGTCGAAATATACGATGTTCAGCAACACATTTACGCATCCCCACGTCAAAGCCAGGGCCGATGAATTCTACTCTCGATTGATGGCACAGACGGAATTGGCAACGCCCATTCCCGACGCGCCGATGGCTGACCTCATCCGCTCGCTCTCGGCCAAATACCCAGGCAAAATTCTGATGATTGACTTCTGGGGTATGGGCTGCGGTCCATGCCGCTACGCTATTCAGGAAAGCAAGGAACTTCGTGCCGAGATTGCGAAAAGAGAAGATGTGAAACTTGTCTTTATTGCTGGAGAAAGGACGACCGAGGGTAGCGATGCTTACAAGAAATACGTTGCTGAGTGGCTGGCCGACGAAGAGACCGTCTGTGTAACCAATGCCGACTTCACCCGCCTGCAAGAGTTGTTTCGCTTCAATGGCATTCCACACTACGAGACCATCACCCCCGACGGCCGCCGCGTTCGCGATGACCTCCGCATAGATGGCTACGACAACTTCGATTACGAACTTCAAAGGTTATTAGATAAACTCAAATAACGATTCGTAACCCATTCACTTTATGTCTAACTTTCAAAAAACAGTAAGGATTATGGAGAACCCATAAATTTTTAAACATAGACTGTACTCTCGTCATTTTGGAAAAAGACTTATCCGAACCAACAATGTTACATTACTAACTTGGATAAGTCTTTTTCTCATTAGTTTATGACACTGACAATTTGGATAAGGCTGATTCAAGATCACAATGTCATGTTGTGAGGTCAAATCAGGCTGATTCTTGTAATTATTTGTGTCAGTGAGGTTGGATCCAGCTGATTCGGTTTTCCATGCTGTATTAACCCAATAAAATTGAACTGAAAGCTACTGAAAAACGCAAAAATGAAAGTTGCACGAGGCCGGAAAATAGTGCTTTTATTTCTTGGCAGTATGGATGATTCCCCCTACCTTTGTGCTGTCGAAGGTGCCGAAACGTGACGTAAGTTAGCAAGAGGTTTTTTCGTGATACGAAAAACTCTTGAACACTTGGCGACAAGTGTTGATGACGGAGTACTCGCAAGCTCGCACCTCATGTGTGGAATATTAATTCAAATGAAAATGAAGGATAACAACAAGGAAAATAGGTTGATGAGGCGCAGGGGAAGACCGCGCAAGTCAGAAATGGAGAATTCGACGGTTAGGAAACCGAGGACTTTGAGACTGTCGGACGAGGAAGAGAAGTACATTGCTGGTAATGCCAGGAAATGCAGGATGAACTTCAGTGAGTATTGCAGACAGGTGTTGATGGACTATAAACCTAAGATGCCTGACACATTGTTCCGGGACGAGTTGTTTGCTGCCCGTAAGGATATAGTGAACTTCATCAACAACATCAAGGGACTCAAAATGGGGAGTGAGGAACGGAAGGAGTTTCTCAGGTCAATGCCCGTGATTCAGCAGTGGTGGAAGAGACTGTTTCCGATGATTGAGTTTCTCGACAAAAAGATAGAAAGGGGGTAAGCGATGATAGCAAGAGCAAGAGCCGTGGCGCACGGCAGCGCCTATACGACGTATGCCACACTGAAAAGGGATGCAGAGTTCGTCTGCTGTGAAAATATGGCGGGGGATATGACCGCTGCCGTAACGGATGATGACCTGGACAACATCTGGATGCAGTTCAAGTATGCCGGGGATAATTATATCGCCAAAGGTAAAGCCGTGAGCAGAAATCTGATAGCAATGGAGGTGTCGCCCACTAAGGATGAGTCGAAGGGCTGGACGCTGGAGCAATGGAAGTGGTTTGCACATCGATTCATTGAAGAAATGGATAAGATTGAGTTTAGGGATAAGAATGGAAAAGTGTCGTCGAAACGGATGGACTTGGCGCATAGCAAATGGATTGCCATGCT
>CACWNV010000106.1 GCA_902762325.1 uncultured Prevotellaceae bacterium | reverse complement strand
CATCTCCATCTTGGGGTCTGTCACGGGCAGAATACCGTCAAAGGCATCCCTGACCTGCGCCTTGACACTTGTAGCCAGCAGCGCAAGGGCTATCATACTCACGAACCTTTTCATCATCACAGTTTCTTGTATTTGAGGTCTATTTTTGTATACTGATGGTCTTTGTTCCAATGCTCGAAGAGTCCGACGGGCTTCTCGACGGGCTTGCCTTCCTGCTTATAGATGGTGCCGCTGGGAGCGTTGGGCAGGCTGGCTGCTTCACGCAGATACTCGTCGCAGTAGTTCAGGCTCTGGAACTCTGGCCACTCACCGATAATGATGTCCATGCCCACAGCATCACAGGCAACCTCGTCTTGAGCGACGATGATGGAGCAAGCCCAGTCGCCGTTGAATGGCTCCTTCATCCACTTGGGGTTTGGTGCCCCGTTCACGTCGCGCGAACCGTAGGTACCATCAATGAGGAAGAGCAGAGCCTTCTGCCCCATGTTCTTATGTGTCATCCAGTCTACGAAGGTCTTATAGCCAGGCTTGCCGTGACGCTTATCCTGGCTCACGTTGTTGTGCGCGTTTCGTCGCCAGAGCAGGTTGATGTCTGTAGCTCCATACCAGTTCTTGGTTGTCAGCGTCACTCCTGGACCTGAATGCGTCTTGAGCAGCGCAGAGTTAATGAGATAGTCGGCATCTACGATACACTTGGCCAGTCCACGTGCCATCTTGCCGTTATCGACAGAATAGACAATCTGGTCAGGATAGTACTCGCACTTCTCGCGTCCGTCGCCACCGATGTTGTCAATCATGCGCACAAGCGGGAACTCTCGGTGTACTTTGTTATAGATGGAGTCGGTAATGGCACGGCTGGGCTCGCAGAGGATGATATCCTGCTCTCTCACTCCGCCGTCTTTCACCATCGAGCGCACCAAGGCTAGGGTCGTATAGGGCGAAGAGTTCAGTTCTATGGTGTCGTGGTGAGTGATGGCATTGTTCATGTTCAGCTTGATGGCTATCGTCTCTCCTTGCTGATATCCGCGATGGCCGCGTCCGTGTGTCTTGTTGAAATGTTTGAAGAGTGCTTGCCATGCTTTCTTGGCCGTTGCTTCGCCTGTCAGTTGCATTATGGCTTCTGGTATCATCGCATCTGCCTTTGCCTGATCATTCCAGCGGTCTTCCACCCATAGCCCTGTTTTACCATCCCATCTGGCTACGCCTGGCGAATGAATCCAAGCCACGCGACCTGGATGGATGCCGACTCCTGTGCCTATCGGTTCATTTGGACCGACAAACAATTTGGGTGCTTGCGGATTGAATGCTCCGAAGAACATACGGTTACGATCGACGGGCTCATCCAACAGTTGTATAGTGGTCGAAGGACCGAGGTCGGGATTCTTCCATGCGCGCAGTTGCCACACCAGTTTTCCGTCCTTGTCCACCTCGATAGCTTGCACAGGGGCATTCGCCGTGTCCATCGGCTCCTTGTTCCATTCGTTATACCAGTTGTTGATGATATGATGACCGTTCTTTAGGCGAACCGTTTTCTGAGGCTGGGTCACACCGTAGTCTGTCGTGCTCATTTCCCAAACAGTCTGCCCCTGCCGGTTAATCTCCTGAATTTTCCCCTTGCGTCCGGTTATCAGCAGGTTGCCTGTCTTCGGCATTTCCTGTACGCTCCAAGGCAAGAAGCCTTCCCAGCGGTCTACCTCCTGCCCATAGCAGTTGTATTCATGAATACAACCCAAGGCCATGTTTGCGATGAGGAGTGTACCTCGGGATGTCAGTCGTGCATTGCGGAACTGGCCGTGTACCGAACCTTTTTCTGAGATGGGCAACTCAAACTCACGTACGATCTTCTTGGATGGTATTTCCATGACTACCGCCTTAGCTGGCTTGCCGTTCTGTACAAACACCACGTGCGTTTTTCCAATGGGTTGAATGGTGTGGATCTCCGTGCCTTCTGGTGCAGCATAGCTCCAGACGGTCTGCTGATCCTGAGTCACCTCCGCCACGCCATACTGATGTGCCACGAGTATATGGCCGTCGCTCATCAACACTGCATCGCTGATTTCACCACGCTGCAACTTGTCTTCATAACTCCAGCTGACCTGTCCGTCCTTTACGATAAACATCCGTCGCTGTTTACTCTGTCCGGCATAAAAGAAATTGTGCCGTTCTAAACTCATGTCCACCTCTTGTGCAAAAGAGGCAAACACATTTGTCAGGATTAGACCGAATGTCAAAACAAGTTTTTTCATCTTCATTTCCTCAGTTTTGTATGCTATCATTAGTAGTTCGTTTGCTGGTGCAAATATAGCTAATAATTCATAGACAAAACTGCATTTTTTGACATTTCACCCCGACAATCTGATCTTATCTTACGACCTTTCCGTCAACAAGGAACATGTACCAGTTTTTTGATGTCGGGTCTTTCACAGCGGCCAGCATCCATAATGTCAGTTTTGGGCTCATAGCTAAGTCTTTAATTATACGATACTGCAAAGTTACAAATTTTTTTCTGAATAACCAAACTTTTCGACCCAAAATGTGAAAAATGTCTTAATCTACCAACATCGCCCCTGTTTCTTTTCGTCTGGTTTTGAAATAAATCACCTAATCATTTGGAAGTAATGAAAATAATCACTATCTTTGCACCCGATATTATCATTTTAACTTTTTATCGATATGGAAACAACAAAAAGAAAAAGGA
>CACWNV010000105.1 GCA_902762325.1 uncultured Prevotellaceae bacterium | reverse complement strand
TTAGGATTTAGAGATGGGTAACATCAAGATAGTGAGAGGTGTGTTCGACACCAAGTTGGAATTGGAACACGCAGGCGTAGCAGCAGGATTTCCCAGTCCGGCTGACGAATACCGGCATGAGACGCTGGACTTTAACCGTGACTACATCCGTCACCCAGAAGCCTCGTTTTATGGCGATGTGGAGGGTGATTCAATGAGGGATGCAGGACTTTTGGACGGTGACCGTGTGATTATCGACAGGGCTGTAGAACCGCATGACGGATCTATCGTCGTGGCATGGTGGGACGGTGGCTTCACGATGAAATTCCTCGATCTGACGCATCGGAAAGACGGCTATATCGAACTGCGCCCAGCCAACCCTGATTACTCTGTGTTCAAGGTCAATGACCCTGAGAACTTCCAGATTTGGGGTACGGTGATTCACCTGATAAGGACCTTCGAGAAAATATAATGGCGGCAGCAAATTTTTCACTTTTCACTCTTCACTTATATGTATGGTATAGCTGACTTAGACAACTGTTATTGCTCATGCGAGAAGGTTTTCCGGCCTGATTTGGAGGGAAAGCCTATCGTGGTTCTGTCGAACAACGACGGTTGCGTAGTAGCTCGTTCCAATGAGGCTAAGAAGATGGGCATCAAGGAGGGTACGCCATATTTCCAGTTGGCTCAGTTGTTCCCTGGGCAGAAGATTGCAGTATTCTCCTCGAACTATGAACTCTATGGAGAACTGACAGGACGTGTAGTGAGCATCATCCGACAAGAGACTCCTGCCTATTTCCGTTATTCGATAGACGAGTGTTTCATGTATCTCGACGGCATTGAGCTGAATAAGTTGCAGACGTGGGGAGAGAATCTGCATAAGCGAGTGAAGCGCGAAGTGGGACTTCCAATCAGCATCGGACTGGCTCCCAACAAGACATTGGCCAAGATTGCCTCGAAACTGGCGAAGAAATATACAGCCTATAAGCATTGCTGCATGATTGATACGGACTACAAACGGGAGAAGGCGCTTGAATGGTGTCCCATCGAGGATGTCTGGGGCATCGGCAGACGCTATGCAGCCAAACTACAGGTACTTGGCTGCAAGACAGCCCTCGACTTTGCCAAGCATCATAAGGACTGGGTACGACTGACGTTCAACAACATCAACATCGTCAGAACGTGGCAGGAACTGAATGGCGAGGATGCCGTGCCTAATGAAGAACTGGCAAAAAAGAAATCGATTTGCACTAGCCGTTCGTTCAATGGCATGATAAGTGACAAGGACACCCTGCGCACTCAAATTGCCAACTATGCTGCCCGTTGTGCCGAGAAACTGAGAGCGCAGAAGACGGTAGCCACCACAGTTGGCGTGTTTGTGAATACCAATGCCTTCCGTGAAGACCTAGCACAATACTGGAACTTTCAGGAAACACGCCTCGTCACGCCTACCAGTTCTACGATTCCCATTGTTCAGGCGGCTCACGACGTGCTCGACCGCATCTTTATTCAAGGTTATCAATACAAGAAGGCGGGTGTCATCGTGATGGGTATTTCTCCTGACTCACCCATCCAGCAGGACTTGTTCGACCTGAATGCCGAACAGATTCAGAAGATGCGCCGACTCGATGAGGTGATAGACCGCATCAACCGCATGCATGGCTCAGAGACCATCGTTATCGGTGCCCAGCAATATACTCAGAAGAATGGTAAGGGAAAGGCCGATGTCTTTGCCAATGCCATCAAGCATGACTTCCGTAGTCCATCGCCAACCACACGATGGTCTGATGTAATCCGGCTCAATTCAAGCACGAAGAAAAAGGATGATAAGAATGATAGTGGGATAAAATAAAAATGGGATGATTTCTAAGACAAATCCAAGAGTATGACGCTTAATTATTGTTAAAGGGCCTCATTTTCTTTATTTTGAGGTTTGAAGATATAGTTTTTGCTGTAACGGAAGAGGTATTGTTTCCTTTTTCGTTACAAAATGATGCGGTCTGTTTCTTTTAATAAATAGTACTGATCTTGATTTCTAATTAGTGAACCGCATCCACCTACTGAGCGAGACCTACAATGACAGAAGGCACTCCTGCCTTAGTTCACCCGCTGGTCGGTATTATGTATCTCAGCCTGCGTCTGAGTCTGCTCTAAGGGCTTAAAGTTCCTGTGCTGATTGGCTACGGAGAACATCTGCCTGATGAGCTTAAACTTGACTGCATTGAGGGCTTTTCTCTTTACGTCTTTGTCGTCTGGTCTGTTACCTAATTTACGTTCATAATACACGTTCATCTCAAAACTGAATTCAACAGCCCGCATGGCAGCCATTGACAGGTCGGCTTTCGCCTGAAGGTCAGCGTGCGGTGAGGGCCTGCCCCGCCATCGTACACTTGTGCCTGATAAGTGTTCCGATGGGGCTACGCCCACATACTTCGCATATTGCCTTGCGGTCTCAAACGCGGTAAAGTTCTGGGTATTGGCAATGGTATTGATGGCATTGACAGAGCCTATTCCAGGGATGGACATCAGACGCATATATGTGAGATGGATCTCCTCATCGGATGTCACCACGTCTGCCATTTTCTGGTCTATCCGCTCAATCTCTTTGTCGTACAGGTCGATGATCTTCTGCAGGTTCTTCTGCTCATCCCTGGACTTAGCCACCTTCTGGCGGTTCTCACAGTCAGTGCGATGGCGCACATAAAACTTGCGCTCGCTCTTGAGAGCCTTCAGGTCCTGCATGGCCTTGGAGGGCAGCACGCGCAGCTTGATGCATTCCGTATCATGGAAACGGAACAGATAGTCTGCAATCTTGGCAGAGTCCATTTTGTCATTCTTGTCACGTGCGCCTCTCTGATAGTGCTTCACCACAGTTGTTGGGAGCATGGCATAGCAGAGTTTCTTACTGGTCAGGAACTGTTCCAGGGCATCGGAGTAATAGCCAGTAAACTCCAGTCCGATAAGTGCGTCCTGAGGCCTAACGCCTTGTTCCTTTAACCACCTGAGCAGCTCCTTGAAGCCCTCCTTGTCGTTCCTCACCTGTGTGTGTGGAAACTTGTTAATCACTACGTCTGCGACAAAAATCGAGGCATCCAGCGTCTTTTTTGAGACATCAATGCCGATAAACCAATTTTTATTCATACCTTTGCGGTGTTTAAGTTATGGGAGAGGCAGCGTGCAGGGCTGTAAGCCAGATCTTTTAAAGGCGTGTTCCAGCACGTCAATTCTCTAACAGGTACTGCAGCCGTGTACATGGGCAGAGGAGACTAAATCACACTCAAGGGCTTTGTCTAAGGACAAGATAGTTCACTACCTCCGCCCTGCCTCTCTCCTTTTTGTTGAGAACTGGGTGCAAAGGTAGTGAAAAAACATGAAAAGGCGGGCGTCCTAATCCCCATGGAGGCACATAAATCAGCCTTGACAGGCACATGGTTCACGCCCGCCATGGCCCCTACTTCATATAGGCATCCATTTCCACATATGGTTTTTGCCTTTTGATGACGGCAAACATCCTGAGAATCATCTTAAACTTAATCGCGTTCAATACCACTCCAGTATGTTTACCATCGGCTTTTCGTCTCAGCCAGTAACTGCGTATATTAGAATCGTGTCTGATGGCTTGGAGTGCCACTAAGGAAAGGTTTGCTTTTGCCTGCTTGAACCCTTTCTTGGATACATGATCACCTCCCCTGATACTGATCCCTGATTCTTTCCTGCCAGGTGCTATCCCCACATAACATGCGTACTTCCGAGGATTCGTTATTGCAGTAAAGTTTTCTGTAAGGACAATGGTTTCAACAGCAATGACCAAGCCTACACCAATAACCGAGCAGAGGAGCTTATAATTCTTGTAAATGGCTTCATCACTTTTTATGATTTTCCTCATTTCAATATCTGTCTGACGACGAAGGACAGAGAGACTTTTCAGGCCAGCCTGTTTACGCTTACAAGACTCTTCCGTGTCATATGCTGAGATGTCATGGAGTTGCTGTTTGTATAAAACCGAATGCTTCACGTATTGCCTTCTTTCTGCTAACAGACGTTTTAAGTTGAAGAAGGCTGGACCAGGCAGTCTTGATGGTGAGGACTTGATCTTTCGGCTATGCTTCTCACAATACATAGCTATTCTGAAGGAATCCATCTCGTCAGTCTTAATTCGGTCTAAGGCTGGTTCTCCTTCACCAAGGTCTGGCTCGAAACGATGCATCTTCCTTGGATTCACCATACCGTATGTTATTCCTTCGCTTTCAAGCCAAACACGGAAGTTATGGCAATAAAGTCCGGTATACTCCATGCAGAATAAAGCAGATTCTTTTGCTATCTGTAATTTCTTCATCCATAAGGATATCCTCCTATAGCCACTCTTGTTATTGTCAACACGGATATGACCAGATTTCCAGTCTATCTCTACTCCATCATAATAGGCCAAGTCAAGCCAGTTCTTTGACACATCAACTCCAATGTAAATTTCTCTCTTCATGTTCCTTTTGCATTTTATTAAACAATCGGAACAGAAACAGACGTTATGGGGAAATAAAACTAATTCATAGTTTAGAGCAAATCTAGAAAAACACGTAGTTCCTTTATTAACCGCCGTTAACGTTTACTGCCTCTGTATTCCGACGGTGCAAAGGTAAAAGA
>CACWNV010000104.1 GCA_902762325.1 uncultured Prevotellaceae bacterium | reverse complement strand
CCACGCGAAGGTTCACTATTTCCGTTGCTGCCAGACGCTCATCGAGCTTGTTCCAACTGGCTTTCAATGCTTCAAGTTCCATAACAATTCAAATTTAACGGTTCGACATTTTCTTTAGTTTCTCTTTTGTACGATTCAGTTTTACGGCGACGTTGGTCTTAGTGATGCCGAGGATGTCGGCGATTTCCTCATAACTCCGTTCTTCCAACCAGAGGAGAATCAGCGCGCGTTCCAGTTTCCCCAGTTGGCTGATGAGTCGGTAGAGTTCCCTGAGTTGTCCTGCCGTCTCGTTGTCTTCTGCTGCCATGCTTGCCACATTGGCCGTCATCGGTACGGTCTGCGGGCGGGTATTGGAGCGTCGGAGGAACGTGATACAGGTGTTCATCGCGATGCGGTATACCCATGTGTTGAGTGTGCTATCTCCCCGATAGCGGGGGAAACTCTTCCACAGGTTGAGCACCGTCTCCTGATACAGGTCGTTCAGGTCGTTCTGGTCTTTGGCATAGATGTAGCACACCTTGTAGATGGTACGTTTCTGCGCCTCGATCATTGTGAGGAATTCTTTCTCTAATTCTTTCGTCTCCATTGTTCAACTGAATCCTTTTGACCTATTAGTCGCAGAAAAAGCGAAATAATTACAGATAGTTGCAGAAATCCCTGCATAAGTGGGATATTATGCAGGGGTTTGTGACGTGGCGCTTACCACACTAATGCCCGCTTCTCTTTAGGGATGAACATCTTGTCGGTGGGTTGGATGCCGAAAGCCTCGTACCAGGTATCGATCATCGGCAGGGCTGCCATCACTCGCAGACGAGCTGGTGAGTGAACGTCGCTGTTCACCAACATGGCGATGTACTCAGGCGTAGAGTTGCAAGCCCAGACGCGGGCATAAGCCAAGTAGAAACGCTGGTCAGGGGTGAAGCCTTCGACATCGCTGAGGGGTTCGGAGGCCATGCGATTCTTGTAGGCACGATAGGCAATCTTCAGACCACCATTGTCGCTGACGTTCTCGCCGAGGGTTTTCTGACCGTTCACCTTCAGACCAGGCACGGCTTCCTGCTCCGAGAACCTGTCGGCGATAACCTTGGTGCGCTCGTCGTAGCGTGCCTTGTCTTCAGCCGTCCACCAGTTCTTCAGGTTTCCGTCCTTGTCGAACTGACAGCCCTGGTCGTCAAAGCCGTGGGTCATCTCGTGGCCTATAACGGCTCCGATGGCTCCGTAGTTGCAGACATAATCGGCCTCTGGGTCGAAGAACGGGGGCTGTAGGATGGCAGCGGGGAAATTGATGCTGTTGAAGAGCGGGTGATAGAAGGCGTTGACCGTCTGCGGCGAGCAGGGCATCATGGTCTTGTCGACGGGTTGGTGCCAGTACTTGCGCAACCCGGCCTGACGCGACTCCTGCTTGATGCGGATGAAGTTCTCAACGAGGTTCTCCGTCTCGCGGATATCGATGAACTTCTCCATGTCCTGCCACTTGTCGGGATAGCCCACGTTGATGTGCATGGCGTGCAGCTTCTCCAGTGCCTTGGCTTTAGTCGAGTCGCTCATCCAGGTGTTCTCCTTCAGACGGTCCTCGAAGGCCTGCTGCAAGTCCTTCACCATACGGTAGACGCGCTGTTTGCTACTCTCTGGGAAGAATTCCTTGACGTAGAGTTTGCCGATGGTCTCGCCCAGACTGAGGCCGAAAGGAGCAGCATTAAATCCCTTGGCATCGAGTTCGTACATCAGGCGCAGCGCTTCGTCGCGGGTCTGCACCTCGCGCACTTGTCGCAGATAGGGCATGATCAGCTCGTAGCCCATGCGGTTACGGCTGACGCTGTCCATGTAGAGACGGTAGAGCGCACCGATCTTCTGACCGTCAGAACCCTGCGGCAGATCTTTTTTCTCGGCGTATGCCAAGATGAGTTCGTTGATGCGTTCGTTGTTCAGTTCATACAGGTCGGTGAACGCTCCGTTCTCAGGGTGCTGTGCGTCCAGCGGGTTTGCCTTCAGCCATCCGCCAACGGCGTACTGCCAGAAATCATCACCAGGTTTTACACTCGGGTCCATATTGGCCCTCATTGAGGTTTGTGCTGTGCTCGCTAAGCTAACAAGAGCGATGGCAACGGTGAAAAACAATTTTCTCATAATTACAATTTATTCAGTTTAACTGTTCCTTTGTCTCTTAGACGCATGGCGCAGTCGAAAAACTACGCGTCGTCTCAGTTTATTTTTTCAATTCTTGATATCTACACCGCCCAGGAAATTATTGGCTACGATGTGAAGACAAGGAACATCCTTATCAGTCAGCCGTTCTGTTGAATTGTTTACGCCACCGATAAAGCTGCGGCTCTTTACTACGACGTTCACCCCCTGAGGCACAAAGAGCTCTATACCGCCACAGAAGGTATGGATTTCGATCTCCTCGTCCTCGGTGATGACTGCCCCGCGCAAGTCCATGCGGATGCCGCCGCAGAAAGCATCTAGACGGGCACCATGGAACACTTCGCCGTGATAGATGTACTCATCGCCGCCATAGTGGGCCGAGCAGCAGATACGCTTGCCGTCTTCACCAATAGGCAGTGGACGATGCAGCCACTGGTCAGGATCGCGGCGATAGCTCTCAATAATAAGATGTACGCCCACATACAATAAGACGAAGATGCTCAAATACATGGCCCATGGGCCTTCCGACGTCCTTTCAAACCAACTCCAATGGAGAATGCCACACAACGTAGCAAGTTTCAGCAGACTGGCTACAACAAAAAGAATGCCGATAATCGTTCTTGGTTTCATGTTCGTATTCATATTCTTAGTCATTTGCACTAGTGTCCGGCTAAATTCTTCCGAACATTAATTAAATGTTTAAATTTCAATGAGATACAGCGATTTTAAAATTTTTCGATTTGATTTTGTATCTTT
>CACWNV010000103.1 GCA_902762325.1 uncultured Prevotellaceae bacterium | reverse complement strand
TAGTGATGTACAGACATTACCTCCAATGATTAATTGGATAAGACATGATGAACTGAAGAAAAATCCATATTCCAGAAAATCCGCATATTAAGGCATGAGATAACACGCATACAACCAGACGTGTCAATTTCTTTTTTACTTGATGCGAATGTATATAACACATTCGCCTGCATAGGATTAAAGACGAAGTCTGTAATAAGCGAAAGGAATGATCCCTTTAAGCCTGGATATTGGGTGCTAAAGTTCTGGAAACCATGGTTTAGATTTGCCAATGGTGCGGTTTCCCAATTGCCTAAAGTGGCCATATTATAACAATATCAAGTCCCCAATAGCAATAATCCATAATCCTGTTTTATGCAGTAATAACATTGAGATTGCACCTTTTGAAAAGAGACCAGACACTATAAATGTTTTGGGTCGTTTAGATATCTTTCAAAAACGTCATGATATACTTATTGAAGCATTCTCAAAGTTTGTGAAAGAGTATCCATCCTTTAAACTTGTTTTTTACGGAGATGGTCCCGACAAAGAGAAAATGCAAAATCAAGTAGTTCAATTAGGTCTTGAAGAAAAGGTAATTTTTGCGGGTATAACGAATTCTCCGATAGAAGTCATGCAAAATAGTAAGATGTATATTCTTACATCTGATTTTGAGGGAATTCCAAACTCGTTGATAGAAGCGATGTCTTTAGGATTACCTTGCATATCAACGGATTGCAGACCGGGAGGTGCAAGATTGTTAATAAACGATGGTATTAATGGTTTTATAGTCCCTCAAGGTGATTCTAATGCTATCGCAGAAAAGATGAAATGGTATATGCAACATCCGAATGAAGCGGACAAGATAGGATTAGAAGGAATAAAGATAAAGAACACCTTCTCTGAAGAGGCAATCATTAACCAGTGGGAAGGATATCTTTATAGATTGATACAAGAGTCCACTTGAAAATATGGCATTAATTTGATTAGGAATTGACCTCAGACTGGCTTTGTATCCCTGCGTTGGTCGTTTACTCTCGGAGCTGGCGTGAGTTGGAAATCGGTCTCAGATGACCAACAGGCCGCTCACAGGCTCATATATAGCCCTCAGATGAGGACTGAATGCGTTCTTTGAAACATTTTATGCTTTCTGGAGAGCCAGATTGGCGGCATTTACGTCAAAGAAGAACAGACGGCGCATGTTAATCCATGCACAACGGGCCAGTGCCTGTAGTGTCTGCTTGAAGAGTCCTCTGTAGCGTGTCTTGTTGTTCCTTGTCAGGAAGCAGTACTGGAAGATGGTCGCTTCGACGTTGTTGCGTTTCTTGCGCTCCTCCCACGGGATGGTTTCCATCCGTTGTCGGTTCTGTGAGCGTTCGATGGCCTCATTGTCAAAGTATCGGTATGACTTCTTTCCCTTGGGGCTTTCTACGGCAATCTTCCATTGGCCGTCCTTCACCTTCGTGGCTGTGATGACCTCTGCCGTCTGCTTGTCCGTCACTTCAAGACTGCCGTCATCCTGCAGCTCAAGGTCGAAGCGCGAGGGCTTGCCCTGCAGACCGTTGGCTACGAGTTCGAACCCGTTCTCCTCATCAGAGGCGAGATTTCTGTTTTCCTTGCTCTGGTAGGCTCCGTCCACGATGACCTTGTCAATGCTGTTGTCTGTGACCTTCCTGGTATCCTCTACGGCATCTTTCAGGAAACCGTTGTCGGCTGCATTGGCGGGCTTCACCTGTACGTCGGTGATAAGGCTCGGCTTGTCCTCCTCATCGCAGGTCTTGGTGATGTTCGTGGAGTAGCCCTTCACCTTCTTGCCGCCCTTGCTGCGGTAGGCGGCGTCGGGGTCGTTCGGGTTCTGCACGCTGGTAGCGCTGACGAGTTTCTTGTCACGCACGGTGATGTTGCCGTCCTTGTCCACGTCATACTGCTCGTGGAACACGCGGTGAAGCAGTGAAACCTCACCCTCGCCACGCATGGCAAGGATGTGGCTGATGACGATGCCAAGGTCGAGCAGGCGCTGCCCCAGCGTCTCGTCGTCCGAGCGGTACACCGTCTTCGAGGCATCCTCGGCAAGGAAGTCGAGCGCCTTCTGGCGGTAAAGCTGATCGGAGGTGCGCATTGCCGACTGCTCGGAAACCTGCTTGCGGAAGGTCTCATGGATAATCTCATAGCGCGAGAACCAGGCGATGTTGCTGCCGATAAGCTTGGAGTCCATGCGGATGGTGCGACCGGCTATCTTGTACTTCTTGATCTGCTTGGCAGTCAAGTCCTGATAGATCTTCTTGTAGAGGTTGACATGCTCAGGATTGTTCTGCTCGTACTCAGCGATGCGGCGGAACAACATGTAGTAGGAGTCTATTGACGGGCACTCGTCGTTGATATTGAAAAGGCCGACGGCCTGACGCCAGACAAGGTTGAAGCGGACGTTCTCGTAAAGCTGCTCATCGCTGCAGCCGCGGCCTTCCTTCAGCATGCGCATCGCAATAAGGATGCGGAGTTGCTTTGTGGGAGCACCCATGTTGCCGTCTACAAAGAGAGGACGAAGAATCTCCTCGTCAATGTTTAGCAGTACGTTGCGATAGAACTCGTTGTGCCACGACAGCTCGTCTTCCATGTACCTGCGCTCACGCTCCGGCAAAGAGAACGATGCCGTGGCGGACAGGTCGGGCTGAGATTTCTGTTTACTCTTCTTGAATGCCATGTGATACCTCGTATTTATAGTACAAAGGTACACATTTTTTTCCAGATTGCAAAATATCAAAGAGCGATATAGTGTTAAACTAACGTAATATATTAATCGGTCGGACTATCCGACTTTTTAAAGTGGATTCAATTAATAAAGAATAATCCTATGCTAAGTGCCGACAAAGTTAATGAAATTTTCTGTATTGCAGACGATTTTTGCAAAGAATATGACGTAAACATCGAAA
>CACWNV010000102.1 GCA_902762325.1 uncultured Prevotellaceae bacterium | reverse complement strand
GTCGTTCTGGTTTTCAAGAAAGAAATCCCACAAGTATTCGGCATCGTTCCACTTCTGGAATAGTGCTGCCAACTCGTTATTGGGCTTGTTCATGTCTCTAACTGCCCAAAGATGGTCTTTGCCTTCTATGATACGTTCAAATTTCATATGCGCTGCAAATTTAATGTTTATTTTTGAAATGTGCAACTTTTAAGTTGCGTTTTTTGTATTCTTATATGTCTTTTTTGCCGAATAGGACAGTCCATCGGTCAATTATTGCCTTTGCCTGTTGCCATTTCTTTCCCTTAGAGCCTAAGAGTTTGGGATCTGCCTGCAACTCATGATAGCGTCTTTGGGGAACATCCGGGCCTCCAAGTGGTTTGTTGGTAATGGCTTGCAATGCTCGATGGAAGGTGATATAGTTGCAAGACTCAATATGATTCCTGGCAGGAACGCAAGGTGAACATGATTTCTTTCCAACAGTCATCGCTTGATGTCTCGTTGGCCAACTGTTGCCAGCCTTCCTTCGTGTCAGTCCTATTGGATAGGCTATGCGCTATGAATGTCCGCAGACACATCCTGAACATTTCGGCTGTAAAACTGGTACTTTGACCGTCTACCATCTGCTTGCTGAATACGTCCGCCATCTGTCGAAGACCGTGGTCGAATGTGACGAAGAAGTAGATGCAGTAAGCAAGAGGTTCACCTTCAACGACAATACGCTTGTAAAGTCGTTCAAGATATTCGGGCACAAACAGGAGCGAATAGACATAGACCGTCTTTGTGACAAGCAGAGCTAGATTCTGCAGGGCTAATCTGTCTTGATCTGCTAAGGGGGTGTCGATGCCAGAGGCTACCATCTGTTTGATCAAATCATTGAGGACACACTTCATTGATGAAGGCATAGACTCAAAACTCTCGCCGAGGTCATCAGTCTTGATGATGATGCAGTCACTGTCAGGAATCTTTGTTTCCTCTATCTCGCCAGTTGACGAGTCCACCTTGATCATTGCGTGATGGAAGATACACTCAGCAGCCAACTGGTCATAATCGGAAAACGCCGTTTGGTCATCTGCTACCGAATCAGGGTTCATTATATATTTAAGTATGTACGCGAAGAAGTTCCTTGCATTCTGCGGCATACAATCATCAAGAAGCCCTATCGTTCTCTCCATTAGCGACAGGTCGCCACTACCGATGGCTGCAACCTGCCGTTTGAATTCACTATACGTCTGTTGATGGTGGCTCTTCCATTCCCTTACGGCCTTATTTGCCGTTTCTCTATTATCCTGAATGTTCATGTGTTTATAAATGTTAATCGCAAATGAATCTTTTTTGTGATGTTCAGCTCAAAATAGCCATCTACATGAGTGTGTCAGCCGTTTGTCAATGTGAGCATCTAACCGAAATCGGGTGTTTTGAAGCCCCATTTCAACCATAGAGTTCTTTCTCGAACCGTTCCATTTCTTTCCTTTTCAGCATCAGCAGGGCTTCCTTAATATCGTCTTCCGAGAACGCATCCATCTTTTCGAAGAGAGCCTGCTTGCTTGACGTGATGGACGTTTTGTTTACAGTATTCTGTGACTCTTCAATGCTGTCTTTGCTTGTATCGCCAACATTCAGCAACAAACGATTGAACATCGCTCTTTCCTCGATGGTGTAGGGCGAGATATAGCGGATGGTTATCTGGCCTCTGTTGCCAAGGCTATGCCCCATTGCATCAGAGATATATTCCATGGGAACCTTAGCTGCATGAAGGTTCGTGGCAAATGAGTGGCGAGCGTATGTTCCCGTAAGGTTCATCGACCAGCCTATGGCATCCATCAGCTTCTTCAAGCGGTCTCTGATATTCTTATTCTCTTGGCATATCCTCTTTCGCACAGCATTGGCATCTTCCTCTCCGACATCATCCATCAAGAAAGGGAAAACCAACTGATCCATCTTTGCTGTTGGCGAATAGAAATCCAAAATCTCCCTCATTGGATCAGTAATTGGTACGATTACCTCCATGCCGTCACCGTCTATGGTTTCGTCTTCTGTTTTATGACGGATAAATCTGAAAGCACGACAATCCGCTTCAAAATAGTAGCGGTTGTAGCGTAGTAAGGCAAGGTCTATCAGGTTGCACCCACAGCAGAGATATTGCATGAGAAACATGGCCAACGACTGATAAATGAGTTCTATAGCCTTCTCGCTCTTTGCGGCATAACTGACATTATCCTTCCGTCTAGTGTTGGATATGGGGAAATCTATATCACGGTTTTTCCAATGCAGATACAACTCTGTCATCTGATCAACTGTGAGAAACCACTCCTTACGGGATGATCCTGCTGGTATCTTAATCTTGTCACGGGTCTTACCGAACATATATGCTTTGGGCAGCATATACCCTTCACCAATACAACGGTTTACTACCACCCTGCATGCCCTGAGTCGGATGCCCTGCGTAGTTGACTTGATGTTCTTCTCCGTCATGCTTTCGATCCAGTTGCTAATTACGGTGGAATCAACAGCAAAACCATCAGCGTATGTAAAGCCTGTCAAACTCGTAAAGCACCTGTACGCATTCTCATAATTCTCAGCAGTTCCTGCCTTGCCACTACTGCGTTTCTCTCTGATAATCTCCTCCCATACCGAAAGGAAAGAGGCTGATTCACTACGCCCTGTTAGTGCCAGTTTTATACGATCCAGCGTAAGCACACCTCGTTCGTTTACTGTTGTGACCACATTAACCATGCTATCAAACACTTCTTGTAGCCGCACCTTACGCTCGAATGTCGTTTCTGTTCCAATCCTCTTTTCACGGTTCCCTTTGGCCTTAGAAAGCCTAATCATTTCATCTTCAGTACACTTCTCACCTAAGCTGTAATAATAGCGTGAGCCACTGATATGGAACTTCACACACAGCGGAAAAGAAAAATCCTTAACAATTTCGGGATGCCTTTTGTCCAAACACATAGAGATATAGCAATCCCCGACCCGAGCGTCAAAGAGGGTAGATGATATTTTGTTTCTATTGCTTGTTGCCATATTATTTCTTTTGAATGTCATAGACTACAGCAAAGTTACCCATAAATTCACACCCTATCATGCATAAAGTGTTAAACTATGCAAACAAAAAATCACGTATCAATTTTATTTTCATACCTTTGCGCAAGAAATCGCTATTGCTTGGGAGTCGATAAGAATGTGGTCATTCGTCAAAATTGACAAAACCCGGAACCTGTACGGAACTTTGACCCCTTGATTTGACCTCGAAAAGCATAGTTGAGGTGATAAGAAAGTGACATGGAACTTGTACGGAACTTCAAGTATTCCACAACAGAGAATCACTGCATATCATATTGAGAATTAGTAAATTA
>CACWNV010000101.1 GCA_902762325.1 uncultured Prevotellaceae bacterium | reverse complement strand
GGAACGGGTAGTGAGCTTCCCGATACTGTAAAAATGTGGCACATGGGCAAGCCCAGTGCCCGTAGGTTTGAAAAATGACTATACAGGTGTGGACGGATGGCCTTGCCAGCGTGTAAGCCTCTACAAAGACTCGAAAATGGCTTCAGGAAGCGTCAAAATCCTTTCGTGGGTAATGACACATCTGGGATGGCAAAACCACGAATTAGGGCATTTCTGAGGCTTCTGGGGCTTTGCTGCTTGAATGACAAGACATCGCATCGGTTTCAGGGCGAGAACATTTCCGACGGCCTACTGTCGCAAATCTTTGAAAGAAGGGAAAAGGAAAATGAGCAATTTGCATGGTTGTCCATCTGGAAATCTGCAGTGCATTGCAAGCCCAATGCCGTTGCAAGATTTGCTGCGCATTTACCACATCCGCAAAATACCAAACATTGCGACTCTTGCCTTTGATTTGAATATCACCTATAGGGCTATACTCAATATAGAGTTATACAACTGGCAGCTACAAAAGGGATTGCAGAAACTCCGCTAATGTATAACCGTATATCTATATAAGGCTATACATTGCAAAGCCGTCGCGCCAGATGTAAAGCTATACATCTATACATCTATACACTGTATATCCTTATACACACTATAACACTATACGGAGAGTATGACTATACTCGGTATATGCTAATACAGGATATACCCCTATACGTTGTGGATGTGTATATGCCTATAGGCTTATACTCTTTCATAGTGTATAGGTATGCCATCGTTATATGGCTATACAAAAAAATGCAGACACGGAACCAACATTCAGTTCGGTGTCTGCACAAAAGGAGGAATCGTGTAACGGTCAGAAGAGTTCTTCAGACGACTGATTGGGTTCAATCAGAATTGGGCCACGCTTCTTTTCGTATTTGCAAATGCACTTGGTGAACATGCTTTCAACGACAGCCCTTACAGTCAAGTGCTCCAGCCAGGCGATAGCCCTTACCTTTGATATGATGTCTTTGTCACAGATGCAAGAGAAGTGGCCGACCTTATCAGGGGTTGAGCCATCGACACTGACATCGCCTTTTCTCCTGCGTCCACGCTTGCGGACAGGCTTCTCTGCCGTATCAGGTTCATGCTCTTCCTGCATGGGCTGTTGCACGGATAGTGTTTGGAGAACTGCTTCACTCTGCTCCTTAATGGCAGAAGTATCTTCCAGACTATTCTGCGGCTCTGTTTTCTGCTCTGTTGATGGCTTTTTGCCGAAGATTTCATTGAAAGCGTTGTCTGGATCCATTATTCTGCACCTCCTTTCTGCAATTCATTGATAACAGGTTCAAAGGCATACTTGACTGCATTCCTCTGATAGGTAGTAAGCGGAAACAGCGTATTATAGTCGCCGATGACCACGCTGCGCTTTATCCTCGGTGTTATCGTGCCATAGGCTTTCAATTGCTCAATGGCCTTGTCTCTTTCCTGCTGGAGGTGTTCACGCCTTTCCTCGACCGACACAATGCCATTGGGGACGAAGAATATCTTCGCTCCGAAGTGAGCTTTGAATACCTCGCAGAACATCTGGGTGGCATCAAGCGTATCGCTGTCATAATGGATAGGTACTACAGCAATGTCAGCACATGAGTAGATGACTTTGAGGTTCGGGTCAACGAGGTTACCCGGACAGTCAATGATGATGTCGTAGGGCAGTTGCTTCAGTTTCGACATGATTTGCGTCACCTCTTCTGTAGTCCTGCCCCAGAACGTTTCAATCTCCCAGGGCAGACTGGCATCGGGATTATGCTGAAGGTCACGCTTACGATGACGGAACAGGGACTGCTGAAGGTCGGCATCGACTACGGCGACGTTTCTGCCGATATTGGCAAGGTTGGTGGCAAAGATACCACAAAGGGTTGTCTTGCCTACGCCTCCTTTTACGTTAGTGTATAATACAATCTTTCCCATAGTTATTCAGATGATTAGTTGATAAACAAGTTCGTTGTCACTCGAAAGGTTCGGTATAACCTCGTTTCCGTGCTGCCATCCAAGCAGGCACTTGATGTCTGTCACGGAAGACACGTTGCCCGTGCTTACCCTGACAAGTCCGTCTGCCTCCAGTTCCTTCAGGAAACGGGTTACTGTACTGCGGTTGCAGTTCCATTCCTTGCTAAGCTCAGAATGCGAAGCACCTACCTGTCCCGTCTGAATGCTGTAACCGATACCGCGCTTTGTCTGCGTGCCATCGGTTTCTGCAGCATGACGGAGCAATGAGATGAAACGGAACATCCTCTGTCTTGGCTTCAGGTCTTTGGCAAGATTGTCAATGTCCTGAAGCGACAGGGACAGGATGAGCCGTGTTTCAGAATGATAGTTCTCCATAGGCATACATTTTATATGCTTATACATGGGTTCTCTCAGAACGGGGAACGCTGAGACTGGAGAGGTGCAAGGCAGCTTCCTCCCTAATCTCATCCTCGGACTTCACCTTCACGTTGCGCACCCAGTCAAGCAAGGCACTCTTCTCAAAGAAGATCAGTTTGCCTGCTGGCTTATAGTAAGGAATCTGTGAGAAGTGTGTCATCTTGTACTTCTTGCTTCGTAGATACTCCAGCTGTTCCTCGGACAGCGTGAAGCAGTAATGAATTTTGTGGTCGTACATAATTGCTTGATTTTAGATTTTATCCCCATCAAAAGGTTTTGCAATAGGTTGACTTCGTCGAGCTGAACCTTCATCGTTCCAGCTGGACTTGTTCGGCTTGCGCTTGTGAGATGCAAGGATGGCTGCGTTCTGTTCTTCATCCGTCAAAGGAATGGGATTCTTGCGGTTCGCCTCCAGCCATTTGTCTATCTCGTCAAGGTAGATGACCCATCGCTTGCCGGGTTTGGAGCCGGGGATTTCCCTGTTCGCGAGTTTCTGCGAGTTTCTGATAGATGGTCGCAAGGGGAATGTTGGTGTACTCGGCAACCTGCTCTGGCGTGACAGGGCGGTGTCTGTTCTCTCTCTGCTGAGTTGGTTTGTTCTGAAGGTTCAGCAGTAACGCCTTCATGCCCGACACTTCATCCCGAAGTTCGGCGATGACCTGTGGAAGGTCATTGAACGTAAGTGGTTCATTACTCATATACATACACGACCCTTTAGTGGAATCGTACTGCAAAGGAACCCCGTTACGAATCGGAGGGCAAGCCACAGTTTTATAACTGATGCGTCACGAAACAATCACGCAGTAGAGCCTCTTTTTGGGCTGTTATTCGTGGATAAAACGAGATTTTGAAGCGTCATTTTGACAACATTGAACATGTAAGTATAATGAATGACAATTGGGATTACGGCTGTTTTGGGGGGCAAGATTTCAGCGCAAAAGGGCATAGGCACATCAAGACCACACCAATGTTTGGTTTCTGATGTGGCTCCAATATGTAATGTCTAAGTATTGATATAGGGGAGGTGAGAAAGATAACCTTCAGTCTTTCTCTACGCCCAGTTTTTCTCTACGCCCAGTTGTGAAGGAATATGGAATAACAGTCCGTCTGCCCCCTGGATGTCACAATGTATCTGGTCGCTGTTGGATGTGACTGTCAGGTTCCTAAGTGTGCTATGCGACAATGGCTCACCACTGGCTGTTACACACAAAGAAGCAAAACGGCGCTCGATATAACAGGCGCAATCATCGTTGCTGTAAACCTTACCTTTACCGAGTCCCAACCTTATGGCAATGTTCCATACCAGATGACGGACATCGAAGCTGCTCAGCTTTGTCTTGTATCTCTTCCACTCAACCTCAGGGCGGTAGTTGTGGTCCATTGCGAATCTCAAAAGGTCTGTACAGAACTCGTCCATGTCCTCCTCATAGACAAAAGGAGACATGATGTATAGAAGGTATTCATGAATGGTGTCCAGTTTCCTCTTTTGGCTTTCTGCCTGACTCTGATAAAAGTCATCAATGCCTTGCTGATAGGTCGAGCTGGCAGGAGCAGTAGCAACAGTGGATGGCTCATTAACGGGATTGACTTCTTCCGAAATGACCTTGGAATCTGTAATTGTTGTCTTCTCAGCTATCTCCTCGACCACCTCAGCATCGCAAACACTTTCATTCACATTTGACTCAGCAACAATGGGCATTGCCTCCAAAAGAAAAACAGGTGTTTGCCCATCTTCTTCGTGGGAATTGCTGTTGTCTATAGAGACTTTGTCCTTGGCTTTCCTCGTCTGCGCTATTCCGACGAAAGCATACTGCACAGCCATGTACATTGACCATAGGACAGTCACAGACATCATATAGATGACATAGACAGGAACAATGTCATCAGGCAGGATGGAATCTGCCCATTGGCAAAGTGGAATTGAAAGAAGGAGTACTGCAACTCCCGGCAGGATTCTTGTGGAGATCCATTCGAGACGGATGGATGCCTCCCGTGAAGTGATTGAAGATGGTGAATCTATTTTCATTGTCTTTATGTGTTATTGTTCGTTGTTTTAGAAAATGCACTGCAAAGTTAAGAAGATTTTCGCACATGATGTATGTCCTTTCCGTCTGTAGGCCAATGATTTATGTTTATTTGTGAATCATACTTGAAGTGAGTATGATTTTCATACTCGGCCTTTTCCTCCTTTTTCGCAGTTGTTTGATTGCTCGACAAAGGTATAACGAAAAATGAGAGCCAATCCTGTTGGTTCCCATTTTCCCATGTTTGTGACCTGAAAAAAGCTTCTTTGGTTTCATTTCTCGAAGAAATAGAACCAACAAATAGGTTTAGCCCTGCCCGACGACTTTCAGTTGCGGAGTTATCT
>CACWNV010000100.1 GCA_902762325.1 uncultured Prevotellaceae bacterium | reverse complement strand
CTGTTTCAGTTGGGAGAACACGCTTTCCTACCATTCCTTGTTGAAACTCAAGCAAATCTATTGGGAGAGTGAAAATAAGTATATTTACTCATACAGGTCAGATCCTTTCGAACCCACATCGCCATTAGAAAAGGAAACCTTCATTCCATTCGTCTATTATTCTTCATTCTGGTATGATGCGGAGGATAAGGTAACCCGCTGTTGTGGTAGCATCGCTGACATCATCAAGCGAAGCCCCCATTACTACATTATGGGAATCAAATTCTATTAGAGCATGAACAAGAAAACCATCATCACCATCCTGCTCGCCCTCGTCGCAATGGCGGGGCAGGCTTTTCAATACCGTATCGTTGGAAATATAGGGACAACCGAGTTTACTGGATGGCTCTATCTGATGAACCAGAGTGACCGGAATTATTCTGACGTGGACAGCCTATGGGTAGAGAATGGAGAAATCCGTGCCTTTGAAGGCAATGCCCAAGAACCTTTCTTAGCCTTGTTGCACTCTAAAGGTAGGCCGATGGTACAATTCCCTTGCCTTTTTGTTGAAGAGGGTACTATCAAACTTCGTCCTGCCGCAATGGCAACAAGAGGTGCTGCTTATATGGGCACTCCACTCAATGATGATTGGGCATGTTTCTATTCACAACTCAGTTCAATACAGGAAGCTTCCGATGAAGGCCGTATCACCCAAATAGAAGCCAATCAGAAACTCGACAGTGTGGCAGCACCCTTTGTACGCAATCATTACAATGACCCTTTGGGAACTGTTATCGTGTCACGCTTAGAGGATTTAGGCAATGAGCGTCTGATGGAATACATCAAAATGCTCAGTCCGAAACAGCAGGGCAACCCCATCATCCACGATATGACTCAGACTATCCTGGCAGTGCAAAGAACAAGCGAAGGAACGATGTTCAAAGACTTCGCCGTAGAGTACGATGATAAGACCGTACATCTTTCTGACTATGTAGGACGTGGCCAGTATGTGCTTGCAGACTTCTGGGCTTCATGGTGTGGCCCTTGTCTTCGCGAGATTCCTAATGTCATTGCAGTTTACAACAAATACAAGGATTGCGGCCTAAAGGTTGTTGGTATCGCGGTATGGGAAGAATCTGATGAGTCATTGAAGGTCATTGAAAAGAAAAAGATTCCATATCCGCAGATTCTTAACGTATCAGAAGAAATCACAGGTATCTATGGAATCAATGCCGTTCCTCACACAATCCTCTTCGCTCCCGACGGCACCATCCTCGCCCGAGGATTACGAGGAGAAGACATCGAAAAGAAACTCAAAGAAATATTCCCAAACAACAGGTAAATTAAAATGAATATGAACAAGAAAATTATTATTACAATGACGCTTGCCCTCGTCACAGTGGCAGGGCAGGCACAAGTATCAAATTACACAGTCAACGGCATCTTCCCGGAAATGACCGAGGCTATGGCAAAGCAAGGTGTCAGTTTCGACACCGTGAGTATTGTAAACCCTGCGACGAAAGAACTGTTAGCGAAACAGGCTGTCCAAAACGGGAAATTCACTATTCATGGAGAAGTCGGAAAGCCGTATTATGCCCTCATTGGCGTATGTGTGTCTTCGCTCGTCAACGGAGAAAAGCGACAGAGAAACATCAGAGTCCCAATCATCATTGAACCTGGCGAGATAACGTTCGATGCAACTGGCAGGACTCCTGTACTCCGAGGCACCCCACTCAACGATGTTGTTTTCGGAGTTCTCGAAAAGAGACAATCGGCAAGCAATCCGCAGGAGTTTATAGATAACATCAAGCAACTCGTCGTGCAGCACAAGGATGATGCCGCAGCAATCCCATTGCTTCTGATGCTTAACGACAATATGACGGAACCAGAGGTCTTATTATCACTTATCAATCAAAGTTGTACTGAGGTACAAAGCCATCCGAATGTCATTAAAGTGAAGAAAAAAGCGGAAGCAGCATTGTCACAGAAAGAAGGCGAGATGTTCAAAGACTTTGCCGTAGAATACAACGGAAAGGCCACACGCCTCTCTGACTATGTTGGACGCGGCCAATATGTACTTGCCGACTTCTGGGCATCGTGGTGTGGCCCATGCCGACAGCAGATACCCGACTTGATAGCCCTTCACCAGCAATATAAGGAGAGAGGGCTGACTGTGCTTGGCATTGCCTTCCGCGACAAACCCGAAGAGACAGAAAAAGCTATCCGTGACCTCGGAATCCCATATCCGCAAATCATCAATGCCCAGGACATTCCTGCTACACTCTACGGAATTGACACCCTCCCTCATACCATCCTCTTCGCCCCCGACGGCACCATCATCGCACGCAATATCTATGGAGAGGAACTGAAAGAGAAACTCAAAGAGGTAATTCCCGATAACAAATAAGACGATGGTGAGTACCAATCGTCCGAAATGAATATGAACAAGCAAACAATCATCACTATTCTATTCGTCCTTGTCACTATTGCAGGGCAGGGGCAAATCCATTACCGACTGGAGGGAAATATCGGTATGCCAGAATTTACAGGTGTCATGGAACTAAAGGATGTTCTAAAGCAACAGTCCATAGACACGATAAAAGTAGTGAACGGAATCATCACACCGAAAGAAGGCACCCTGCCAGAAATGGCAATGTGCTTGCTTGCCGATACTACCAAAACGTTTGTGCAAACAGACTCCGTTCCACAAAAGAAGAGCAAACTGACATTGGGGACGCTGTTTATCGACAATGGAACAATCAAAGTGGAAGGGCTAAATGGTCATGGGTTGCAACAGAGTGGTACATCTATCAGTAACGAAATAGCGGCTTTCAATCAGCGCATGGTTGAAATCCAAAGGGAATATGAGGAAGAATCTGCAGATCGGAAGTCGGCTATGACGGCACTTCTCTGTGATGTCATCTCCCGCCATTCAAACGATGTCTATGGAATTTACCTTCTTGTCAA
>CACWNV010000099.1 GCA_902762325.1 uncultured Prevotellaceae bacterium | reverse complement strand
CAACGAGAAGTTGGCCAGCGAGTTCCTGGCTTTCGACATTATTCCTGCCAGATATAAGCATCAGTTTGACGGCATTCTCGACAAGATCAAGTCGTTCGTTGGCTATCCGCAGAACACCGTCACCAAACCGATGGTAAATGCCCTGCATTTATGGGGGATTAACGAAATCTGATGCCTGCTCTTCCGCAGTCATATCTCTAAAAATCTTTCCCATATTACACGTATAAAAGATATCTGTGCATCAATTGAGTTTGCCCTTGTTACGCTTGGGCTTGTGACGGATGTCCATGTCGGCCATGCCGGTTGGCATTGAGCCGTTGGCGACACCTTGCTCACCACCGACCAGACCCCAGTAGAATACCTCGGCAGCTGCCTTGTCGTCATCGGCTGTAACAATGTCCTTCACCAATTTGTCGCCCATCAGCGACTTCTTTGCCGCTTGGTAGACAATCTTAGCATTATCTCGTGAACTGACCATACCCCTACGGTTCATGTTCTTGTCAGGCATCATCATGGCGAACAGTCCCGTCATGAACACACCGAAGGCCGTCTCTTCTTTCTCACGGCAGAAGCGCAGCGTGTCGCCAGTGGCCAGCTGATCCACCACATTGACGAAGTCCTTTCGCATCTCTGCTACGTGCTCCTCGCCCTGAGCAACTTCCTCATCGCTCACATACATCCGCTTTGGCTTCTTCTTCCAAGGCATTGGTCCGTCGGCTTCACGCAGTCTGGTGCGCTCTTCACTGACATTAAGAGCTGTCTCGTGGCGGTTCATCGCATTAACAAAACGGTAGTTCTTCCGTTCATCCTTGCCCAGCCACTTCATCAAGTCCTTGACAGGTGTGTTAAAGTAATAAAGTCCGAACAGCGTTGCGTAGGCTGTCTGCAAGATGTCCTCTTCCCATTCTTCGTAAGGAACATTATCTGGCCACTCCTGACTTTCGTCCAGTTCCTTTTCCACGGCATTCTTCGCGGGAGTGCGGTGGCGGGAGAGATCGAGCAGGTTGACGTCTTGCTCTTTTTTGAAAAGCTCGATAGGATTCATAAACTCCTCGCTGGAGGGCGTTTCAAGTTCTTCGGCGAAACGACTCAGGCACCACGATATAAACCTGAAGAGGTTGTTCTCACCGTCAGGCTTGCTGCATTGCTCTGCCAGTTCGTGGTGTTCACTGATTATGTGTACCAATACGAATGTGATTCTTGCCTCGCGGTCGCTTATCTTGGCGGCAGCATTCACCTCGCGCTTCATTTGCGCCAGCACATCTTTATTTTGATAGTCCTTAATCATTTTTCTTTTTTTTGAATAGTGCTATTACTCTGTACTAATTGCCTATTTGGGGCTTCATTTTCTTCCGATGCTCTTCGAAACTCTCAATCTCAGTATCAAGACCTTTCTCCATGATGGTTATTGTGACATAGCTGACATAGCTTGCCTTCTCGATAGGACTCCAGTCGCTGATCTTTCCCCAATAGGCAATGAGTAATGCTACGGACTCTGCAAATATATCCAGTTCCTCCGTTGGCTCTAGCTTGCAACTGTCTATAGCCTCGTTGAGCTTATCTGCCAGCATACCGACCTTTTCTTTCTTGGTCAAAGCCTTCTCTTTCTTCTTAACCATAAATATCTCCGCTGCCTGTTGAGACCATACCTGTAATATTCTTGCAATGAACGTCACCGCTTCCTGTATTGACATTCACTGCATTCTCACATTCCACGTCGCCGCTGCCAGTACGGAGGTTCTGGACATCACCATGTACGGTGACATCGCCGGAGGTTGTGGCAAGGTTCTGGACAGTGCCTGTTATCTCTATCCTGACTACGTTCTGTGGTTCATACTCACCGCCAAGCTCACTCCAGTCCACTGGTCTGCCATCAACATACCACTGACCGTCGTGTTTCTCGATGTTGTTGCCGCGTATCGTGTGTTTCTGGCCGTTCCGAATGACTTCCACGCTGCCGTTGACGATGACGGTACGACCACCAGAGCGACTTGAATTGTGGATTGTCGTGTGAACAGTCCGATGGGAACTGTGACTGCTTTTGTCCGATCCTCCATTAACAGAGCCAAAATTGTAGGTCACTGTCTCACCCGGGCTTACTTTGTCTATGATGTTGTTGCCACCTGCATCCCATTCCGGGTGCGTACGTTTATACTCGAAGAGTTCTTCAAATGAGTCAAAGGAGAGTCCTCCTATCTTGATAAATGCCATAATTCCTATATTTAAAAAAACAGACGCAAAGATACTAATAAATAACGAGATAAGAGATGAATGCCGGAATTAAATTTCGATTTTAACTATTGATAGGAAATAAGGTGGCTATTCTCAACTTACTTCTTATTTCCAGTGTCCATCTTATTCCTGCTATGTCGCCGTTGTCTCTGTCGGCATTGCCATTTGGTTTCATTACGATTTTCTCTGTGCAAAGGTAGCAAGCCCTGATGACATTTCAAGTACCACGATGCTATTTCAGAAGATAATTCTAACGGCTGTGCCGCGAATTTTCCACTGAAATTCCTTGCCGTAGTCATCTTGGTGGGCTTGCTCTTTTACGCACAAAGAAAGTCTAAACCCAATAGGACATGCCGATGAAGTTAAAAAAAAGCTCCTCCGCAGGAGATTGACTTCGAGAAAAAGAAAGTCTTCCCCGCCAGGAGGTCCGATAAAATCCAAAATTCACAATCAAATAAGCAACATTATGAGACTTATGAACGCAGAGTTGTCGGAATCTCTCAAAAAATTCCCGCTTTACAGTCAGGACGGCAAGAAGGCCGATGCCGTCGTAGTGGCCAAGTACTTTTTTCCCGCAACCGCCCTCACATGGTACGTCACTGAGGGTCGGCAGGAGGATGATGACTATCTCTTCTTTGGTTTGGTGGTCGGTACTGTTGTCTGAGCTGAACCTGTGCGGCTTGAAGGTGGAACGTGACATGTTCTTCAAACCCAAGAAACTGAGCGAGATCTGCAACAGGTCTGTGAAGGAGTATATCAATCACTATTTCAAGGATTAAGGCTATGGCACATAGGATGAAGAAAGAGACCCATGACATCCCTGAGTGGGCTATCTACTGGCTGGCATACGGTGAGTGCGACGGCCTGACAGAGGACGAGGTTGACATGCTGACAGCCTTCGTTGAGTTCAACTTCCCGATGGGCTATTCCATGGAAGTGCAGTGGGACAACTATAACGAGTTCGACCCGCATCCGGCCTTCGGACTGCCGACAAAGACCTATCAGGTAGATTTCTATACCCACTAAGGCAGGTGGAGAGTCAGGTCAAGAAAAGGCCTGATTTCTCCATCTATTCTTGATTTCAGACTATTATTTCATTATTTTTTCGTAATTTTGCAGCCATTATGATGACATATGCAGAAGCTTGTATAAGAGAAAGACAGGAAAACGTCACGGAGGATTTCATCCGTGGCGCAGTTTGGGCTATCATGAAGGTGTATGAACTTGTTCCATACGACCCTTCCAAGTCTTATAAAGAACGTATC
>CACWNV010000098.1 GCA_902762325.1 uncultured Prevotellaceae bacterium | reverse complement strand
CTGTAGTGTCTCTTCGTGTTCATATAGATATTTCTCAAAATCCTAGTTATTTTCATTTCGTCATGTTTTTATGCTCACTCATTATCTCATTTCATATTCTGCCGTCAGCAGGAATGTTGCCAACAGTATGGTTACTTGGATCAAGAATCGTCCGTAATGCTTCATATTGTTATTTGATAGTTTTTATATCGCCTTTTAATGTAATCAAAAAGGCTTTACGGCAATCCAAGTCTGCAAAGGTCTTTTTGATGACAGGTTTTCTTTTTAACTGCGTATGTCCAAAGACTTGATAGATTCCATTGAGAAAGGCAGATTTCTTTTTGTGCTCGTCCAAATCTGCCCACACACATGACCCCGCCTCTGCCTCACCTCTGCGCATTTTTGAAATTTCCATCAGCGCATCATCAATAAAAGCTCCGAATGTTTCCATGTTCTCCATCTTACCATTAAGCGCGTTACAAATGGACGTCGCATCAGTCGGAGTATCAGGAAAATATTTATTCCACCAAGGCCCTACAATACCAGCATGGGTGAAAAGGAAGGTCTTGTCATTCAATACAGCTTGGGAGGCAATGGAAAAGAGCGGCAAATGTTCAAGTAGTAGTTGGTGTATATATTCGGCATTGAGTGTATCCTTCCTGCCAAACTTATAGTATGTGTCAATATAATGGATTTCGTGATTGCCAATAAGCAGTGTCACCTTATCCATATTGGCTTGCTTGAAGGCTAATATCTCTTTGAAATTCGCCAACGCATCTTCTTGTGTAATATTCTCGTAAGCATAAGGGTCAAGATAGTCTCCAAGGAAAACGACAGGCAGATCAGGATACTTAACTATAGCCTCCTTCCAAAATGTGCGTCCATGCACATCTGGAATTACAAGTATCTGTGTTGACACGCTATTTACTTGCGCCCATCCCGCCATTGCGACGAGGGCGAATAGGATGGTGATGATGTTTTTCTTGTTCGTAATCATTTCGTTTTATTTGCTATTTCGTGCTGCGAAGTTACGGAAAAGGAAGGAAAAAGCCCTCGGCACAGGCAGAAAAGTGGATGCCGAGGGTGAAAGTCTGAACAAATGTTCAGGGGTTTTGTAACATTTTTGAGGGTAGATCTGATAACCTTGGCTCATTGTTGTGAAATTTTAGAATTTGTAATAAGCTGTCAATAACAGTTCCCGCCCTCGGATGTGGTTGGTGGAAGTGCTGCTCGTGAGGTCGCTGGTGACGACGTATGAATAGGTGTCACGATTCAGCAGATTGTTGAGCGAGAGGGTGAGGTCGAGCCGCTTGGACTTATAACTGGCTTTGATGTCAGCCAAGAAGAAGTCTTTGTAGTTGCCACTGGTAATCTCGTTGCGGTAATACTCGCCTCGGAGGTCGATAGAAAACGGACTTACAGGAATGATGACGGAGAGGTCTTGCTTCCAACTGTCAATCTTTTGAGAATAATCTATCGACTGGATTTTCATGCGGTTTTGATTGAACGTGATGCCATAGCGCAGATGCATGTCCTTCCAGAAAGAAAAGTCGAGACCCATACGGGCGTTGATCATCTGACTGTTGTAATCTGTTATTGTTCCGTTCTGCACCATCGTGGCATCGCTGTTCATGTATAGAGTACGGAGGTTGACCACACCATTCCAGAGGTTGATGCCCTTGCTGGCTATCAGGTTGGCTTGCCATGAACGGGATTTGCTTTCCTGCTCTATGGCAAAGAGAATAATGTAGTCACCCACAAATCGACGTGTCGGCGTATAGGGCGAAGTGCTGAAAGTACGCGATACGGACAGGATGGTATGCAGGGCTTTCAAGGCATCATTGTAAGTAATGCCGCCACGGATGGAATGTGTGTGGCCATGCAGATAGCCCGCATAAGCTCGGTTGATATACTGGAAGTCCTGAAGAATCAAGGATTGGTAGAACCGACTGGCATCCAAAGGCTCCAAAGAGGAAGATCCACCCAACGAGAGACGCAAACGAGGCGTGACATACCATCGTATGCTGAGGTCTGGCGAAAAGAGCATCTGGTGATGCCCATCGTCCTTGCTATATTTCTCGTAGAGGTATTCAGTCGTAGGAGAGAGTTCGATGTTAATGTCGCGCGTCTTGTAGGTCAGCCTTGGCTCTACATAGAAGCGGGCAAAGGAGAAACGATTGTTGTCTGCCAACAGTCCGAGTGTATCAGAAAGTCCCATCAAGTCGGATTCCAAACGATACAAAGTCGCATTCACACCACCTTTCAGTGAGAGGCTGAAACGACCAAGTTTGATGCCGCCCATCGCGTATGTGTCGGTGCTGTATCGCTGACTGCTGACGTGCTGGTAAAGGCTATCTACAGACAATGACTGCGGACGGCTGATGATGCGGTTATTTGAATAGAACGACACAAGGCGATTGCCGTACTTGCGGATGATATACAGATTGTCCTTGATGTCGTATTCAGGCTTGCGGGCAAACTGGTTGTGGCTGCATGTCCCCGTCTCGTTAAGCCACTGGCGGCTCCATGTGAAATCGCCCGACAGTGAGTTCTTCAGATATTGGTTGGTGCTGTTGCGCTCATACTTCACCAGTGCGTATAGTTCGTTATCCTTTTGCAGATAGTCCTTGCGGTTGTCGATGATGCGGTTACCGTCTGGTAGAAAATACTCCGTGTGCCTGTCGCCCTCTGCCGTCTCGCGGTTGTTGTTGTAGATTATCTGCACGTTCATCTGCGACGACTCATTAAACCGTTTCAGTGTATTGAGCGTGACAGCATGACTGCGGTTGAACAGGGTACGGCTTTCGGCGAGGTTGGGTGTCGTAGGCGGTGACAGTTGGACATAGTCACTACGGCTTTCCAAATCGTCGAAATTGAAGAGACTCGTTGTTTCCTTGCTGATGTCCTGCCCCGTGTTGTTGGTCTTGTAGGTAAGCATGGTCTGGAAGTCGGACTTCAATCGCAGGCCAAAGCCCTCGAATTTCCATAATCCTGTATGGCTGCTGATGCCTGCCCCGCCGTTGAACGATGTCACCCAATGGCTCTTGGCCCCCTCCTTCATACGGATGTTCACTGC
>CACWNV010000097.1 GCA_902762325.1 uncultured Prevotellaceae bacterium | reverse complement strand
CGGTCACCATATTCCATCACTCCACTGACAGGTGCCTTACCACATTTCTGCGTACAGCCCAAAGCCTTATCTTCGAGTGTCGAGATGCCGCCGGCCTTGTTGCCTGGCGAGGGATTTTCACCAACAGGTTCACCATGTGACAGGAAATACTCTTTGAAGTTGTTGATCATCGAGACTGTCTGATTGAAGAGTTCTTTCGTACGACAGCGGTTCATCAGGATAGTCTCTGCTCCAAACATCTCCGGCACTTCTGTCAGGACACTGGTTCCTCCCTGGGCCACAAGCCAGTCGCTGAATTCGCCAACCAAAGGATTGGCTGTGATGCCACTGAAGCCGTCACTACCACCACACTTCAGACCTACTCGGAGTTCGCTAACAGGTACATCCTCACGTTTGTCTTCTTTGGCAATGGAATAAAGGTTTCGAAGGATCTGCATACCAGCCTCAATCTCATCGCCTTCAACCTTTTGTGTTACCAGCAGTTTGATACGGTCTTTGTCATAGTCGCCTAACATTGCCATGAAATCATCAGGCTGGTTGTTTTCACAACCAAGACTCAGCACCAATACTCCGCCAGCATTAGGATGCAGACAGATGTCGCGTAATACTTTACGGGTGTTTTCGTGGTCTTCTGAGAGTTGTGAGCAACCGTAATTATGATGCCAGGCATACACACTATCTATGCCTTGGAGCATGGTTTCGTTTCGTAGTTTCTCTGCCAGTTTCTCAGCAATGCCGTTCACACACCCAACCGTGGGGACAATCCATATTTCATTACGTACACCCACATCGCCATTTTTGCGCTTGTAGGCTTTGAAGGTGCGATTCTCTTTCTTGATAGATAGTTCTTCGTCAACGGGATTATAGGTATATTCAAGAGTGCCTGAAAGATTTGTTTTCAGGTTGTTTTCATTCACCCAGTCACCAGCTTTCAAATCTTGTTTGGCATGACCGATGGGATAACCGTATTTAATGATATCTTCACCTTCCTGAACATCTTTAATAAGTACTTTATGTCCAGCAGGTGTATCCTGATTCAAAATAACCGTCTTCCCGTCGACAGTAATGGTCTCTCCTTTCTTCTTTGGCTGCAGGCAGACTACCACACTGTCTGCCGGATTAATTTTTAAGTAAGTTGCTAATTCCATTTGTTTTGTAATTTGTTTAGTATGCTTTAGAAAGTTTGGATTCTAAATAGCCTTGCGGCGATAGAAATCTACATTCTCCTTAGTCAGTATCTCAATAGGCATGTAGTTCACGGGATTTACCTCACGCTTCAGTACGATGGCATTGAATAAGGCATCCACACTGGCATAGCCTTGTTGATAGGCATGCTGTGCTATCAGGAATGAGATACTGCCCTGACGAATACAGGACTCATTCTTCGGCACCATGTCGTATCCCATAATCTGAATATTGCGACGATTGCTCTTCTTAAGGAACTCGCCTACAATATGTGCTTTAGAATTAAAGGTGATGCAATGGTGGATATGCGGATGGTCTTTGAAGAATTTCTCGAGGATGGTGTCATACTCTACACGCTCCTCATCCAAAGGTAGGTCTACTTCTGTGATCTTTACGTCGGGGAAATGGTCAACCATATAATGACGGAATCCTGTTTCACGGTTGGCCTGCTGTTTTGATCCTACCTTGCCGTCGCGCGTCTGTTTTACCAGCGCAATCTCTTTCTCTTTTGCAGCAATGAGCATCAGCATACGGGCAGCAAAATATCCACTGGCAAAAGAATCTTGTCCGAAGAATGCAAGAGGCTTCAAATCGGGCATGTAACTATCGAGCAACACATAGGGGATACCTCTGTCGATCAGTTTCTCCGTGAAGCGAGCCGTTTGTTCCAACGTTGTAGGCACAATGATGACACCGTCAAATTTTTCCGTAAAGAACTCACGTACCATGCGGGTAAAGGATGCATTATTGAAGCGTTCATAATAGATAAACTTCAGGGTAATACCAAAATCACGACGGAAATCGGTACAGGCCTGAGCTCCTTCCTCTATCTCATCCCAATAAGCTTCCTGCTCATGTTTGGGAAGTACACAATAAAAAGTGTATTTCTTATTATAAGCGAGAGCAGAGGCATACATATTTGGCTTATAGTCCATCTCAGCCAATGCCTTATTAACCTTCTCAAGAGCGGTCTTTGACACATTCGGACGATTGTGAAGTACACGGTCGACAGTACCAACCGAAACACCAGCGCGCTCGGCGATGTCCTTGATTCTGATATTCTCTTTACCCATTTTATTATAAGCTTTTGCCGTGCAAAGGTACAAATAATAATTGATACCACCAAATGATTTTGCTACGAAATCGTTTCCGTAACTTTTCTGCTCTTTTTCAGTATATAATATTTGGTAGTTTCAGAAAAAAGTCGTACTTTTGTCGTCGAAAAGTAAGAAATAGTATTAATCTATAAAACAAAAGCAAAAAAGCAATGGCAAAAATCGTAACATTGGGCGAAATTATGCTTCGCCTTTCCCCGCAGGGAAACGACCGTTTCATTCAGAGTGAATCATTCCGCATCATCCCTGGTGGTGGTGAAGCCAATGTGGCTATTTCAGTAGCAAACTATGGACATGAGGCTTATTTCGTTTCGAAACTTCCAAAGCACGAGATTGGTCAGATTGCAGTCAACGCATTGCGTCGTTATGGCGTGAATACCGAGTTTATTGCCCGTGGTGGCGATCGTGTTGGTCTGTACTATGCTGAGACTGGCGCTTCGATGCGTCCCTCAAAGGTGATCTACGACCGTGCCCATTCATCCATCGCAGAAGCCGTTCCTTCCGACTTTGATTTCGATAAGATTATGGAAGGCGCTTCATGGTTCCATTGGTCGGGCATCACACCAGCAATCAGCGACAAGGCTGCTGAGTTGACAAAACTTGCCTGTGAGGCAGCAAAGCGTCAAGGTGTCACCGTATCTGTTGATCTGAACTTCCGTAAGAAGCTGTGGACATCAGAAAAGGCCATTTCTATCATGCGTCCTCTGATGAAGTATGTGGATGTTTGTATCGGTAACGAAGAGGATGCAGAGCTCTGTCTTGGCTTCAAGCCCGATGCAGATGTAGAGGG
>CACWNV010000096.1 GCA_902762325.1 uncultured Prevotellaceae bacterium | reverse complement strand
CTCTGCGATATTCATCTTGCGGTTCTTGTCGGCATTGAGCTTGGGTAACAGGTCACGTACCCAATCTCTGACCGTATGCTTATAATGGAGGAACTTCTCTATCGTGGCCAGATCCGTGTAGATTTTAGCAAGCCTTGCCTCAATGCCTCTGGCTATCTCCAGACGGTCGCTTGCCCATAATAGGTGACGGACTCCATCGGTGTCCTCTATATCTAAACCGGGACTACGGCTGTATTCGACACTGACACTACATGAGGGATGTTCCTGTGCCAGCTCACTCAAACGCTGGTTGACAATCGCTGCGTTCTCATCATCGGTCTTTGATGCATCAAGTTCCATCGTCTCAGCAACAGACGTGTCACTCCAGCTGCTGGTCAGCTCCCAATCAATCTGCACGATGGCACGGTGTATCTTAATCCCAAGGAAATACTTCGGCCTTCGTGCAATAGAGACCGTTGCCTTGAAAGTAACCGTACCCTTGACACTGCCCACAGTACCATTGCGGATGAAGGTGTAGCCAGTCCATGAGCCGTTATCCGTCCATGTGATTCCATAGGCATCCTTCATGGACTTCATCAGCTGAGGTATTCTTGTATAGTCATCTGTCTGGGCACGTTCACCTTCCTCTGCATCGGAAATGGCATTCCTGGTGTCAATAATACTTTGGCTAATAGTGTCGAGCTGTGACTGTAAATCGCGTATCTTCTGCTTGTTACTGTTGTAAGTAGCCTGATACTGGTTATATTCCTCAGTGGTTGTCGCCTGGGACATCTTGCGGAGCAATTCACTGTTCTCAGCATTAAGGGCATCCAACTGGCTCTGCAGATGAGCTGCCTCCTGTTGTAACTGAGTTATCTTCGCCTGTAATTCGCCAGTGTCTATCTCAGATGCACTTGTAAGCGTTGTGTACATGGAACACTCCTTGGTATGGCTGCTGGGACTACTCCCACAGTCACTGCACTTATAGGTGGTGCTGCCCTTACCCAGGGTACCTCCATCATGGCATGTGATGCTGAAAGTCGCCGATGCAGCTCCAGCTATCTTCTGGGCATTGGAAGCCTGATAGTAATTACGGTTATCATAACCAATATAATAGGTGTAGTTGCTCTCCGTGGGATGGGTGGCGATGTAATCATTCAGTTCTGAGACATTCTCAATGTCACGGTGGTCCCCGTTTTCATTGTACTGATTCAGACGGGCATTCATCTGAGCCATGAATGTGTTCCAGTCCATACTGTAGCTGTCGAAGACGGCTTCATATACCTCTTCCTTGACATTCCATGACTTTGTGACCTGAATGCTATAGGCATAAGCCTTGGCATACTGACCGCTTTTAGATTTGCTCAGTATGTAGGCAAGAGGTGAATAATAGATGGAATAAGTAAAACCGTCACCACTGGCATTCAACTGGCGCACTTTCTCACGACTCCAACCTGCATAACTTTCTGAGTTCTGCAATACAGTCTCATATTGAGATGAGTTTGGATAAAAATTAGGATTTGTCGTATTGATACGATACCACTCACCACCATATAGGATGCTATTGTCATCAGTTGGTGGATTATAATTACAAAGTGGTTCAGAGCCATAATCCCTGCGATAGATATAGACACGCTGAGTGTAGTACCTGCCCTGTGCAGCTGAAGCCCAGTCATCTATCCATCGAGTGAGATTATAGTCACTCAGGTTGAAGAGGTTGCCGATATTCTCCTGCCCTATCACTGCGGTCAGGACTTGTGTGGCAGACAGGTCTTTGTACTCCTCATACATATTCCTTACATTATCGGCAAGGGTGAGCACACTACCCAACTTCTCCATGAACGTCCCACCGAAGCTGGTTCCTTGGAGCAATTGATTCACACCATTGTTATATCCGGCATTGGCAAGGCCAACACCTTTGCTGATGAGATTATCCAGGTCGGCTTTCAGGTTCTCCTCTGAAAACGCCCCTTCTATGTCATCGCCCAGATGCTCGAATAGTTCCTTCCAATCTATACCTCCTAATTTAGCCAAGTTGAAAACCGCTTTCAGTTCTTCTGTTATCTCCAGAAAGGCAATATCATTAAAGCTAAGCGTGCTATTGGTGACAATATTCTCAAACTGCTGACAGAGAGATTTGACATCATCACAGGTCTTCAGAAGGTAACTGCCCCAATAGATAGCTGTCGAAGGGTCTTCTATCATCAGCTGGGCACAGACAATCATTTTGGGTATGATGCGCCGTGAGACAATCTTATAGATACGGTTGTAATAGTAGTTTTCCTGACGGTCATCCCACAAATTGAGATTCGTGAGTGCTCTCCTGTCAAGGTACTTTGAAGAAAAGATACCAGCACTGGCCACCTCGGCAGCCTTATAGCTGTCATATATCTTTTGAAGGTTCTCATTATGAAGGGCCTCCATAGCCGCCTCGGTAGTGAAAGCCTCAGACATGGCCTCCATCGTACCGTAGTCCACATTGATACTATAGTACTGAGCCCTGACACTCACTGGGAATGCCAAGGTCAGTAACACGGACAATATGAACAGCGACTTCTTCATAATTATCAATCTTTGTTTTGGTAATGTTTTCTAAGGACACCTATGAAATCATCAGCTGCCATCAAAGCCAGCTCAGCACTTTCTTTGGAAAAGTCAGAAAACTTGTTGAGATAAATCTCTTTTGCAATTTCATATCTGCGTTCTTCCCATTCAAAATCTGTCAACACAAAAGAAGGACATCTTTGATACTCCTCAATGCTCTTTTCCTCCATTTCTAACTCCAGGCCATAGTCTGCCAATGTCGCCTCAATAGTACGAATCGTTCTTACACCACAATTCCTGATACGAAGGAAAGCACTGCGACTCATTTTGCACAAGTCGAGAACGGTTTTAATACCATAGAAACGAAAAGCATTTTGAATTCGAATGTTGTTTCCATGTCCGAACTCAATCTTGTCAACGGGAGTACATAGATCGATGTGCTTGTTTCTTGTAATCATAATCTTCTATTTTAAGTTTAATACGTGACCTGCTTGGTTGACTCTCTGGGCAAAAGCCAATGACTTGCTGATGCCGGACTTGTTCCAGTCATGCTGATGCCGGACTTGTTCCAGTCATGGACATAGACCTCTATGGCTTTCTGATGAGAGCATTTCAGTTCTTTCTTATAGAGTTTCAAAGCCTCTTTCTCTGCTCTTTCCGTCGTGTAGGTCATATAGCATTCCCTCGGTTCTTCAACACCGAAGACATCGCTGGCAAGACCACGGCGGATGAACACCTCGCGGAAGAATGCCCTGCCTTCCTTGTTCTCCAGTCGATTGATGGTAAATATCTTGCGGCATTCCACATCGGTCAAGCCAAGGACAGCCTTGATGTCATCGAAACGCTCCTTGAACTTGCCTTGGTCAAGCAGCATGATAACGTCTGAGTTATTGATGATGGCTTCCTTGACAATGGGACTGCCAATGATGTCCTGGAGTTCCTGCGTAACGACACCTACCATTGCCCAGAACTTTCTGGCTGTCTTATAGAGATATTTGATGTACTCGGCCATCATGGGAGAGGCAACGGCTTTCCATGCCTCCTCGATGACAAGCACCTTGCGGTTCTTCTTGATACACATCTTCTGGATGAAAACGTCCATGATAATAAGCGTCACCAATGGAAACAGCAATGGATCATCCTTAATGGTATCAATCTCAAAGACGATGAAGGTCTCATCAAAGAGCGTAGAATCCAGATTCTCGTTCAGGGTACGCTCATGACTGCCTCCCCTATAGAAGTCCATCAGCATATAGTTGTATGTGGAGATGTCTATACCGGCAATCTTATTCTCGTTGCAGATATAAGGTATGCGCTGCGTGCTGTACTCGTAG
>CACWNV010000095.1 GCA_902762325.1 uncultured Prevotellaceae bacterium | reverse complement strand
GTCAACCGCAAACCGTCATACGTTCATCTGCCAACAAACTCGGTGAGTTCGTTCCGAATGCTCACTGAATTTGTTCTTGCTGACTGCATGACCATTTGCCATAATGGCTGACGGCAGACCAGAGGACTTCATTTCCCAACCCTTATTTCCTGACACTAAACACTTCGTTCAGTCCAGTTATACACCGTGAACGGGGCTTCTTTTGGCTTATAACCTACGCCCACGCCATAAAGTCATCAGCCCTGTTCCCATATAGAGAGACTTTCCTTTCATGTCAGCAGAGCATGACGTGAGAGTAAAGCCACACTACAGGGAAGGGACAACCGCAAACCGTCATACGGTCATCCGCAAACAGATACGGTGAGACCGTTCCGGATTCTCACTGAATCTGTTTTTGCTGACTGCATGACCATTTGCCGAGAAGGTTGCCTGGCAGATCTGAAGACTTTATTTCCCAACCCTTCTTCTACTGAAATTATATGCTTTGCTGTATCTGTCTATACGCTGTAAACAGGGCTTCTTTAGATAACCTACGCCCACACCATGCCAGGGCCGACAGTGACAGTTTCTGCTTGCCAGCGATATTTTCTTCTTGGTCGATACGACAAAGAACAAAACATCACTCGCAGAAAGGTGATGGAGAGAAGAGTTATCCTGCCTTTGCCAGTAAGGGTGGGGAAGGAACTAAACACTCCTTCCTCACCGTTACCGTCTTTTCGGCAAGATGACACTTCTCTTAACCATCACTGGCTGTGACCGCCAGCCTTGGCATCCCGCCCATATTGAGATACTTCGATTTTCTTCCTGTCGCCATCTGTGATTCCGGGATTCTTTTTCTGCGAAGTTACCGTGTCCCTTGCAATCTGCAAGTCGTGCCTTGTGAACAATCTTCCTTTTCTGCTGAAAAGAGTATTCTTCACGCCAGACTTGCCTGTATAGCTCAGGACACACTTCGGAAAGCAGAAAAATCTTCCCGATCACAGGCCGAAAGGCTTAAAGAAAGGGAAATAAAAAGTTTCAGAACTATGACAACAAACAACATTCAAAACCGCCTGATTACTCCAGAACTGGAAGAGGCACTGAAGGGCTATCCTCTCTATTCACAGGATGGCAAGAAGAAGGATGCAACCTGCATCGTAGTTTTTTCACTCGGCAATGTACGCTGGTATATCATGGAAGGTCAGCGTGAAGGTGATGACTTCACTTTCTACGGTATCGTGGCAGGCTTGCAGGAAACGGAGTATGGTTATGCTTCTGCCAATGAAATGGCAAGCATCGCCTATGATGCAAGTGAGTACGGACTTGGAACGCTGAGATTTGAGCAGGACAAGCAATTCAAGCCCTGTAACCTTTCTGAGATTGAGGACGAAGAGCTGCAGGAGTTCTTGTCCCGTCTCTATGACAAAGACTGATGTATAACCAATAAATAGAGCAGATTATGAAAATTATCGTAATGGACAGCGCAAATGTGCGCATCGAGGTTTTGAACGTTCCCGACCACATGATTGAAGACGACATCGAGCAGTTCCTGGCAGAGCATGACTATTCGCTCAATAACATTTCTTGGATGGCAGCACCCATCGACTTCGTACCGGTGCAGTTCCATGAATACGGCATCTGTCATTCGGATGGCGAAGAGTTGCACTTTGTCCGTGATGGAAAACTCAAAGACTTCTCAATCTATGACAGTGTGCAGGAGGTGAAACACCGTGAACAGAAGGAACTTGCCGAAAGGCTCAGGCTTCGTGGCGAAAAGGTGGATGATGGCTATGAATGGCACTTCGAGGGTGAATGTCCTATCGTAGCAGCATACGACTATGAAGAGCCTTGTGATGTGGTTATCCTATCGGTGAGAGTTGACAAGGACGGATATTTCACCATCATTGGCGACGAGAAGAATGATAGAGGTTTTGAGCATGAGATTGATGTTAACGAAATCTTTGCTGGTCATATAGACTTCATTATTGCAGAGATAGGAAAATAAATCACTTTGGGGATAGGTGGCGAGAAGGCTGCCTATTCCCAATAATCCCCAAGTATTATGAGACAGATATTTGTAGTTTACGAGACGGACGCATGGCACAGCCTTAGCCACAGAGAGTGTGCAGGAGTATTCACGAGCAAATGGGCAGCAGTGAATGCCATCGTAAAGAACCATCGTATAGAGTTGGAAGAGTTCTTCGACGAGGACGAGATAGAGCATACCTCAAAACGGGTGTTGGAAGCCGAAGTAAGGCGCAGACTCCGCAAGGAACTGGAGTTCGCCTACCAGACGCAGGGCTATGAAACAAACTATGATATTGAAGTGTGGCTCGTTAATGACTGGAGCTTATTATAACCATTGAACAGCAAGCGATATGAAAAACAAGGAGCGTAAATCAATGATAGAGCGTTGGGTAAAGGAAATCAACCCCAAGGCTGTTCTAAGGGCAGCGGATGCCAGATGTGGGGCAAAGTATGCCGTTTATGTGGTTCCTTCACCAGGAGAGTTCGGGACACGATGTACTGAATACCTGCCATTGGAGCAGCTGGAGCAGTACCTGTTAGGGGTGTTCTATGCCAATGAGTTTAATAAACGAATAGGCAAGAAGTCGGCTTAGTGCCTTGACGTGGCGGCTTCGCCCTTCAGATCATCCCGTCTGAAGGGCGAAGCAACTATTCTATAAACTCTGTTGGTCAACTCTTATAGCTTGACATAAACTGTTTTAGTTTGTCTGGCTCGCCATCGTTTGCGGTCGATAACAACAAGTAGCGACCGTTATCGACTGTTATACATCGATGAACAATGGCTATCCATCGTAGTACACCATTGTCCACCGAAGTACACTTATAGTCCACCGAAGTACACTGAAGTTCACTGAAGTACATCGGAGTACACTCTTATAATGATTCTGTTTCCCAGATTCCTTGTCGCCCGCATGATTCCGGGAATCTTTTTCTGCGAAGTTACCGTGTCCCCTGCAATCTGCAAGTCGTGCCTTATGAACAATCTTCCTTTTCCTCAGAAAAGAGTATTCTTCATGTCAGACTTGGCTTTTTTGCATCGGCCACACTTCTGAAAGCAGAAAAATCTTCCCGATCACTTGGCCGAAAGGCTTCAAAGTTAGGGAAATAAAAGCTTTCAAGCAACATGGAAAAAGTCAAGGTTTACATCAA
>CACWNV010000094.1 GCA_902762325.1 uncultured Prevotellaceae bacterium | reverse complement strand
GATGGCGAAGAAGGCAAAGTCCATGTCGACCTTGTCCTTACCGAAGTGGCGGAACCGTTTGTACTGCATGTCGTATTTCATCTGCCCGAAGACGGCCTCGGGCTCTATGGGGCGGTTGGATCTGTGCTTGAGTCCTTTCTCCGAGGTGAGTCTGTCCCTTGCCTGCAGCTTGTAGCGCATGAGCTGGTGGTTGGCCTTGACGGTTTTTGCCGGCTCTTTGCTCTTGTAGCATCCCCACCTCAGGGGACATCCCTCGCAGTTCTTTGCCCTGTAGACACCCGTCAGTGTCCGGAAGCCGCTTTCCGTCTTCGTATGCGCAGTGCCGACACGCTCCATGTGCTGCCCCATCGGACAGACGAAGTAGTCCTGCTCCTTGTTGTAATAGAGGTTCTCCAGACGGAAGATGTCCTCCCTGAAAGGTTTCTTCAGCTCCTTGTGGAAGTAGTTGTATTTCACGTATGCCTCCATGCCGTTGGCATCCATGAACGAGTAGTTCTCCTCACTTCCGTATCCTGCATCGGCACAGCTTTCCCTGGGCAGGCGGTCGTAGCGGCTGGAATAGGATGAGAGGAATGGAATCATCGTAAGCGTGTCCGTGGGATTGGGGAAGAGCATGAAGTCGGTGATGAACTGGTTCTCGGTGCCTATCTGCAGATTGTAGGCGGGCTTGGTCTGCCCGTTGTTCATCGCATCCTCCTTCAGGCGCATAAAGGTGGCATCGGGGTCGGTCTTGGAGTATGAGTTGCGGTCACCCAGCTTTTCGAGGTGTTCGTCATACTCGGCCAGCTTGTCTGCCTTCTCCTGCAGTTCCCTTGCCTGCTTCTTCCTCTCCTTGCGCCTCTCTTTTTCCTCCGTGGTGACAGGCTTTGGCTCCGAAGCCAGGGCTGCGTTGAGTTCGGAGACCATCGAGTGAAGCAGTTCGGGCGTAACCCCCACCTTCTCCTGCCCGGATGCATTGTCCTGGGCTATTACGTCATCTATCTGCTCAAGCAGCACACGTATCTTCTCCAACAGCCTGGCACGGTTCTTCTCAACCGTCTTGCGCCAGACGAAAGTGTACTTGTTGGCCTTCGACTCTATCTTCGTACCGTCGATATACTCTACATCCAGACTTATGAATCCGCGCTCGGCAAGAAGCAATACCACCTGTGTGAACACCGCGTTGATCTCCTTCTTCACACGGTTACGGAAACGGTTGATGGTGATGTAGTCGGGATGCTCGTAGCCGGCCAGCCAGATGAAGTGCACGTCGCGAACGAGACGCTCCTCTATCTTGCGGCACGAATAGACGTTGTTCATGTAACCGTAGATAACAGCCTTGAGCATCATCTGGGGATGGAACGGGCTGCGGCCATACCCCTTATATAATTTACGGAAACTTGTCAGGTCCAACTGGTCAATCAGGCCGTTGACGAGACGTACAGGGTCGTCGTCCGCAATATTTTCATCGATTCTTTGCGGAAAAAGCAGAATTTGCTTGGTGGTGTAAGGACGAAAGTGTATCTTTGCCATGCTTTTAAAACTTGGTCCAAAGGTACAAAAAATCTTGGACATAACAAAGCCCTGGCTTGAGAAAGTCGGGGCTTTGCGATAAAATAAGAGGATGCGCCTATTTTGAAGTGAGCCCCAAAAGTTGGACAAAAAACTTTTGGGGTTCATCATGTATATACATCACACATTAGAAGAAAAGAAAGAAATCATCCGCCTTCATGAGTCAGGTGCCAGTATGGTTGAGTTGATGAAACGTTTTCATGTTCGTGACCATTATCTGTATATTTTGTTTGGCAGATATGAGAAATATGGTCTGTCTGGCTTGGAGAAATACAAGGAAAGAGTCGTTACAGATGAATTAAAGCAGTTGGTAATAGAAGAATATGAAAAAGATATTTTACCTTTGTGGCGTATCTGCGTTGAGTATGACGTGAGTTTTACCAGCGTTTGCCGCTGGGTGCATCAGTACAAGCATGGTGGATATGAGGGATTGCTACGTCATGGTCCACGTGGACGGCCAAGGAAAGAAATGGGACGACCAAGGAAGAAAAATCCACAGACGGAATTGGAGAAGCTTCAGGCGCGCGTGCGTTGGCTTGAGGCAGAGAATGCTTTGCTAAAAAAAGCGAAGGCCTTAATGGAAGAAGAGGAGTCCAGGCAGCACGGTTCTGGACACAGGCCATCCATGCATTAAGGCCAGAGTATGGTCTCGACTTGTTATTGGAGATCAAAGGGATGGCCCGCTCCACGTTCTACTACCACCTAAAGGCGCTTAGCAGGACAGATAGGCACGAAACGAAGAAGAAACGTATCTATGAGATATTCCACGGCAGCAGGGGCCGTTACGGCTACCGCCGTATAACCCAACAGCTGCGCAACGAGGGCATCATCATCAACCACAAGACTGTGGAGCGGCTGATGAAAGAAGTAGGGCTGAAATGCCGTATCCGGCAGAAGCGATACCGCTCATACAAGGGCACGATAGGCAAGATAGCTCCAAACATACTGGATAGGGACTTTAAAGCCGAAAGACCATGTCAGAAACTCGTTACGGATGTTTCGCAGATAACCATCGGCACGGAGAAGAGTTTCTTGTCGCCTGTATTGGATTTGTTCAATGGTGAAGTGCTGTGCTATGACATATCCGACAAGGCAGACCTTGCACAGATAAACAACATGCTTGCAGGTGTCTTCGCCGTCATCGATGAAATGCCAGGGGAACAGGATGTGCTGATGCACTCCGATCAAGGATGGCAATATCAGCACAAAAGTTATCAGGAAGCACTCGCAAGACACGGAATCACTCAGAGCATGTCACGTAAGGGAAACTGCCTGGACAATTCCGTCATGGAGAACTTCTTTGGAATCATGAAGTCGGAACTGTTGTATGCAAACGAATACAGGTCAATGGAGCAATTTAAAAAGGATTTGAAAGATTATATCGATTGGTACAATAATACTAGAATAAAAATGAAGTTAAAAGGAATGAGCCCGGCAAAATACCGAGCTCAATACTTAGAGAGTAAATAACGTGTTTAACGTCTAACTTTTTGGGGGCACTTCATTTTGACACATCCTCTTTTTCCAATAAGAATTCAATAAAAACATCAATGACGTTCACGGCGTACGGTGACGCGGGCTGCAGAAGAGCCGCTGCTGCGTGACGGACGCTGTTTCACGCTCTTTTCCGTCTTGCTTGCTCTTGCCGTCTTGGTCTTCGTCTTCTTC
>CACWNV010000093.1 GCA_902762325.1 uncultured Prevotellaceae bacterium | reverse complement strand
GTTTAAATCCGACACGATTACTATTAAAGGGCGCATTGAGGACTTCAACGCTGAACAGTTAGGATTTGACATGCTGCACTGCTACTACGAGGATGAGTTCGAAAAGGAGGATGCCGTGCAGGTACTCAACATTGCACCCGACGGTACATTCTGCAAGAAGTTCAAAATCAGCTATCCCTTCCGGCAACTGTTCTGGGCCAAGGAAGCGAAAACACAGTTCGACGAAATTCCATTCTTCGCCCGTCCGGGCGAGACCATTGACATCACCGTCAAGAAAGACAATCAAGGTAGGTACGTTTGCGTCTATAACAGCGGCAGCAGCCACGACGTGGAGCGGTGGTTGCACACCGACGACTACGGCGATGTATTCAGACCGCTTTCTTCTTTTAAAGGTAAGTTGGAGGAAGCTAACAGCCAGGCCGAAAGCGTCTGGCAGAATGCAATGTATCGTCTGCAGACGGTGAGCCGCCGCGAGCATTACACGCCGATGGAGATGCAACTGGCACTGGCCGACATACAGGCGAACTTCATAGAACGTTATTTGTCATACGTCGACAACTATGCAAGTGACTTGGTAAAATATGAGGAGCGTGACGGCAAATGGAACGCAGAGGTACTTGACAGCGTAGAGTATGAGAAGGTTTTCGACGCCAAGAACTACTACCCGCTGCACCGCATCGACTTTGACAATCCGCTGCTTCTCGCGAATCAGGATTTCCACTTTACGCTCAACCACATTCAGTTTGCCAATTATGTCAGAAACCGCCAGTACAAGGGGCTTATGGACGAGAACGGCGGCATGGAGACAAACTTTAAGAACTACTCCGCAGCTCTCAGCAACTACCTCTCAGCCCTCCGCGACCTTATGGGAACTGACAAGGACAATATGATGGTGCAGCTGTGCGCCTACAAGGATATGCTGTCAGACTTCGACAACTGGGTTGACGATGAAATTCTGAATCAATGGCAACCCAATGACACGACTATTACCGAAGCTAGAAAAAAGGAATTTATAGAGAACTGGCCTACACGCAACAAGATGCTGCCGCTCTATCTTGCCACCTTCACCAACCCCTATATCCACCAGAAGGCCGAGCAGTTCTGTGCTGACAAGAAGTCGCAGACCAACCTCGCCACGCCCCTGCCTGACGCGCCGATGGCTGACCTCATCCGCTCACTCTGCGCCAAGTATCCAGGCAAGATTCTGATGATAGACCTCTGGGGCATGGGGTGCGGCCCCTGCCGTGCAGCCATCCAGAGCAGCAAGGACAAGCGTGCCGAGATAGCTAAGCGCGACGACGTGAAACTTATATTCATTGCCGGCGAACGCACCACCGAGGGCAGCGACGCCTACAAGCAGTACGTGGCCGAATGGTTATCTAATGAAGAGACCGTCTGCGTCACCGATGCCGACTTCACCCGCCTGCAAGAACTGTTCCGCTTCAACGGCATTCCACACTACGAAACCATCACCCCCGACTGCCGCCGCGTCCGTGACGACCTGCGTATAGACGGCTACCAAAACTTCGCCTCCGAATTGACGAGACTGAAGGAAAGGCTGAAATAAAACCAAAATGAATATGAAGCAGACCATCATCACCATCCTGTTTGCCCTTGTCGCAGTGGCGGGGCAGGGGCAAGAAATCAAGAAAGTAACGGCCACACCCGAAGACTTCATGGAGCACATGGCCTTGTGTGGCTACGAGGTTTACACCTACGACATTTCTTCTCTGCGCGACTCCGTGTCGGGCTTCACCATCGTCATCCGCGAGTACAACCAGCAGGGGATGATTGATGAGAAGAAACTGTACGGCTTCAGGACAAAGACCATGATTTCTGACTTCAACGAGAAAGACCAGAAGAGTATCTATGAGGAAAAAGATGGTGACGATATGGAACGGGGCATATACCGTCTTTCAAAGACCCTCTCTATAGGCTTTTCTCCCGTTCAGTTGGACTCCATCGAGACCATCACCCTGCGTTCTTCTCGCAATGATGCCTCGCCATGGAAACTGACGCTGAAGCCTATTCCCGGAGCGCCCCAAACCATTTACCGCTATCAGAAAGCGCCATACCAGCCCACTTCGTTCTCCCTTGACACCTTCATTCCCCTTGTCTTCTACGGTTCTTTCTGGTGGGATGAGCAATTAAAAGGAATCCGTTTCTGTGGAGATACTGAACTGACAGAGGAGAAAGCCAAGGTCAGCGAATACTTCAAATTCTGCCCATACTATTATATCATTGGCGTAGTATTCCATAAATAAATGAAATGAATATGAACAAGAAAACCATCATCACCATCCTGCTCACTCTCGTTGCAATGGTAGGGCAGGCGCAGACAATACCCACAGATTGGTTCAAGACCGACACCATCACAATCCGAGGCCGAATTGAAGGGTACGATGCTGAACGGTTTGGCTTCACATCAATGACGTGTTATCTCTATGACATCATGGAAAAGGATAATAATACGTTGGTAATGGACATCACCCCTGACGGAACCTTTGAGAAAAGTTTTTCCATCAATTATCCCATGCGCCTGAAGTTTAAATCCTCTGGGGAATCGAAGGTTGGTTTTTCTGAGATTCCGTTCTTCGTCCGTCCTGGCGAGACCGTCGATATTACCGTCCGACTCAACGAGCAAGGACAATATGAGTGCTACTATAATAGCGGAAGCAGTAAGGACGTGGAGCGCTGGCTGAAATCAGACTTGCAGTTACAAAAGATGTGCAGCAGGCTCTACGATTTCAAAGGCGAATGCGACGAGGCTAATAACATTGCAGAACAGTTGTGGCATGACATGTTGGAACGCATAGATACGGTGAGCCGCCGTGACAACTTTACGCCTATGGAAATGCAACTGGCACAGGCTGAAATGCAGAACCAATTCGCTTACTCCCTGATTGATTATGCTTTTGAATATGCAGATAGGCTGATGCCCTGGCAACAGCAAGCGGATGGCAGTTGGCAGCAAATAGTGACCGACAGTGCTGCACTCCGCCCTACAATGGACGTGAATAACTACAGGTTACTGAAGCGCGTTGACTTCGACAACCCACTGCTGATGACGGACCAATTTTATTATTTCACCCTCAACCGCGTACAATGGGCACGACCTAATAAAGAAACCACGCTGTCGGGTGTGGCGGGAATCAAAGACCGATTACAGAAGTCCTACGCCGCCTATCAGCAGCTGATGGGTATTGACCATCTTACGCTGACGGCACAACTGTGCATCTACAAGTGGATGCAGCAGTCATACGACGAATGGAAAACGTATGAGAAAGCCTTTCCACTCTATCTTTCGTCCTTCACTCACCCATACATCCGCCAAAAGGCTGAACAATTCTATCAAAGAGAGATGGCAAAGACGGAACTGACCTCTCCACTGCCCGATGGTCCCGGTATTGAAATCATCCGCGACATCATGTCCCGTTATCCAAACCGCTACTTAGTCTTTGACTTCTGGGGGTACGGCTGTGGC
>CACWNV010000092.1 GCA_902762325.1 uncultured Prevotellaceae bacterium | reverse complement strand
CATAAACTTTTCGGCCATTTACGATATTCAGCCCCTTCTGCAAGGTGCTGATTCGCTGGCCTTGAAGGTTGTAGATAGAACCTCTTACCACTTCCTGCTTATTCCTTACTTCTTCAATTCCCGTCGTTTGTACTTCGAATTCGCCAGTGAATGATTCATGACTATTCTCCATCGTGAGGGTGTAACGTCCATCCCCATAAGTAGAGATGTTGATGTTAAGACCTACGATATTGCCAGCGTTAAAGTCTTTCTCATAGAATACTTTGCCCGTCTGGTCAGTAATGCGTACTTGATAGGTCTCGTCGAGAGGGTAGAGATTGACTACTACGCTGTGTGTGTTGTATTCACCATATAGCGATTGCTCAGCCACTCTTCTCATAGGTGCTTTTGGCTGTGTCTTGATGGTATGGGTAAAGTCGAAGCGTTTTTTGGCATTCATACTCTCTGGGGTGGCTCCATCCTCATATTCGTCGTTGAGGTAGATGACTTCATCGCCAACAGTGCATGACATCAAGAACCACTCGGGATCTGCCAATTCTCCATCAATGACATTTGTTGTCATGCCGTAAATACCTCCGACACCTTCCAGCCAAGGAGTACTCCAGACCGTGCCGCCTCCCTCTTTACACATCATAACGTCTCTATACACGCCCTTAAAACCTTTGATGCCTCCTGTCTGCCTAGGCCCAATTACATAAGATTGACCATTAATCTGTAGAGTGGCATTGTCATCAACGGAGAAGTCGTACATCAACTTAAACTGCTTGTTTGTCGAATCGTATTCGTACACTTTCTTGTCCTCTTCGTACCATGCTCCCACATAAGTCTGGGAGGGTTGTTGTGATATATAATCATACTCTGGATAATCGGTGCTGACATACCGCTGGCACATCATCTGCTTGCAAGTCTTTCCGTCGATAATGGTGTCACCATCGAAATAGAAGTACTCCACCCACTGAACAGGATTACCCGAGTTGACAGCTCCAACCTGCCACACCTTACCGTCTTCAACAAATGGGCGGTAAGCAGTCTGTGGAAAGATATCAGAAGCTAAGTCTGGTATTGATGCTGCAAAATCTCCACTTTCATATAATTCATTCGCACATTCTAATGGGCTTTTTCCACTTTCCGGAGTGACGGCCAAAATATACCATAAAGGCATAAATGCACTATTACCAACAATAGTGAGTTTATACTGCTCTGCATACGAAGTCAGCAAGTCAATATCCTCTTCCTTTTTGAGTTTTACATTCAGATATGGAGTTGCAAAAACCTCCTCGTTGCTCTCAGTAAAATAGCTTGAAGTTAATACAATAGATTTGGCATCTTTTTCCCAGAAATCCAGCGTAGTTAACTTTTCATATTCTGACTGGGGAATAACATAGATGTCAAAAGCTTCGTCATTTATCATGAACAGAGTCTGAACATTAGCTCGAAATCTTTCAGTAATTTCACCACAATCTTTAGGAATACTGACAACGACCTTGTTTTCATTCAGGGTCAAAGGAATCTTTTTTCCCTGATAGTAGTAATAGTAAGCCATGTTGATGACTTGATGCTCCACACCTTGATTATCAACGATAATGTAATTCATATTCGGATTAACCCCTGAGACATAGAAGTCGGTAGCGTGGAGGAACATACAATCTGCGACTGGCTCTACCTCTTGTATGAGGAATTGGAGTTTGTGCACTAACGGGTCATCAGTTGGTTTTTCAAAGAAGTAGGCATAATTGTTTCGCCCACATTGGGTGAGCACTTTTCCATAGACATGCAGACGGTCGCCTTCCAATTCATAGGTAAGCTGATGATGCCAGTCATCCGAATGGTCCGCTTCACCAGTAGGCAGGTCGCAGCCATGAACGTGACTGAACTCGGTGTGGAACGAAAACGGCAGATAAAAAACATCATCTTCAAACTCCACATAAGCCAAGTTTCTTCTGGAAGTGGCAGGGCGTGAGTCGTAGAGGTTTGCCAGAGGGTATTCAAGAGATCCGACACCCTCTATCCATGTCTTTTGGTTGGAATTGTCATCAGTACGACATACCATCCATTTCCGTAAATAACGATGTGGCGTATTATCATTATCGTAGCGGATAACCTCAGGTCCTTCTGTAAAATCATTCACTGATAATACTTTGTATGTCACCATCTTCTGTTCATCATACGAATAGGTCTCGTATGTATCGCCAGTCTTCAAAGAATAATCGAACATCAGAAACTCTTTTTGCCTGTCGGTGTCGAAGATATATACTTTACGGTTTTCCTCGCGCAGTAGTGCTGCATCATAATTTGCCGTCAAATTGTTCTCGCTCCGATACATCTTCATGTAGGTCTTATCATCCTTCACCACTTCTTCGCCCGACAGCATGTACTGCTCGAAATGATAACCTTCATTGAAAGCAGAACGAACCACATGCCATACCTTGCCATTCTGTACAAATGGAATGTAGTCGTTCGACTCCTCTTGTGCTTGCATATCCTCACTATTATTGATGAATGAGGTAAATATGAAGTAATCGGTGTCGGTATAATACAGCTTCAACATATTTCCATCGAAATGGTAGAGCTTGATGTCACAGATGTGGTTTTCGAAGAACAGGTTTTCCTTAATATCACAATATACTTCTGTCGAAAGCCACCGTTTTTCTCCGCCAAAGACCATCTCATTTCCATTAAGAGTTAACAGGCCTAAGAAAATCTCGTTCACCATAGAATAGGCTTTTACGTAGCCTTCCTTTGGAATTTCAATACTCATGTGTTTATGACTGACGTAGTTAGTATCCACCTCAAACCTGATTCCCCCGTCGTTCCATCCCACTAGTTTCCATTCACCATAGAGTGATTCTTGTTGGTTGTCATTTGCACTTGCCAACATTGGCAGGAGCATCAAAAAGGTTATAAATATTGATTTTTTCATAGTTGTAATTATTTTTGTTATTATTTCCTTTCGTGATATTTATTTTCTGTTCAGTATCTGTTCCAAAGTGATGTCAGGATTGCTTTCTCCAAACACGTCTTTCTTCAATTTCAGTTTTCGATGCTGAACGGCAGAGATAGTGATGCAGTAGATGTTACCGATGGTGCGATTGCTGAGACCGAGTCGAGTGAGGATACACAGACGGATGTCGTCTTCTTGCATCATGGGGTATTGTTCTCGTATTTTGGCAAAACGGTTGTTGTCGATGGCATTGAGCGTTCGTTCTATCTCACTCCATTCGTGCAGACTAAGGGTGATGACTGAATCGCCACTTTGGTTGAGTTTCTTCATTACCTCCATACGTTCGAGGATGAAGTCTTGCAGGAATGCTACCACTTCGTTTGCTTGATGCAGCAAGGTTTTCTGGTGCTCTGCCTCCTGTTGTAACTGACGTTTCTCCTGTTCTTGCATGAGTAGCTGGTTTTCCAGTTTCGATTGTTCGTATTCCCGTTGCTGACGAAGCATACGGATGCGATAGCGAAGAGCCATCACCACCGCAAAGAGGATGATTATTGCAGCGATAATAACGACAAGGAGCGTACGGGCATATATCTGGGAACGATAGTCGAGTTGCTGATTCTCCATTTCCTGCCTTAACGTCTCTTGATAGTATTGATCCTTCTGTTCCAGTGCTTTGTAATAGAAACTCTCCACTTGTTCGAAT
>CACWNV010000091.1 GCA_902762325.1 uncultured Prevotellaceae bacterium | reverse complement strand
AGTTCTCCGCCAACTTCTATCGCTCCGTTTGTCGGCTCGATAAAACCGAGTATCAGACGGAACAAGGTGGTTTTGCCAATGCCCGTCTCACCCATAATGGTTGTCTTAGAGCCAGGACGGAATTCATGAGTGAAATGCGAAAGAATCTCCCTGTCGCCCTTGCTATAGCGGAAGGACACATCTTTGAAATTGATGCCTTTAGAACTTGTTTTGCCTGTCCGTGCAACAGTTGGCACTTGCGTTGTCTGTTCCAACTCTTCAAGTCGGTCAATGCTGGCGGTAGCGTGTATCACCTCCGGCACCATGTTCAGCAATTGCAGAATAGGGCCTTGAATCATACTTACCAGTTGCAGAAATGAGGTCATTACACCGAAAGTGATCGTGCCGTTACGCAGTCCAATGCCTCCCCATACAAATGCCATCAGATAGCCGAGTCCGAAGGCGCAACCCATAATGAGTCGCGTGACGATGGTAAACCGTAGGCGTCGCATCACATTGCCGCGAAGCCGTTGCTGCATCGTGTCGAGCCTGTCGGTTATCCACTGCTCCGAGCCTAAGGAGCGTAGCACGGCATTATGTTCCATGCCTTCCTGCACCTGCATCTGGATGCGGCTCTCGTCCTGTCGGATGTCAAGCGTCATGTGGCGCAACCGACGAGCAATCAGTTTGCCAAAAACTATGGCCAATGGTGTCAGTAACAGCAATGCCCATGCCAGCCGTTCGTCGAACCAGCGCATCAGCAGGAAGGCACCGCAGAGTTTGATGCCAGTAATCAACATTTCGGGCAGGGTATCAGTCGTGACTTTTGTCACCTGCTCAATGTCCTTGGCCAGTCGTGAGGACACGTCGCCTGAGTGCAGTTCGTCGCCCGTGAACAACTGTCTGTGAAACAACCTGCCGAAGATACGCAGTCGCGGTTTTCAGCCAATAGCCCACTTGTCTCAACACAACACCGCCCACGACGGTCAGCACCAACAGTTCAACCATCCTCAGCACATCGTCAGCCGTTCCCGTACGGATGGTCTCGTCAATGAACCGTTTGCTGAGCCACACCATCAGCAGGCCAAGCATAACCTGAACGATGCCCGTTACGATGCGCACCACCGTATTCCAGCGGATGCCGCATGAATTATTCCAAAGCCATGAGAAGTATTTCATTCCACTATCAACAGTTTACCGAAGTTGAGGGCAGTAAATCATCACCCATAATTACACGTTTCTTTATTCTTCTTTATAGGCTGCAAAGTTACAACAAATTCCTGACATATCGATCTATTCAATGATAAATGATGAACTAAAAGGCTTGAAGAAACAGCGTCCTTGAAATACATCCTAAAGGACAGCAGGAAAGGCAGAACATACTCGATAACTTTATAATCGTATAGGGTAAATTGACTAAATCGCCCAAAAAGTTAGTGATTTAGTCAATTTTCTTTAGTAAAGTCTCGTCGTTTCAAGAAAAATGGCTACCTTTGCAAAAATATTAAATTCGTATGGTGACAAAGAATGACATGATGATTGGCAGAGAGCGTGAGAAAGCAGAACTGCAGCGCAGCTTGGAATCAGACCGCTCGGAGTTTGTTATTGTATATGGGCGCAGACGTGTCGGCAAGACATATCTTGTTGACCATTTCTTCAATCGCGCCTATGACTTTTCGTTTGTCGGTGGTCATAGGTTACCCAAGACAAGGCAACTGCGTAACTTTGCTAAGTCGCTGAAGAAATATGCCAATTTGGAGAAAATGCCAGTCTTCAATGAGTGGTTTGACGCCTTTGATGCCTTGGAGGAATATCTGGAGTCACTTCCGGACGACAGGCGTAAAGTGATTTTCTTCGACGAAATGCCATGGATTGATACTCCCCATTCAGAATTTGTGGATGCTCTGGAAATGTTCTGGAACGGATGGGCTGCCAGGCGGTCCGATATTGTTTTTGTGGCAAGTGGTTCCTCAACATCATGGATGGTCGATAAGATTGTGGAGAACCAGGGCGGCTTGCACGGGCGAGTTACCAACAACATCTATGTGCGTCCTTTCACGCTATACGAAACAGAGCAATACCTGCACAGTCGCAATATAAACTGGGACCGATACCAGATACTACAGGCCTATATGGTCATTGGCGGTATACCGTTTTACTACAGTCTGCTGGACCCTCGTGAAAGCCTTGTACAGAATATCGACCGTCTTTTCTTCCGCAAGAACGGAGAACTACGTACGGAATTCGAGGAACTTTACAATGCCCTTTTCACGCACTCAGAGAAATATGTCAGTGTGGTGCGGGCTTTGAATGCAGTCCGTGACGGGATGACACGTGACGAAATATCCAAGGCTACAAGTCTGAAGGATACTGTGCTAACAAATGTCTTACGTAATTTGGAACGATGTGACTTCATCATCCGGTACTCACAATATGGCAACAAGACCAAAGGTGCCATCTATCGTCTGGTGGATTTCTACACCTTATTCTATTATAGATTCGTGGAAAGCCATAACGGCAAGGATGAACAATGGTGGAGCCACCATTTCCAGTCCCATTCAGTTGAGTCTTGGCAGGGAATGTCCTTTGAACTTATATGCTTGACGCATTTGGATCAGATAAAACGTCGGCTTGGCATTTCGGGAATAGCGGCAGAAGCATCGTCATGGAGAAATACCGTATCAAAAGGGACTGACGAGAAAGGTGCTCAGATTGACCTGCTGATAGATCGTGCGGACAGAATTATCAATCTGTGCGAGATGAAATTCTCTGTCAATCCATACGTCATATCAAAAGACTATGAGCAGACCTTGCGCCTACGGATGGCAATCTTTAAGGAAAAGACGAATACCCGGAAATCATTAGTCAATACTTTCGTCACGACTTTCGGTGTGGCAAACGGAATACACCACAGCATAGTGGACAGCGAAGTCTTAATGGAAGACTTATTTGAACCATAGGATTGCCGTAACAACGGTTTTACAGCCCTGTCCGATCTAATAGCCGCTGCCTGAAACTTCATCCGCTCGGCTTTGCCGCTTGTCGAAGAACTCACTGGAGCGCATACCGCAGACCATCGAACAATATAAAGAGACAAATGCTGTTTTTGCCAAGGACATTCTACTCCTTCAAGAGATAGCAAACAAGCAATGGAAGAAAGAAGATGAACTGAAAGGCTTGAAGTCCGAACTGGCTGCGATTGACAGAAAGATTCAACTGGAGTTGGCGAAAGACAAGGAGCCAAAACAACAGCAGAAGGTCGCCAATGGCGATGATGTGGTAGATGTGTCACCACACAAGGATACTCCAAGTAAGGGGTTACGACCTTGATAAACTTTTCAATATGTATTACTGCCAGTTCGAGAATTTCGGTTTGGTAGTTTTCTTTCGTTGAAGCGCATAGTGATTGTAACTTTCGGCGAAGAAAGGATAGTTCCTATTGATAACTGTAAGCAGATTGAGGTAATTCCTGTTTGAAAGTGGTTACTTGAATAAATGAAGTCATAGGAATAGAAATTAAATCCGCTCGAGTGTCTCATCTTGAGAACTCCGGGCGGATTCTGTTTAAGTAAGTCAAAGGGGGCGAAGTATAATCTATTTTATGGTTTCATTCAAAAACCTCTTACCCATGATTATAACATCTGTACCTCCCTAATAGTAATTAATAGTTGTTGTTTAGGCAACACTAAACTATCTGCGTTAGTTATTTGCTAAAATATTTACTAACTCTACTTCTTTATTATCATCCTTGTCGGTACGAGTATAATCGTATTCTTCTTGATATGATGATCTACTAACATAGTTTGTAATGCCATCATTATTTCCGCCTAGGTCAAAGCCATAGATAGGGAATGGAATATTGGCACCTCTCATTCCATTAATACATGTTTGGCAAATAGGACGAGTAGAAATAAATATCAACGAATCGATAGCTCCAAAAAGCCCTAAAAAAAACAAATAATTAAGCAATTGAATCTCTGTATGTGAATCTACCTGAGTACCACGTGAAATGGGGAAATAACTAACAAATTTTTCATCAATTCCATTTTTGATGTTAGTAATGAAGTAATCTAGCATTTCATTTTTAACATTGCTCAAAGTAGAGAAGGAGTAATACTTTTCTACGTTTACATTCCCGTCACTATCTCTTAGTTTTACTATAGCGACACACATGTTTGATTTATTAAGTCTCGTCTTTACTTTTAAAAGTATGTTACTTCCTGCACTATGATAAAAATCTGCAAGCCAAGCAGCTTCTTCCTTGATGTATTTGATTGTCATTTCATTTTCTTTTTATTTCCTTACTCTATCTTAGGCTTTTCAGGAACCGCCTTGTTAATGATCTCTTTTTGTAAGATTGCGATGCAAAGATACGGCGGTTTTTCTGGGGGAACAAACGATTTACATGAGGGGTGGGATGGCTTACATGTGTTTGTTTGCTTTTAATTTTGTATGTGGCGACGGACAGAATTTAAATCTGTCTGTGTGTCATAAAATTGTTAACAAAAGAAATGAAAAGCAAATGAACAATGATGAACTTCTGGAATTTGTTGAAGTCAGTACACAAAGTCTGTATGTAGTGAGAGACGGCTTCTTCGTGAAGACTGACGAGAAGTGGGAGAAGGTGAGGTATGACGAGATTCTATGGGTGAGAGCCTTCGAGAATGGGAGTGTCATGTTCCTAACCAACGAGAGAAGCCTGATGGTGAACCATCGGCTTTGGCGGATTGAGGAGATGTTGACGGAGCATCCTAACTTCGTACGCATCAACAGGTCGGAGATTGTCAATCTGAATGCCATAGATGGCTTTGAGGGTAATTGCTACTACATTGGCAAGAACCCACTGTATGCTACTGGTGTTTATCGTCAGCGTATGGAAGGAGTGTTCATCAAGGCGAAGCAGCAATGATGACGTAAAGACAGAAAAAAGCCGCCCGGGAGCCTTCTCATGAGGACTCTCGGACGGCTTGGTCGTGCTTGCTATGGTCACGGGATGTGAGGGTTACTCCCACATCACGCTGTGACTTTGCCCTTATTGCCTGACCAGACTGTGCCGTCAGACGGTATTGTGCCCAGCAAGAATCTGTGTCATTTGTTCAAAGAACGATATCGTTTACCTCACGCGGGGTACAGAACCCGAGCGGGGAGCGTTCAGTTCTACGGCTCAATGGTGAACACAAACTTGATGCCATTGCCATCACCATAAATATCTCCGATGAACGATACGCTGGATACTTCAATCTTGGTGAAGTTGCCGAGGGTGGTGGTAAATGTTCCGTTTTCCTCGAAATTCTTTTCGTCGAAGTCTATAGAGCCGGCAGTTAAAGTGACACCGTCCTTACTGAAAGAATTTCCACTGCCGGTTATATCATTGTTGTTCCACGTTACGGTGATGGGGGGAGCCATCTTCAGCGTGCTCTGGTAGTATTTGCCGGAAGCAAAGGTCACGCTGGCCTTAGAGCAGGTGTAGGTCTTGCTGTCGCTGCCTGTGGCAGAGAATCTGACGGCCTGATCGCTGACGGCGGGCAGGGCGACATAGAGCTCGCTCGTAGCCAAAGCGGGGGTGATGACGTAGTTCTGCGCACCGATGGTGATGGTCAGCAGTTTCACATTGATAGTGGCCGATGCGTTGGAGTTCTTGACGGTGAACTTGAAGATGGCGAACTGGTTGGTGAGTGTCATATTTCCATTGAGGGAAGCCGTCGTGCCGTTGACCTTCAGTGTACCGGTACCTTTGCGCGCATCATAATTTGCGGCAATGCTACCAACTCCTGTCAACAATCCATTCTGGGCATGGAGCAAGTCTGCCTTGATTTTTCCCGTAGCGCCGTCGGCGGCCGAAGCCGGATAGATTACAGTAACGGCATCGCCGTCCGAGGGGGAACCGGTAATAGTGCCAGTGATGGTGGCCACTCCTTCGTTCACGGCCGATACGGTCATTTCATCCTTGACGCCATTGTGGATTAAAGCCACGGTCTCATCTACCGCCCAAGTGGCAACGATGGTGCTCCCGCTCTCGGCAAGAGCCTTTGTAGTGGCATTATTTCCCACGCTGATGGTGGCAGAGAAAGGAATACCTTCATTATTCTCCACGGGCTGGACGTTCGTTTCAATCTTGTTGCAGGCAGCCAGCGCAAGCAGCATAGCTGCAATTCCAAATACTTTCTTCATTGTCTTGTGTAATCATTGGGGTCTTGCAGGGCACCCTCTGGCAAACTTTGACAGATGACGCCTTCAATCTTCACCTCGAAAACTCTTGTCGAGGGAGCCTCATAAAGTTCTTTGTTTTTCTTGATTTCCATAAGCTTATGATTTTGTATGATTATATTCGAGATGATGCAAGAGCACACGAAAAGCAGCGGCACTTCTCTCGAAGGTCGCGACCATTGTTGTGTAAGCTATTGATTAAAAGATGGTTATACCCCCCCCTCAATACGGGAAGAGTTTTAGCGATAATACTATATGCGATGAAGGTCGGCATATGAATGCGATAACGAAGAGCAAAAATAAGGTTTTTGTGCGAGAATATCAAGTGTCGAGGAGTACTCATTCTGCAATCCTTACCAGAGGCTCACCTAATGCGGTTGAAATCTCGGCTATGGACTTCAATGTGAGGTTGGGGAAGCCCGATGTCCGTGAGGTTGGGGAAGCCCGATGTCCACCTTGAAATAACCGCTTCTGACCGCCCCATTCTTTTTGCAAGGTCCCGCTGGGTCATGTTCTTCTGTTTGAGGGCAGCGTCAATGCGGGCAATGATATTGGCTAACAGCTGCACCTCGGACATGATCTCCGGAGATACGGCCGCTATCTTCTCATTGAACCATTCCTGCCTGTTTCTCATTGCAAACGTGATGTCTTCTATACCTGATAGGTCTTTCTTTTTTTGCAAATTGCAAAGATAGTGAAAATAGAGTTAACGCGCAAGTTAATTGATTGCATGCCCACGGAATTTTGCGTGTGACACGGAAATAGTTTTTCTTTCTCCAAATCCTCCAGAGTTTAAGTGGGGTTTCCCGAATCCTGGAAAACCTTCATTCAAAGCAGTAATTCGTATTCCCAAAGGAAGCCGCGAGAACTATAGACTGGACTCATTCTCAATGTGGGAAGAGCTGCAAGACCAGATACAAGAGTCTAACGATTCCTAGTTTTAGAATCATTCTTCCACCCCCTCCAGCGCCTCCTTCACTGCTCCCTCCGGCAGCACTCCGGCTTCCAAGCCCACTTTGCAGATGAGGCGGAAGTTATTTGCACCGGCGCGGCGGACACGATTCAAGTTTTGCTCCTGCTCCAGCAGGCGGCTGGCCAGTTTGTTGTGTCCGTCGGTAAGGTTCTTCTGCATTGTGCGCAAATCGTGACGGGTTTCCACCAGACTGCAAATGATGTACAGGATAGCTCCGAGGTAGAGCAGGGCGATGACGGTGAAAACGATGAAGGTGATATCGTGGTGATGGACGCTGACCATCAGCTCTTCCAGCTGGTCTAAGACATAGTTCATAAGGCAATCAGTTTAGGCGCCTGGCTTTGTTGATGTCGTTTGGAGCGAAAGTGAGGATCAGGTTCCTGGCTCCTCCTTTTTCATAGAAGTATACGCGGAATACCTGGCCGCGGGTCAGTGAGATTTTGTCGAAGGTGAAAACGAACCTGCCTTCGCTTTCCGGGGGTACGGTTCCAAGGCCATAGACTTGCTTGGGGAACTGGGCTTTCTCGTACTGGAGTCCGCGTTTGGTGCGGCGCTTGCTTTCCACGGCGAAGCGGGGTTCCGACATCTCATAGCTTACGGCAGAGGTGTTCCGAAGGGAAACCAGCAGGAACAGCACGTCGTCCTTGTAGAATACGTTTTCGCAGAGGATTTCTATGCCGTAGTCCTTGGTTCCGATATGGTAGAGTTCCTGTTTCATTGAGGCGAATTCTTCAAGAGTGAAAGAGGCCGACGGCGAGCCGTCGGCAGAAGGAGAGAGTGAAAAAGGAAGGGCATCCTGCCCTTCGGGAATGCGCGTGTCCACGTCCAGGCGGGCGGGGTGTTCGCGGTATGCGACGCGGAAGGTGTGCATAGCGCCAGTGGCCTCCAGGCAGGACATCGTGGTGCAGTAGTCGAAGGCCTCTCGGGCTTTGACGGCGACGAAGTCTTTGCTGCCGTCCACAATCTTGGCAAGGATGACGCGGTCGCCCAGGTTGACGTACTTGAGCTCGGAGGCAAAGCGGATGTGGACGGTCTGGGAGGTGGATATGAAAAGGGTGTCCGGGGCCTGTGCAGAGGCGATTTCGGAGCATAGCCACCCAAGGAGGAAGAGGGCAATCAGAAGCTTTGTCTTCATCGTTTCTCGGATTTTACAAGGTAAAACTCATAGCCGCTCACGACGGAAACGGACAGTTCGCCGGAGGCATTCCGGGCGATAGAGGCGCCGGTGCGGATGACGGTGTTGGCAATGTCGCCGACGAGGCCACCGAAGGCGGTAGTGCCGGCGGTGAGGGCGTCGCGGGAAACTTCCCGGGTGTTCTTGACAGAGGAGGTTTCCGGGCAGTAGATGCCCGGGAGTCCGTCGGTGTCGTAGGCGTCCAGCGCCAGGGGGACGATGCGGCCGTTCATCTCCAGAGAGCGGATCTGCAGCTCCAGCCGGTCGCCAATCTTACAGATGGCGGCAAGATGCGTATTGGCCGGAATCCGCACGTTTCCTTCCACATAGTCCTCCAGCAGTCGCACGGTCACGCGCTGACCGGATGTGAGCTTCTGGTCACGGACAAACATACATTTGAAGGGGCGCACGCTATAGCCGACCGAGGCATCAGAAGGGGAATCTTCTAGAGAGGAAATGATGCCGTTGGAAGCGCCGACGGAGGATAGGTCGATAGGCTCCGGTCGGGCCTCCGGGGCTGCCTCCGCAGCTTCCGAAGAAGATGCGTCCGCCCCTCCGACCAATACATCCCGGACCATCTCGGCACGGCGCCGGTCATAGTCCAGGCGTTCATCTTCCGTCATCGGCCGGGAGGCTCCTCCGCCTGAATAACGGCGGGCAGGAGCGGACGGTGCGGCTGGCTGTGGAGTTGGTGAGAACACGCGTGAAACGGCATCTTCCGGAGCACTAGAAGCGGCAGCAGGAGCCGCTGCAGGAACCGATGTCGCTCCATCGGAAGACAGCAAGGAGATATCATCTCCGGCCGCATCGGCGGCATCCAACTCTGCAAAATAGCTCTCGGTGGAGCCGCGGTAAACCTTGGACTTGCTGTCTTCCATCCGGGACGCTTCGCCGTCCGGAATCACGGCGGACACGGAGTTCTCTGACGGCGCAGCAGGTCCGGCCGGC
>CACWNV010000090.1 GCA_902762325.1 uncultured Prevotellaceae bacterium | reverse complement strand
ACAACACCACAGGAATATCGCAAGCAGCAAGGGCTGTCTTGAAGTTTATCTTGTTTTCGTAGTCAATAGTTCTATAGAACCCAACAATCCTGATGGAAGCAGGGGGGATTCTTTTGTGAAGAACTTGAAGCATCCGACGGTCTTTCTTCCTTTGGAGGGGCGTGGGGTGCCATTGCTCAGCCACTCGGGAATCTTTGCCATATAACGACCTGCCGTAGGACTGCCTGGGGCATAGGTGTATGTCAGGGGTTCTGACCATTCTATGTCATCTGGCTCCTGCTCATCGCCTATCATGCGGTTAGGCCACAGGTTGGTAACGTCAATGCTTATGGTGTTGATGCCTTTATGTATGGCAGAGGTGATATCCAATAGGAATGGTGCCTTCCATAGAGTGGGGAAGGGCTTGCCATTGACGGTTACAGAGGCAAGGTTTTTTACTTGACCTAAGCTGATGATATAGCGTGCGTCTTTCTTCAGTTTCTTAATGGTAAACGAATTGCTGTATGTCGCTGTCCCTGAGAAATATCTTACGTTGCTGTCAGAGGATGTCGTCCAGTCGAACAGAGTGTCATTATCAACAATGATGTCATCAGCGTCTTTATAGTGAAAAGCCACCTTCCACCCTTTGTCTATCTCTGTCCTGCCGTCGCTGGTCGGGAGTGAGGTTAGCAGTTGGTTTTCAGGACGTGGCGTTTCAGAAGATGTCTCTGTATCTGAGATAATGATAAATCTTGAACCGTACGGCTCTATGGAGAGTATCATAGGTCTGTCGTCTATCTTCTGCATAGTAAGATTGTATGCATCCCATATCTCCAGTTTCCTGCCTTTGGCAACGGAGGCAAGCCGGATGGTGTCTGATACGCTTTCGTTTGTAGGATTACAGAGGAACAGTATGTCATTATCTCCGTCAGTGCGCTGATAGGTCATGAACTTATCCGTTCCCTTCCATTGCAGTTTCGTCGGCACACCACGTTGCAGGAGCGACTGACAGCGTGCCATGTAGTCGAATAGTGCGCGTGCTCCACCAGCTTTCCACCATGTCTGATTGGGTACGAAATGTGTGCCCCAGATGCCGAATGACATTCCCGGCTCTACATTTGTCCAAGGGTTGCAGGCGCCTGCATGGAGCATCATCCTGTTAACACCATTGCAGTAGGCTTTGTCGCATATCGGCTTTAAGGATTGCGGGTCGTCTTTCCATGCGTGAAGAGGCCAGCACGTAAAGGCTTCTGCGGCAAGCAACGGGCGTTGCAGATTTCTCATCACCTGCTCATGACGCTTCATGTCTTTCCAACCCCATGTCTCGGGCTTTACCCAGAATTCTGTCGCTATGACTGCGCTGTTTGCCTCCTTGAGTATCTTGTTGATATCGAGCACTTGGAATGGCTTCTGCCCGCCTGTACCGTACGGCTCTATCATCAGCTGCATACCGGGTGTCTTGCGTGCCAGCTGATTCATATAGCCATAATAGTTTTCTGCAAAGAGTGAGGTGACAACATCTACAAGGTCTTTCTTGAATCGTGCCGACTCTTCCTTACTGCCGATGATGTTGCGCCCTACGATGTAAGGCAGGTATGGCAGTATGTCATATTTCTTCCGTTTCAAGAACTCATCTGGCAAAACCACACTCCAATCCTGACCGCCAGCCTCATAGCTGTCTATCTCTATTATATTAAACGTTTTGCCGGCATGAGGTCCTGCAATGTCTATGAGCATCTGTGGATATGCATCCCAAAAGGCCTTTACAGCCACCCTGTTCATCTTGTCACACTCCAGCCCTTGTCCCGACAGAGGGGCTTGTGCTTCGTTGGTCTTTCCGTTTGTCGTGTGTCCGAAACGCAGAAGGCTATACCCGGAAATGTCTTTGGCAAGGGCAGAAGGAATGTTTGCTATCTGAGATGACTTGTCAAAATACTGTGTCAGGTCTATTATGTTTTCCTTCATGACAATGCTGTCGTCAGGAAGTGCCAAGAGGCAGATGTCTTCGTAATAGTTGTATTTTTCGTCAACCTTTGGATGAGGGAGTGCGACACTAATAAAGATAGGTTTTTTCTTGCCTTTGCCAACAGCTGTGTCGGGCATCTTTGTTTCTGAGAACACAAGTTTCTGCATGCTATATTCCGGTGTCACTGTTCCGTAGGCACTTGATGACCATCCGGGGCAGTTGTGGGTACCGAAGGTGAGTCCGAGACGCTGGCACTCATCCATCGTCCAACGCATCATAGACTTCCATTTCTCTGAACCGATAGCGCAGGTGGGGTCACCAATCCTGCTTTGCTGGTCACCGCCAATCTGAAAATTTTGTACGCCAGATAGTCCAGCAGCCTTGAAAGCCTCCAGATCTTTCGTGATAGCCTCCTTACTGACAAGCCCATCCATCCATTGCCATATTATCAATGAACGCTGCCCGTCAGTCGGCGAAATAAAATCATTCCGATACCTCTGTGCAACTGCCATAACAGCAGACACACATACCAAAAATAAACACGCAATTTTCTTCATTGACCTAAATTCCGCAGCATTTTAGTTTAACATTATTTACAAGTTCCTGAGCAACAAAAAATTCTTCGACGCGCGAAGCGGCAAAGCCGAGCGGCTCAGGATTTTGCCATGCCAGATTTTTCACTTACCTTAGTGCTACGTTTAACGACAAGCAAAATCATCAATGACGTGGCAAAGGTACAAATAAAATCTGAGAAAATCACCGCTTTTGGTGGAATATTTTTAACTCACGCGGGGACAGTCCCTCTGTGAGACCTTTGTGAGGTTTGCTCCTAGATAAAGAAAAAGTGTTCTGGATTAGTTTCCAGGACACTTTGTTTATTGTCTTGTGAACAGAGGCGGGTTATTTTACGCGAACGCCAAACTTCTGGAGCATAGAGGATACAATATCTTTATTTTCCTGCTTCTGTTCTTGCTTCTGATCTTTATTCTGATCTTTATTCTGTTCTTGCTTATCCCCATTAGGACGCGTTTTGACTCGGATTTCAAGTTTGGTCCCTTGCTTCTCTTGAGGTGTGGTACTTGCGTTAGCACTGGTGGTGAACACGAATGAGAAAACGACTGCTGCAACTGCGCTCATGAGCACCTTATTTGCATTGAAATTCTTTGTTGTCATAATTGTTATAATTTAATGTTTATACTATTCTTATTTGTGTCGTTTGTTTCTTTTCGACAATGCAAAGTTACGGCGATTTCTGACTGTTTCCAAGAAATTTTGCAAATTCTTCTCAAACTTGTGTGGACAAACGAATGATCTTTGGACAAATCGCAGAAATGGGCCAAAAAGTTGTCCAAAGGGGTACTATTTGCGCTGGGCCTGCAATTATCCGGTGGATGTACAGAAGTTCTGTGAGAAGGTAAAGAGCCTGCCGTATGACAAGCCGCTGGAAATAGCATGCGAATATAACAATATCAGGAGGCTCTGCACTTGCTCTTTTATGGATTACGATGTCCGCGATATCGAGAAGGTGAAGGTGAGCAGCATGGATCAGGATGTCTTTTCCTGGTGTCGTGAAATAGCCCTGAAATTAGCCGAAGAATTAGGAAAAACATACTTGCCGAAAGTGTGATTTTACCAAATCATTACCAAATCATTACCAAATCGCTCCAAGAAATTGGGGCGATTTTTTTATGCCTAATTTTGCAATCAGAAACTTAACAAACAACAGTAATAATAATCAAAGGTCGCCTTGAAGGGGGCGACGTAAAACAAAGCTTCAATGATGAAGAAAAACTTTACAACGGTTCGTAAAAGGACCAAAGGCGTGAGAATGATTCA
>CACWNV010000089.1 GCA_902762325.1 uncultured Prevotellaceae bacterium | reverse complement strand
TTCATTAGTTTCGGACTGCTCTGGCTGTTTCGTGAGTACGGCAATTGGAACAGTAAGTTCTGGCAGTGGTGTGCCGCTCAGGCTTACGGAGCCTACATCGTCCATCTATTACTGATGATAGCCTTGCAGTATGCGGTTGATGGTATCTGGATGGGAGCATTCGGTAAGTTCATGTTCATCGGAGTCGTCACCACCATAGCTTCCTTCGGGCTCACCTGGCTGCTGCGGATGATTCCTGGTTTTAAGAAGGTACTATAACTAAAAGATATAAAGACGAGATAGTCAATCCATGATTAACATGGGGTTATATGGAGAAAAATATTAGAAAAAATAGAAAAAATAAAATGACACGAAACAATAAAGCACTTGTCGTTATCGACATTCAGAATGATATCACCAAACACTATCGTGACATCATCGACAATATCAATGCAGCCATCGAATGGGCTGTGGCAGAGGGTATGCACATTGTGTATATCAAGCACAACAATATCACAGCAGGTACGCGAACATTCAAGCCTGGTAGCAAAGGCGAGGAACTTGCGCCTGAAATGAAGGTTGTGTCAAACAACATCTTCGTGAAAACGAAAAGCAATGCCCTTACCAGCGAGGCTTTTTCTGCTTTCATAGCAGCGAATGGCATCCATGAGTTCTATATTGCTGGTGCTGATGCTACTGGTTGCGTAAAATCAACGTGTTTCAATATAGCCAAGGCTGGATACTCGGTTCATGTCCTCTCCGACTGTGTCACCAGCTATGATTTGAAAAAGTTACCAGAGATGTTTGCTTATTACGAAAGCAAAGGCTGTGAGGTGAAAACGCTTGCCGATTATAAATAATGAAAGAACATGATGAAACAGGAAATCTCCCCAAAAGAAACAAGTCGGGCTCAGGCTTTTGAACTGTGGATGTCATCGCCCATGCCTATGGTAACTATAGTAAAGACGCTTGATGTGACTCGATTGCGGAAGTATGCCAAACGTCATTCGATGCCGTTCAATATGGCGCTTTGCTGGTGCATCGGCAAGGCAGCCAGTCGGATGAAAGAATTCTATTTGCTGCCTGAGCAGGGAAAGTTGTACAAATATGATTGTCTTGCCATCAATGTCATTGTAAACAACACAGCTGGTGGTATCAGCTCATGCGACATTCCATATACCGATAACTTGGATAAGTTCTGCTCCGACTATATGGCTCTTACGCAATCGACCAGCACGTCGTGCCAGAGTTCCTTTGCAGATGGTGCAATGGTTATTGGTACATCAGCCATGATAGCCACCGAACTTGACTGCATCATAAATCAGTACACAGACCAGTTCTGTAACCCAATGGTGATGTGGGGCAAATACCGCAAGCATTGGTTCAAAGTCAACCTGCCCATCTCCTTCCAGTTCCATCACGTACAGATGGATGGTGGACACGCTGCCCGATTCTTAGAAGAATTTCAAAAAACAATAAACACAATATGAATAAAATGATTGCATGCTGTGGCATTAACTGTGAGACCTGTGAAGCTCGCATCGCCACAATAAATAACGACGACAAGATGCGCATTGAGGTTGCAAAAAAATGGTGCGAAATGAATAATACTGATCAAATTACACCTGAGAGTATCAATTGTACAGGGTGTCGTGTGGAAGGCGCCAAATTCTATTTCTGTAGCCATATGTGCGAAGTACATAAATGCGTTACAGCTAAAGGCTACGAGACTTGTGCCGAATGTTCCGATAAGAACACCTGCAAGACGGTTGGTGCTATCTGGGAGAATTGTGCTGAGGCGAAGGATAATTTGGAATCTATGCGCTATAGAGAAGAAGCAATAGAATGTGTTAAGGACAATGTTCTCCAGCTACATAAGCAAATATATGCCAAATATAATGGTGATTTTGACAGAATCTATACGGAAGAGTACAACAACAAGTCATATACTGGTAGAGTGATTGAGCCAGGAAAGGTATATGAACTGAGTTATCTGGAATGTTCGTGCCCTAAAGTAAAATGTGGGCAGAGAAAAAATCCGCAGCAGTGTGAGTGCTCACGACAGAGCATTCTATATATCTTGTCACAACTTGAACCAAACAGTCATTTCGAAGTGCACATCGAGAATACCATTCTCAGGGGAAGCGACCGCTGCACATTCCGAATAATGCGAGTAAGCAAAAGCTGAATCAAATTTGACTGAATCATGCCGAGCGATAGCATTATGCGCTAAGCAGATAACAAGACATGAAGGTTATTGACTTAATTGTGTGTGCCAAAAAACATTTGGCTTCTAACTTCTTTTATCTTCACAACGAAAGTTAAATAAATATGATAAGAACAATAGTAAAATTTGCCCTATTTGTGGCGACACTTGCAAGTGCACAAGGGCTCGAGGCACAAAACAGTTATATATCCCAGCAAGACAGTTTGCTTCAGGATTACGACTATTTCTTCAGGCAATTGGAGCAGATACATCCCGATCCATACAGCGCTTTTGGCGGGAAGGACGGCTTTTACAAAGCAGTGAAACGACTGAGAAATGAGCTGGCCAACTGCGACTCCTTGACACCTAACGATATACATGTTGAGGTAACCAAACTGATATCCGCACTCCACGACGGACACACCTATATAGGGAATGCTAAAGCGCCAAAGAAGATAGAAGATCAATGGGTACCGCTGAAATTTCAAGTTATTCCCGAAGGCATCATTGTAAACGGATATACTCCAGAACTGAAGGCGTTGAAGGGAGCAATGTTGTGCGAGGTGGAAGGGAAATCATTAGAATCGGTACTTGATCGCCTCGACAAACTTGTTGTTTCTGAGAATCGCTATGGACTGATGGGGTATGCTTGCAGAAACATTGGCAACACCAACACACTGCGACAACTATTCCCCACATTCAATAAGAATCAGATCTCAATGAAGTTCCGTATGACTAATGGCAAAGATACACTCGTCAGTCTGCCTTTCTATCCCAACGGCCCGTTTTGGGAAAACATAGTATGGACATCTACTGATGAACGTTTCCCTCATAAGAACTTCGAATACAACTTCATCGATGACAGCAAACAAACGATGGTGATGTGCATCAACTCTATAGTGAGTGCCGACATACCAAATCTCGAAAGCTACGGTTTGAAATCGGATGTGATTGTGGCTGATGCCTTCGCCAAGATGCTGCGCGAGATGAAAGCGGCTAACAGTCAGCGTCTCATCATCGACCTGCGCGGCAATCATGGAGGGTGGACGATGATTATGTATGCAGCGCTGTACGAACTCTACGGAAAGCGTTTCATGGATACCGACTTAGGCATGCACTATGCCACCAAAGTATCAGAGGGTTGGCTCAAGAAGAATAACACTACCTTAGAACAGTTCAACCAAAATAGTGGAACATCGTTGAAGATGGGTGATTTCATTGAACGACCATCAAACATCAGCAGCTTCGACTGGTTCATGTGTGCCGACATGAACATTCTCAAAGCACAAAACGGTGAGCCCATCTACACACCAAGAGAAATCTATGTGGTTACCGACGTGCATACCTTCAGCGCCGCTTTCCATACCGCTTACATGCTGTGGAAGATGGGAGCCAAGGTGGTAGGTGTTCCTTCGGGGCAGGCTCCAAACACGTTTATGGAGGTCACACTATTCAAGTTACCGAATACTGGTCTTGAATGTTCTGTCTCCAACTCCCTGCAGAGTTTCTTACCCACAGATCATCCTATGGCGAAGACTTTCACCCCTGGCATTCAACTGTCGTATGACGACTATCGCCAGTTCGACTTCAGTAAGGATGCAGAATTATTGTTTATAGAAAAGCTAACGAAATAAGATGACTCAGTTGCCGAACATCATAACGCTGCTTAGGATTGCAGACATCAGCGACATAGCCGACGGATGGCTGGCTCGGAAGCTGAGGTGCGTCACTATGAAGGGAGCATTGCTGGATAGTCTGGCAGACATCTGCTTCGTAGCATGTTGTGCCTGGAAGCTCCTGCCGATACTCGAATTGCCGCAATGGTTATGGCTGTTGGCAGGGGTAATTGTTGCGATTAAAGTTGTGAATCAGCTTTCGGCACTTGTGATGTACGGGTGCTGTTGCTTCCCTCACACTCTTGCGAACAAGTGGGCGGGGTTCCTGCTATTCATTGCAGTACCCATAACATTTTGGTCTATCGTCCCCATCACCATTGTAGCTTCCGTCGCCACGTTTGCAGCGGTTCAAGAAGGGCATTTCATAAGGACAAGAAATAATATGAGAAAGATAGTAACTATAGTTTATGCATTGGTTGCTACATCGTGTTTGGCGCAAGAGCCAATAAGCGACAGTACCAGTTATGGTGCGTGCATCATGCAAAATGGCTCTATTGTTG
>CACWNV010000088.1 GCA_902762325.1 uncultured Prevotellaceae bacterium | reverse complement strand
GGAACTCATTTCCCTCGTCCATGCCTCCGTGAAGGAGGAAAGACAACTGGGCAGGCTGCTTACGCTCTGATGGCAACGTTTCAAGAAATTCCAGCATCATACTGGGCATGCACTCCACATAGAGTGGAAAAGCAATGAGGATACGCTCGTGTGAAAGGAAGGCTTCACGTGCTGTTTCCCATTCCTTGCGGCTGGAGAGATTGCGAAGTTCCCAAGTGATGCCTGCTTCTTCCAGACCTTTGACAAACGAATGAATAATCTTGTCTGTATTGCTGAACTTCGCCACACGTGGACTGCCGTTGATGATGACCAAGTGAGAAAGTTTATTGTTTAGTGATACGACAGCCTCACTTTTCACTTTACACTTTTCACTTTTCACTTGCAAAGCGATAGCACCAAATGACTGCCCACCTATGTTTGCTGCCGTACGCTTGCACCAATCTTCCATCATCATCTGGTCAGCATCGCCTTTGTATAGGAGTCCTATGTTGAGTGGATGGTAACGCAGTTCATGACGCATCCATCCATCACGGAAGCCGATTGTCATATTCAGCATGGGCATAATACGATCCATCAGCCGTTTGCCCTTATAGTCCAAGAATCCAAAACGCGTATCAGAGACAATCCAAAGGTTGTCGGCTTGCACCAGTTTCTTGAGGATTATCTCGTAATCATCTTTATATGCACAGATACCAGGTGTTTTCAGCCAGCACTGGTTACAGCCCATGCAATGTACAATCTTCATGTCCGAGGTATCAACAATCTCCACCTCTTTGTCTTTAATCAGAGCCGTTATCTGTTCGGTATAGTCTTTACCTAATGTGTTTAATACTAATGTTTTCATTTGTCATTGACATTAAAAAAATCATTTCTTCATGGTCTGTTCTCCTCGCTTTGTCATCTCTTCAGCAAAGACCTGTTCACCGTTCTCGCGGATGTAACGGATGCAGGCTGGTCGGTTGCTTCGGAAGACGAATGCGAAGAACTTTCCTATGAGGTTGTTATGAAGCCGACAATCCTTGACGTCCATCTCGCACTCTGCGCAGGTATGGAAGCCCTTTTCCATACAACATTTTCTTATTTTGCACCATGAAGCCTTCTCATTCTCATGACATCCAGGACATTTGCCCATGCGGTATTTCTTGCACGCTCCGCAGTAGAGTCCACAGGCGGCAATCTTCTTTGTATCAACAGCTATTTCTTTCATATCAATATGTTTAATGCCTGCCCCAAATTGTTGGGACAGACAGTTTATGATTATTCTATTGGAATCTGAATGACTGAGAGCCATTTCTCTGGGTCATCCTGGTTCCATGCGCCATCGATGTAGCAGGTGCGGGGTTGTCCTGCAATCTTGTAGCCTTGCTCCTCCATATAGCGGAAAGCCTCGGTGTACGATTCGTAGAAACGCTCGTAAGGACCAACATGCTTCATGCAGAGGGCTTTGGGAACAGCTGGCAAACGCTTAAATTTGATGATGGCGCTGTCTGTGCCCATCTCCTCGACTTGCTCACAATACTCGATGTCGATATCCGTTGGTGTATATTCCTTGTTATGCTCTATGGTAAAGCAATAGCCTGGAGGCGGACACTTACAGCCAAGACGCTGCATCTCTGGTCCGATCTTCTCATAGCACATGGGGCCGATGGCGGCATAGTTGGGGATGACTTCACGATGACTTGCCACGATGATTTCGGGCAGTGATTGAATACTGAATTTTTCCATTGTCTTCATTTCTTTGCGAGAGTCTCTCCAGTCGAGCAGTCGGTTACGGCGGGCAATCAGTTGCTTCAGTTGCTGTTCCGTCTCCTTGATTTTTTCCGTCAGCTGTCGGACACTGGGCGTATGAGATACATCATCATACAGGTCCTTTATCTCGTCAAGCGAGAAACCGAGTCGTTGCAGGTCGCGGATGGATTGCAGCTTCTGCATCTGATCAAGGCTATAGTAGCGATAGCCCGTCCACTCGTCCACCTCGTCAGGCAACAAGAGTCCCTTCTGCTCATAGTGACGCAAGGTCTTTACGGTTACCTGCATCATCTGTGAGAACTCTCCGATTTTTAATTTCATTTTACTCATAATCGCGCGATGTTTTGCTAAGCGATTGCAAAAATAAGGTATGACCTAAGGGACGAGTCAAGCGTTTTCCGTTTTTTAACTCTTATTTAACACAAATCGTTATACTCAAAGAAACAAAAGTCTGTCCAACCAGTATTCTCTGCATAGAGATGCTGCTTCCCTCTGTACTCAAAGCCTAATGTCTTGTATATCTTATGGGCTGGTGTGTTAGAGGCGAGCGCATCAAGGCGAATGGCTTTCATGCCACATGTCTTGGCAAGACGGATAGCCTCGCGGATCATCTCTGAGCCTATGCCTTTACCCTGAACATCAGGACTCACCGCAAGGATATGAATCACAGCCACCTTGTCATCTTCTACCTGCTGAGCCCATTCGATGGCATGATAGTCCTCACCTTGATACATCGTGACAGCCATAGACCCAACGATAGCGTCATTCTCTTTATAAGTGTACATGCTTCCTTCCTCGATATAGGCTCTGATACCATCGATGGTAGGGTGCTTACGTTTCTGCCATCGGGCAAAGTGCTCCATATCCGGAGTCCTGTCCGTCACATCATCGTAGAATGCGATAATGGACTCGAATTCCTCAATTGTTGCTCTATTTAATTCCATGTCTTTTATCTTTTTATAATAGACAGCTCACCAACAAACCGCCTCCAACTATCATGAAGACAATTCCTAACACTCGTGTGATGACGACATAGCTTTTCGAAGGTCGTTCCCCTCCAATTGTCTTCCACTTTTCTGCGACAGTCCAAATCTTGTCCGCTGAAACGAACAACAGGCAGAATCCCATAACACACATAACGATTCCTGGAATAACTTCTTGTATCATAACTTTATTTATTTTGTTTGACGCTGCAAAATTACGAAGAGTTGCGAATTATACCAAATATCTGGGATAAACTGCGCAAATATGTGATGAGTAGTAATACTCATCTATGTTTTGCATATTTCATTCTGACTATCTCGTATGACTTACGAACCAATTCCTTCAAGTCTGCATCGAATAAGTCCATATTCGGCTGTACACTTATCCAATATCGCTTGTCACCATTGAAAGGCCTTTAATCTATGATATAGAAACCTGCTTCAGAAGGATGATCGAGCACCATACTCTTGGGATTTTCCTTGGTCAGCAACCACGTCATCCAGATGTCGCCAGCTGCTGCAGCTATAAAAAAGATTCCCCAAACAAGCATAGGCAGACTGCCAATGAAAAGGGCGGCGATGGCAGGGATGACACCCAAGACAATACAGGGCATCATGGCTCCCATCATATAACCTGGGATGTGCATTGGCTCGTCGCAGTGGCAATAAGGAGTCAGCAACTTCCACATCACACCGAAGCTGATGCTCTTCCAGCCGCTCTTGGCATAGCAGGCCCACGTAAGACCGTGAATCAGTTCATGAACCACAATGCCTACAAACATGAGAATAAAAGCTGTACCCCAGTCGCCGAAGCCACCGAGGAGTTCACTTATTGGTTTCTTGTCCTTCCATATCCAGAAGAACGGCACGAGGAACACGATGGCTGCAACCACCATAATCACAACGGCAAATATATTCGCCTTAACAATATCTATGGCCACCTTGCGGCCTTTTACTTCTTGCTCTTCCATTATCTTGTAAATCCGAAAAACTCCTTCAGACCTTCTTTTTCCTTCAAGTCATCTATGGTAAAGCCATAATGTGCAGCTGAAGCAAGGGTGATGACTCGTTCGAGGAACTCATCGTAAGATAGAGAGAACCACTCCTTGGGAATATCCACGTTGATGGTTCCTCCGCCATAATGACTGCCTTCGTTCCAGGCTTCGTCAAGCTCGGCTTCATAGGTTCCATCATCCTTCTTGTTGAAGCAGTACCACGATGCCCATTCTTCCATACCCTCTACGTAATGGCCTTCGAAATGTGGGGCAGAGTGCGACTTCGGCGAATAGGTGGCCTCGCCCTTCTTCGCATCCCTCCGATAGATCATGAATTTCTCCTTGTGCATA
>CACWNV010000087.1 GCA_902762325.1 uncultured Prevotellaceae bacterium | reverse complement strand
CTTTGCCTGGACCATCCCCAAGTCCGATAATCCCGAGTAGCATTGACAACTGGACAGACTATGCCGTCTATCTGGCCAATCATCCTGATGCAGTGAGTGCCCAAACTCGCAGCGTCATCATGCGCATCGCCATGAACAACGCCAACCGGCCTGGTGAGGACAAGATACTGCGCACAAGCCATCACCAGATGCCCGTCACATGGTCGCTGGCCGTGAAGTACAGGCTGAGCAACCGCTTCGGGCTGGAGTCTGGCCTGAGCTATAGCCGTCTGAACTCAGATTTCGAGATGGGTGCCGACGGCAACACCATCTGTGAGCAGCAGTCCATCCACTACCTCGGCATACCCGTGAAGGGCATCTGTAACCTGTATGCAGGAAGACACTGGAGCCTCTACGGAAGTCTTGGCTTGATGACCGAAATCCCGATGCGCTCGGTCCTCCATTCCAACTATTTTGTGAATGGGCAGTATGAAGTCAGCGACAAGACGATTCTTCGCGCTCCGTGGCAGTTCTCGACGTCCTTCGGCCTCGGACTGCAGTACCATTTGACGCCCAATGTGGGCTTCTTCGTGGAGCCCAGTTTGCAGTATTACATCCCGATGAAGACCGACATAGAGACCTACCGCGCCGAACATCCGTTTACGCTAACCCTGCCGTTAGGCATCAGATTTACGTGGTAGCCGTGCAGTCGATAGCCATAGCCAGCATGACGATGACTGCCTGCAGTCTTGACGGTGACGAGCCCGAAAAGCCCATCGTGATCATCGATCCTGTAGAAAAAGCCACGCTCTACGCCTGTGGCATCAGCCCGTCGGGAACCCGCACGTCCGGTGACGCACAGAACATGCTCTTCACCGAGAATGACATCGAATGGTTTAACGCGAGCACACGCGAGATTAAATTTCGGGATTCCGATATTCCCATCTACAAACGTCTGGAACCTTTCCACGAAATCAAGTTCTACCTGGGTGACAATGCCCTGTTTGTGGTCAGCAGCTTTGTCGCCGACTGGGACAGCAGAATATTCACCGACCTTGTCTTGCATTATGATGTGATTTCCGACCCCAACCAAGGCCACTACTATCTGCAGGACTGCTATCCTCTTCAGTTCGCCGAAACTGACGAGGTGAAAGCCAACCGTGAGAAGAATGCAGCACAGTGGGAGACATTCACGAAATATCTTGAGAGCAAGGGGAAGTTGAAGTAATCGGCTCGCCGCTTGGCTTGTCCTAGAAATAATCGCGCTCTCCGTGCAGTCATTCGTTGCAGTTTCAGACTTTATAAATAGAAACTGCAACGAATTTTTATGTACACGATTTATGATTACGCCTACAATGGCTACCTCTATCTGAACAACATCATGCGTCCGCGCCACAAGCGGCTGTCGCAACTGATGATTTATTCAACGACCGCGTGTCAGTCGCGCCCCAAACACTGAACATTTGTTCAGACTTTCACCCTCGGCATCCGATAATCGGATATGCCGAGGGTGTATTTGTAGGAAAATAAAAAGAAAAACCTGTTTTCCTTTTGCATTTTGCTCCCTTATTCGTAACTTTGCAGCCAAGATAGGTTATGTATAATAACTTTTAAGACTAAATGGCAAGAATAAAAATAGCATATAACAAGCACGCGACGAACTATGATGAGCAGATCCGCCTTTTACGTGGTCGTGGGCTTGTCATTACAGATGAGAATAAAGCACGGGAATGTCTTTCTGACATAGGTTATTACCGTTTGGGCTTCTACATATTCCCATTTGAAGTGACATACCCAGCGTTAGATAATAGGCGACGCCATACTATTCAGCAAGGAACAACAATGGAGAATGTCGTATCGCTTTATTATTATGACTTGGATCTGAGAAACATTCTCAACAGGTACTTGTCACGAATAGAGGTAGCACTCCGAACGACATTTGTCTATGAACTCTCCAATAAGTACGTAGCCGATCCGTATTGGTTTGTCAATCCTGCTGTCGTATCAGCCCAGTTTATTGCTGATTTTCCAGGGGCAGCATACTGTTCCATCAAGAAAAAGCCAACCATCAAGCGACATCATCTGAAGTATCTGGGGCAATACGCTCCGGCTTGGAAGACTATGGAGTATATGACTCTTGGCAATTTGGAGGTTCTTTATGACAGTCTGTTACTTGATGTGGACAAGCGTATTATAAGTACACACTTCGGAGAGCCTGCAATTGCGACTTTCAAGAGTTATATGACCACTATCCGGGAAGTAAGGAATGCTTGTGCTCATGGTAATGTGACGTTCGGCATGACACTTACCTCTGGTATCAGAGTAGGTGTGGCTTGCCCTTCTTTCCCAGCGCACACTCAACAGACATTCCACGGTGCTCTCAGGGTGATAGACTATATGCTCCGTCAAGTATCTGTCAATAGGGCCAATGATATGTGGGACGAAATCTATAAGGCAACGGCAATGCTATACATGAAATCTCCAGGTCTGCAGACATTAATTGAGACACAAACAGGTATAGTTTTGCCACAAAATATGGTCAAGAAGCCATCACTTTTACAAAAAATACTTAATAGAACAGTAAAAAAGTGGTTGCAAACTTGCATGTTTTGAGAATTATTCCTATCTTTGCATCGCAAAAGTGTATCTGGGAAGCCCCGTTGCACCCATCTGCACTATAAAAAAGATTAAATCGAGTCCCATCTGCTTGCAGTTGGGGCTCGTGCTTTTTCTACCGTCGGCCAGATTTTGGGGGCTGGAAGTCTGCCCGCAGGCAAAGGTCACAAAGGCAGTTCCGAAGACCATATCTGGGACCCTGACGACCTGGACGACGATGACGAGGTGAGATAAACCTTCACAGCACGAAACAAACGAGCGCTCAACTACCAGCGCACCGCAACCGACCCACGAGCCTGTAAACATCGCAACCACCAGCTCTAATAAACAAAATCGCCCCAAACCCTGAACATTTGTTCAGACTTTCACCCTCGGCACCAACTTTTCCGTCCTCTCCGCACACTTTCTCCTCCCTTTTCCGTAACTTCGCAGCACGAAATAACAAATAAAACGAAATGAATATGAACAAGAAAGTAATTGTTACAATGATGCTCGCTCTCGTCGCCATGGCGACTGCTGCACAAAAGAAGGTTTCGTGGAAGCCTTTCTTAAAAGCCGTGGAGTTTTCAGAAAAATACTTTGTGGACACAATCCATGTAAAGGTTGAGAAAGGAGCGGTGATTGTTACTGTGGAGATAGCCGGGCAGGAACGGCATCTGTTGTTTGATACGGGAGCAGAGCACGGTTTCTGGTTTGGCAATCAGGAAGACTGGATGAAACCGTTGTCTATTGACAGCGTAAAGGCGAGTGACACCAACGGCAAGAAAGAAAAGATTGCAATCTTTCAGATTCCAGAGATAAAGATGGGTAGGCTCCGCATCAGCAACTATCCTGTTAATGTGGGTGGCCGTCTTGGCGACTATATATGTGGACGATTCGAAGGGCTGATTGGCTTTGACCTCGTGAGTAAAGGTTTATCCATAAAACTTGACACGAAAGATAGCCTACTGATAGTGACTGACCGCAAGGGCTTTTTCGACGAAGAAGCGAAGGGACAACCTACCGTGAAATACTGGTTGGCCAGCGAGTCATATCCCTTGGTTAATGTGGAATTTCCTTTTGGCAGTGCCAATATGTCCTTCGACACGGGAGCGATAGGTTACGGCATTGACCTTTCTCAGCAAGCACTAACATACTGGGTCAAAAAAGACAAGAAGAAGCAGAATGCAATAGAAGCAGTAACAGTGCTGAAAGATACGACTTTCAATGCAAGTTTCGGTATCTTCGGATTCGATGCCGATACACTGATAGAAAACATACTTCACCTGCCATCGGTTCAAATGGGTAGCCTGACCATAAAAGACGCATACGCCTCAACGGCCAACAAAGGAATACACATAGGCTCAGCACTGCTGAAACATGCGTCGCTGATTATCGATGGTCCTAAGAAACGTTATGTTTTCTTGCCACATGACGGAACTTCAAGCATCACCCTCAACGACAAAGACGTCCATAGTCAAAGATTCGTGCCGTCGGACAGTACAGGCATGTTACGGGCTGTTATTCGTAAAGGCTCGGCAGCCTACGAAAAAGGAATACGCACAGGAGACTATCTGATAGAGGTCGAAGGCATACCCATTGATGATTTATGTACTTTTACCGCTATTCGCTCCAGAAAGAAGCCGGGCGAGGAAATCCATTTCGTCTTTCGTTCCCCCGACGGCACGGAGAAACGAGTTGTTATCGCACGAACAGAATAAGCAATATGAACCAAGCAAAACTTCTCTTCCTCCTGTTTGCCGCCCTCGCATTCGCCTCTTGCCGTCAAACGGCACGGCAGGCGGTAGCAGATGCGGAACAACCGACGGACAGCACCGAGGCCGTGACCAGTGCGGACACCCTGCGCCTCGTCATCATCGACAAAAGCATCTCGCAAACCAACTCCCTCATACGGAGGACACTGAGACTTCCATTGGATTCTATTACAGTAGAAATAGTTAACAACACGGAAAGCACTTGCATAACGGGCGAGGCATACACCATTGAGCAACGGGTAAACGGTGAATGGACGGTACTACACATCAAGCCAAGGAAAAACGGAGCCGTCTCCAAATCCAGACAGAGCAATCCCCAAAGCGTCTATTGCTATTTTACAATAGAATAAGCGTCCCCTTGTCGGGGCTTTTTGCCTATCTTTCACTCTTCTTGATCCTTGCCCTCATGCTTCTTACAGACACGCGTTTCACATCAAGGATGGTGGCGATGGACTCGTCATCGAAATGGAGGTCATCCTGCATGATGAGGAAGATATATTGCGCGGTGGAGAGGCCGCTGTACTTATGTTCCCACTCCTGCCAGCGCTTCGGGCGCAGCTGAGCGAAGTAATCTACCAAGCATTGTTGCTCTTTGGCTGTTGCCTCGGCAATGCACTGGCGCTGCTGCAACTGGCTGAACATCTGTGTACCCACCAGCAGCGTACCCGATATGCGCTCCATACGGTTTTCCAGTTCTTCCTTCATCCGCTCCATTTCCTGCCCATTCTGCTCGCCGCTCTTTTCCAGTTGCTCAATGTTTGTGTGCAGTTCCGTGATGCGCCGTGCATCCTCATCCAGTCGGAAACTTAGCTTACGTACCTTCCTGCGATGCAACAACATGCCGACTCCGATGGCGAGTGCCACAATCACAATTAGAGCAATTATAAGCCCCTGCATCCATGATAGGCGATGGTTGAATTCCTTTGATTGTCGCTCGTTGTCGAGATTCCACTGCCAGTCAGCCATCTTTGTGTCCATACGCCTCCCACTAATCATACCATTATATTTCTGATTCTTAGAAAACGAAGCCTGCTCTTGATTGCCCATCAAGTTATAGATTTCATAGAGAAGTTCCCAGCACTTCAAACGATTCTGCCGGTCGCTATACTTCAGGCCCAACTTTGCCTGCCTGATAGCCTCCTCATACTTGCCTTGTTCTTTCAGTGACTGTGCTCTCGTTTGGTAGCCTTTCATCTCCTCCCATACCTTCAGACTGTCCTCGGCATACTTGATGACCCCCAACGTCAGATATACCTCTGCCTTATCAGAATATTGTTCGTAGGCTGGCAGCCACGTGTCGGCATGTTTTGCCAATTCAACTCCTTT
>CACWNV010000086.1 GCA_902762325.1 uncultured Prevotellaceae bacterium | reverse complement strand
GTCGCCCACCAGCATGGGTGCCCAGCATCCCCATATCATAGCTGTGCAGAATCCGGCATTCATCGAACGGCTGAGGAAGATGAACGCCGAGGTGATGGGAACCACTGGCGATCCCTATTACGGTGCGCCCACCATCATCCTCGTCCTTACTGACAGGGGCTATGGCAATGAAGTCTATGATGGCAGCATCGTCCTTCAGACCATGATGCTGGCAGCCCATGAGATAGGACTCGGCACCTGCTGGATTCACAGGGAGCGTGAGATGTTCGACACCGAGGAGGGGAAGCAGCTGCTCAGTGACATGGGAATCCAGGAGGATCTGATGGGCATCGGTGCCCTGAGCATCGGTTACGAGGCCGAAGGCGGCAGCCATTCCCCGAAGCCCCGTAAGGCGGATTATTACAAGATAGTAAAGTAACAGAAGATGGACATCGACCGGGAACTCTTTGACGAGGAGAACTCCTACATGCAGATCCAGGACAAGTGGGAGAACTTCGGAACGCAGAACGGCATCGCGGATGACGGCTATGACCATCATTCCCTCCACGGTGCGCCCCGTTTTGAAGTCGCCGAGAAGATCAATGCCCTGCTCAATGGCATCCTGACAACAGACGAGAACCTGATACTCAGGGAGTATTTCGGCATCGGCTGCCAGCAGAGAACCATCGAGGAACTTGCCGAGGTCAACCATTCCACTGAAAAGGCCATGCAGGCCTACCTGAAGGAAATACTCCAGCGGATAAGGGAGCATGACGAAACCCTGGAGCTGTGGAAATACCTTTTCAGGTCATAAAGAGGGCCGCTATCCTGATTGTATGAGGGATAGCGGCTTTTTTTTCCGATACATATAAAGAGTCAATTATCGGAAACTAACATAACCTTTTCCGATAATTGACCGTTTGTGAGCCTAACACAAGACCACCTTTGCCCAGTCAATAGTCTTGCCGTCCTTCCTGGCTTTATCCATGAGCCTTCTTATCTGCTCCTTTTTAGGGTTGTTCTTTTCCATAGCAAGAAGATTTGTGGGCAGTTGGTTCTTGCTCTGGCAAGCGACCAGAGGTCGAGCGGAACTGCCCGTTCCCTTTGTACTCAGTCAACAAACTCAAACTCATCCCTGTTGCAGGTAATCTCCTTTCCGCTCCCGATGACAACACAGTTATACTCATAGCCATGATAGCCACCAGTGATGCTATCCTCGTCCACCTGAATATCCCAGTACCCCTTGTACGGTTCCAGTAATCTTGCGTATCTCATAATGTGATTTGTCTTTGACGGTTTAAAACTTCATGTGCTAACTCATTCAGTTCCCTCTCCTCAACCTCCAAGTCAGTGCTGACGTACTTGAACAGGATGGCCTTGGCGAGGTTTATCTCGGAGCTGGCATTCTTGAGAAAGCCGAGCTCCAGATATTCCTGTGCATCCGACAGATGGGATGCGATGGCGATACGAACGTTGACGGTCATAGTCCTATAGTGTTAAAGGTTAGACTCTCATCAGAACGGCAGGTCGTCTGCCTTGGCCTCGGGTGCGTCCTTCGGCGGTTCGGGGGTATTCTTCGCCTTTGCACCTTTCTTGGAAGCCTGCTTCGGGTTGACAGACTGTTCCTCCTTGCGCCCTGCATTCACGAAAGCTATGCTGTCAGCGTTGATGCTCACCTGTACATGGCTCTCGCCTTGCTTGTCAGTCCACAGAGACGTTGAGATTGTGCCCTCCACCAGAATCAGTCTTCCCTTAGTGAGGTAGTCAGCGAGACGGATATGGTTCTCGCGACTGCTGCGTACCCTTACCCATGTCGTAATGTTCTGTCCCCTGGAGTAATCATCTACGGCGATGTCCACCGCCATGAAAGTCCCATGTACTCCGGTAATCACCTTGCAGTCCTTACCGATGCGTCCGATAGTATGTGTATAAAGCATAATTGAAATGATTTGTGGAAAGCCGGTTACACTCTCCGTTACCTGTAATTGAAGTTGAATAGTTGTTTTATTTCCCTTAAAGTTCCCCAGCTTTTGCTGGAAGAAGAAGGCCTATTGAGCCTTCTCCTTCGCTTCCTCCTTGTCAGGAGTCGTGTAGAACTTGTTGGCTACGAGCACCACTCGGTTGTGCTTCACGCCGTCTGCATCCTGCCATTCCTCTGGCTTGAAATGTCCTTCCACCGTGATCATTGTACCTTTTGTGAGGCGGTCGAAAGAGTCACGATTCTCGTTCTTGCGCCAAGCCTCGATGTTCATGAAGGCCGACGTGCGAGTGGTTTCCTCACCATTCTTTTCAGTACGGCCAATAGCGAGGGAGAAGCGGGCCACGCTTGCTGTTGTAAACTGTCGGATTTCAGCATCTCTACCGATGAATCCTGTCACTGCGAAATTGTTCTCGATCTTTTTCATTGTTCTGAATTTTTGAAGTGAAACATTTATTTTTTACGTTGCAATAAGAGTTGGCAAGAAAAGCATGGAATGCAAGGAATTACCGGATTATTTCACCCTTGGGCTGGAAAAGTTTTTACAGGCAGCAAGGCAGTCGGCAAAAAGTTTTTGAAAAAATCCAGGGAATAAGGTTTCTGGTACTTGCAGAATGCGGCTTGCACTAACTTTGCGACGGAAAAAGTAAGTGTGATCACTTCGCCCGAAAAAGGCAGAAATGAAGAAGGTCGGATAAGAACAATCGTGGCGGGATAACCAGTAAAGGATGCTATCCACGAAGTTTCGGTAAGAAGTGCCTATTGACAAAGTATTGCCAGGCAGTATGATGAAACCGAAAGGGAAAACAAATCGTTAGCCTTGATGAGTAAAGAGGCAGAAAGAACGAGATAGTTTTTAGCAATTACAAATAGAATGAGCACGGACGGGATAAAAGCAGAGGATGAAAAAAGGAAAGACGGCAAAAGCACACCTGCTATGAGCCATAAAGAACCTGTGGGAGTCTGTAATGTTTCAGTTGTCTCATGTTTCTTATTTTGATATTTTCAAACCGAGTTTGGCAGATGGTGTCCGTCTTTTGTAATATTCTTGCGTCGCCACGTCTTTGTATATTGGTTCGTCTTCTTCTCGCATCCAGTCCATACCGCGAAAGGTTTTCTTATTCCATGTGCAGTTTTCCTCCTCATTCAAGGTCATGTTGAGCGAAGGAATGAGATTACTGGATTCTGATACCTGTGCAGTGGTTATCCATTCTATCACGACGAAAACGCCTGACCTTGGGAAAGCAACGGGGTGCGGAAGATAGATTCCATCCTTACCTATTTTCTGAGATGAAGGAACAAGAACTCCTCCACCGATAATCGATTCCCTTTTTGGGTCCCCCGTTACGCTATCAGGCTGACGAAGGTCTAAACGAAGGGTGGCGTAGACAGGAGTCTTGATTTCCTTGAACACCAGCCAACTGGTGGAGTAATCAAGACTGGCCAATATGGAATGAATGTAGGGAGCCTCAGTCCACATGCTGTCGTATGGAATGAACAATGCCATCTCAAAGCCGTTTGCGCCCTTATGCTTGGTTTGTGTCTTCGCTTTAGTCAGTCCCACCTCTGCGACCTTGATCCGTTTAGGAGATTTTGCGACAACAGCAACTTCGCCAAGATTGATGCTTTTCGGAACGAGGAAGATGGTTTGTGCGGCAACTGCTGCTGTCGTGACGCTCTTTGTCTCGTAGCAGATATGAGACAACCTTATTTGCTTCGCACCATTTGGAATGACAATCGAACCCTGCTCGTCCGTGTAACCGCCTGACTCGTTCCCAAAATAAACGCTCACAAATGGTATTGCTTCATGCGTGATGCTGTCTTTGACAGTTACTGCCTGCTGTGCCATCCCGAATGTTGCTGCCGACAACATTACCAACAGGAATAGGAGCTTTCTATAATGCTTCTGATGCTTCATCTTACTATGATTACTTCATTTCGTGCTGCAAAATTACTGTCGTATCCGTGGGTACCTGAGTCATAGGAGCCGTTATACCCAAGTAATCTGTCCCAGCGACTAGTGAGTCCGTTTATTTTACTTCTTCTTGATCGTAAACTCCACCTTTTGTATTCCACGCTTATAAACATTGCAGAGGATGAGGACGTAGTGCAGCGTTTCGCCTTGCTTCATCGATTGCTGGACGTGGGCCATCTCGCTTTCTGTAAGTATGTTCTTGAAGAGGATTGCAGAACGATTGCTCGGCACAAGGCGTATCTCATCGGTAAGCGGTGAAAGGACGTAGGCG
>CACWNV010000085.1 GCA_902762325.1 uncultured Prevotellaceae bacterium | reverse complement strand
ATTTGTCTACCTGACCAACAATATGGAGATACCTGCCACACAGGTTGCTCTCCTTTATAAATATCGTTGGCGTGTAGAACTCTTCTTTAAATGGATTAAACAGCATCTCAAAATCAAGTCCTTTTGGGGTACGACTGAGACTGCAGTCAGAATCCAAATATACTCTGCCATCACAGCATATTGCATGGTGGCTATCGTTGAGCACGACCTCAAACTGCACAAGAGCATTTACGAAGTGTTGAGAATTTTGAGCGCTTCGCTGTTGGATAAGACTCCTATCAAGGAACTCTTTACCAAGGAACCTCCTGACTTCGTCAATGATTCACCCACGCTCACTCAAGCCCTAAGTTTGATAGTTTGAAGAGCGGTTCAATAGTCTTCTGACGCTTTGTTAGGAATAGCGTCTTGACATACACGTCCTTGTTCTCTGGCATGTTCACTCTTACAGTGATGATCGTTCTTGCTGTTTTGAGTACTTCACTTATACTCATGTTGATGCCTGCCAATTTGATTATTCGCTCCAGTTCCTTATAGACCTTATAGGCAACAAAGCAGATGCAGACATGCGCCTCTATCCTCCGTTCTGTAAAGTGGAACATAGGACGCATGTCGAGAGTCCCTTTTGAGACTCGAAATGCCTTCTCTACCACCCAAAGTCCGTGATATTGATCCGCAACTTTCTCTGCATCAAGGTCAGTATTGGTGATGTAGCCCTTCAGTCCGTCCCACTTCTCATCATTGCTGATTCTTTCTTCGCTGATATAGACTTGTATGTCCTTGCTGATTTCGAGGAACTTGTTATAGCCACGCCTGTTCACTTGTGCCTTGGTCAGCCTGCCACTGCTGTATGCCTTGCGAAGTCTGGCTACACCCCGGCTCCTGTTGTAGGCATCCTTCTTTGCCCGTTTGTCGGAATACCCGACTATCAGCCGTTCTCCGTCATCACGCTTGCACTCAAAGTAGTGGCCGTCTCTTTTCTCATGACTTAGAATCCATTCCTTGACAGCTTTGCTCTCGCTCTTGATTCTCGCACCTATTATATACTTGTAGCCTGCACTGCGGAGCAGCTTGACATTAGCAGTGCTCATCAACCCGGAGTCAGCCACCACGACAAAGTCATCGCCAAGATTGAAACGCTGCTTGAAGTCATCGATTATGGGTAACATAGTATATCCCTCGTACTGGCTCCCGTTGAACAGAGAGTAAGACAGGGGATAACCTCCCTCGCTTACCAGCAGGCCAAGCACCACCTGCGACTCTGCCGTCTTACCGTCCTTCGAGAATCCTGGCTCACGTAGGTTGTCCGTCATGGAAGTCTCAAAGTAAAGCGTGCTGACATCATAGAACATCAGACCAATCCTGCCACCAAGTATCTTCCGTGTGTGCTCTACACTGATATTCTGAACCAGTTCCTGCTGCGTCTTATACAGCCTGTCCATGTAGCGGTAGATACGGTTCAAATCCACATCCTCATCGTAGTATGACTTCAGATACTCCACTGTCGCCAGCTTGCTCATCGGTTGCGAGACACGGGCTATGACCAGATGGCGCAGCACATCGTCATGAATGCGATCGAAGCCAATGCTGTCGTAGATTTGGGTGAGAAGTAACTGCGTGCCGTTTATCATCGCAGCATCCATGTTGTCTATCACACGCCTGGTCTCTTCATACTCACGCCCTTTCAGGTCATCAAAGTCGATAGACTGCTGACCGCCATTACTCATCAGCCATTTGTGGGCTTGGGCATACAGCTTGTTAATGTCGTCATCCGTCTCTGCTGTTCCGAAATTCCTCACCTCAACAAACTGACCATGCCTCTTGTTAACCACAACGATACTAGTGGAGCCTGAACGATTTCTTCTCTTGCGTATGAACATGGTGCAAAGGTACTAAAAAAAGAGCCGATTCACCCTGATTCACCCAAATATTTCTGTAACTATCTGATTTTCAGTAACCGCTATTTGATGGCGCAAAAAGTGATGAAGTCAGGAAATAGCATCAAAATCAAAGCCAAATTAACAATTTTTCCGCTCTGCCAAAATAAGAAAGGCACCGCCCGACCAATGTCAAGCGATGCCTTTAACCAGCGTTGCGTGCGATGGTGACTATATTTTCAGACCTGTCCCTTGAGACTTAGTCTTGGGGCCTGGCCCCAGGAGTAAGTTTTGGGGCCTGACCCCAGAGGTGACAGCTCCATTTTTCTTAGCTTGACCATCATCTCTATGGTTTTGAAGTTCTCTTCAGAGATGGCAGGAGACTCTCGATTCACATGGCTTTCTAGTTCATGATCCGGCACTGTCACAAAATCCTCCATCTTTAACGCTATGTCCTTCTGTCGAAATTATTATGTCCTTCTGTCCTTTTTATCTGTTATTATGCAGTTTTTCGTCCTTCCCTGCAGATTCGTGTATATTTATTCAAGATGGGACGTTACTGCCAACAGGTATATCGTTCCCTAAAAAAGACCACATTTAGCCCGAAAGTCTGCATTTTTCCATTCAAATTCAATTATTTTGAGTCCAAAAGTATGTTTTATTAGACTTTTCTTGGATATTTGGCAGATATTATTTATTTTTGCAGCAAAAAGTTGATTATAATATACTTTTATGAATCTAAGAGAAGTCGTTAAAGAGCGTCGAGGAGTCTTGGGAATCTCCCAAATAGACTTAGCGGAAATGGCAGGCATCAGTCTGGCAACAGTGAAGGATATTGAGCGAGGTGCAGGCAACCCCTCGATGAAAACTGTAACACGAATCTTAGAGGTGCTGGGACTGGAAATGGAGTTCCATATCAGAACCATCAAATGACATAGCTTATGAGACAGTTGGAAGTATATGTAAATGATGTGAAGGCCGGATTGCTGACGGAGTTAAATCCGGGCAAAGGCTATACGTTTGTCTATACTGAGGAATATGCAGTATCAGACATGCCACCAGTATCGCTGACCCTACCAAAAAGAAAGGAAGTTTACGAGTCAGAGTTTTTGTTTCCGTTTTTCACGAATTTACTACCTGAAGGAGCCAACAGGAAAGTAATTTGTAGGGAACAACGTATTGATGACAAAGACTTTTTCGGTATGCTGATGGCAACCGTTGACACAGATATGATAGGCTCCGTAAACTTTAAGGAGGTAGAGAATGGTTGAAATTAAATATTGCCCATCGACATTGGCCGAAGGTTATAACACCTACAGTCCGCAAGCAGTAAAACGACTGTTTGACGGAAAGAAAGTGTCACCATTCTTGGACTTCAATATCAATGAGTTGAAACAGTCGGACGTCATTGTCCGGGCTATGCAACGTATATCCGTTTCTGGAGTGCAGGAAAAGTTCTCTGGACTTATTGACCAGCACAGCATCCGTATTGCTGAGAGCAATGAGCGATCCACATACATCCTCAAGCCTGCACCATGGGATGAGACCATTGCCACAAGGAAACAGATACCCGCCAATGAGCATGTGACGATGCAGATAGCCAGACAGGTGTATGGCATTGTTACTGCAGAGAACGGACTATGTTTTACGAAAGACGGTCAGACGGTATATATCACCAAGAGGTTTGATGTTCTGCCCGATGGAACAAAGACGGAAATGGAAGACTTTGCTTCACTTGTTGGACGAAACGAGCAGACGGATGGCACCTATTTCAAATATAGTGGCTGCTACGAGGATATTGCGAAATGCATCCGAAACAGAATCCCTGCATGGATGGTTGACATGGAACGTTTCTACGAACTCGTTGTGTTCAACTACATCTATGCTAATGGTGATGACCATCTGAAGAATTTCTCCGTTATCCGTCAAGGGGGAGATTACAGGCTCGCTCCAGCATACGACCTATTGAATACAAGCCTGCATGTGAATGGTGATGACTTCGGACTGGACGGAGGCTTATCTCCTGACATCGAAAAGAGCGACGTATTTGACAGGACTGGTCATCCGTGCCGCTTAGACTTTGAACGATTTGGCGCACAAATAGGATTGACCGATGCACGTATAAAGCGAGTGCTTGACAAGTATATGCTTGTACCAGAACTGGCCGCGAAGCTTATAGGAAATAGTTTCCTGAACGACAAGATGAAAAGGAAATACTTGCGGATTGTGGATGAACGCGTAAAAAGGTTTGTGAGGAAGTCAGAGTAGCCAAAAACAGACATCCCCCAATCTCGGCTCTTTCAATTCTCCAGCATTCAAAAGTTTACGTCCACGTTTCAGGAAATGAATCATCAATTTTTCTTCTGGAGCGTACTTCGACGGATTCCGATGGTTAGCCTCAATGAAACTAACCACTTCCTTATATCTCGTCATCCATCGATAATCACATCGTCACTCATGCCAGTCATTATTTAATACGCATGCTCATCATGCACGAAAATACTCTTGAAGGTCAGCCAGATGATACGGATGTCCAGCCAGATGCTCCAGTGCTCGATATACCAGATGT
>CACWNV010000084.1 GCA_902762325.1 uncultured Prevotellaceae bacterium | reverse complement strand
AGAATAGGATCGTGTGCCAATGATTCAAGAAGTGGCGGATTCGACATGGGGTTGCCGTTCTGGTCGCGTCCCAGGATGGCTGCCAGATCGAAGCGGAAGCCGTCTATATGGTAGTCGGTGACCCAGTAGCGCAGGCTTTCCACAATCATGTCGCGCACATTGGGATTGTTGCAGTTCAGCGTATTGCCACAGCCGCTGAAGTTATAATAATGTCCATCGGGGGTCAGCATGTAATAGGTCTTATTGTCGATGCCTCGATAGGAGATGTAAGGCCCTTGCTCATTGCCTTCTGCCGTGTGATTGAACACCACGTCGAGTATGACCTCAATGCCGTTGGCATGTAACCGCTTTACCAGATTCTTCAGTTCATCCACCTGCATGCTGAACTTGCCTGACGAGGCATAGGCGGCTTTGGGGGCAAAGAAACCCACGTTGCTGTAGCCCCACAGGTTATAAAGCTCGCGCCCGTCAACTGGTGAGATACGATGGTTCTCAAACTCGTCGAACTCATGGATGGGCATCAGCTCCACACAATTGACGCCCAAATCAAGAAGATAGGGAATCTTTTCGACGATGCCTGCAAATGTCCCTCGGTGTTTCACACCAGCTGCAGCGCCGCAAGTGAAGTTGCGCACATGCATCTCATAGACAATCAGGTCGTTGACAGGTGTTTCCAATGGCAGGTCGTCCTCCCAGTCGAAGTCATCGAATACCACACGCGCACGATATTGATAAAGACTGTCCCAATTAGGCTTTTGTCCCCACACATCGCGACCTACGATGAGTTTCGCGTAGGGGTCGAGCAGGATTTTCGACTTATCGAACCGATGGCCTTCTTCTGGCTGGAAGGGACCATCCATTCGGAAACCATATTCTATGTTCTCATAATCCAAGTCGAAGATGATCATTGAGAACACATTACCCAATCGAAACTCCTTGAAGAAAGGGATTTCGACGAAGGGCTTCTCTTCACGGTTATGAAAGAGCACCAACGTGCAGTCTGTGGCATAACGGGAATAAACCGAGAAATTGACCATATTGCCAAAGACCGTTGCTCCAAACGGATAAGGTCTGCCGGGACGCAACTTCAGTCCCTGGTACTCATGGGTAGGAAACAGATCGACTCTATGCATAACTATTCACTATTCATTTCTCACTTCTCACTTTTTCAAGGCATTCTTCTATCGTGTTGAAAGAATCGAAGAAACTATTGAAACCAGTAACACTCATGACATCCTGGACGTCGTCACTGATTCCAACCAGATAAAACTTCAATCCTTTAGAATCTGCCACCTTTTTGGAATAAAGCAGAACACGCAGGCCTGTACTGGAAACGTATTTACACGCTGTCATATCGAGCACAGCATGACTGCCTTTGTCCAGAATGGCCTGTATGCCGTCCTGTACTTCCCGATAGTTGAAGGAGTCTAACTCATCGCCTAGTTTATAGATATCTATATTCATAGAACTAATTTTATTGGTGCAAATTCAACTTCGTTTCCTGTTGTGACCAATCCATGCAACAGCGTACACGGAGGTCTGCGTAAGGTTCTGCATTGAAGATCGTCGACTTGATGGTCATCAGCTGCTCTGTTCCATAGAGGAAGGAGAACGGGTGGGGCAGCTCCATCGTCAGGTCGATGGCCTCCTGTAACAAGTTTACATCATCATGACAGTCGAACATGAACCTGTCGGTATCATGGTTATCCAGGAACAATACCAACTTGAAGTCGGCTGGATACTTGGCGAAGTGATCGGCTATCTTGCTTCGTAGGGTCTGATTGCCCTTGATTCCTCGGCCTGCATGGATTTCCTCTAAGAGGATGTCACGATAGGCAAAGTCTAACACACCATCCAGCGTATCTATATAGTCGGCCTGCAACTCGTCTTGGCTAAACGGCTTAGTGTCTTGTGCCAGAAACTCGTTCAGCCTGTCTTCTGTCTTGAAGTACAGTTGGCTGGCCAGCTGTGGGCCGATACCCTGAGCCCAAACCTCGCCGAACACCACGATATCGCTGCGAATGGCCCGTAACTGGTCGCGAAGGCTTTTCAGAAAACTGTGTGGTTGTCCTAAGGCATGGTCAATACGGAAGGCATCTACTCCCATGCGGGTAAGCCGCTCTGCCTTGTCGATCATGAAACTGACCACTTCGGGGTTCTCCAGGTTGAACTTCGGCAGGTCGCCAAAGCCCAGGAACGATACAAACTCGTCGCTGTCTTCCTTAGGAAAGAAGAACCAGTCACGGTGCTTGCCACCATTGGCAAGGAGCGACTCTTTAAAGAGCGGAGCCTCGTACCAACAATGGTTGGGCACAAAGTCACAGATGATCTTCAGTCCCTTGTCGTGAGCCGAGTCAAGCAATTGCTGATAGTCCTCCCAGGTGCCGAAGTGCGGATCCACGTCTTCAAAGTTCAGGGTGTGATACCCATGATAGTTTGCCGACTTGAAGATAGGCGAGAGCATGATGGCTGTAAAACCAAGATCCTTGATGTAGTCAAGTTTGTCAATCACTCCTTGCAGGTTTCCCCCGCAAAACACGTTCTTACTAGCTGGCGGTGTCTGCCAACCTCCGTTGAATCTGTCAATCAGCAGATGATAGATTCGGATGTTATCAAACCAGTTATTCATATTTATTTGTTTTTAAGATGATTTCCTTAATCTCTATTTGTTTTGCTGCGTATATCTTATCGCTAGCATGGTGAGGTCATCACTCTGTTCGGTATCACCAACAAATTCGTGGACGGCAGCAGCCATTGTCTCGATGAGTTCTTGGGTGGAGCCAGTGAAGGCGGAGATGATATCCGTAATGCGTTGTTCACCAAATAGTTCGCGTTTAGCGTTCATAGCCTCTGTCAGTCCATCGGTATAAAGGAAGATGGTTGATCCTGTTTCCATCATTGTTTCCTGTTCACAAAAACTCATGCCAGGCAAGACGCCAACGGGAAGATTTGGTTCACATGGAAGCAGGGATTTATTGATGTAGGGTGCATCATGTCCGGCATTGCAGTAACGCAAGCGGCCTGTCTTCAGGTCGAGTATGCCAACAAACAGTGTGACGAACATATTATTATCGTTGCCTTCGCTGATGGCTGCGTTCATGGTCTTCACAATATGGCTTGGCTCTACAGTGTGGGCTGAGACATTACGGAAGAGTGTCCTGGAAACGGCCATGACGAGCGATGCTGGTACACCCTTGCCTGATACGTCTCCTATACAGAAAAACAATTTCTCATCGTTAATGAAGAAATCATAGAGGTCACCACCGACAGCTTTTGCGGGTGTCAAAGAACCATATAGTTCAATGTCGTTGCGATTGGGGTAGGGGGGGAATGATTTTGGAAGCATCGACATCTGAATGTTGTGAGCAACGTTTAGCTCGCTCTCAATGGTGGCTTTTGAAGCCGTGGTCTCTTTCAGTTGTTCCACATATCCCTTCAGTGAATTCTGCATGGTGTCGAATGAATCGCGCAACTGGGTAATCTCATCCTTACTCGTGAACGATGGCAATATCGTATCGAAGTTTCCTTTTGCCACTTGCTGTGCTGAGTCGGATAGGTATCCCAGCGGTTTGATGGCCCGATGAATGCTGAGCCGCATGAAGAAGAAGATGACTAGGCCACCGACACACATGCAGATCGCAATGACGATGGCAAGATACAGTCCCCACGTGAACATCAAGAAGTAGTGCTGAAATACTACTATTGACCAACCTGTATTAGCTATCTGCTTAGACTGAACATAATATGGTGTGCCTTTCAGATCTTTCGTCCCAAATCCGTTAAACACATTGATCTGCTCCGACTTAAGAATATTGAGGTCCAAGGAGTCTGTTCCTGTGATTCTGTTGCCCTTACTGTCAATAATCTGGATAGAGAATAATATTTCCCCTCCAGGACCGATAAGTGCTTTGTCCTCAAGGAATTCTTTCTTGACATTATCCATGTCGAATCTTAAGGTATAATCAAGCCAACTGATGTTCAGGTCAACGCCAAATACGCCCACTTTGCGATTTTGACGATCGAAGATGGGCACTACAAAACTGCTGTATGTGCCGCTGACTACGGAATCATCGAAGTATGGGTCGGACAAGAAGCCTATTTCACCCTTGTCCAGACTGATTCCTTTTTTGTACCAAATACTATTAAAATAGTCGTGGTTTGGCGAGCCTATTTGCTTTCGGGCGTATTGAGCGCTGTCAGCATGATAGACATAGGCCTCAAACCATCTGCCCTGATTTTTAAAGTAGTCAGGCTCGAATGCTGCAAAATAGCCTACAGCCAATTGGTTGATACGAATTTCGTGCTCCAAAGCATCGAATATCTTCTCAGGGCTATCCATGTTTTCTTCTAACTCGGCTCGGCTGTTCTTCGTCACTCCTTCCACGGCTTCCAGCATCGACTCTATCTTACCTCCAATTCCTTCAGACACATATTGACAACGCGAGCTACCGAGTAAGAGCGAAAGCTGCAATGATCAATACATTGAAGAAGACCATAATTCCGATGACTCGCCAAGTGATGCGGCGTGAAAGTTTATTCTTGCTCATGATTCCTTGATTTATTATCCTTTATGATACTTAGTTCGGTATTCCATTGGTGTCATGCCAGAATGTTCCTTAAAGTACTTGCCAAAGAACGAGGCATTGGGAAAGTTCAGGTCGTTGGCAATTTCCTGCATCGTCATATCGCTGAAACGCAGGCGACGCTGGATAGCCTCCATGGTGAAGTGCTGTATATATGTGCTGGGCCTACGGTTCATCACTTCCTTGAGAATAGTAGAGAGATATTTAGGAGTGATGTTCAGTTGATTGGCAAAATCTTCCACCTTACGGATGCGTCCGTCACTTTGTTCTACCAGGCGTATAAACTTGTCCACCATGCGTCTTTTGTGAAAACCAGATAGTTCCTCTTCTTGGTGGCCCGGCTCAGTCTCCTGATAAGCAGAACGACGCATCATCGCCAGCAATTCAAGTATGAAGGTCCCTACTATCGAGCGTACGATATCAGGCTGCAGTACCGATGATCGGTTACTCATCTTACGGCATAGCAAAGGGAAATAGATATTAATCAGGGCAACATCGTCATCGCTGAGATGAGCAACAGGACAAAGTTTGAGTAGCGTCATGTCGGCTAAGCTTGTTCTGGTAAAAATATTGATATTAAATAGCTCACCTCTCGAAAACCATATTTGCCTGCAGTTGAAATCTGATGAAGCCATAAAGTTACATGCTACACTATGAACCATATAGAGAAACAGGTCATTTTTTTGTATCTGAATCACAGCACCATCATATTCCAGTTGGGCTCTGCCCTCAGTACAGATAAAAAAAACGCCATGTTCTTGAAGGCATACCTTTCCAGAAGGTACGCTGCCGATGTTCTCCATCACGACCAAATCATCGCTGTCATCTAACCTATAGGTATCGCTGCCTCTTCGGGGCTTTAGATTCTGCATCTCCATAATGTTCATTTTTTACTTGTTTGGTGCAAAAATACTGAAATATATCCGAAATTCGCTATTCGATATG
>CACWNV010000083.1 GCA_902762325.1 uncultured Prevotellaceae bacterium | reverse complement strand
ATCAATTATCTGCCCTCTGCCCAAGGCTCCAGCGTACACACCTATAGCATGAGCGAATAGGGGGAAAAAGAGACAACGGGGAACTCTCAGAAATGGAAGCTCCCCGTTTGTCTGTCCTAGGAAATACCTTCTCGGTTAATCAATGTGGGCAAATGAAAGTTTACTCTTCCTTGATGTCCTCAGGCCACCAGAACTGTTGCAATTCGTGGATGAGGTCATCCCAATCCTGCATAGTGAACGTACCTTCTCCTCTCATCATGATGGTCATGGTGATGTCATTATAAGTACGATAGACATTCGTGTCCCTGAATCCGTTACGTAAGTAGAACGCTTGGCGTCGTTTTCGTTGCTCCAGGTTATCACAAACTTGGGTGGTACTCTCCATGTCCAAAACGAAAGGCTGCCCCTTATATCGTTCAATCAGTTGGGTGAGGATCTGCTGGCCATAGCCTTTGCCTCGTAGTTCCTCGTTCACGGCAAAGTACCAGAACCAGTTGAATGACTTACGTGGATAGACGATGGTGAAGCCGATGAAGACTTGACCATCGTAATAAGCCGTGAAATCCAGCGGCATTTCCCCAACCAGGCGCATCAAGTCATCCCATTGGATTTGTTCGTCTTCAGGGAATGCCGTTTCATAGAGCTTTTTTATCTTTTGATCAGCATTTGCTGCTGTTATCTGGATAGTTTTCATTATTTCTTTTTGTATTTCGCCTTTACTATCTCGTATGAATTACGTGTCAATTCACGAAGAATGTCATCAGGGGCTGTGTTTGCATCAATGCCAATCCAGTACTTGGGCGATTCATTGTAAGGCTTACCGATAAAACTATACTGTGCTTTCAGTTCTTCAATTCGTTCTGACTGGCATTTGAGCGTAATGACACCAAAGTTATCACAATCAAAGAATGAGAACATGTGGCCATAAACGTAGAACACCAACACACCACTGGCATGATGAAAAGCCGTGAAAGGCAACTTCTCTTCCACGTCTTCGCCCAAGGAAAGGCAATACTCACGATAGTCTTCTATGTTCATTCCGTTCTTTTTTGCTTAATCGCTCCAATGCCGCAGCGTCAAGTCGGTAAATCGTACATTCATTCAAGGGCACGGCTCCGAGTGAGAGATAGAAGTCATTGCTGGACTTATTCCAGTCGAGACTCATCCACTCCATCCGTCCGCACTGGTGCTCCCATCCCGTCTTCACCAGATGCAGCAGCAATGCTTTTCCATAGCCCTTTCCACGATATTCCGGCCATACGAACAAATCCTCTAAATACAGTCCCGAATGTCCGATGAACGTCGAGAAATTATAGAAGTAGAGTGCGAAGCCCACTTCCCTGCCATCCACTACGGCAAACACTGCCTCCGCCCTGTGCTCATCGAACATTTCACGTTCCAGCACTTCTGGCGAAGCAATCACCTCGTTCTCCATCTTCGCATACCTGGCTATTCCCCGTATGAAATCCAGCAACAGCGGCACGTCCTGCCGTTCTGCCCTGCGAATCAATATGTCTTCTTTAGTCATGCTATTCCTAACAGCTCAATTTCAAATATCAATGTCGAACCACCGGGGATGCCTGGCTGGGAAAACTTGCCATAGCCCATTTCGGCTGGGATGTAGACTTCCCATTTGTCGCCGATGTGCATCTGCTGCATGGCGATGATCCATCCCTCTATGAGGTCACAGAGCCTGCAAGCCAACGGCACACCGCCACGGCTGCTGTCGAACGTTTTGCCGTCGATAGTCTTGCCCGTATAGTGAGCCGTCACGATACTTCTCACACTGGGTGTTGCACTTTGGGCATTACCCTCTGCCAACACTTTATAATATATTCCTTTTGGAAGAGCCTTTATGCCTTCCTCCTTGGCCTTTGCCTCCAGCCAATCCTTGTTGGCCTGTATGTACTCTCGTTTTGCCATTATCTGTCTGTTCGATAAATTGGAATTTATTTATTGTATTCAACAATCTTTCTGTTACAAGTACTTCGGCAGGAAGACTGGAAACCTTCTGGGAATTAGCATAAATCCATCCACACTTGTCAGCGGCGTTAATGAGCATTTGCTCAACAGTATTTCTTCGTTAAAGTATGCCAAACAATCAACTTTTTAGTTAATCGGAATCTCCATTACCAGATTCTTTCTTAAATTCATTTAAGATTAAATCAATACGATATTGCTCAACTAAGTCTATAGCGATTTTGTTTCCATTATCTGCCAATTCTTTAAGTTTAAGCATTGCATAAATCTCAGTGTTTGCAGGTACAGCCTTGTTTTCAATAGTATTTTTTAAGAACTTTACAAAAGTCCTAAAATATATTTTTGCTTGAAAATCTTCATCATTTGATAAAAAATGGAGCCAACCTTCATATGCGGAATCTTTTGTCTTGTACAACAGTTCTATTAGATTATGCTTCCCTTGACCAATTCCCTGCATTGCAGAATAAAGAAACCACCGTTTAGCCTGAGCAATATGTCCTTCTTCTTGCAGAATCATTCCCAAATTATTTTGTGCTTTTCCATATCCCTGTTTTGCGACCCGTAGATAATATTTTTTTGCCTCTTGGGGATTGGATTTATGAAAAGATAAACCAACTTGAAAAATGGATTCTAATTCATCTATGGAAATAGAATCAATGGAATCATAAACAACACCGTTATAATCTACATATTTATTCATTGATTCATAACTTGTTATATTGATTAGCTCTTCATATTTCATTCCTTTACAACGAAAGCATAGTCCGCCTTGAACATGATTATATTCCAACAAGTAACCATAACCGTTACACCTTCTACATGGGGTAAATTTCATTGGCTTCAGAAATGATCCCTTTTGGGCGTAAACTATAGACGACAAGGTATTATGTACTAATAAATGACAAGATTTACACAATGTAATCAATGCATTATCATTGTATGCCCATGGATAATGCATGTACAGATAGTATCTGTGATGCACATTGAGATTTTCATGTGAACCGCACATTTGGCACATATGATTATCTCTGCGCAGAATACGTTTCCGTGTTTCCAGCCATTTTTTGTCTTTCAACAACTCTTCGTAAGTCGGTTCATCACTCATAATTAATTGTTTTCTGAATAATACTCAACAGATATTTCTTCGTTGAAGTATGCTATAATATGTGGTATTATATATTTTGTTTAATATGCATTTCTAATTGTAGGACAAATTCCGATTTATCTCTTCCATTAATCACTCAATCATCACATGGGTAATCTCTACCTTGTGACCTGTACTGCCATACTGATTGCGACGCTTGTCAGTCCAGTTGGGCTTCATTGATGCAATACGAAGTTCCAGCGTATATTTGCCTTTAGCCAACATGGGAGACAGGAAACGGATACCTGTGGCAGGAACAAGGCTGTAAAAATCGACGATGCCACCAAACACCTTGTGTCCTCTTTGGTCGCGGATAGTGATATCGGCATAGCCACTCATATTGTCAGTAGTTCCATAGAGTGCTATACGACGCCCCGTGTAAGGAATAGATAGACTGTCACCAATGACCTGCGACTGCCATTTTTTCTCATGTAGCTTTTTGCTATTTACAATTTCCTGTTGCATTGTCAACGGGTTCCAAACTTCATAATAATGCGGAATAGTCAATTTACCGTCAGCAATAGTAAGAGGTTGCCAAACATAAGTGGCAGCACTACGCTGACGGGGGAAGGACCAGCGGTCACCCATATACATAAAGGAACCGTTCTCCAGAGGCAGGACGAACGAGCATTGACTATTCCATGTAAGCGAGCCCTTGGGACAGAATTCACCGCGATACTCCCATGGTCCGGAAAGAGAGTTGGAAGTCCAGTACATATTGTCGTTGCGTTCCCACGATGTGGTGTGACTCGAAAGCCAGTAGTATGTTCCATCTTTCTTCAGCATGGCGGGACTTTCGCCAGCACCTTTCAGACCGTTCATCAAACATGAGTCGAGCGAATGAAAGTCAGTGGCAAGACGGTAGATGATGCCATGATGCACCAAGAGATACGCATGCCCGTCATCATCAGCAAACGAGCCAATATCCCATTTCCTGACAGGCTCTCCTTTGTAGAGCAACGGCCCCTGGAATTCATAAGGGCCAGTAATAGCTTGGCTCGTAGCATAACAGGTACAGGGGTCTTTGTACTGCAGATTATCAGTATGCATGAGCATTACATATTCGCCTGTTGCAGGGCAACGGAGTACTTTCGGACGTTCGCCCACACGATCGGGTCCCATGCGTCCATCGGGTTGTTGATCAAAGACGATACCCTCAAAATGCCAGTCTGTCAGATTATCTGACGAATAGCAGCTGAAACCTTTAAATACATTGGCCGAGTCAGTTTTGTATTCACCAAACAAATAATACTTCCCGCCGTCTCGGATGATGTTGGCACCATGAGCCGAAACAGTCTCGCCATGCTGGTCATACCAACTCACACCGCTCACGATAGCCTTTGAAAACTGCAATTGCTCAGGCATGGCTGTGGCTGATGGTTGTGGTTGAGCAGGATTCCAGTATTCTTGTCGACCATCTGGGAATGTAACTTCAAAGAATGATTCTTCGGTGAAACGAATCTTGGTGCCATCGTTCAG
>CACWNV010000082.1 GCA_902762325.1 uncultured Prevotellaceae bacterium | reverse complement strand
AGACTGGATTTCATGACACCAGTCGAGTTTATCAAACAAAAATATGGAGAGAATAAAACAATTATAAAGTTGTTGCGTTATTAATTTGAATCCTGCAGAAGTTAAATTGTGTAAAAGTCGATTCTTCACTCTTTATTCTTCATTCTTCATTTTCCCATCGCTTAGGTTTCGCACTGCGAAAGCTTAGCTTTGACTGCGCCAAAGGTTATGTTTCATGCGATGAAACATAACCTTTCACACGACGAAACATGGTCTTTCGCGCACCGAAACCTTACCTTTTGCAAATTCGGATTTTGTAAACCGTCCGTTTACAAGTTAATATCCTTGTAACCATTTATCTGTCAACACTTTACGAAAAACATCAAAAATTGACGTTTTTTCGACCGAAGGACTCTTTCGTTGTCAGTACCCCCTGTTTTTAGGGGTCAAAATTCGAATAAATTATGACAAAACAAAGGAAAAACAAACTCAAGCAACCCATGCCGACAAGGACATACAATAAAGAACTGACCGTATATCGTTTCCCGACTATTTGCCAATTACCATACTACAGAATTTCAGATATGAACTTGCATAGACAGCTGTTTTTTCCTTTCAAATGTTAAAAAACAGCTCATAATATTAAATATTTACGAAATAATTTGGTTTATATTATAAACTTGTCTATATTTGCATCGTGAACCGGACACAATGGGCAGAATACGCGCTTTCTGCAGGAGCGCGGACGAAGCCAAAGAGTTGAGATCAAAAGTTGAACATCTTAAAAAGGAACAACAATGGAAGAAAAGAATAATTTAACTGCTGAACGCAGTCTGGAAATCATCACGCAGCAGATAGAACGAAGCCGACAGATGGTGGCTAAGAATACGGGGCAGTCGCTCTATATCGCCGGACTCTGCATCATGGGTATGGCCTTGTTAATTGGCATTTGCATCCTTCTTACGGGAAACACCGCATTCTACCTTTTATATATTTTGTCGCCGGTTGTCATTTATGGCGTAGACCGCTATGTAAACAGGAATAAGCCAGCAATTCCTGATAGCATTGTAAGCCACATGGTTGACAAGACATGGCAGACATTCGGTATCTTCGCGGTTTTATTCTTTGTGTTTGTCGTTTTATACGACCTCTTGATGAGCCATACGGCAAGCCCGGAGGTATATGCGCGTCTGGTGGTTCATCCTTTCCGTATCATCCTTCTCCTGTTTGGTATGGCAATCACCATTAACGGCTATATCCTCAAGAGTCGTTGGATGGTTATCTGTGGCATCATCGGTGGAATCGGCGGTTTCGCTTGGGAATCGTTCTATGTATCACAGACACTGGTGGGATGGTTAGGAAGCTACACCAACAGCAATTATTGCGGGATTGTCTTCGGTCTGATTCCTGGCTTTATTATCGCCTTGTTTGCCTTTATCGGCCTGACGCTCCCAGGCATGATGCTTAAACGTCAGAAGTAGTCTATGTTCCAACCATTAGACCCACTGCTGCATTCAGAATTGCGACTGGCTGTCATGTCGCTACTCATCAGCACCGAAGAAGCTGAGTTCCCGTATATCAAGGAGCAGACGGGAGCCACGGCTGGCAACCTGAGTGTGCAGATAGACAAACTGTCGGCGGCGGGCTACATAGAGGTGGAAAAAACCTTCAAGGGCAAGAAGCCTTGCACCGTCTGCCGCATCACGCCCAAGGGGTTGAGTGCCTTTGAGGAATACGTGGAAGCATTGAAGAGTTATTTAGTAGTGAACGCTAAGTGATAATCACACATCTGTAATGTACCACACAAGACATTGTTCCCCACAAGTCATGTTTGGCTATTCAGTATAAAAAGAAATTAGGAGGATAAGTCAAATAAGTATATCCTCCTAATTTTAAGCAATGCATAAGTTAACCGGAATCTTTTTTTTCTTGACTGCAATGTTTCGTCTCTTTTCTGCGTATATATAGATAGAGAAAAAATAAAGCATGACCGAAACAGAACTGATAGAGGGACTGTCCAGACAAGACTCCAAAGCACAGCAACAGACCATCGACCGCTATGGCGGTGAAGTGTTTGCACTCGTAGTGCGTCTCGTTACCGTCGCGGAGAATGCCGAGGAGGTGTATCAGGATGTTTTCGTCAAGGTCTTCAGAAACATCGGGCAGTACGACGCTGACAGGTCGTCACTCCGCACGTGGATATTGCGCATAGCCTACAATGAGGCCATCAGCTTCCTGCGCCGCAAGCGCTTGCCCGTCGTTTACTTTGAGGACCGTGGTCATGAAGCCGACAAGTTGTCGGATGCTGAGGTGGACGAGACGCTGGGAAACGTGAGTACGGAGACGGTACAGCTGATACGCGCAGCCCTGAAGCACCTGCCGCCGGAGGAGAGGGCACTCATCACGATGTTCTATTACGAGGAACGGAGCCTGAAGGAGATAGCCGACATCACAGGGTCGATTCCCACGACCATCGCCTCGCGTCTGTGCCGAACGAGAAAGAAACTATGTAGAATCATAAAAATGTTACAATCATGAAGGAGGACAATTTCGATACTTTACGCCAAAAGGACAACGCCCTGCGCGAAGCACTCATGCAGGACGAGGCGGAGCTGCCACAGATGCCAGCCGACTTGAACGCCCGACTGATGAAGCGGATGGCGCAACAGCCACGTAAAAGTGCCATACGCCGCCTGTGGCCATGGATAGCTGCCGCCTGTGTGGTAGCATTCATCGTTGTCAACATCATGCCGTCTAAAGTCTCACCCCCTGCCCCTCTCGCAAAGGAAAGGAGAGTGATTACACCTGACACTCAGAAGGTGGGAAAGCCCATGATAGCGGAAGTGGAGATGAAAGCATCGCAGCCTACTGTTGCTCCGAAGAGGGCAGAGAAAGCAAAGGTGCGGACCAACATTGCAAAGCGCAATGCTACTCTCATAGCACAGGAAGCGACGGTTGCAGAACCAGTAACGTCTGAGGTGAAAGCAGAGGAGGTGCCCAAGACGGAGATAGTTCAGGCCGCAACTCCAAAAACCAAACCCGTAATGTTGACGGAACGCGACATTCCCATCACCCGCCCAGAGAACTACAAGTACACCCCAGAAGAAATAGCCCTTCTGAAAAAGCAAGCCAACGAAGCCTATGTGAAATGGGTGCAACTGGAACTCGAAATCGCAAAATACAATTTAGAACAAATGGCAAACAATTATAAAGAACAATGAAACGTCTTATCATCATGCTGCTTATTGCTTGCAGCGCCATAACAACCGCCAGTGCCGATCCTACGGCTACCCCGCAGAAGAAGGCAAAGAGTGTCATCGAGAATCTGGAACGTATCATCGCAATGTATGCTGGGGAAGAAAACCTGACACTGTCCGTCATCAAGAATCCTGAAACAGGTCTTGTTGAGGCAAGTGAACGCATCGCGCCATTCACCTGTGAGAAAGAAGACCTGTGGACCATACCCATCGGTTTCAGCGAAGATGAGCCTCTGTCGTATCAGTACATGCACCTGCTGCCAGGCAATACAGAACTATTCAACCTGAAGGTGGTGACTAACAACGGACAGAAGAGCAAGGATGTATGTATTCGCACCAATAGTAAACAGGAGATGTGGTTCATGTGCTGCAAGAACCCTGACAACCCTATGTTGCGTGATGCATACGCCATCGTATGGGAAGAAACCAAGGATAAAAATGTCGCGGGCACCGTCTATATGATTACCTCGCTGCGCCCCGACCTCTATACCAAGAATCAGGAAACTGCAAAGAATACCTTCAGGATTGACGGACGCGTGGGCTACGACCTGACAGACTCCCTTTACGTGGTCTATATGGCCGACACCAGCGAAGAACTGGACAAACAGGCCGACGATGCTTTTATAGCGTATATGCCTGTAAAGAACAAGCGTTTTAGTTTCAGCGTGGAAATCGACAAACCTAAGGTGGGACGTATTCGTACGGTCATGCCCGATGGTTCACTCTGCCACTTATGGACCAATCTTGACTTTGTGCCAGGCGAAACGTACCAAATCACCACACACAACGGCTACTACGACGAAGACCGGGACTACGAGCGCCGCGTGGGTCGCTATTCTGGCAAGAGCCTGCTTAATAACCAGCAAGTACGCGGTATTGACGATGTTTCTGTAGCAGATACTGTATCCACTGAAGTTGTCTTCCCAGAACCTTCACCTATACTGAAGATGCGGATGGAGATGAAGTATAAGGCTCTGGAGACTAAAATGGAAGCAGTTAAAACTCTCTATCGATCGCTTGACCCCAAAAACAATGTTTCGTGGGTGAGAAAGGGTCTCATCTTCGACCGAATCAGCAAGCAAAACAAAGAAGTGGATGCTGATTTTCGTGACTTGCAAGACCTCTTTAAAGACTATTTTAAAGAATTTGATAAGCTTGCTGACAAACGAGCAGAAATCCTTGGTAGAGGCTATACAGAGTTACTGGAGTTCTATACCGAGCAGAACAAAGGGCTGACGGAAATGATGAGTTCTGGCATCCAACTGCCCAAGTCGGCACAGAAGACTCAGAAAGCCCTCAATAAGTACATCGAGAAGTATATGACGGAGATGACCAAGCTCATCGAATAGACGCCTGCCCCCGAAATGTAGAAGGACTCAGTAAGGAGTAGTTTGGTAAATTTTTTCAATAAACCCGGGATCTGGCATGAGTCGCAGCGATGCGCCTCGTGCCTTTTCCCGATAATAAGAGACGAACAAGATTTGTTTATTCCTTACCAGCGAATTCGTCAATATCCTTGATAGCCTTGTTCAGTGAGCGCATCTCACGGGAGAAGATATAGAAGATTACGGCTAATATGATGGCAATGGCAACGAAACCGGAAAGCAATCTTTCGGGGCTTGGGAATGGAATGCCTTTGCCGCTATATACGTCGAACA
>CACWNV010000081.1 GCA_902762325.1 uncultured Prevotellaceae bacterium | reverse complement strand
CGCAAAGATAAGTGTCGTTCCCCATAGTCTTATCCGACTGGCTGATGGAAAACTGGGGTACATCACAAAGCGTATTGACCGTACGAAGAATGGCGAAAAGATAGATATGGAGGATATGTGTCAACTCACGCTGCATCCTACGGAATATAAATACAAAGGATCGCATGAACAGATTGCCAAGACAATCTTGCAGTACAGCAACACGCCAAAACTCGACCTTACGCATTATATGCAGTTGCTGCTCTTCTGTTTTGTTACTGGCAATAACGACATGCACCTGAAAAACTTCTCACTTTACCGGCCAACAGAATGTTATCAACTAACACCAGCCTATGACCTACTGAATGTTGCCATTGCCAATCCGAAAGACAAGGACGAACTGGCACTTACGCTTTCCGGAAAGAAGACAAGACTTCGCATGAGCGACTTCCTGAATGCTTCAAAGGCAATGGGACTGGAAGAAAATGTAGTACAACGCCTCATTGCTGGTCTTCATAAGGCACTTCCTAAATGGCAGCAGCTCATAAAAGTTTCCTTCCTCAGCGAAGAGCAGAAACAAGCGTATGAAGAACTTATAGTTTCCAGATTGGATAGGTTATAGATACAAGTTCGAATATGATTTACTAACACCCCGATCTCTCCGCAAAAGGTGAACGGCATTCACCTTTTTTATTGTATAAAACGCTGATTCTTAATAAGTTAATCCGCAATAAAACAATAATCCATCTTCATAGTTCTTAGTAAGACAGAGAACATATTGTTTTTGAGGTCTAAATGTATCGTTTATGCAGCCTAAATGTATCGTTTACGAGGCGGAAACAATATGTTTCAACGGACTTCATAGAGTTATCCTGTTTATAATATTTTTTACAAAACTTTGCGGGATTTAAATATATTGCATATCTTTGCACTCTGATTTGCAATCTGTAGAACTGAATGAGCTCAGAAAACCTGATTTTAACTAATAACTTGAAATATGAAACAATTATTGCGTGCCGCATTGGCGGTCTTTTTTTTGTTGGTGTGCAGTGGTGCATGGGCAGAAGGCCCCGTCACTGTTACAGATCCTTATGACAGTGAATGGTGCTTTGTTATAGAATCACAAGGTCCTGGAACAATAAAGTCATCTATTGACAATAATACATTTTCATTCAAAAATTATGTTGATAGAAATGGAACCAGAATAACAGGAGTAATAAATCAAGACGACGTTAACGCTTTGGCAGGATTAACCTATCCTGCAAATTATCCTACATTCCTTGACCTCAAAGGAGTTTCATATAGTGGTGACGTTACATTAACACTAAATCCTATATTTACAGGGCTACGTCTGCCTTTCGGAAGTGACTTAACTTCCTTACCATCCACGATACTCTTTGCCTTTTATTCAAACTACACCCAAGTTAACTGGAGCGAATACAATAGCGAGAGTATCCCTATCTATCTCTATGTGAAAGAGGGTGGAATGAATGATGCTATCTCAAAACTCGGAGACTATCTAAGGTACAGGACCGTTTATCTTAGCGGAACATATACTGAAGATGAGTTGGCTATTCTTCAAGCGAAGGATGGCATAACTATCAACCCTTCAACTGGTGAAGGCGGTGAAGGTGGTGAAGGTGGCGGATCGACGGTAGACCCCTCCACGTTAGCCGAAAAGATAGCAGAACGTGCCCAGATAACCAATGTACCTACTATCTACATCGACCTGCCAGGCATTGGCAACCTGACATTAAACGAATATCTCTACAAGATTCGAGGCAGTGACACAAAAGCTGAAGAAGCACCTTACCGTCCTGCCAAGATTCAGGTGGTGGCTACATCCGACACCTCAAGCCCCGACTATCTTGAGTCGTTCACCGAAGATGCCATCGATGCAAGCGGGAAAACCAATCTGGAAATCAAAGTCAGAGGTAACTCCACGGCTGATGCAGAGAAACGCCCTTACCGACTGAAATTTGCCAGCAAGAAGACCTCTACCGATGGTCAGGCACACAAGCACGACCTCCTCGGCTATGGCTATGCCAAGCGAAACTGGACACTCCTTGCTAACGTCAACGACAAATCCCTGCTCCGCAATGCGCTGACTTATCATATTGGAAAAGCAGTTGGAATGCCCTTCTGTCCCGGATATAAGTTCGTTGACCTCGTCATCAACAACGAATACCGTGGAACCTATCAGATTTCCGACCATTGCGAAGCAGATGCCGACCGCATCAATGTCAATACAGATACTGGATGGTACGTTGAGTTCCAGGGCAGAAACGACATGTGCGACTATCCTATGTGCTTTGCTGAAGGTGGTATTCTAATGAACATCAACAATCCTGAGCCAGACGATGAAACCGATGCCAACCAGCGCGATGCCATTATCAACCCGATAAAAGACTGGTTCCTCAATGGCTGGAAGAAAGGCTTCGGTGCTGGCTATTCCAATCCTACTACGGGATGGCGCGCCTACAACGACGAGGAAACACTGCTGAAATTCTGGATTGCCACCGAATTTACAGGTGACTACGACGGCTTGATGAGTGTGAAGGCATATCGTGAAGCTGATGGAAAACTCTGCTGGGGACCTCTGTGGGACAAGGATTTGGCATTCGGAAACTGGGATTCAATGGCTGCCCCTGATGGAATGTTGGTGGCTCACCTTAAACAAGCATCCTGCATACAAGCCTATTTCGAAAACCTGACGAAAGACCCTACATTCATGGCTCACGCAAAGGAAGTCCTCGACAACCTCATCAGCGGAGGCATCAAAGCCTCTTTGCTCGCTAAAATCGACGAGATGGCTGAAGTGGTAAGAGAAACCCAAAAGCTGAACTTAGCGAAGTGGGGCAACACACCACAGGGAGCCTTCGGATGTGTTGGTGGCCTTGCCGACTATCAGGCCTACGTTGACCAGCTGAAAGACTGGCTGAGCGACCGCATCGACTATGTTCAGTTGCGATTCGCACAACTTGTGGAAGCGGCTAATACATCTTCAGGTGCTCTCACGTTTGATGCCGAAAAGAGCCAAGAAGCCAATGGCATCAAAGTCGGTCTTTTGGACAAAACCTATGACATTACGCTCCTCAACAAGTCCTTCTCAAAAGGCCAATGGACTGCCATTTCGTTGCCATTCTCAGTCAATGAGAAGACCTTGAAGGGTGTCTTTGGCGACCAATACGAACTGAAAGAACTGGCTGGCATCTACTCCGATGGCACCACCCTCTATTTCGCCACACCTGCCAACAATGCCATCATCCCAGGCATGCCTTATCTGATTAAGCCTTCGAAGGAAGTCGCTGAAAATCCAGTGTTTAACAGCGTCATGCTGGCATATTGCTCGAACTGGGATAACAACCACAAGCCATACGGCGAAAGTGTCACATTCGGCAACTACACCTTCAGCGCAAACCTCTATCCTAACAGGCTCAGCGTGGATGGCACCGACCTTCTCATCACTGGCTCTGCCCCATCATTCACCACTCCTCAAGAGACGGATGATTGGAACACAAACGGGCTCGTCTATGGTTTCAACGCCTACATCAGAAAAGCCAACGGAGCCGAAAATCCAACCATCAGCTTCGTGCCAGAAGGCGAGATTGAAGAACAGCGCACCCAAAAGAACGACGTGCCAACCATCTACATCGACACCGATGCAACCATCAATGCAGACAACTGGGGAACGGCAACCATCGAACTCTTTGACCAGAGCAACATGATTGGCGGCAACAAGACATGGGACAACACAGCAGTCAGCGTGAAATTCGTGGGTGACGGAAGCGACGAAAAGACATCCTACCGACTGAAGTTTGAGAAGAAATACGCACTCCTGGGAAGCAAGTCAGGCTCCTACAAACAATGGGTGCTCGAATCCAACGACGACGACCCAACCATGCTCCGTAACGGACTCACCGAAGAACTCGGCGACCAGTTAGGATTCAGCTTTACACCAGGTTGCCAGTATGCCGACCTCGTGGTAAACGGCACTTATGTAGGTACTTATCAGATTACCGACCGCGTTAAGGTGGAAAGCGGACGAGTATTAGTCAGCGACAAAGGCACCGACTGGCTCCTGGAGATAGCATCGAACGGAGAAGTAGGAGCCAACGACCTCTTTGTGGCAGGCGACGAAACCAATCCAAACATCGTCATTAAGAATCCAGACAAGGACGACATCACCACAGACGAGCAGGCTGCATTGCAAACCGCAGTCAGCACCTACTTCACCTCTTTCTGGGCAGATATTGAGAACAACGTTGACCAGACTTCATTCATCAACTGGTACGTAGCCAGCGAAATACTTGGCGGCTACAAGCAACTCTCCGACATCTACGTTTATAAGGACAATGCCGAAGGAAAACTCTTCTTCGGTCCGCTCTGGAGCAACGACAAAGCCTATGGCAACAATGACAAACATCCTGTCGATATGAGCGACCTCAGCACCACGGGCTCCTTCAACGGTATGCTCTTCAACCATGCCGACTACCACGTGATGTGCAACAAGATTGAGGCACTTTGGCAAGAACAATGGTTTAAGGATGCCGTGATGGCAAAATGGAACACTCTCTACGGTGAATCCAAAACCACCGATCTCCTTGCCTCGTTGACAGCTAAGATTGACGTACTGGCTGCCGAGATTGCACAAACGCAAGCGGACAACTATGCCACAAAGGCAAATGGCGGAGCAGGATGGACGTTAGATGGTGATTATTCTTCAGCCGTCAAAGCCATCAAGGACTACCTCACCCAGCGCTTCGTATATCTCGACACCAAGTTCAAGGAACTCACCGCCAATGAAACTTATGAAATGGGAGACGTCAATATGGATGGCTCGGTGGATGTTACCGACGTGGTGATAGTCATCGACTACGTGTTGGATAGTACTGATGCCTCTGCTGAATATGGCGTGCTGACGTATGGTGACATGAATTCCGATGGTTCAGTTGACATCTCCGATGTAGTAGCCATAGTCAACAAGATTTTGGGCGTAAACACTTAGTACTGATGATTAAATAATCGTTACTATAGTCTTCTCAAAAAATTACGGAGGAAAAGAGGAAAGGAGTTTTTAGTTTTAATT
>CACWNV010000080.1 GCA_902762325.1 uncultured Prevotellaceae bacterium | reverse complement strand
ATCCCGAACAGAGAAGTTAAGCCCGCCTGCGCCGATGGTACTGCAATGCAATGCGGGAGAGTAGGAGACCGCCCGTTTTGATTTGGTTCCCGTCGTCCTCCAGAGGACGGCGGGATTTTTTTTGTGCTTTTATGTAATCTGTTTATACATAATCCTCGTATTGCCTTTTAATTTTCCTTTATAGTATATACCTTTTTTCTCGATTTTATCGTTATAATGACAATGGTAAAAATGTTAAAGAAGATATATGTATGGCTGACTCGTAGCCCTCATTCCAGAGGATTTGGAGTTCAGTCTCCATCAGCATATCGTTTTATACGGTATGTGATAAATGAGCATTATCCTTATTATGCCTATAAAGATCTGTCCAGTCTTGGCTATGCTGATGGTAAAAAGCATCTTTTTGAGTTGTATTTCCGTTTAGTCAATGACCTTCGACCTGATTCATGGATAGAATATCCTGAATTTAATGATCATTCTAAAGAATATGTTGCAGCAGGTTGTAAGAAGGTTAACATTGTTACCTTGGAAGACATCAAGAAATTGAGCCTATTTCCTATGCCTTCCATTATTCGCGTGAGTGCCAAGGATTTATCTGCTGAACAGATTATCCCCTGTTTTTCACAAGTCAATACACATTCTTTGTTGGTTGTTGAAGACATACATTTCAATAATCATTGTCGTCAATTATGGCAGAAACTACAAGAAGACCAGCATACAGGTATTTCTTATGATTTGTATTATGTAGGTTTGTTGTTTTTCGACCGTAGTCTTTACAAGCAACATTATATAGTTAATTTTTAATCATAATATTATGAAAGTCTATACAGGAAGTGGAGATGCAGGATACACAAACTTCGGTCAGGTTCACAAGATACCCAAGAATGACCTTCATATTGAGTTTTGTGGTACGATAGATGAATTGAATTCTTTTATCGGCTTGCTGGTTTGTGAGTTGGGAAGTCATAATGATTTAGATACCAGTTTTCTTGAAAAATGCCAATCACAGCTGTTTTCTGTCTGTACGAGTGTCGTGAGTCCTGAACAGTCTGATGACCAATTCCTTTCGTGGGTTCAAGAACTGGAGTACGAGATAGATGAAATGACCAGTCAGTTGCCATCCCAGCGGTCGTTCATTCTACCTGGTGGATGCAGGTCAGCAGCATTGTCACATGTTTGTCGTACAGTCTGCCGTCGTGCCGAACGAGTATTAGTTAGTCTACAGAATGAAGCTAATGTTGATAAGGGAATATTGCCCTATCTCAACAGATTGTCGGACTATCTCTATGTTTTAGCCCTAAAATTGAATAATATCAATAATGTTGATGAAAAAAAGTGGCAAAACATTTGCAAATAAAGAATAAATTATTACTTTTGCGCAAATTTTTGAACGTAATAATTTTTTATCTATGTATTGGACTTTAGAGCTTGCTTCGAAATTAGAGGATGCACCCTGGCCCGCAACAAAGGATGAATTGATTGATTATGCTATTCGTTCAGGTGCTCCATTAGAGGTGTTAGAGAACCTTCAAGAAATAGAGGATGAAGGAGATGTCTATGAAAGTATTGAGGACATCTGGCCTGATTATCCCACCAAAGAAGATTTCCTTTTCAACGAGGATGAGTATTAGTGAGTTTTTATCAAACAAACTGATTGAAAATCAACAAAGTGTGAAAGTATTTGATTACTTTCGCACTTTGTTTTTTATATGAAAAGTCTATTTGAAAGGCTATACTTTAAATTATATTGCTAACTTTGCATCAAAATACTAATTATATGAAAAAACGATTACTTTTATTAGCGTTGTCTGTTTTAGAACTTCAGTGTGTTATTGGCCAAAAGATAGAGGATGTTTTTATGAATCCTCCTGCCGAGGCCAAGCCTATTATGATATGGCAGTGGATGGACGGCTTGATAACAAAGGAAGGAATAACCGCAGATCTGGAGGCTTATCAGAAAGCAGGTATCGGAGGTGTACAGAACTTTCAGGTGGGTGGTACAGGACAGGGAATGGTAAAGGACACTACCAATGCTATTGGTTCCGAGCGATGGCAACAGCTGATGCGATTTGCTATCAGTGAATGCCGCCGCTTGGGTCTTTCGTATGGCACACACAATTGTCCAGGGTGGTCATCGAGTGCCTATCCGACGGTTAAACCTGAATATTCCATGCAGAAGCTTGTATGGACAATGGTTGAGTCACGAGGTAAGCGGCATGTCAGACTGATACAACCTGAGGCTAATTTTGGCTATTATGAAGACATAGCTGTTGTAGCAGTTCCTGATGACAGCATCGTTCAGAAAGAGCAAATCATCGTTTTTCCTGGTGCTGCCAGCATCCAGCTTCCTAAAGGAAAGTGGAAAATCTATCGCTTCGGCCATACGGCAAACGGAAAGACCAATGGTAGTACGTCACCCGAAAGCGGTACAGGTCTGGAGTGCGACAAGATGAGTCGTGAGGCTGTATTACACTATTGGTCGGGCTATCCTGCCATGCTGCTAAATCTGGCTGGTGAAGAGACAGGCAAGACCTTCCTGCGATTGGAGATTGACAGTTATGAGGCTGGCGGTCAGGAATGGACCAAGCGAATGCCAGAGGAGTTTTCACAACGAAGAGGATATGATATACTTAAATGGTTGCCAGCTTTGGCAGGGGTGGTCATCGACAACCGCCAGGTGACGGATCAGTTCAAGCGTGACTGGCGTGAGACGGTATCGGATTTATTTGCAGAGAACTATTATGGCTATATGAGCCAACTGGCGCATGAGCACGGCCTGCAGTTGCTGGTGCAGCCATACGGAACTGGTTCTGCCAAACCGTTTAACCCCATCAACACCGATAAGATTGTGCGCCAATTAGCCGCAGACGACCCTATCTGTGCAGAGTTCTGGGCAAAGCCCACCAATTGGGGCTGGAAGGATATTCCTCGTGTAGTGAATGCAGCAAGGCGAGTTGGACATGAAACCGTTTATGCAGAGGGATTTACTTGCTGGCCGCTTCATGCCTGGAGGGATGATCCTGCCCGTCTGAAAGCCATCGCCGATTCTGCCTTTTGTCTTGGCATTAACAAGTTGATGCTTCATGCAGCAGCCCACAATCCTTGGGTGAATGCCAAACCTGGCATGACCTTCGGTATGTGGGGTACATGGTGGACACCAGGACAGACATGGTGGACAGATGGTGCAAAACCGCTGTTTTCGTATTTCTCCCGTTGTCAGGCTCTCTTACAAAGAGGTCGCTTTGTCGATGATTTCAAGAGCAAGAATCCGTCGTTGTCTGCTGATGTAGAAGGTATTCAGTGGATTCACCGTAGTGACAATGGTGCCGACATCTACTTCATTGCCAACACCAAAGATGGCGACCTTGCCCCGACACTTACCATAGAAGGAACTGGTAGAATGCCCGAGGTGTGGGACCCAGAGACGGGAGAGACATCCATCGCCACGATATGGAAGATGGAAGACGGAAAGACACAAGTCAAGTTGAACCTTACCACCCGACGAGCTGTATTCTTGATACTTAAAGATAAAACAACAGAAATGGCATCAGACGCAGACGGTATCTCCAGTGATGTGATAGACTCGCTGCCTGTCAATGGCAAGTGGACCATCAAATTCGCCGATGGCAAACAAGTGAATTGGACATCGCTTATGCCTTGGAACGAATCTGCAGACAACGATATCAAGTACTTCTCTGGCACGGCACGTTATTCGCAACATCTGTATCTGAAAGAATTGAACCGCAACTACAACTATGTGCTCGACTTGGGCGAAGTGAAGAATCTCGCCGTGGTCAAGGTAAACGGGAAAGTGTGCGGTACACTTTGGCGGCCACCTTTTACTATCGACATTACTGACGCATTGCTTGGAGGCGATAATACGTTAGAGATAGATGTCACGAACCTATGGGTGAACCGAATGGTGGGCGATGAACTGGAGCCTGATGATGTGGAATGGTCAGAGCCTGTGACCTTTGGTGCCGCCTCAAAGTCGCCGAGTATCGGGCGATTTATGAAAGAAGTGCCCGAATGGCTCAGCAAGGGAATGCCACGTCCTACAAAGCGCAAGGCCGTTGTCTCCATGAAATTCTTCGAAAAAGACACGCCGCTCCTTCGTTCGGGTCTGTTAGGCTCAGTGGTGTTGCAGAAGAAAACAGCCAATACCATACAGCCTTCCGTAGAAAAAGAACTATGGATAAAACAAGGTAAGCAGCAAATCTATGGTGTATTGAGCACGCCCGACAATGGCGAGAAGCGACATCCGATTGTGATTGTATCTCATGGCTTCAATGGCACGCATCATTCCGGGCGCAATTATTTCAAGATGCTGAATGAGTTGGGCTACATGTGTTACACTTTTGACTTTCCTTGTGGTGGAACAGGTAGCCGCACAGACAACAATACGGTAAATATGTCGGTACTCGACGAACAGAAAGCATTGGAGGCTATCGTGCGATACTTCAAGTCACGACCCGATGTTGACAAGAAGAACATCGTGCTATTGGGTGGGAGTCAGGGAGGACTCATATCAGCTTTGACCGCTGCCAAGATGCAAAAAGACATCAGCAAGCTGGTTCTTGAGTTTCCAGCCTTATGTATTCCGGACAACTGGAACAGTCGCTATCCACAGGTGTCAGACATCCCTGATACTACAAGAATCTGGCGAGTACCCATCGGGCGGCGTTTCTTCACGGAGATTCGAGATTTGGACCCCTATAAGGCTGTTGAAGCATATCACCGACCTGTCCTGATTGTCCATGGCGATGCCGACGCAGTAGTTCCAATAGAGTATTCTCGTCGTGCCGTGAAGTTGTACAAGAATGCCCGGCTGGTTGAAATACCCAAAGCCGGTCACGGTTTCAACGGGAAGGATTTCGAATGCTCTTTGGATAATATCAGGCAGTTCCTGATACGACCAGAATGGTAACATGGTAAATGCCCATGGTGCAGGCATCACGTATGATAAAGGACGCTATTGCCGTAGTACTTATGCTAGTTGGTGAGGCCGTCTTCAACTTTTGGAATGTCAGTACGATCCGCGACAAGCATCTTGCAGTTGATGATGTGCTCAGTGCCCAACAGCGGTTGATAACCTTCAAGCGCAGGGAGAAGCTTTACACGTTCGGCATACTTCCTTTCATATTTCTCTGGGTAGTATGGCTCCTGTTCGACGTATATAGCGGCAAAGGCATTCCATTCCCAAGCCCCGAAAGATTGCTTTCCGGTTTCGTTGCCATTGCCATCATATTAGCCGTAATCTTCT
>CACWNV010000079.1 GCA_902762325.1 uncultured Prevotellaceae bacterium | reverse complement strand
CTTACAGACTATCTCCAGTTACAAAAAGGACGCATATAAATAGACATTCTTGGCTATCCAAAGCAGTTATAATAAAAGTTAAATTATGGTCTATACTCTGCGGAATCTTTAAATTTTTGCCACTTTCCGCAGAGTATAAGCATATTTTTTGTATCTTTGCAGTCACAAAACGTATCTGAACATGCTGATAGGTAGAAAAAAGGAACAAGAGCAGCTTCTCAGCGCAATGCGTGAGGAAGATTCGATGTTTGTGGCTGTGTATGGTCGCAGACGTGTTGGCAAGACATATCTTGTCAGAGAAACATTCGCCAACAATTTTACTTTCTATCATACGGGATTGGCAAAATCGCCGATGAAAAAGCAACTGGCTGCCTGGAAATTGTCACTTCGTGAGTACGGCATGAAGAAACCCGCAATGCCAAAGACCTGGCTTGAAGCTTTTGATATGTTGAAAGACATTATCCGGCAATCCGAAGAACCCAAGAAAATCATTTTCATTGATGAAATGCCTTGGATGGATACCCAACGCTCAGGGTTCATTCCTGCATTGGAGAATTTCTGGAACGGGTGGGCCTCGGCCAGAAAAGACATTATCCTCATCATCTGTGGTTCGGCAACCTCTTGGATTATCAACAAAGTAATCAAAGATCATGGCGGGCTACACAATCGGGTAAACACGAAGATTCACTTGCAACCCTTCACCATGAATGAATGCGAGAAATACGCCATTCACAGGAAACTGGGCATGAATCGCCGCCAATTGATGGAGTGCTATATGGTGATGGGAGGCATTCCATTCTATTGGTCGAAACTTGAACGAGGCTTAAGCCTTGCCCAGAACATCGACAACCTTTTTTTCAACCCAGACGGCGAACTTGTCAACGAGTTTAACGAGCTTTATGCCTCACTATTCAAGAATCCTGCGCCATACATCAAAGTCGTCAATACCCTTGGAACCAAGCGCATAGGAATGACGCGCGAGGAACTTATCACCGAAGGCCGTCTGTCGGATAACGGAAAGTTGTCCGAGATACTTGAAGACCTCGAAGCCTGTGGCTTTATCCGCAGATACAAAGCCTTTGGTCAGAGATTGAAAGGCGCGATGTTCCAGCTTATCGACTCATATACATTATTTTATTATAGGTTCATCAAGCAGAACAGACAGGACGATGAACACTTCTGGTCATCCCAGACAGGCACCCCCATCTATTACAACTGGTGCGGTTTGGCCTTTGAGCGCATCTGCCTGCTCCATGTCTCTCAGATCAAGAAAGCCCTTGGCATATATGGAACCATCAGCACCGTCTGCTCTTGGCGTTCATGCAATAGTGCCGCAGGTCAGAAGGGAGCGCAGATAGACTTGTTGATAGACCGTAGCGACAATGTGATTGACATCTGCGAGATGAAGTTTACAAAAGAGCCGTATGAGATGGATGCTACTGAGGATGCCAAGATACAAAACCGTCGTTCTCGATTCATAGAAGAATCTGGAACGGACAAAGCCATCCATCTTGTTCTGGTATCAGCTGCAGGTGTAAAGCGCAACAGCTATTCTGACGAATTCCAGTCAGTAATCACTGCTGAATCATTGTTTGATGCATAAAAAAAATAGCCTATACTCTGCGGAAAGTGCCAAAATTTGACAGATTCCGCAGAGTATAGGCGTGTTTTTTCGAGTATGTGAAGAGATTGAGTCCACAAAACACTTTCTTATGAGGCATAAGGCTGATACATCTTATGTATCACACCTATTGCCATCATCAGAAATTGAGAAGTTTGTTTGTTCTACTTGCAGAGTGTCTGTAAGTCAATATCGACATTTTGCTTGTTAGCAATTGCCAAAAGGTTCTGCAGATGGTGCACATATAGCACCTCGACTTCACGGAAATGAGGTTCTCCGTCAAAAACGACCTTATTGCTGTCGCCAAGCAAAGGATGAATGTACGTGATGGGATTGGTTAAGGTTTTTACCCATCCGTTCTTCTCCAGCAATTCTGCAGTCAGAGGCACAGGATCCAGCCCGTCAGGAATCAGCGTCACCACATCCTCTGGCGACGGGTCATCAGCACAAAACAAATTCCCTTCAACGTGTATGCCATCCTCTTCTTTGTAAAGGGCCGTCACTTGCGCTATGTCCTTACTGCTTCTTACCCATGCCCCTATTGTCAGTTCTTTACTATTTACCATCTTATATATTTTGTGTTATTTTTGTAATCAGAATTGATTTCTGCAGGTATTAACCTACATTTCCGTATACCTATGGGTACAGGAACAATCAAATAATACCAAATATGTAATACGAACTACCCTCAAAGGTATGTCAGAACTATGCATACCTCATGTATGGAAGCCATCTCACATGAGCCAAGAACTGTGGCTTCCATCCCTTCTGATTTGTAAACCCGGAATACTTTGTTATCCTTACCATATATACTTTTTTACTTGTCTTCACGGAAATTCCGTACAGAACTGTATTGCGGGTGCAAAAGTAATGATTTCCATTGAATATATAGTAATAATTTGGATAAGTTTAAACCTTTTAACTTATATTATGCAATCACCTCTTAATATTCATTATATTCAAAATGATTTTATGCTAAATCAGGAACGTATTTCTAACATCAATCTCCAAAATGTCTGTATTCACCCTCCAAAATGTTAAAATTTCAATTTTTTCTAATAATTCCTGCTTGATTTCTAAAATTGTAGTTCCTTTGCAGCCGAAAAGATTAATTATTTAAAGGATAACAGAAAAATGAGCGCATTCGCAATTTTTGCAGTTGTACTGACTTTCGCCTACGCGATATATTATGCGGTGGTGATTTTCATGGACATGACCCGCAACGAAGGTCAGAAAAGTGAAATGGAAGACATTGACATTCCTGGCATGGCATCAAAGGTTCCTGACGAGCCTCCTACAGAAGTTGTCGAGACTGAGGATGGCCGTTATGCCATTCCCAAGTCTGGTGAGGGAGCTAATGCCGATAATGCCGGAGAATCCAAAACGGAAACTAGCCAGAAGCAGCCCGATCAGCAGCCGACTTCAACTGGTTCTACTTCTGCTGACAAGCCAGCAGCACCGGCCACATTAGGCAATACTGCCGATAAAGTGATTCAGAAGCTGGAGAATGAGATGCATCCCGTTCCTGTGGAGTCAGAAGCAGAGTTCTTCACGGATGAGATGCTTGGCATCCTGGCCAGCGGTGGTGTTACACCTGCCGGACAGCAGATTGATGCAAAACAGATGACCTATTAACTATTGTACGGCTATGGCATCAAGAGGAGTAAGAATCATCATCACCTTATTATATATAATATGTGTGACGGCACCAGTATCGGCACAGTCCCTTGTTGACGGTGGTGCAGTGGACTATAACATGGGAGCCGAGGGACTATATAACATGACGGAGTTCCTATTGGTAATGATGCATTACGTAACCCTTGTGGTCTTTTGCATAGGTGCTCTTACTGCCCTCGTTGATGCCTTTCAGATCTATGTCAAGATGAACAATCAGGAAGGTGACGTATCCAAGAGCATTTTGAAACTCTTTGGGGCCTGCGTGTTCCTGCTGATAGCCACCTACGTCCTGCCTGGATTCTTCGGCATAGTACGGTCAGACAATGTGATGTTCAGTTGGTAAGAACCACTCCTTCGGGAGTCCCTATATTCGTTTTTTAATCTATAAGTTTTTTCGTTTTTTAATCTATCGGTTTTTTATAAACTTCATTAAATTACAAAAAACAAATGGTTATTAAAAATTTCGTGAATTGTGTAAAAAGAGGTGTTAAATCAGGATTTAACAAGGTGATGGACAGCCGTCCTGTACGTTGCTGTGTAGGTGTCGCTCTTGGCTTGTTCGCCAGTACGTGCAAGGCATTGGCAGACAGTGGCGCAGGCTACGAGGCTGGTAAGAACGCCATCAGCCAGGCATCTGAGCAGATTGCCCAGTACGTCCCCATCGCCACCAAGCTCTGCTATGCCATTGCTGGTGTCGTGGCCATCGTCGGTGCCATCTCTGTTTACGTGAAGATGAACAACGAGGAGCAGGATGTCAAGAAGTCGATTATGATGATCATCGACCTGTTTGGTGACGATATCGACTCCATCCGTACCTTTGAGGTGGAGACGCAGCTGTCGAAAGACAAGTTGCAGCAGGTGAGCATTGTACCAGAACTGTCGATGACTGAGGAGAAGATGCCGTTCCTGTCGTTCCTGCCTCAAGAAACAGTGTTGGTCTTCAAGGATTTCCTGTATGTTCACGATGCCATTGACCGTATCTATCAGGATGGCTTCTCTGAGCAGGCACTAACAGAGCGCTTAGAGGGTGCTACCGAGCAGGAGCAGCACGAGATTATGCAGCAGATGAAGAAAGAGAGCATGCTGATTAGTGGTGCTCAGTTCTCGCGCGATGCCGTTGATTTCCGACGCATCGAGATGGGGCATCGTCCGTCAGGTATGCCCGATGCTACTATCTCCTTCCATATCTCGCCCCAACCCCAGTTCCACAAAAACTTTGAACTGTTGCAACAGTCGTTCGAACAATATCTCGCCGATGGCTATCAGCTCTGCATCCTGGCAGACAGCAAGAAACAGTTGGAGCGTCTGCGCGATATCTTTGCCGAAAAAGGCAGTGTCCTCTTCGACCCCGTCGAAAAGACACTCCATGAAGGTTTTGCCGACAACGATCTGCGACTCTGCGTATTCACTGACCATCAGATCTTCGACCGTTTCCACAAGTACAGTCTGACGTCCGACAAGGCACGCTCTGGTAAAGTGGCGCTGACGCTCAAGGAGATTCAGCAGTTTGAGGTGGGCGACTACGTAGTACACGTAGACCACGGCATTGGTAAGTTTGGTGGTTTGGTGCGTATGCCGCAAGGTGATGGCTACCAGGAAATGATCAAGATCATGTACGAGGGTGGGGGCTCCATCTATGTCTCTATCCATTCACTATATAAGGTTTCGAAATACAAGGCGCAGGACAATGGTCAGCCACCTCGCCTGTCGCACTTAGGCACAGGTCAGTGGGAGCGCATGAAGGAGCGCACCAAGAGCAAGCTGAAGGATATTGCCCGCGACCTTATCAAACTGTATGCCGCCCGTCGCCGTGAGTTGGGCTTCGCCTTCTCTGCTGACTCGTTCATGCAGCAGGAGTTGGAGGCGTCGTTCCTCTATGAGGATACCCCCGACCAGTTGAAGGCCACCAACGATGTGAAGGCTGACATGGAGAAGGCACAGCCCATGGACCGTCTGGTGTGTGGCGACGTAGGCTTTGGTAAGACGGAGGTGGCCGTGCGTGCTGCCTTCAAGGCGGCTTGCGATGGCAAACAAGTGGCAGTATTGGTACCCACCACGGTGTTGGCCTATCAGCACTACCAGACCTTCACTTCGCGCCTTAAGGATATGCCCGTGCGTGTGGACTACCTCTCACGTGCCCGTAGCACCAAGCAGACCTCTGCGCTCTTGAAAGATTTGGAGGCCGGTAAGGTAGATATTATAATAGGTACGCATAAGTTGATTGGCAAGACGGTGAAGTTCCATGATCTTGGATTGCTCATCATCGATGAGGAACAGAAGTTTGGCGTCTCTACCAAGGAGAAACTGCGCCAGATGAAGACCAATGTCGATACGTTGACGCTGACGGCTACGCCCATTCCGCGTACCCTGCAGTTCTCGCTGTTGGGAGCGCGCGACCTGAGTATCATCCAGACACCACCGCCCAATCGCTATCCCATCCAGACGGAGAT
>CACWNV010000078.1 GCA_902762325.1 uncultured Prevotellaceae bacterium | reverse complement strand
CATCGTACTAATGGACTTCACGCTAAGTGATTGATACAGAATAGTTAATAAACAATAAATATTTTCCAATTATTTGGATAGCAACATAGAGGAATTTATATGGTTATAATAATTAAAAGGCTTTTAGTAAAATATTGGTGGATGTTTCCACTTCTGTTGGCATTGTCAATGCTTGCGCTAATTGTATTATTTACTAAGGCACCGTCCATATTAGAAACTATTATTGGAGTCTTACTCATTTTAGTTGTTATTGCGTTATTAACTTCATGGGTGTTCTTGCTTATTAACAAACAGTGGTTAAAGGTCTTTTTATCTTTTATAGCATCCGCTGTTGTGGTATGCATTCTATGGTTACCTCTTATTTTTAGTGCGATGTCAGGTCCTGATGGATTTGGTAAGGATCATCCCATTCCTGAAGGACAGGAATTGAACTTGCCATTATCTTTAGAATCTGATAAGATTGAAGTTGTAGATAGTCTGGACAAAAATACATATTTGCAGATTTGGAACGATTTTCAAGGTGGTATGTATAAATATGACTTTTATTATACCAGTTTAGAACCCGGTGAAGTGTTCCTCCGTTGTTACGAAGTCACAAGTAACACACCTCTTTCAGAAGACAGGATTATAGAACAAAGCCGAGTGAAAATTTCTCCCCAAAAGCATTTTGGGAAGGTTGTGAATAAGCAGTCATTTACTATCTATGAAGGTGATTGGGATGATTATTATGCAGCCCGTATAGAAGTTTGGTTCAAAAGTTCCGAAACTAATAAAGAAAACAAGCTAATGGAAAAAGTCTATCGTGTAGAAGGATGGATGAGATAAGCCTGTAAATTCCAATTTATCTTTATAAAAAAGCCGAGTTTCCACCTCTCGCGGGCAAATGGCGGGAAAAACAAACATCAGTCGCACCGGAAATGCCGTGTACATTCGGTTTCCTGGTGCGACTGGCATCATAGGGGCATGATTATGCTACCTGTATTTGATGAAAAGGTTCTTATTAAAGATTTGGAACTGTCAGTGCCTGAACCAGCGCATCAAGTTGCGGTTGGCTCATGCCGTGAGAGAGCAGATAGTTGGAGAACGCTTTGGCGTAGTTAACTTTCGGCAGTTCTGCTTCATCGTAAACACCGGAATAATGCATCAGGCAGGTGTTGAGTCTCAACGATACCAATGCGTTGCACAAATCGCGGTCATTTGCCGGGTTGATAAGATAATAGTTGTAATAGGTAATCAGATAGTCGGCAACAATCTCCTCATACGTTGCTCCGCATAATCCCTCAAGCAGGGCGCACACATATCCCGTGCGGTCTTTTCCTTCCATGCAATGCACGACGTATGGGGCAGGGCGTGACGGAAGTTCCTTCAGTGCTGCTATTAGTCGGTTGTTATAGTCATCTGCCGTGGGGTCTGCCTTCAGCGGACATAATATCACGTTGCCTTCCTCCCATAGTTTATGGCTGTAAGGCGGCATGTCGTAGCTCTGCATCTTCTCCTCTGTGTCGGCGAGGTTGAGTACGGTCTTCACCTTTTCGCGTTCCAGGTACTCTGAAACATAGAAGGCGCGGTTGATTTCGTTGCAGAACGGTGATGAACTGCGGTACAGTCTGCCACTTGCAAGTTTTCCGCCACTTGCTGCTCGTGCATTGGCAAACTCCGCATCTGAGCATAAGTATTCTTCGCGTTCGTTATTGTATTTCATGCTCAGCGCATTTTGCACGTCGATACAGCCGCCCTTTTCCTTCATCTTTACGATGACGGTATGCCCCTCCAGTCCTGTGAGTTCTTCGGGCAGTCCAACATTGTTGGCGGTGAAGCAGATGCTGGGATAAGTGGGATAGGCTACGCACAGGTATTCTCCGTTGCGGGTATAGTAACCGTCGTAGTAAGGCATGACGATTTCATTATCGTCGACGGTGATGCTGATGATGTCGCCGAGTGTGAATCCAGCCTTCATCATGTCTGCCTCCGTGAAATCCAACATGGCAGCACCGAACTCGTTATATGATATGATCTTTCCTTTCAGCGTCGGCTCGCAGCATTTGTCGTCATCATAACGGCAAGAGGTCGTCAAGGTAAGAGAACTTGCAAAAATAAAGTAGATGGCTGCTCTCCAACTTCTCTGCAATAATGCTGAGGGGTGTAGACAATTAGATTGAGAATTCGTCATGTTTTTGAGTTTTTATGTCTTATATTATTGCTTTAGTCGTGTGAATAATAGCAACTTCCTGGCGATTAATTAAAGAAATTCCAGCTGACCCCAAATCTCAATGTACGGTCGTTAAGGGGGTAGTGCGGGGTGAGGAAGTAGTTCCTTTTCCCTGATCCTGCATTCACGTGGCTCAGCATGATGAAGAAGCGGGTATGCTTCAGGTGCATGTTAGCGTAGACGTTGATAATAGGATAGTTGCCCGTCTTGATGCTACTTTCACCCTCTTGAACGGTGTATTGTCCCAAGGCAGGACTGTAATCGGGGGCATAGAAGCTGGTAAAGTATCTCAAGTCGGAACCAATATCGAAGTTGAGAACTTTGGCGTACGTGAAATGGAAATATAAATTCGTATATATATTGAGAGTCGGGACGGGCAGGACGTCTTCATTAGTAGACTTCTGCCAGGTTACTATCGACTCCCAGCATAATGGTCCCCATTTGATGTACTGCTCCAGGGATGCAGTAAACAGGCTGATAGGCGATGAGCATTGCCTGGGCGTGACAACATTTGATTTACGAAGGAAGTCATCATCTATGTGATAGCTCTGGGCAAAATAGGTGAGGTTTTTGATTTCGTCAAAGGCCACTCGAAGGGTGGTCCTCGTTTTATCATATTCAAATCGTCCTTCGATGCGGGAATGGATAATATTACAGAGATCGTTGTTGTCCCACCAGTAGTGGCGTGCGTGATAATGCCGGTAGTAGAATGTCGGATTGAGATGATGAAGAAAACCGCTTGCGGCAAGTGTCATCGTATCGTTGAACAACGGGAAATTAAAGTCAGCTTTCGCATCAATCTTTATTTGCCCGGCATCTTCACCCACCATCCACGTCTCTGCCGTCGCTTCATAGTGCAGGGCTTTTCCTTGCGCTTTAATGAGCTGGGCACCAATACTCAGATTGTGTTCATTATAGTTCATGTTCCCACCGAGGGAGTCGGGTAGGGTGAAATGTCTCAAGTCGCTGGTGATGAATGCCTTCAATCCGCATTTTGCCCATTTGTTGAAACCTTCCAGGAGGGAAATGGCAAATGTGTTCCTTATGTCATAGTGACGGGTCAGGTCGTAGATGGAATCACCGACGTGCTTACCTTTATTATAATAGGTGTTGGCATAATAGCCGCTGGGAGTTTTGTAAGCATCGTAAATTCTCTCATACGTGTCAAACTTGAAGGTATGAATAAAACTTGTTACGGGTACATATTCGTTTTTCAGCCATGATGTGTCTTCTTCGGCTTTCTTCTCTGCCGCCACCAGACTATCAAGAGCGGCTTTTCCATGAACAGCTATTCGTTCCTGATTCTTTAGAGAGTCGTTTAATGCTGATTCTAATCCGACGATCTTAGCATCGTCCGGGCGTCCTTTAAACGTCTCAGACGGCTCTTTGTCCTTACCTTTGGAGTCATTCTTGTCTTTGTCTTTTGCCCGTTCGCGTGCCAACTGATCCTTTTTTGCGGCTAATGCGAATTTCTTCGCTTCGATTTCCTCGGGAGTCATTGGTACTTTCCGGTTGAATCCTATGCTATAGCGGTGACTGAAAAAGACATGCTGGTTGTCGTTGCGGTTCCAGTTAGAGGCTAAGGCGGTCGGTATTTCGGATGACTGGTAGCGGTTACTGAAACCCTCAGGATGGGTGATGTAGTAATCGTTATTAATACCGCCGTTCTCTGTTACCTTCTGATGATTGGTAGAAAATAGCAAATGAGCCTGATAACGGTCACCCAAATAACTGCCAAATAAAGAGAAATTAAAATGAGAAGTGCTCTGTTCCTGATAATAGCCCCTGCCATATATATAATCGGTGGTGAAACCAGCACCGAGCTTTTTAGACGCATTAACGCAGAATTTGGCATTGAAGTGGTCTTCACCATTCATCCTGTCTCCGCATGTGTTGTATGTCAGGTTTGTCAATGGGGATAGAGTGTTAGTGAAATGGAACTTCTCAACGGGTTTGATGAAATAGTCGTAGGGCTGTGTGAAAATGAACTGCTCTTCTGAGGGACGGTTGATGAAAATTCTGTTGATACGGGGTGCACCCACATTGCCTGTCGTGTTGAACTCTCCATATACACCTGTCGTGAAAATAGTGTTCATAAACAAGTGCTGAAGAGTATCGACATCGGCATTACGACGGTCTCCGAACCGTTCGTCAACAGTCCATACCTTGATGCCTTTGGGAATCTCCTTGTCTGTTCCCAATGAATCGGTGTCCTTCTTCCGGCTTCGGCTTTCTGGTGTCGTTATGTTGCCATCAGGGGATATCTCATTGTAATTGTCGGTTTGAGCCGATACGACCTGAGATGTGAAAAACAATAGCAATATAACGATAAAACGCATATTCATCAGCGAAGAAAACGAAAACTGCATTCTGCAAACTTAAAGAGCATTGCAATAACAATAACAATGGTTCCTACCCATTGGTCTATGAGAAAGTACACTCCCACGCCAATAAGGGCTCCAAGCATGAATATTATATTAAGGATATTCCTTATTTTTAAATGCTTGTCTTCTTTTTCGTCTTCTCTACGATGATGAATTCTTCCGTTGTTGTCCATTCGTCATTTAGATTTAGACATTAAGTGCAGCTTTGATCTTGTCAAAGATGTAGTCCTTTCTGTCTATGGTTTTTCTTCTGAACTTCCCTGAATACTTGCTGAGCTTGTCCTGCTTCTTTGTCAAACCATATTTGTCGGTAATCCATTCCTCGGCAGTCGTTTCCAAACCGCTTCCTTCTCTGTCGAGCTCATATTGGTAACTGATGCGTGTGAGCTTCAAGTTCAAATGGCCGTCGGCGCAAGTTGCAATAATAGTGTAATTAAAGACTGTGCGGTCAAGTGAGAGAAATGTGTTCTGGAAGACAAGCCATTCTTTCAGACGGGCTGCAATGACGTGGTCTTGCTTATTCACAATAGCAATTTGACTCTCTTTGAATTGGTTTTCTTCTTTTGTGAGAGCCTGAAGCTCATTATAGACAATGTCATAAATCTCTTGAGCACTCTTTCCTTTTACGTCCTCGTCCAGCTCAAATACAACCTTTCCGTCTTTCACGGGAACGGCTCCGGCAAGATACTTGGGATCGGTATTTTTGTTGCTCTTCTCAAATAATGCTTTCTTCTTTGCTGGTGCCTGAGTTGTTTCAGTAGGCTTTTCCCAACTGTTTTGTGCTATTCCCGTGAATGGAATAAGTGTTAATATGGCAATGATGATTCTTTTCATATTAATTATATAATGTATTAATGTTCTTTTTTGCAAAAGTAGTAAAATATGTCTTATTGCAATAATACTTGAGTGATATTTTAAGATTTATTTATCAGTTAGTGCTCGTTTTGTAAAGAATCCGGAAAACTTTCGGTATTTAGTGTAAAAAAGTGTGCTAAAGTTTTCTTGGTTCATGATTTTTTCCTACCTTTGCATCCGCTTTCGGGCAATTTCGCCCGCAGGCGTTGCCTCCCCCGTGGAGGCGGTTCTTTGACAGGGTTACATGAAGACAGAGAGGTGGCACCGCGGGACGTTCCCATTCGCTGGGATGTGTCCCGTGT
>CACWNV010000077.1 GCA_902762325.1 uncultured Prevotellaceae bacterium | reverse complement strand
CATCTTCTATTGAATTTTGTTGGGCATTCAACATCAGGGAATATGGAATCTTCATCTGTTTAGCAAACAATAGAGAATATTGGGGCTTCTCGTTCACGGCAACACCAAGCACTATCAGACCCTTGTCCTTGTATTTCCCGTAGGCTGTGATGAGGACGGGAATTTCATGTCGGCAGGGTGCACACCACGAAGCCCAAAAATCCACCAATACATATTGTCCCCGACCAACATAGTCGGAGAGTCGAGTGGTCTTGCCGTCGTTCACTACAGAGAAGTCACGGAATTTCTGGCCTACATCGGGATAGTTGAAATTATTGGATGGGACTTCTTTCTCCTTCTGCATTAGTGGTTGTGCCAACACTTCTACGGCACGTTGTTGCATTTCGTCAGCCGTGTTTTCTACATAGAAACGTGCAGGCTCTCCCCAAAGCGAGAAAGCAACGAGTGACTTCAGCACAAGCCTAAGCATGGGGATGCTACGCTTCAACTCTGCATCATCGGCTGGGGTGATGCCTTGGCGGTGTGCCTCGTCAACCAAGGCATTGAGCTGGCTATCAGGCACCTCGTAGTGAGTCATGAAATTGTCGATGTCTTTGCGCCAGTGAGTGGATGAATGGAGAAAACGCTTCCTTGTGTCACGGGCAAGGCCCAGCCAATAATGCAGATGATTCAGTAGGAAAAGATCAGTTCCATTTATGTCGTAGTAGTATTGTGTATGTACGTTCAAGTTTGGATATACCTGTTCGTCAGGGATGATGCCCCAGTCGTGTGAGTTGGTATTGGCATAGGCCCCGTATGGTTTCTGTATGCATCTGCCAGAAGGAGTGTAATAGCGGGCAGTAGCCAGTGTGAGGGTTGAACCGTCAGGGAGTCCAAAAACAGATGTAACCGTTCCCTTGCCACCTGTCTGCCATCCGATAATCGTAGCGCGATTGTGGTCTTGCAAAGCAGCTGCCAATAATTCCGCAGCAGAGTGTGTAAAGCCGGACACAAGCACAGCCATACGTCCTTGTCGGAAAATGCCCTTACCCTCTACGACGTGTGTTCCCGTCAAGCAACCGCCACGTCCCCTGACTGTCTCAATGGTGTCACTTTCGTTAAGGAACTCACCGGCCAATTGCCTGACGCTTTCGCTAAGCCCACCGAAATTCATAGACAAGTCGAGTATGAGTGCACGCATGCCTTTCGCTTTCATGTCTTTCAGAGTCGCCACAACATCGTTATGAGTCGTGTGCGTAAAATTGTCGAAGCGGATGTAGCCAATGGTATCCGTCAACATGTATGCTGTAATAATACTATTTAGGGGAATCCGTCCACGTTCAATCGCTATGCTGATGGGCTTTGTCCCCGTACCACGTTGAACCGTCAGCTTGACCTTACTACCAGTTGTCCCTACGAGAAGACCAGCGGCATCATAAGCTTTCTGCACATCGCCACTGACATTCTTACCATCAACAGCAAGGATTTGGTCACCCATACGCAGTCCGGCTTTCTCAGCAGGGCTGTCTGGTATAACACCAGCGACAACAGGTGTAGCATCCATAACAATGATATTGATGCCAACACCTTCCGTGCTCCCCGCCATGAATTCCTGCTTCACTTTAGATTTTGGAGCATCATCGTAATGTGAATACGGATCCAGTCCACCCAAAATACCCCGTACAGCTCTTGCTACAATGGTGTCCGTCGGTATGCTGTCAACGTAATGGTCGCGCACAATCTCAGCAATAATCGCCAACTTCTCAATCAGGGGGTCGTTTGAGTATCCGCCGCTCTGCCCATTCTGTTGCCCTTGCCCCGCCAAAGCGACGAAGGTGAGCAGCGCAGTGATAATGGTCTTCTTGTTCATACCTTGATTGTATTTTCTGTGATATACTTCTTCATCTGTTTTCTATTCTTTTCATTGTTTTTTCATTGAGGCCTGCGGGCAATTGTGGCATATTGGCATATTCCAGCCGGAGGGCTTCACGAAGATTAGAATCATTGATGGTTTTCTTGTCCATTGAACGTTTCTCTTATTTGTTTTCTATAAAAATCTTCTTTAACTGCTGTTCGATGTTCTCGCCGACCAACCCACGGGCAAGGATGGTGCCGTCGGGGGCGAAGAGGATTGTGTAGGGAATACCGTTGAGTTCATAGAGGTTGTAGGCACCATCCTGCGAGTCGAGGATTTGCGGATAGGGTATCTGCAACTCGGCGATTGCTTTCAGGGTTGCTTCAGGCTTGTCTTTGACGGCAATACCAAGTACAGTCAAACCTTTGTCCTTATATTTATTATAGGCTGCGATAAGTCTTGGAATCCCCGCCCGGCAGGGGCCGCACCATGAGGCCCAAAAATCTACGAGTACATATTGTCCGCGGCCTACGTAATCGCTGAGACGGGTGGTCTTGCCGCCGTAATCTACGGCGAAGTCTATGAACTTCTCGCCTGCGTGACTGCCAAGTTGCACCTCGTATGTTTTCCGTTGTGCCATGATTTCCTCGTTAGCTTGCAGCCGTTCGCTCAGCATCCCGATGTATTCAAGTATTCGCTTTGCGCTGAAAGAAATGGTCAGGTTTTTAACAATGTCCAGCCCCAGGACATCGTCGGCGTGTAGGCGAACTACAGGCTCCATCGCTTCGTCGAGCTTCTGATTTTGCAAGTCCTCGTCATCCTTATATTCGTTGAGTATGCTGAAGCATTTCTGTTGGAGCGTCTTCATGTCATCGTTCATAGGTGTGCCTGACACATAGTACCATTTCCCTGTAGAAGGGCCTTCGACATGTATGTAACCGTCCTCAATGAACAGAGGTTTGACAAGAGTTTCCCTGTTTTTGTTGATAAGTGCACATTTCTTCGCACTTGGCAATGTACCGTTGTGTAATATGATTACGCCATTTACGACCTGTATGGAATCTACAATTGCCGAATAGTCGTAGAGGTAGAGCGTCCCCGTGAAATCGGGATGCCCCGTATTGCCGTCAATCTGGTAATGGATTTGTGCCTTTCCCGTCATTGCGACGAGGGCGAGCAGGATGGTGATGATGGTTTTCTTGTTCATATTCATTTCATTTTATTTGTGGAATACTACGCCAATGATATAATAGTGTGGGCAGAATTTGAAGTAGTCGCTGGTCTTGGCTTTCTCCTCTGTCAGTTCGGTCTCTCCACAGAAACGCCATCCTTTTGCTTGCTCATCCCACCAGAAAGAGCCGTAGAAGACAAGGGGAATGAAGGTGTCAAGGGAGAACGAAGTGGGCTGGTATGGCGCTTTCTGATAGCGGTAAATGGTTTGGGGTGCTCCGGGAATAGGCTTCAGCGTCAGTTTCCATGGCGAGGCATCACAGCGAGAAGAACGCAGGGTGATGGTCTCGATGGAGTCCGACTGAACGGGTGAGAAACCAACAGCGAGGGTCTTGGCCAGGCGATAGATGCCGCGCTCCATGTCGTCAGCATCGTTCTCTGCATAGATTTCCTGCTGGTCTTTCTCGTTGAAGTCAGAAATCATGGTCTTTGTCCTGAAGCCGTACAGTTTCTTCTCGTCAATCATCCCCTGCTGGTTGTACTCGCGGATGACGATGGTGAAGCCCGACACGGAGTCGCGCAGAGAAGAAATGTCATAGGTGTAAACTTCGTAGCCACACAAGGCCATGTGCTCCATGAAGTCTTCGGGCGTAACTGCTACTTTCTTGATTTCTTGCCCCTGCCCCGCCACTGCGACGAGGGCAAACAAGATGGTGATGATGGTTTGCTTCATATTTATTATCTTTCTCATGGGGTGCAAAGTTAGGCTGATTTTTGTTAGTAGATGAAAAATAATTATTACTGAATTATTACTATTTCATAATTTGGGGATATATTCAGATGGAAATCTGAATAAAATGCGTATCTTTGCGGCATGGAAAGAAGAATCAAATTTATACATGGCTTGACCATTTGTGTCATTATAGTTTTCGCACTATCGCAAGTCTATTGGCTACTTAGCCGCTATCGGCTGGCATTGCAAGAGCGTGAGGACGAACTATTTGCCGCAATCGTTGCGGTAGCCGAACAGGACGTTCAGGCGCGACGGACTATAACGCCCAAAAGCCCTGAAGAAAAAGTGAGGCGGGAATACTATACTCAGAAATACATGGAATCAATGCCTGATTCCACGTTGAAATTAAATTTGACCATCGTCTTTGGAGAATCTGACTTCAGAATGAATTTGGATTCATTTGACAGTATTAGACCAGATAGTGCACAGACCTTCCACTTTGAATTAAAGACGGATAGCCCCATTCCTGATGCTCAAACAGACCGTGCCATAGAACTCTTCAAAGTTAATCATAATTGTCCGTTTGCAGTGGAGGGTTTGGACAGCCTACTATGTCAACAAAACATTGTGGCACAAGAAATTGAGGTGGATTCGTTACAGGACTCTCTACAATGGGAACCTGCCCTTAAACGGCACACCTCACTATTACGACCACGTATTATCGTAACCTATCCTTTCGACATTCTGCAACGTCAAGTTGTAAGGATTGAGACTGACATTGCTCTCTCGCCACTTTTCCAAAGCATGATTTACACTTTGGCTGCTTCGCTTCTGCTCTCGTTCTTCCTTATCTTCTGTCTGGTCTATCAGATACTGACTATCCGCAAGCAACGGCACATAGAGGCTATCCGGCAGGAGTTTCTGCACACGATGATTCACGAACTGAAACGGCCTATTTCGACACTGAAGATGTGTGTGTCATTTATGGGTAATGAGCGGATGATGCAGGACAGGGAGAGCAAGCAGAAGATACTGAACAGTTCGCACAATGAACTGGATAACCTGACTTCGTATTTCTCGAAACTGCGCGACATCACGTTCAGCGATTCCACCGAAATTCCTTTGGTAAAGTCGTGCTTTGCGTTGCGCGGACTGATGGAGGAATGTATCAGCAAGCAGAATATCCCTTCGGACAAGGAGGTGAGGATGGAGATTGTGGCCGAGGACGATTTGGAGATACGGGCCGACCGTATGCACCTGGCAAACATCATCTGCAACCTGCTGGAGAATGCCATCAAATACTCTCGTGAGACCGTGACCATCAGGATAGACTACCGGATGCGTGAGGACGGGATGGTGCAAATCAGCGTGGCGGACAATGGTATCGGCATCGCAAAGGCCGACCAGCGGTATGTATTTGATAAGTTCTACCGCAGCGAGTCGGCAAAGGATAAGGCCATTCCCGGCATTGGGCTTGGACTGAGTTATGTGAAGTTGTTGGTGGAGGCACACGGTGGCCGTATCAGTCTTGACAGCACGGAGGGTGATGGTACCACGTTTACAATCATAATACCGCAGAGAGATGGAGAGGATTAGAATATTGCTTGTTGACGATGACCGCCAGAATTCGGAGTTACTAAGGAAGTTTCTGGAGGTGGAGGGCTATGAAGTGGACTATGCTGAGAATGGACGTGCGGGATGGGATATGTACGCTGCCAGTCGTCCTGACTTAGTGCTGCTCGACATCAATATGCCAGAGATGAACGGCTTCGAGTTGGCACGAAAGATTCGAGAGCAAGACCGCGACGTACTGATATTCTTCCTCACCGACCGAACGGAAAAAGCCGACCGCCTGAAAGGATTTGATTTGAAAGGAAATGACTATATCCCCAAGCCGTTCTATCCCGAAGAACTTATTGCAAAAATAAAAGAACGTTTCGAGCATCGTCAGGTGTCGTTACCCTCGCGCATGACCATCGGCCAGACCATTTTCGATAGTAATCTCTCCACGATTGAATATGCCGGAACAGTACAACATCTCTCTGCCCGCCAGTCGGAAATCCTCACCATCCTTGCACAGAACATCGGCCTGACCGTAGAGAGGGACATCATTCTACAATCCGTATGGGGTAACGACAGCTAC
>CACWNV010000076.1 GCA_902762325.1 uncultured Prevotellaceae bacterium | reverse complement strand
AGCAGAAACTTATTCCATTGCTGGGGGATAGGATTTTCCATTCTCTTCTCTTTTGGGACACAAAATTAAAAAAAAAGAAAGACAATAGAAAACAATTGCTTGAAAAATTCAAAGAAATAACCCCGAAAGTAAACAATTACCTTCGGGGTTAATTCTATACAGGAGATTTCATCTAATCTCTATCCACACACCTTCGCCCTTATCCTTGGCTTCCACAATCTTAGATTTGATGATTTCAACGTACTTGCGTGAGTTGAGAACCTTTCCCACTTCCCTGTTTTCGCCAACCAAGATACAACCTTGCGTATCTTTTACCGTATTGCCAGCATGTATGCGAATGCCTGAAAACATGGGAACATTCACCAACAACGGCAACCATTTCTTAAATGTAGGCGAAAAGGTAATCACTATCGGGTAGCGCCCTTCTGGAATGGCACTTTTCCCCTTTATCTTCCGTGCACCCTTGGCATAGTCCCGCCATTGAGGTTCAAGCGTATCACAGATGTAAATAAACTTCTCCCCTCTCAAATATTCATCTATTATAGGTTGCTTGACATAAAGTTTGCCTATCGTATAGCCCTTTTTCTTTGCGATTCTCTTTAATACCAGTTCCATAATCTACTGCCTATTCATTCCTAAACTTAAGTTTTACAAAAACGAAACTGTTCAACTGTTCGTTCGTTCGCTCTTCAATGTAACCACGGTTGCGCCACATTCGGATCATGTCCTGAGCACCCTGACGCTGAAGGCCTTGTTCACGGCGAATGCGCACGGCATCTTCCATAGTAAACTCGTTGGGCAACAGTTCCAGCAGATTACGCGGTCCGCGACGACCTGATGACTGCGAACAGTGGTTGGCCTCTTCAATAGCTTCACCGAAGAAGTGCATTTTACAAAAGAGATCATATTGCAGCGACCAGCGGATGAAGTCCTCCATCGTCTTGTCCCATTTGTAGCCGTGTGCCACGAAGAGCACACAAGCCTTCAGGTAGGCAATGACCAAGGCACGGAACGAAAGGTTCTCATACGTGCGGCTCTGCGACAATCTTGCAAACTCGGCACACTCATCCTTCAGTTTCCCGACCAGCTTGAATGCCTGTGGGCAGTCAATGGTGCCACGAGCCCCACAGAGCCGCTCGATATAAGGGCGAAGCTGTTCATCGAACTCAGCATCATAAGTACCGTAGATGGGCATTTCGGCTCCAATCTCCCGTTCGGGAATGGTACAGAAGTTGATACGCGAGATAGGACCGTCGGTGAGTACGTTCTGGAAATATCGCTTGCCTTTTCCCACCGTTGTCGAGGCGTTCCAGTTGAATCGTATGCACACCTTTTCCGTTACCGACTGCGTACCCACACGCGTCTGTCCGTAGCGGTTGCCAGGGTCGAAGGCGAGGCACATAATCTGAAACTGCTGACCACCACGTCCGTTGCCGCGCAATGCGTCAAACTGGTCTATCTCGTTCATCTTCGTATAGAGGAAATGTTCGTCGGCCTCTGCCATGCGCATCACGAAGGCGGGATTCGTCATGTCGGGGTCCACCTCCTGAATCACCAACCCTTCAGGACGTTGGCGTTTGTCCTTGTTGGCTCCCTTGCGGTTTACCTCTTCCTTCCATGCCTTCTCACGGGCAAGATTCTCTGCATCACGACGACGGATGTCGGCCATGATGTGGTTGATGGGCTCCGAGATACAATCCTTTCCTGCTCCCGTCCCAGCCATCAGCACGTTCATCAGCGTTGCCTCATGCTCTACGTTGTCTATGTATCGGAAGCGCGTCTTGTGCAAGTGTGCGCCCAAAGCCGGAAACACGGCGTGAGCAACGGCTGGCTTGTAAATATCAGGAGTTTTCGAAAGCAGCAGACGGATGAGCGGCGGCAACTTTCGGGGCATCTGTGGCGGTGTGTCTCCAAGTCCCTTTTCCTGCGGCTGCTCTGAGGTTTCATGCGGCGACAGCTCACTGATAATCTCCTGCATCAACTTGGGCATAGAATAGAACCGTGCCGAGCAAGCCGAGTGGATAAGACCGCGCATTTCATCTTCAGACAATCCGTAACGGGGCATGATTGCCAATAGTTGTTCCTCGTTGTTATCGGTGATGTAGCGCAGGTGGGCAGCCAGTCGGTGCAGCCGGTCGTTGCGCTCACCCGTCTGAGGTTCGCCGCCTGTGCGGTGAAGCCATTCGGCAATAATAGAGGAATAAGGAATACCCTTAAACAGCCTCACCTCCGCCCCCTCTCCGACGGGAGAGGGGAGTGAAATGTCTTCCTGCTTATTGTCCTGCCCCTTATTCTGCCCTTGAGAGTTACCATTCCCCTCGCCCTTCGGAGAGGGGTTAGGGGTGAGGCTATTCGAGGGGTTAGGGGTGAGGCTCCACATCCGCTTGTCTGGTCCATAGAGAATATAGTCTCTTGGTACGGCAAATGAACCTCTTGCCAAGTCCTTCGTCTTCGAGTCGTCTTCCACTCCCAACTGCCCGGCCAGCCACTGCTTCGACTGGTCAATCTGTTCCGTCGGTGACAGATGGGCAAACTGACGGGGAATAATATAGACGATGCGCAAACCCTTGCCCGAACAGCTGACATGAACCAACACAATCAGTTCATCAAGTTCCTTAGACACAATCAGCGTACGCAGACGTTCCCACACCTTGCGCGGGTCTTCACCCCCGAGCGCGTCAAGGTCGAGATAAGCCATTCCCGTAGGCACGGCACTCTCCGCGTGGCGGTGACCGTCCGAATAGTTTGCCATGAACATCAGCAGCGGCAACTGCTGTTTCAGTCGCTTTGCCTCGTCGCTGTCGTGGTCAACACTGGCAAGCAGACGGCAGGTCTGAGCCACTCGGGGAGAGTCAACAATCTCGTTGAACTTTTCCAATGGGCAGGTCAGCACCTGTGCCGACCGCCCGTTCTTGCAATATGAAATCATCTCGCTTCGTGTGTTTATAGTTTGACATTGCTTACAGCCTCCTCAGCCTCACGTATGAACGTGTCAGCCATCGGAATGCCCTCCGACTTGAAAATCTTCAGCGTCAGCTGAATGGCTCCGTCCTTCGTGGCAGAAAGCCGCCCATGCGCCACCTTCTTGATGAGCGTTGCCGCTGAGCGTATGCGAGGCCGGGCAACAAAGTCGAACGTCCCGTTCCTCAACCGCTGCGCCACTCCTTCGTGTCTCCAGCCCTTTATAAACTGCTCCACGGGATCATCGGGAAGGAATTGTACATACTCATTCTTGTTCTCGTCACTGGTGAAAACGGCCTGGCCGCTCACCTGTATCATATTAATCTTTTTACTCATTTTCTGAATTGTTAGCGAGAAGAAGTTTGGAATCTTTGCGCATTTACCCGGGAACATCCTCCACGCTTCAACTCAGGTTAATAGAATTAGATTTTTTGAATGTCGTTTGCAACTACGTCCTGGAAATAACTCCCATTGCTTTCATGCGTCTGGAAACGAAGTGAAGCAATAACCATCTTTCCCACGGCAAACTTACTGAGAGCGAGGTTTCCGAACATCGCACAGATGTACTCATCCTCGTATTCACCACCAAGCTCCTTGAGCCTGATCATACATTTGGCCAGCTGGCCCCCTTCAGCCTTGCGGCTCGGCACATAGACAGGTTCGCCCTGTGCCACTACTTTAAGAAGTTTTGTTACCATTTTTCTTTACTTTGTCAACGCCGTTAGTGGTCGATTGACAATGTAAAGATATGCAGAAACGCCTTACTGTCATAGATATTACAGACAGTTTGAGAAGCCAAGTCCGACGAGTCCGACGAATAAGTTTCTTTTTGTCCGACAAGTCCGATTGATTGTCCGACAAAAGCATACAAAAAAGCCTCATATATCCGAAGACGTATGAGGCTTATGAAACTCAAATTTTTAGAAAAGCAAGTTGCCTGATTATTCCTTATTCAGGATTTTTTTCGTTGAACTCGTCAACCCATTCTTTCAGTTTACGTTGCAACAAAGCTTTATCAGGCAAGTAGAGCGAATACTCTGCCGCATAGATATTAGCATCCTTTGGGAGCGTCAGTTCCACCAGCGAATCATTCTTCTCCTGACACACCAGTATGCCAATAGTGGGATTCTCGTATGGCAGTCGCACGTAACGGTCGTAATAGTTCACATACATCTGCATCTGCCCCAAGTCCTGATGCGTCAGTTTCTTCACCTTGAGATCTATGAGCACGAAAGCACGCAAATACCGGTTGAACAGCACCAAGTCAACATAGTAGTTTTGCTCATCGAATGTGAAGCGTTTCTGGCGCGTCTCAAAGAGGAAGCCCTTGCCCATCTCCAGCAGGAAGGTCTGAAGTTTGCTGATAATGGCACTCTCCAGTTTCGACTCCGTGTAAGCTGCTTCAGGCTTCAATCCGAGGAACTCCAGCGTCATCGGATTCTTGATGATATCCGTGGGTTTCTCTATGGTCTGTCCTTCCAGTGCCAGCCGCATCACTTCATCTTTGTTGCGACTCAATGCCAGCCGCTCATAAAGACTGCTACCCACCTGCCTACTCAGCTGGCTCACCGACCATTGCTGTTGGGCACATTCTATCTCGTAGAAGCTACGAGCCTCTATATTTTCAATTCGCATCAGCACCAAATAGTGCGACCAGGAAAGTGTAAAGCGGGGCAACCGAATTGGGGCAACGCCGTTGCCACAATTTGCATTCTGCTGATTGTCAGCCTGTTTCCCGTCTTCATCGAATTGGGGCAATGCCATTGCCCCAATTTGGGCATTCTCATAAGCCTGATAGAAATACCGGCATCGTTTCAGCGTGTCGTAACTCCAATCGTTACCAAACCGCTCCATCAGTTTGGCAGAAAGATTTCTCAGAATCCGCTTTCCGTAAGCAGCCCGTTCTCCCTGTTGTTCATCCTCAAAGATATACCGGCCAACCTCATAACGCGTCTTCACCTCCGTCACGTTGACTGTACTGACCACAAACCTCCGGGCCTGCTCTATCAGCGCTGATATGCGCTCAAACAGCTGGTTCACCCTCGTCACGTCTTGTATTTCGTTTCTTTCCATATCGTTTTTCATTTGCAAGGTTAGCGAATAGCATATAACTTTCGATGGTACAAAATTACAAAAAAAACGTAAGAACGTATAGTTTTAACAAAAAAAGGACCTCAAATTACGATTATTCCCCATTCCAGTCGGCTTTCAGTTTCATCAAGGGCACATACACACCCCGATAGGCTGTGCTGACTATACGGCTTATTTTCGTCTCTCGCATAGCCGTCAGCCGATATTTATTAGCTTCAACATCTACGAGGCTTATCCGTTTACCATTCATCGTCCACTTGGTTCGCTCCGTTGAAAGACCCTTACATATCTGACGGATCTTTTCCTCATCATTGACATCAAGTGCATAAGGGAACCATGTTGCCATCTGCTTTACGAAGCCGACGTCTGTGACTGCATTCTCTCTATTCCCACGTGTTTCCAGCAGTCCTGCATCGAGCAGAGCGGCATACAGCCAGAACCACTCGTTGGCATGCGTGAGGTCTATCTTGTCAGCATCACCCTGTCCTATAGCCTTGGCTATCGTCTGCCGGAGCTTGACAAGCCGCTCGTTCGAGTTTAACATGCGGTCGTCGAAAATGTGATTCCTGAGCGGTTCGTCTTCTATTTCATCATGTGATTCTTTATCGTCCTTACTGCCATCCTTCACATTTTGAACTGGCGACTGGTTCACCGTTGCCCCGGGCATGGCGAACACGCAGCCGCTAATGGGACCATTGAACACTTGGCAGTTCGCCCCCTCTGCAAAATGGTTGATTACGTTTCCTTGTTTCTTTTCTTTTTCCATGTCTTTCATCTTTTTAGAATTGTCCTGAAACTTCTCTGTGTGGTGATAAAAGGACTAAAGAATGTTAACGTCTCGTAGATGTGCGATAAACCCTATATTTTTGCAGCAAAACCTGTAAATATGCTGCTTA
>CACWNV010000075.1 GCA_902762325.1 uncultured Prevotellaceae bacterium | reverse complement strand
GGCGCAATTGAATGGGATGCTTGGGCATTTGACACCGCAAACGCCATCATCAAAAGGAATGACAAAAAAACTCTTTTCATATATAATAGAATGATTAAATTAGATAACTTTGATGCAAAAATACAAAATAAGAGTTAATTCTCCAAATGGTTTATCAGTTTTTTTGCTTACCTTTGCAAAATAAATAAAAAAATCATTATGAATAAAAAATTCATCTTTTGTGTGTGCATTGCCATGCTCCTCACCAGTATCCCTATGACAGCGAAAAACAAGACCGTCAGACTTCGCATTATCGAGACAACTGACGTACACGGTGCTTTCTTCCCATACGACTTCATCAACCGAAAGCCGAAGGCTGGAACACTTTCACGTGTAAGCTCCTATGTGAACAAACTCAGAAACGAGCCGGGGAACAATGTTATCCTTGTTGACAATGGCGACATCCTCCAAGGTCAGCCCACCTGCTATTTCTATAACTATATCAACACTCAGCAGGTGAATGTGGCAGCTGAACTGCTCAACTACATGAAGTATGATGCGCAGAACCTTGGAAACCACGACGTGGAAACAGGACATGCCGTCTATGACAAATGGATAAAAGAATTGAACTGCCCTGTCCTGGGAGCAAACATCATCGACACGAAGACCGGGAAGCCCTATGTGCCTCCATATACAATTCTTCAGAAGGAAGGGGTGAAAGTAGCCATCCTCGGTATCATCACTCCGGCTATTCCCAACTGGCTGACGGAGGATTTATGGGAAGGACTCTACTTCAAGGAGATGGTTTCAACGGCCCGCTACTGGATGGATTATCTTCGCAACAACGAACGCCCTGATGTGGTTATCGGACTCTTTCATAGCGGCAAGGACGGGGGAATCGTTACCGATGAATACGACGAAGACGCATCCATCAAGATTGCCAAGGAAGTGCCTGGCTTCGACGTGATTCTCTTCGGACACGACCACGCCCGTTTTAATGAGACCGTCATCAACAACGAGGGGAAAGGTGTGCTCTGCCTCAACCCTGCCAACAATGCCCTCTATGTCGCCGATGCCACCATCGAACTCACGTTGAAACGTGGAAAGGTCATTAAAAGGAAAACGACCGGGCAACTCGTGAATATCACCGAAGAGCCCGTCGATGAATTGTTCATAAAGCACTTCCAGCCTCACATGGACGCGGTGAACAATTTTGTCAACAGGAAAATCGGAGAGTTCAAACACTCCATCTATACCCGTGACAGCTATTTCGGCAATTCGGCTTTCACCGATTTCATCATGAACCTGGAACTCCAGATCTCCGGCGCAGACATTGCCTTCAATGCTCCCCTATCCTTCGATGCCGCCATCAAGGAAGGGAATCTCTATGTCAGCGACATGTTCAACCTCTACCGATACGAGAACCAGCTCTGTGTGATGCGCCTCACCGGTGAAGAGATTCGCCGCCATCTGGAAATGAGCTACAACTTGTGGGTGAATACGATGAAGAGTCCCGACGACCATCTGCTGCTGCTTGCCGAAAACACATGGAACGACCAGCAACGACTGGGATTCAAGAATTACACGTTCAACTTCGACTCGGCTGCCGGCATCGACTACGAGGTGGATGTCACAAAGCCGGAAGGACAAAAGGTGCATATCTTACGAATGAGCAATGGCGAACCGTTCGACGAAGCGAAATGGTATAAGGTGGCAATCAACAGCTATCGTGCCAAGGGAGGCGGAGAACTGCTTACCAAAGGGGCAGGCATCCCCCATGACAGCCTGAACGCCCGTATCTTATGGAGAAGCGAGAAAGATTTGCGCTACTACCTCATGCAGGAGATAGAAAAGGCGGGAATCATGGATCCTCAGCCAAACACCAACTGGCGGTTCGTACCCGAAGAATGGGTGAAGCCGGCAGCTGAACGCGACCGTAAAATCCTTTTTAAATAATTTCGCAATGACATATTGGTTTGTTTTCTGCAAGTCCGACCTGCTCATAGAGCGCAACGACGACGGCACCTATGGTGTCCCGACGGGCGACACACCGCCTACCGATGTAAAGTCTTGGACAACCATCCACAACATCACGCCCTTTGATGACGGGTCTGCCGTGAAGACCTATTCCATCGACCTGCCCGTCACCGGCCATCCGCGCTACGAGATGTGCGGACTCAGGAAATCGTATCAGATAATCCCCTTCCCCCTCTACCAGAAAGCCGGCAAGTGCGAAGAGATTCTTTATTGGGACCAGAACACCCGTTATTGCGGGGTGTGCGGGGCACCCATGAAGCTGAACACGGACATCTCTAAGAAATGTACGAATTGCGGAAAAGAGGTGTGGCCTCAGCTGGCAACGGCCATCATCGTACTAATCCAGCGTGGTGAGGAAGTGCTGCTTGTAAGAGCCCATAACTTCCGGGGCGACTTCTACGGACTTGTAGCCGGGTTTGTCGAGACGGGAGAGACACTGGAGGAAGCGGTCAGAAGAGAGGTGCAAGAGGAAGTAGGCATCACGATTGACAACATCCGCTACTTCGCTTCCCAGCCGTGGCCCTACCCCTGCGGCCTCATGGTAGGGTTTAAAGCCGACTACGTCAGCGGAAACATCCATCTGCAGCATAGCGAGTTAGCCACAGGAGGATGGTTCCGGCGCGACAACCTGCCACATATCCCCGAGAAGCTAAGCATCGCCCGCAAGCTCTTAGACGACTGGATTGATGCAGGGAAAGAGTGAGAAGTAAATATAAATTTCAAATCAGGTTATCGTCATTGTCTGCCCACTTGTCACACTGAGCCATGACGGTCTCAAGGGCTTTCTCCTGACCTTCGGGCGGGTACTTGTATTTCTTCAATAGCCTTTTCACCATCACGCGCATCTTTGCCCTCGACGTTGCCTTGATGTTCCAGTCGATGGTACGGTTCTTATGCAACTGCTCTGTCAGCTCCTTCGTCAACGCCACAAACTCCTCATCTGAATAGGCTTCACGAATGCCTTCCGGCGAACTGAGTGCATCATAGAAAGCCTTTTCCTCTGTGGTCAGTCCCAGCTCATTGCCATCTTCCTCCGACTTCTTGATTTCGGCTGCCATCTTCAGCAGCTCCTCAATCACTTCTTCATTCGTCAGCATACCCTTCAGATAGTTGGAGAGTGCCTGGTTCATCAGTTCTGAAAATTTCTGACTTTGCACCACGTTGGTATGTTCGAAGTTATGAATGCGCTCTTTCAATAGTTTTTCCAACAACTGCACGGCAATGTTCTTCTCCTTCATCTTGTGGATTTCCTCGATAAACCCTTCATCGAAGAGTGAGAATTCACACTCCCTTCCCTCAAACAAGTTGATAACACCCGTACTATGTATGCTTTGTTCCAGAAGTCGTGCTATGCGCTCGTTGATTTCGCGCTTGCTCACCTTCCCCTTCTGGGTGAACCGGCTCAGCATCACCCTCACGGCATCTATGAAGGACACTTCTAATCTCTCGGCTCTTGTCAGCAACGAACGACAAAGCGTTTCAGCATTGTGCAATAGCTGGCTTTCACGCTGATAGTCTTTCAATCGGCTTTCTTTCTTGGGGTCGAGCAGGAAGTTCACGCAACCGCTTATCAGTCTGGCGCGTTCCGAATTCGTACCATCCATGAACGGCTGATAGTCATATCCATACAACAGGTCACGGCAAATCTCCAACTTCTCCTGGAATTTCACCAGAGCCGTCTTCTGAATATCTGGATCGCCAAAACGCTGGCGGTCTCTGCGTGTATAGTCCTTCATGGCTTGTTTCAGGGCACTGGCTATTCCTACGTAGTCGACAATCAATCCACCTTCCTTTTCAGGGAACACACGGTTCACCCGTGCAATCGCCTGCATCAGATTATGCCCCCTCATCGGCTTATAGACATACATCGTAGCCAATGACGGCACATCGAAGCCCGTGAGCCACATATCCACCACAATGGCAATCTTCATGGGACTTTCGTCGTCCTTGAATAGCTTGGCATATTCCTTATTATTTTTGGCAGAGATGATGTCGTGCCATTCGGGTTTATCCTGATTGCCCGCACTTGCCACCACGTGCACCTTTTCCGTCCATTCGGGGCGCAGGTGTAGCAGACGTTTGTATATCTTCACGGCAGCCTCCTTATCGTAAGCCACAATCATCGCCTTTCCCGTCAATTCATACTGGCGGTTTTCCTCGTAGTGTTTCAAGATGTCGTCGCAAAGGCTGTTGATGGTAGTATCATTACACAATATGCCCTTGATGCCGCTATGCTCATGGCGGGTCTTGTTGATTTGCTCTTCCGACACTCCTTCTAATGCCATCTCGTCAAAGGCTTCATCCAATTGTATCAGCGCATAATCGTCCAGATTGAGATTGATGACACGGCTCTCATAATAGACGGGACGTGTGGCACCATCGGCTACTGCCTGAGTCATGTCATACACGTCGATATATTGCCCGAACACCTCTTCGGTATCTCTGTCGCGCTCGGAGATGGGCGTACCCGTAAAGCCAAGGAAGATGGCATTGGGCAAAGCCTCTCGAAGCAGCAGGGCATAGCCTTTCTTCATGCTCTCCGACTTGTTATCCCAATGTTCATCGCCATATTGCGAACGGTGTGCCTCGTCGGTGATGACTACGATATTACGCCTGTCGCTGAGCAGTCCCGTTTCTTCCTCAAACTTCTGGATGGTGGTGAAGATAATGCCGCCAGTCTCTAAGTCCTTCAACTTTGATTGTAAGTCCTTGCGGCCTCCCGACTCTGCCTTTACCTTCTTCCCCTTCTCGTTCAGCTCATAGCCCACTTGTTGGGGAGTCTGCCTCAGAAATGCCGCGCACCCAGCAAATTGTTCGAATAGCTGCTGGTCAAGGTCGTTGCGGTCTGTCACGACCACCACCGTCAGCCCCGATGCTTTCGATAACAACTTATGAACGAAGAACACCATTGAGAACGACTTGCCTGAGCCTTGCGTATGCCAGAACACGCCGCCCTTACCATCCTGGCGGTGATAGGCTTCCGTAGCACTCACAAGCGCCTTGTTCACGGCAAAGTATTGATGATAGGCTCCCATCACCTTCTTTGCCTTCCCTTCCTTGTGGTCGAAGCAGAGGTAGTTTTGCAAGATGTCGGATAGTCGCTCTATGGGGAAGATGCCCTCAAAGAAAGTCTCATAGTCGGCAACGGCTGTCGTATCATAATCGCCATTCTTCGACTTCCATTCCATAAACCTGTCTTCCGGTGCCGTGATGGTGCCGGCCTTGTTGGTCAGCATGTCGCTTATCACGCTAAAGGCATTATAGACAAACAGGCTGGGACATTTCTGCTGATATTGCTTGATTTGCAGATAGGCATCATCGTCCTCCACATTCTCGTTAGCCGGCGACTTCAGTTCTATCACAACGAGGGGCAACCCGTTTACGAACACCACCATATCACAACGAATCTTGCCGTATTCCTCCACGCTATATTGGTTCACCACCTTAAACGTACTACGCTCAGGCAGATGGTAGTCTATCAGCTTCACAATCTCCGTACGGGGCTTATTCTCGTATTGGAACGTAACGGGAACACCGTTTTGCAGATAATCCATAAACGTCTCGTTGCGCTGCTCCAATGTGCCTTCGTTGATGCTGGTAGCCAAGCGCACCGCTTCGTCGATGATTTGCTGATAGACATCTTTCGGCAGGGTGGCAAGAGTGTCGAAGTCGTTCACCCGTGCAAGACATCTGCGCAACTCTTCCTTGTTGACAGGCTCCCTATAGTCGCGCTCTATATCGGGCCCGTATTCATATTCGTAGCCCATCTGCTTGAACAGCTCTATCAGCGCCTGCTCATAGTCGTTCTCCGTGAAGCGTTCGTTAATCATAAGACGTTTTCTATTTCATTTACTTTTAATTCACCAGACATTAAACGAGGAAGAAGAGTGTCGCGAAGCTGAGCAAGGCGACGGGATTCAATGGAAATTGCCTCTATCTTATTAAAAAAGGGCTCTACAATTTGAAGTGAACCCCGAAAGTTAGACAAAAAACTTTCGGGATTTATTATGTCAAAAAGGAAGAAACATGGTTATGCAGAGTGCTTGAAGTACATGCATAT
>CACWNV010000074.1 GCA_902762325.1 uncultured Prevotellaceae bacterium | reverse complement strand
ACTAATGCAGCACCTTTTTTCCGTTGTGAATAAAGATTCCTCTTTTGTTATTGATTGAACTGAACTTTCGTCCTTGAAGGTCGTAATAGCCGGTGGCATTTGCTGGCATGACCATTGGTGGGGCGATGGCTGTGGCATCACCGTCAGCCTGAATGCCTATCTCGGCTGCTGATGTCCATGCCCTGCCGTTGATTTCCGACTTTGCGACAAACTTCAGATAGCGTCCCACAGTCGCCGTCTTCAGTTTGGCAACCTGTAATGCCGTGGTGTTCTTAAACTCTCCGGTGACCACTGGGGTGCCCCATGTCTTTCCGTCGTCGCTAAGATATACCTCATAGGCTTTCACCATTCCGTTCTGATTCCCGTCCTGACGTGCCAGATAGGTAAAGGCAGTCACCCAGTAAGGAGTTCCCATGTCGACTACCAGTGTGTGTGGACACGTGGGTTCGCTGCCCTGATACTCTGTGTGCCAGAAGGTGCTGTTGTTGTTGTCGAAGGCAAGTCTGGCTTCGTTTCCGCCGTGCTGGCTATCCACGCTTATCAGCTTCCACTTTGTCTTGTTGATATACATGTCGAACTGATAGCTCATTACAGGGCTGTCAATTAACCCGTCGAGGCTGCAATAAGTCTGAATGGTGCAGGCTTCGTCGTATGCAAACGGAGTGGTGTATTTCTGGTAATCACCTCCGTTGATGCTGTAGTAGATGACGGCATTCTTCGTGAGCGTGCTCATCTTGATGCGTCCGTTGGACTGCCGCTCACAACTGACTGGCTGGCAGACCGGCATGTCAACACAGCCTTCTTCGGAAGCCTTGATGCCGGCAGCCAAGGGGATGATGATAAACCGGAAAGCGGTGTTGGCTGCTTTCAGCTCATATTTGTCCATGACATCAGGACCGCAAGAGGCGTTACCCAGTCCGCGAGTAGCGGCATCGAGCGAGACGACAGCCGTGGTACAGGTCTTGAACTGATAGGTGTGCCTTGAACGGTTGTTGCGGTCGGTATAGTTGTCTTCAGGACGGAAGTGGACGGCAGAGGCCGCCATCTTGTCCGGTGCGGCGAAAAGGAGCCCCTGGCCTTCCTGATTGGTCAGTGCCATCCAGCGCACTTCCTGCTTTGTGCCGTGTTCCTGCGGGAGGATGTAGTCTTCCTGCTGGTCTTTCACCGTACTCTTATAGATGCCCGGCAGACAGGCTTCCTTACGGTCGCGATAGCTGTCCCAGGGACCTCGTCCGAACCATTCGAGTTGTTCCATTGCCGCAGGCATTTCCAGCCGGAAGCCCACCTTCGGTAAGATGGCTCCGCTGTTGGATGGCCGGATGAACGAGTTGACCATGATGGCTCCGTCGGCACAGACGATGAAGCTGAGGTTCACATCAAACGAGTTGCCGTTGAGTCCGGTGTAAGTGCTTGAACAGTTCACGTTGACGGTCTTGCCGTCATCACTTGCCGTGGCTTCGGCTGAGTTGCCTTTCACCGTCAGCTTGCGCAGTCCCATGGTGTCCCAGCTGCTTGTCTGTCTGCCATCGTTGTCGGTGGGGAGTCGGAACACGTTCAATAGCAACGGCTTGCTCAGCATCAGCACACCATCGTAAAGATAACCGCTCAGCGTGCCTTGGCTCTTGTTGAATGCAGCCTTGAAACGGCTGCCCGTGACGGTGATGGTCGTAGCACTCTCCTCAACGGTCAGCGTGCTTCCGTCACTCCGTCGGGTAAGGTCGTACATCGGCTTCTGGGCGGTCTTCACTTGCAGCTTCTCTTCTGCCACGATGTAACCCGCATCAGCCCAAGGCTTGTCTTCCCGTTGTCTTGCCACGAAATGAATGAACGCCTCCTTGTTTGCGGCGAGTGCGTTCACGGCAGATATGTCGATGGTCACAGCCACGCTATCTCCGGCAGCCACATCACGGTCGATGGTGCCATTAGCCAGTGCGTTGCCTTCTTCGTCTTCTATGGTGTACTGGATGTCGTATGTAGAACTGCTGAGGAATGCCATCTTGTTCTTAACACGGAACTGTGAGGGCTTGCCGCTGATGGCACGGAATTCCACTGGCTGGTAGATCTTTTTCGTGTTATACGACTTGGCTGTCAGTGAGTGGTCGGGGCGCACGAGTCCATTGATGCAGAAGTTTCCGTCGTTAGGATTGTCCCCGAAGTCGCCACCGTAAGCCCAGTAGTCCTTTCCCGTGCTGCTCTGTGTGAGCAGTCCCTGGTCTTTGAAGTCCCAGATGAACTCTCCCGTCAGGCAGGGATACTTCTCATAGAGGTCGAACATTTCCCGTACGTTACCCATGGAATTACCCATAGAGTGGGAGTTCTCGCACTGGATATGCGGCTTCTGACCCGTCTTACCCTGTCGTGAAGAACCAATCCACTGGATGGTCTCATAGCTGCCATACATGGTTGACGACACATCGGCATAGTCGCTGTTGCCCTCGTAGTGGGTCAGACGAGTCTTATCCAACTGCTTGATGGCCTGCGCCACATAGCGGAAGTTCTCACCGTTACCCGATTCATTGCCGAACGACCAAATAAAGATGCAGACGTGGTTGCGCATCCACCGCACATGGTTCTGCGAGCGTTCCACCATGGCGTTGCGGAACTTCTCAACGGATGACAGCCGTTGGTTGGCATGACACTCCACATTGGCTTCAGCCAGCACGTAGAGGCCGTACTTGTCGCAGAGGTCGTAGAAGATCGGGTCGTTGGGGTAGTGGGAGGTACGCACGGCGTTGATGTTCAGTCGTTTCATGGTCTTGATGTCCTCCTCTATCTCGGCATCGCTGATGGCACGTCCGTCGATGGGGGAGAAGTCGTGACGGTTGACACCATGGAACACCATGCGGCGGCCATTGATGGTGAGGGCACCGTCGGAACGAATGCCCACCTCGCGGAATCCCACCTTGCTGCCTCGGATGTCGATGGTCTTGCCCTGCGCGTCTTTCAGCACGAGCACGAGATCGTAGAGGTTGGGAGTCTCTGCACTCCACAGGCGGGGACCTTTCACGTCCATGTCGAGGCTCAGCACTGCCTTTGCCTCTGCCTGTGTCTGTGCTATGGTGGTTGCCCCGTCGTTGATGCGTACTTCGACGGTGCCGCCCTTCACGCCATCGACTCCAGTCAGAGACACCTTCACGTTTGCCTTTGCGTCGGTGTAGGTGTTGTCTAAGTCGGTGGTGAAGAAGTAGTCGCGTATCTGACTCTTCGGAGCAGCCCATAGGAAGCAGTGGCGTTGAATGCCCGTCAGTCGCCAATAGTCCTGACACTCCAGGAAGGAGCCGCTGGTGAAGCGATAGACTTGCAGGGCGATGCTGTTCTCGCCTTCTGTCAGGTAGGGCGTGATGTTGAATTCAGAGGGCAGATAGGAGTCTTCTGAGTAGCCGACACGCTGTCCGTTGATCCACAGATAGTAACCGTGTCCGACACCATTAAACCGCACGTAGATGTCACGACCATTCCAGTTGTCTGGCAAGGTGAACGTGCGGCGATAGGTTCCTACGGGGTTTGGCATGGTACTGTTATAGGTAAACCATCCCGGTCTGTTTGCCATGACGCTATACGTCGACTCATCGAAGGAGAAAGGGTAGGCGACGTTACAGTAGAGCGGCTTGTCCCACGACTTGCCGTGGCGCAGTCCCCACACCTGCCAGCTTGAAGGAACGTCAATGACGGTCCATGCCGCATCGTTGTAGTCCTTCGCACACATGGCGGTGTTTGCCTTAGAAGGGGTGTTCACCCATTGGAACTTCCATTGTCCGTCGAGCGACAAGAAGTAGGGGGATGTCGACGGGTCATTCTTGTTCACGTCGTTTTCAGTTGCCATAGGTATGGCAAGCGTGTGAGCTGTTTCGCGGTTAACACTTGTGATTGTCGGGTCGTCCCATTCGTTGCCCGTCTGTGCCATCATGGTAAGACTGCCTATCAACAGGGACACACCAGTTAAAGTGAGTTTTCTTGCAAGTTTCATTACTTAATAGGATAAATTGTTTTGATTACAAAGGTAAGCATTATTGTTTGATTATTGGCAAAGCAACGAGTTTTTTTCATTTTGTCATACAATGGAGAAAGAAATTGAGACATAAACAAAACTCACATAACGATGTTTCTTTCGATGTCTATTCAATTCTGTTAGGTGCAGTGCTTCCGGTTTGTTTTCCGATTCTGTTAATTGTAGTTAATAATTGATTGTTTTTCTATCCTTTCTTCTTCATTTCTCATTTATTTTCCTACCTTTGCACTCGCTTTCGACACAACTATCTGAAGAAGCATTGGAGAGATGGTAGAGTGGTCGATTACAACGGTCTTGAAAACCGTCGTACCGAGAGGTACCGGGGGTTCGAATCCCTCTCTCTCCGCGACCTATCATTTTTAAGTCGCTAATCCTCAATGGGTTAGCGACTTTTTTTTGTGTTTTGTCCCCGACTTTTGCTTCGGAGGCAGCCATTTTTCGGGGGCAAATTCAGGTCTAAACGTGCCGATTTCGGTAAAACATTTTTTAAAGAATGCCCCATTTTGGTTAATAAACCGTAAAAGTTTCCCGTATCCACGCTTTTTGACGAGTTTTGAGCTTTCAAACTGTAATTACCCAACTTTTCTATGATTTGCAGATATGGGTTACATGTCGAATTTTTTTGTTGCTATGATTTACCACATAATACTACATTTTTCCGATATGGTTACAAATACCATCCGTTTTCGCTATGATTTTAGTTGATTATTTTGACCTAACAGACAAATTCACATGGTAACTTTGTTAATGTTTTACCGTTAATTGCCGCATATTTCTTTCCATTACTTCTATGGGTTTCGCTTTCAATTAACATTTGAAGATATACGTACTATCCAAACAAATCCATTTGTTTAGCCCTATCCTTTCTACTTGTTGGCGGCTCAATAGACCAACCGTAATCCTGGAGATTCTTCCGTAAGACATAATCCATAATGTTATTCCTCTTGTATTGTTTTGTGCCATTCATGAATTTCTTCTGGCTTTCTTTCTCCTGAATGACTTGAATCACCTGAGTATAACTGTCTTTGAATCTTCTTGCCTGCTCACAAATCTTCATCATGTAATAGGCAACTTCCTTCTTTGTCAGATAACGGGACAATAGCCTGTAAACCACTTCCTCCTGATGTTCGAGACCATACCAGACATTCGAATGCAGTTTCTGGGCTGGAGTCCTCTTTTCCCTGTGCTCCTGCTTTTCTGTCTCATATGGATCAAGTGGCAAATCACCTTCTTGCCATGGCTGCAGGCTACCCTCCTTGGGATGAGATCTCGAATAGATATAGATGAAGACGGATTGTACTTTCCCTCCCCTGCCGGCTTTAGGTCCTGCTTGAAAGTCAAACCAATAGTCTGAAGCCTGGTTCTGATACATCCAAAGCAGCTCATTCTGGGCAAGTTCAAGTATATTGCACCTTATGGAATTGAAATTCCGGAAGGAACTGGCTTTCTTCACTTTACCTGTCCTGGTATCTTTTATTTCTTCAAGATTGAAAATTTTTCTGAAGTCGTCAAGTGTAATTGGTATCACCCTTTTCTTGAAGACAACCCCTTGTGCCTTAGTTATCGGTGTCGAATACCTGAAGTCTCCTCCATATTTACAGCATAGCTCATACATTTTCTGAGAGTATTTGGATCTCAGTTTCATGGCTGTCCCTATGTCAAATGAGGTAAAGTCCTGGGTAAGGTTAATGAGATATGGCATTATTTCAGGTGAGATCCTGACAGCGTAATGGTCTTCTGCCTGATTATAGAAAAACGCATCTACCCAATGGGCCTTACCCTCCATGATTCTCCCGTCAGGAGTGGTCTTGACAATCGGGACGAACTTTTTACCAAGACTACAAAGAACTTCGTATGTACGAGGAACATTCTTCTTCCCTCCTATGATTCCTAAATCATTATCCTTCAGATAGAAATACAGTTCTTTCCAGTTATCTGGAACACCTAGCCCTTTTTCTACGAACTTGTGTTTAACTTCTGCTGAAAGGAAATACATAGCCCTTCGCTCCAGGAGATTGTAGGAAATTGGAGAGTTTATGATAACATTGCTCCAACTGACATTCTCATGGTGAATCTTAGCAAGATCGATAAGTTGATATATTTCTGTTCTGCGTTTAGGCATAAGCTTCGTTAATAGTCCGTGGTACAA
>CACWNV010000073.1 GCA_902762325.1 uncultured Prevotellaceae bacterium | reverse complement strand
CCTGCTGCAAAGATTGCGGACATGGCGACGGGATGGCTGGCCGGACAGGCTGCCCGTGACTTCACACCGACGGACATGAACGCTCTTAATGGCATCAATATCGAGGAATCGGAAGAGTTCAAGACGACAAAATACTTCTGCAAGACGAACTTTGACATGGAGAAAATCAAACAAGAGGAATCCTTCTATGTTGAACTGCCCAAGAAATATGCCTTCGCCTCGGAAAACTGCCTGATAATGAAACAAATCCATGTGATTTTATTAACTTTCTTCTATATTTTTCTCTATTTTCAAAGAAAACAATTATTTTTGCATCAAAATTGATATATCAAAATGGAAGAAATACAGAAAGTTATCGACATGAAGGAGCTGGGCAGACGTTTCAAACTGATTCGCCAGCGTCTCGGTATGACACAGACAGAGGTTGGAAAACAGCTGAATACAACCCAGCTGATGATATGCCGGGTGGAAAAAGGTGAGAATGTTCTTTCCCCCTTGCTGTTGTCTTTGCTGGCTTTCTATTCCCAATCGGTGTCTATGGACTATCTTTTTTCCAGGAATTTTGACATCGATGATGAGAATGTGTTTAATAAGGATTTCGCACTCAATAGTATTGTGAAAGCTAAGCTAAACTCTCTGAGGGATGACGTTCTTGGGAAGCTTGGAAAAACCGAAGAGGAAATCAGAAGCCAGCTGGATGCTGCCGTGGAACTTCTTTAACTTATACGTAACTCATTATGGCTACAATCAACGTCTATCAACAGTATTTCAAGGCTGAATGCCTTTTCAATGGCAAAGAACGTCATGGTGTGTCCGTCCTGCTAATCTCCGAGTCGGAAAGCGGGAATATCAGATATGAAGTGGCTGTGAACTTCTTCCCACATATAGCGGATGATGACTATGCCATCACCTACGATGCCTATCTGAGCAAGATCGTTTATGAGGCTTCCGGCAGAAGGTCAAGGAAAAAGGAAAAGGAATTGCTTGATGGTCTTCGGCCTGTCGCAGAAGAGCTGGCGGCAAAGATAAATGGTGTCATTGACTGGGAACATCCCTTGACTTCAGCGAGAAATGATTAAATATAGATTATTGACCATATTAATTCACAATTAATTATCAGACACAATCATTTGTCAGGGTCCGAGTGCCGAAATCTGGAAAATTTCTACTATCGAAAGGACTTGTCCTGTTCCTGACATGCTGATGAGACGGATGAAGATGAAATCAATCTTACCCATCGCCGATATTGACCTTGCTAACAAGGTCAGGGAAATCGGCTTCCACGAACCTGTATTTGCCAAATACAGCAATGGTGTCCTTTGTGATGAAGAGTGTTCTGCTTTTGAGGACTACAACGGGCTGAAAGAGCCTGGTTTGGTCTCAGCTCCTTCGTTGCAGGAAATCCAGGCTTGGCTGAGCAGACGGAAGAGAATGGATGTCCTGGTCTATCGGGACGTGTTCTTTGGTGAGGTGGGTGACTATTACGCCGTTGTCATCAGGAGGAAGGACGGACTGACCCGTGAATCGAAAAGGGTTGTTTCCTCAAATCTTGCACTCGAAGCCGGTATCAGGACGGCTGTGAGCCTGTTGTGCAAGAAGAGGAAACGCAAATGAATTATGATCTTTCCAAATTCAAGTGTCTTAGCGGCAGTGCGCTGAAAGTTATCGCGGTAATCTCCATGACCATTGACCATGTGGCGCTGTATATCATGGCTGGCCATCTGGGCATGCAAGACCTGTGGCTGTATGACATACTCAGAGGGGTTGGCCGTCTGGCCTTCCCTATCTTCGCCTTTTTGGCTATTGAAGGTTTCTTTCATACCCAAAATATATTAAGGTATATGACGGTTCTGTTCATCTTTGCTGTTTTTTCTGAGATTCCCTGGTATCTGTTGGGACAGTGCGACAGTCATAACGTTCTGTTTACTTTGCTGTTTGGGCTGATTGCCGTCTATTTGACCGACAGGTTTTTCAAAGGCTCTTGGCTGTTGACCGTTCCACCAATTATAATGAGCCTTATTGCCACTTGGATTAACACTGATTATTCATGGCATGGAATAGGATTGATGGTCGTGTTCTTCTTATTCAGGGATAAACCGGTCTTCAATCTTCTTTTTGGCTTTCCTTTCCTGATAGAATATGGAGTTATCGGCACATTTTTAGGTATTCTATCTTGTCTTTGTTACAATGGTAATAGAGGATTCATTAGGGGAAAATGGCAGAAGTATTGTTTCTATCTCTATTATCCACTACATCTGATGTTAATTTGCCTATTCTTGGATTGAATGAAGAGTGTAGCAGGTTTTATATCGTGCACGATATTTCATTAAACATACTTAATGTTTGAATTAAATCGCTTGCGATATAAATTATTCTTCTTACCTTTACGTCGTGAACGAGACAATTAGGAAAACATAAAGGGAACAGCATCAGAAAGGTTGCTGTTCCTTTTCGTTTTATAAAACCAGATGTTTCATGGAATGTCCTCCCCATGAACAGTCATTCACATATCGGAATCCCAGAGAGGCATAGAGGGCTTCGCCTATCGGGTTGCCCTTGTCAACCAGCAAACCGACAATTGGCAGTCCCATACTGCCGGCACGTTCTTTTGTGGCAAACAGCAGCTGTCTGGCTATTCCTTGCCTTCGATATGCAGGCAATACTGCCAGGGAGTCAAGATAGAGTTCACCTGCCTGTGTCTCATCATCCATCCCAGTATGGTCTTTGCCGACATACTTCTTTGCCGACTCTATGAATGCTTTTCTGAGGGTATGCAGTTTGCCGCCGTCATAGCTGACTGATATTCCGACAACCTTATCTCCGTCCATGGCCACAAGCGTATTCTTGAAACTGTACTGCGAATCCTCTCTTTCCACGAGTCTGGTCATCATCCCATAAAAGTCCTCCAGTCCGTGGCCGTCACCACAGAAATACAGGCAGCAGTCATCGGTCATGGCCATCATGATCAGACGTGCAATATCAGCTGATTGTTCCTTTGTTGCTCTGCGGAATTCAAATGTATGAGGTTCTTGCATTTATCTCTTCATCATAGTGCTGCAAAAATAGTGATAATTCCTCAGAATTGATTGGCTGTTCCAATATTTAACTATGTTCTTATAGTTTTTTCATCAGAAAAACTCAGATTTATTTGGCTTTTCAAGTGCTTCATCGTATTTTTGCATCAGATCCCTTTGTGATGACACTGAACATCGAATAATGTGACTTGAAACAAATAGCAACGAGATACATGGACACACAACATTTTATACAAGATTACAGAGAAGCTTTCGGCCCAAAGGTTGCCTTGCCTCTGTTGTTCGGTTATAGTGACCAGCCAGTGACCGCGACTGAGAAAATAGGCGGCTGTTTCTTCAAAGGGTTGCAGGCCGCAAGGGACGGCATGCCCGTAAGCCTGAGTGCCGAGGTCATCGGCTGTGGCGGTGGAAAACTGTATACGGGTTTCTCTGATATGCCCGAGCATGTGCCGGGTTTTGTTTCGCTTAAGGAGAAATACAAGAAGACACCCGAGATGGTGGCTGAATATGTTAACGGTCAGGGCATGAAACGTGCTGAGAAGAAATACCTGAACTTCGTTCGGATAGACAAGGCTGATACATTCGACGGTTTTGAGGGAATCCTGTTCTATGCCACGCCCGACATGCTTTCAGGACTTTGCGGTTGGGCTTTCTATGATACAAACGCTGATGATGCCGTCGTTGCCCGGTTCGGTTCTGGTTGCAGTACAGTTGTTTCGATGACGGTCGTGGAAAACGCCCGCCAGGGTTACAAGTGCTTCATTGGTCTCCTCGATCCTTCGGTGCGGCCATACATCGGAGCCAACGAACTGGGATTCACCATCCCCATGAGCCGCTTCCGCGTGATGTTGGAAACCATGAGACAATGCTTCCTCTTCGATTCGCATGCGTGGAAGAAGATGAAGGAAAGGTTGGAGGAGAAAAGATAAATGGAGATACTTAGAGCAACAACGACGGCAGGCCGGGCTGGTGCCTATTATGTTCGCATTCAGGCAATGGCACGGAAGCATCAGATTCCGCTTGAAGTGGAGTTCGACGAACACGATACGTCTGACACCAAATATATCGTGGCGATTGACAACTACCTGCCTATTGCCACCTGTCGTTTATATGCCATTGATGATGCCAAAGTCATGTTGGGGCGCATTGTCGTATTGCCCGAATACCGTCATCAAGGCATCGGCACGCTGGTTGTCAAGGAAGCAGAAACTTGGGCGAGAGAACTTGGCTTTACGACTTCTGTTGTTGAGAGCCGTGATAACAAGATACCGTTCTATGAGTCTATGGGGTATGTGGCAGACATGGAACAAAAGATAGAAGGTGAGACGTTCACCTGTTTTAGAATGGAAAAGAATTTATAACCTATATAATAAACGATTATGCAATTTGTGATTACAGCTTACGATGGAGAAGGAATGCTTGCTAAGCGGATGGAGGTGCGCCCCCTTCACTTGGAAGGCATGGAGCGATTGAAGGAACATCTCATCGCTGCTGGTGGTCTGCTCGATGATGAAGGAAAACTGAAAGGTTTTGTTCTCATTATGGAGTTTCAAAACCGTGACGAGCTTGACAAATACCTCGCCAATGAGATATACGTCACGGAACACGTCTGGGAGAAGATTACCGTTGAGCGTATGAATGTGGTCTATGCCCACGGAGAGCGAGTCGGTAAATAAAAGGCAAGTCCATATTAGGAACAGTAAAGGACTATGAACCTGAAAGTGATTGACACAGAGTTTTCCGTCTGTAAGGTTGAGGACTATTCGCAGGTTGACCTCAATGAAGAGTTTGTGTTTACAGGGCATACGGATGAAGAGTTGTCCCTTGTGTGTCCCACAACTCTCGTACCTGACAACACGACGGAGCGTAACGACGGGTGGAAGGCTTTCCGAATCGAAGAGGCACTTGATTTCTCCCTTATCGGAATACTCTCCAGAATCTCTGGCGTGCTCGCGGATAACGCTATCGGTATCTTTGCCATCTCGACGTTCAACACCGACTATATACTGACCAAGGAGTGTGATTTCAGTAAAGCCTTTAAGGTGCTGGAACAGGCGGGATATACAATTATATGATATCATAAAACAAACAAAGATAATGGAAAGTCAAATTACAAGAGAGGCAGCTTGGGAGCTGCTGAGAAAGTATAACAAAGACCCGTTTCACCTGCAACATGCGCTGACGGTGGAAGGGGTGATGCGCTGGTATGCAGGGCAGCTGGGCTTTGCTGATGAAGTGGATTTCTGGGGACAGGTCGGACTTCTGCACGATATCGACTTCGAACTTTACCCTGAGAAGCATTGCATCAAGGCCCCTGAACTGTTACACGAAGGAGGCGTGGGTGAAGACATGATTCATGCCATCTGTAGCCATGGCTATGGCATAACTGTAGACGTGAAGCCCGAACACCTGATGGAGAAGGTGCTATTCGCTACCGACGAACTGACGGGACTGATATGGGCAGCCGCATTGATGCGCCCCTCGAAGAGTGTCCAGGACATGGAGCTGAAGTCCCTGAAGAAAAAATACAAGTCGAAAGGCTTTGCAGCAGGCTGTTCCCGCGAGGTGATTGAACAGGGAGCCCAGATGCTGGGATGGCCACTGGACGAGGTGCTTCAAAAGACCCTTGATGCCATGCGGGATTGTGAGGCCCATGTGACTGACGAGATGCAGGGAATTTAAGACGTATGCCAAAAGAAAGAAACAAGGCAGACGGCTATCGTGAGAAGGCTTACGAGGGCGACACCAAGGCGATGAACAACCTTGGGGTCTGCTACGAGCGTGGCACTGGCGTAAAGGTCAATCTGGAAGTGGCTTTCGAGTGGTATATGAAGGCTGCTGAGTTGGGTGATGTATATGGCTGTTTCAACGTCGGCGAGTGTTATTTTCACGGCAAGGGTGTGGAGCAGAATGCAGAACTGGCCTTTGAGTGGTATCTGAAAGCTGCTGACAAGGGGGATATGCAGTCACAGGTGAACGTGGCCAATGCCTACTATCTCGGAAACGGTACTGAAACGGATCACCACAAGTCTTTCCTCTGGTACCGCGAAGCCGCTTTTCAAGGACATATACAGAGCCAGAAGAACTGCGGTGCAGCCTACTGGAACGGAGATGGCGTAGAGAAAGACCTTTCAGAGTGTGCTTTCTGGTACGAGCTGGCAGCCAACGGCGGTGATGCCCAGGCACAGTTTGCCATCGGCTGGTTTCACATGACGGGCAATGGTGTCCCCGTTGATGAGAAGATTGGGCTGAAGTGGATTCACAAGGCCACCTTCCAAGGCTATCAGCCAGCCATCGACTACTGCAAGGAACACGGATATAAATGGTATTAAAAATGCTCTTCTATTCATTTACATAATCTTACAACGGGCATGGCAATAATGGGCACAATCTTATATGTCCTGTTCATCCTTGCATTTATCATCCATGATGGCGAGGAGATTGCAGTGGAGCACAAATGGTTGCTGGCACA
>CACWNV010000072.1 GCA_902762325.1 uncultured Prevotellaceae bacterium | reverse complement strand
GCAACTTGAAGTGTTAAAATACAAAAAGTCCCTCATTTAGAGGGACTTAGTTCAAATTACTCCAAGTTGTTCAGAGTTGTTTATAAGGGGTTACTTGCCGACGCAGAAATGCTTAAAGATATTTCCTAATACTTCGTTGGGGGTGATTTCGCCGCCTGTTATTTCAGCAAGGATTTCTAATACTTGTCTGAGGTCTTCTGCAAGAAGGTCGCCGCTTAATTGCAATTCGAGTCCTTCTGTTACGTGGGTAAGGCTCTCCTGTGCTCGGCATAGTGCTTCGTAATGGCGGGCATTCGTGACGATCACATCATTCTCATTAAGTTCGGGAATGTCGGCAGCTTGATAGATGGCAGATTCGAGATAGTCGATTCCATCTCCTTTTTTGGCAGATATTCGGATGACGAGTGAATCGAGTGGAGAGATGTTTATGTTCTTTTCGTTCTCAGACTTATCTATTTTGTTCTGAACGACAATAAGACGTTTGTTCTTACATCTGTCTGCCATCTCCTGGATTTCTGTTGCAGACGGAGTCTCGTCAATCAGCCATAAGACGATTTGCGCTTTCTCTATCGTCTGGAATGTACGTTCAATACCAATCTTCTCAATGGTATCCGTTGTTTGCCTGATTCCAGCTGTGTCGATGAACCGGAAGTTGACGCCATTAATGTCAATAGAATCTTCAATCGTGTCTCGGGTTGTTCCATGAATATCACTCACGATGGCGCGTTCATCCTTTAACAATCTGTTCAGTAGTGTACTTTTCCCTACGTTTGTCTTACCGACAATGGCAACTGGTACGCCATATTTGATGGCTCTTCCTGTCTTGAAAGAAAGTGTGAGTTTGTCTATGTGCTGGGAAATATGTTGAGTGAGCTGAAGTAGTTCCGTCCGGTCGGCAAACTCAAGGTCTTCGTGGTCGGAGAAGTCAAGTTCGAGTTCGATAAGGGAAGTAAGTTTAAGTAGTTGGTCTCGCAGTTGTGACAATTCAGATGAAATCCTTCCACGTAGTTGCGACATCGCCATTTGATGTGTTGCCCGATTGGTCGAAGAAATAAGGTCGGCAACTGCTTCTGCTTGTGAGAGGTCCATCTTGCCGTTGAGGTAGGCACGCATGGTATATTCACCCGGTTTAGCCATGCGACAACCGTTCTTTACGAGAAGTTCCAGCACTTTATTTAATATATAGCGCGAACCGTGACAAGAGATTTCAACGGAGTCTTCACCCGTGTAGCTATGGGGAGCATGGAAGACGCTTACCAGCACTTCGTCGATAGGGGCTTGATGATGAGCAGCATCTGACTCAACGACGTAACCATAGTGAATGGTGTTGGGGGCAACCTGAGAGAGGTCTTTCGTGAAGACATGAGAAAGAATCTCAAACGTCTGAGGGCCTGAGACTCTGATTATTCCTATTGCTCCCCCTGGAGCTGTTGCGAGCGCGCAGATAGTTGAGGCTTGAGGGTTATCAACTATACTGTTCATCTTTTGTTGCTTTTACTATTTTTTTGAGTACACCCATATTCTGTTCCAATCAAACCTCAAATCCTTTCCAAGACTTTCTCGATGAGCGTGTCGATGGAGTTCTTGTATTCGGTATTCATCTTTTGGGTATAGCGGTTGGCAATGACCATACAGCAAGTCATGGCGCGATGGCCGAGGAGTGAGGCAAGGCCGGCAAGGGCAGAAGACTCCATCTCGAAGTTGCAGATGTGCATGCCGTCGTATTCGAATGACTCAATCTTTTCATTCTGTCTGGGATCTTCCAGAGGAATGCGTAATTGTCTTCCTTGAGGTCCATAGAATCCTCCACAAGAAACCGTATATCCTCTTATCATGTCGTCTCCGGCGATTTGCTCTACCAAGTCTGCATCAGATATAGCAACGTATGGAGCACCCTTCAGAGGATTCCATGCCATGTGTTTTTTGAAAGCATACTCAAGTTGGATGTCGCAGACCTCATTGCGTCCTGCATAATAGTTGAGGAGTCCGTCGAAGCCGATGCTCTTCACCGAAGCCACGAAGCAACCCGTCGGGGTGAAAGGCTGGAGGCCTCCGCATGTACCGATGCGTACACAAGTGAGGGTGCGATGCTCGGGACGCTCTGTACGTGTCTCATAGTCGATGTTGGCGAGCGTGTCGAGTTCGTTCATGACGATGTCGATGTTGTCGCAACCAATGCCGTGTGACTGGCAAGTGATGCGTTTGCCTTTATAGGTACCTGTGACGGTATGGAACTCACGGCTTGATACTTCGCACTCACGGGTATCAAAGTGGGCAGCCACTGTATCGACACGAGCCGGGTCACCGACGAGAATGACACGGTCAGCTAATTGTTCTGGACGGAGGTGCAGATGGAAGCATGAACCGTCGGAATTGATTATCAGTTCTGATTCTGGAAAATATTTAGCCATTTCTGTTCTTTTTTAAGTTATGATTGGGGGTATAATGTGCTATTTTCTGATGATAGAATTTTCTGCCTGTCTTACCTTTTTAATCAGACTATTACAGTCTTTTTGCTGTAGTGCAATGTCTTTTTCTAACTTTAAGATCGAGGCGCTCATCTTCTGGCGTCTGTCGGCAGACGCTTTGTGATACTCTTCACGCAGCTGTTTGATTCTTTCCTTGTTCTTATGGAGCATCTCGGAAACTTCAAGATATTGTGTATAGAACTTCTTAGCCGTAGGGGATAACAAGTCGTCAGGCTGATAGATGACACGACGATCATTGATGACAAAGTGCGAAGCATTCTTCTTCTGTGTCCTCTCAAGATTGGAACGCATAGCCTGAAGCCGTTTCATGGCAGCCTCCCTGTTACCGAATCCCCATGTGTCCTTTATGCTTCTGAGTTCGGCAATTCTCTTTAGCTCTCCTGCCGACAAATTCTCTCCTTGGAAGCCGATACGTGGAAAGGTCGGGACAAAGGTATAGATGCACACTTTCCCAGCGGGCTGGTATCGGTCGCTGACAAGCCATCCGAGCGTATCTACTTCGTTGAAGGCAATCAGATAGTCATTCGCCGTAGAGTTATAAGGCAGACCGATGTTTTCAGGCTTGTAGAAATCTCCGCTCTCACTATCGAAGAGAGTCATGAAAATGTCGTATCCTCCCAGTGAATGCTCTCCCTTAGCGGCAAAGTAGAGTGTAATGCCATCCGTCATGAGGAAAGGATAGTTCTGGTCGGGGAACGTCTCGCCAAACTCTTTAAGTGGCTTGGGCTCACTCCAGCTTCCTCCTATCTTGTCCATCGAATAGAGACTTGTTCCCGTCAGCGTGTCGCCGTATGCATAGAAGCAACGATTGTTAAACTCATTCAGATAGACCGCACAAGGTATTTGAGCCTGCTTGTGGAAGAAATCCTCATAGCTTAGAATAGACCCCGATTCACTATTCAGTTGTATTGTATGTAAAAAATCATTCTTGTCAACAACGACACTATCAATAAACATGACCTTTGCCGTCGATGACAACAAGTCGTTAAAGATAGATTGGGCATGCGCCTTTACCGAGACCGCCAATGCCAAAACGATGATGAATACCTTGTACATCTTCATGAGATAATTTTTTAAATAACAAAAATACTCATTTTATTTTATAACTCGTCATTCTGGGAGAAGAATTTAGTTTTTTTATCATTGTTGTCAGCTAAACGATAGCAATTCAAGTCTTCCTATCCGCAATTCCTTTCCTGTTTCAAAAAGTAAGTTTATGCCAGTATAATCACTTGCTAAGCAATCTTAGGTAAAAATACACCTGTCTTTCTTCTTTATCAATTAAAAAAATAGTATTTTTGCATTCAGTTGTTAAATGAACAAGTATAAGTAATAGTTATGAAAAAGATTAAAAGACTATGGATGTATGTTGCCGTCCTGATGATTGGCTGCTCCACGTGTATCTTGTCTTCATGCAAGGATGACGATGATAAGGAAGTGATTGAACCCAAGAAGGAGGTGTCTATCACCTGCACCCGTCCGCAATACTTGAAGGCAGGTGATAAGATAGCGCTCATTTCACCATCTTATTTCACACCGATGGAGAATGTGGAAAAGACGGCTGATGTGTTGAGAAGCTGGGGATTTGAACCGGTTATCGGTCCTAACGTCGGTAAGGTTGTCGACGGGCGCTATGCGGGTACGATTGCCGAGCGTGTAAGTGATTTGCGTTGGGCATTGAACAATCCGGAGATTAAGGCGATTATCTGTAATAGGGGAGGATATGGTACCATTCAGCTCATCGACCAGTTGTCGTTGAAAGAACTTGCCGCCAATCCTAAATGGCTCGTTGGGTTCAGCGACATTTCCACTTTGCACGGCTTGCTGACTCGTGCAGGTGTGATGAGCATTCATGGCACTATGAGTTCGTTCCTTGCCAAAGGGGGAGAGGATATGACCAGTACACTGATGCGTGATTTGCTCTTGGGACGTGTGCCTCGTTATGAACTCCCGGCTCATGAACAGAACATCACGGGTAGGGCTCATGGCGTGCTCGTTGGTGGTAATATCTGTACTTTTGTTCCTAACCTGAACACTCAGGCTGATGCTACGGCAGGGCGTGACCTCATCCTCTTTATTGAAGAGGTGGAAGAGTCTATGCACAACATCGACCGCCAATTCAATATTCTCAGGATGAATGGCGTGTTGTCTCGTTGTAAGGGAATCATCCTTGGTGAGTTTACCGAATGTGGCAGCGAATTCACGTATGGGAGCGTAGAAGCCATGCTTCGTTCCTATCTCAAGGAATACAACATCCCCTTGCTCTGCGGATTCCCTGGCGGTCATGGAGACATAAACCTGCCGCTTGTGATGGGTGCTCCCGTAACAATCGATGTGCGTAATGACGGTGCCACCATCAACTTCAATATCGACGGAGAAAAAGAAGAAGTGAATGTAGCCGATATTACTGCTCCTGTTCAGATGCCATTCGCCCAGAGAATGAAGCTGGCAGGGAAATGGGATTGAAAAAATGATTCCTTATTTCAAAATAATGATGTGTATTTGCAAACAAGAATATTTTTTTGATTCAGTTACTGATGTCATACAGTTGGTTAATTATATCCTTGGTAAGGAGAACGGTAGTCAAGGCGGTCAAGATACCCATGAAGCCGTTGATTTAGGCCTTCCGAGTGGTACGAAGTGGGCAAGTTGCAATGTGGGAGCCACTAAGCCCGAGGAATATGGCGGTTATTACGCTTGGGGCGAGGTCGAGGAGAAAGAGGTTTATGATGAGAGTACCTACAAGTATATCCCAGATGACTCATTTGTAGACATCAGCGGTACTGAATACGATGTGGCTCATGTGAAGTGGGGTGGCAAGTGGTGTATGCCCACCTCTGATGATATACAGGAGTTGCTTGACAACTGCACTTATGAATGGACTATACTCAATGGGGTGAAAGGCACGAAGTTCACCAGTAAGTCCAACAGTAGTAGCATTTTCTTGCCAGCTGCCGGCCGCCACTTGACTTCTTCCGACCTCAACTTTGTTGGCGAATACGGCTACTACTGGTCGTCTACGAAGTACCGTTACTTCTCGGACAACGCCTACTTCCTCTTCTTCGATTCTGACAACGCCAACTGCAGCTTCAACGACCGCTATGTCGGTAAAAGCGTCCGTCCCGTCGTTAGAAATTAGTGCATCCTTCCCGAAAACAAAGACGCACCCCCAAGCCATTGTTGTCCACTAAACAGCAAGAAAGGTCAGTAAGCATATAGCGCAGGGCAACACCCTGCGCTATATGCTCATTAGGCTTTCAGCCTGTCGGTAAGACCTTATATGTTAATTATGTGTAAGCAAAGGAGAATGGCCAAATAGGGAAATAGGTAATCGCAAATCTCAACAGTCTCAAATCTCAGTCTCAATTCGAAAAACAATCACAATTCAGATGAAAACCATCTTTTATAGGCGTTATAACTAATTGATAATCAAGTATTTATGTGTATATAAGAAGATTGTGGGGTGGCTAAAAAACGAACTGAGACTCTGAGACTGAGACTGATAATTCTTGTAGAAAGCTTTTAATAGTTTGATAATCAATGAACTACAATATTTTGGCAGCAGGGCTCCAGTGATAAATAACATGCACGAACCGCTTTGAGGCATTATTGAAACACCTTTTTTTGCTCCCGAAGACCCCTCGATTATATTCATGATATGAGTTATAATCGTAACTCATGATGTTACAATCATAACTCATTTCTCACTACTTTCTTCCCGTTGATAATGTAGATGCCCTTTTGGAGTGTGGTAGGAGTGGAATCCTTGCTATCTTGTACCTTCCTTCCTTGCAGGTCGTAGATGGTTGCGTTTCCATCCTCATCTGCCGTTACGTCCTTGTCGCAATAACCAAGCACGGGAATCGTCTTATCATCGCCCGATACGATGATGAAGCCCTCGTCGTTCTCTCGGTTGAACACGTAATAAGCATCCGTGTCTTGGGTGGTTTTCCCTTTCCTCGGAGCCAACTTCTTTTCGTCGCTTACTGCAACGAGTCGTTTGTGACCTTTTTTATTCCGTTTATCAAAATAATGTTGTATATTTG
>CACWNV010000071.1 GCA_902762325.1 uncultured Prevotellaceae bacterium | reverse complement strand
CACATAAAGCATCTCCCCTCCATATTCGGCCTCATCAATATCAAGCATCTCCCTACTGCCTATTGCCCGACCGCCGTATGGATCGTATTTGTCACGTATAGCCTTTAGTTCGATCATGTGTTCACGACTAATACTCTCATTGCCACCTTCATAGAACAAGATACTTGGATTGTTTCGATTATAGATAATGGCATCACGCATCAGTTCAACCCGTTGTTCCCAACGCCTACCTTCCACGTCTTTTTCCGCATCACCAGCAGGCATGGCTTGAATCAAACCTACCCTATCGCACGATTCCACATCTTGTTTCCATGGAGTAACATGCATCCAACGCACGACATTACCACCTGATTCTACCATCAAGTCATTGCTATAGTCGCTCAACCATGCTGGAACGCTCAATCCTACACCAGGCCATTCATTGCTTGTTCGTTGTGCATAACCATGAACCATCATCACATCACCGAAATGAGTCTTCCTAAAGCCAGTACGGATGACAACCTTGTCATTTGCTTCATCCAGTTTGTCTCTCAGATATGTTTCTACCGTATATAGATACCCGTAACCCCAAGACCAGAAGTGCAGTCTATGAACCACGCTCTCAGCCTTGGCTATAGTGGTTTCTCCTGACTTCAAGGTGATTCGTTCGTTTCCATTGAAACCTATCACCTTATTGCCATCCTTGTCCTTCAGCACAACTGTCAGAAAGAACGTGCGTTCACGAGTGTCCTCATTTCTCACCTGACTCTCTACATGAATCACTGCCTTGTGGTTGGTAATATCGAAATCTGTGGCATAGACATAGGTTCCCGTCGTACCTAAGTTGCTATATAATGGCAGTGTCTGATACAATCGGTCGGTAACATGTATAAAGACGTTTTTGGGAATGCCCCCATAGTTTGCATTGAAATTCTTATCATTCCACTGATAGCGGCTGTTGGAGGAACGCTCACGATAGGTCCAGCTATTATCAACACGTACCGCCAACACATTCTCTCCTTCTTTCACATAGGGAGTCAAATCGAAACCACATGCCATCACTCCATTTTCTGAGATTCCTAACGAGTGGCCATTCAAATAGAAGTCTGCCCCAAAGCGGACTCCTTCAAATTCGACAAAGTATTTCTTACCTTCAATTTCATGAAGATTAAAATGCTTTCGATACCACACAATCGTGTCTGTCAACTGTTCGATGGATACCCGGAAGGCTTCATCTTCATTGAATGCACGCGGTAACGTCACATGTTTCCATTGGATGTCAGGATAGGATGTCTCTTCTGCATGTTGTGCATCACCTATATATAATAACCAGTCTGAATTAAAATTGTATTTCTTTCGCTCTACCGCATCGGTCTCAACAGCTAACACCATCAGCAATAGTGCCATAACATATCTCAGGTACTTCATCATCATGGACATATAAATCACTATTTAAATAAATAAAATGGGTAAAGCAATTCCGACGACTGCCTTACCCATGATTATTTGTTCTTACTTTACAATTGTTTTTCTTCCTCTCCACAGATAGATGCCGCGAGGCAGTCCTTCCAATGACTGGGCATTCTTACGGACTAACTGGCCATCCAGGGTGAATACATCTTCCGGTGATCTGCCCTCACCGAAATAATGGTTGTTGATGGCTGATGGCAGAACGACAAACAGCAAGCCTTCTGAAATCCTGCTCGTATCCCATGCCAGGCCATTCTCAAGCTCAGGCAGGTCAAACTCGGGATTGCCGGAGAAGGATGTAGCCTCCCACAAACGAATCGAATCGCCCTCCTGCGGTGTATAGCTGGGTGACAGGAACACTGAAATCTTACCATTCATAATCAGACGGTTAATCTGATTCATACTGGTACAACCTGACGAATAGGAAGAAGCAGCACGGATGATTCCTGCGATATAATTACTGCCTTTATTGAAAGTCACATTCTTGTTTCCAAAGTTTATCACACCGGTATATGACATCCTTGTCACACCAACCTGAACCGTTCCATTGATGGTAAATCCTGCATTGGTGAGGAAGCCCGAAGAAGCGGTAACACCTGTCAGGGAAGCACCTTCAGCAACAACCAAAGAACCGGAACCTAACATTGAACCAGAGAAGATACAAAGTTCACCTTCGTTAATTCTGACAGATCCAGTGTTATTCCATACACCTCTGACGGTCATCTTACCGGAACCCACTTTCACGAATGTCGTACCAGAACCTGTCACTCTTCCGCTCCAGCTCCATGATTCGTCATTACCTACTTCCCAAGTGTTCGATCCTGATGTTCCAGAACTGCTGAATGAGCAGACTCCTCCTAAGTTACCACTACCGGTTAGTTTACCAATCCGATATGTCTTAGCTGAATTCTGGATTTCCACTCCGCTTGGTATCTCAAATGTACCCTTCGGCATTCCATATCCATTGTCAAGAGTAAATCGGCCACCTGGGTCGCCATTAGACTTTGCAACAATCGTTCCTTCAAAATCAGACCAGTTACCGCTTATACGTGTTCTCGTTGCATACCAGGTATTTGCACCTGAGCCTCCAGAACGGACAGGACATGATATGGTTAGCGTTCCCTTTCCTGTAATTCTATTACTATAATTGGCGTCGTTCACCAGATTCCATGTTCCCTTTCCGTTTGCAGCGACGTCGATACTATAACCCGTGCCGGTGTTCTCAGACAATGTACCATTTCTGAATTCTACGGTCTTGGCAGGAGTATTGCAGGAAACACACTGGACTGTACCGCCATTGATAATCAGTCTGTTCAGGGATGTGTTGTTGACATTCAACTTCATCCAACCTGAGCCTTTCTTCATTAAGTTGGTACCACTGATAGCAGCGGCTACGGCATAGTCGTTAGAGTTGTTGATAACACCGCCTTCATCACCTAAGACTGACATAGCAGATCCTTGGGTTACTGCGGCTGTAGTTCTCAACTCTGCCCCATTCTCAATAATCATCTTGGAGGCTATCGTGTTGACAGAGCCAAGATTACCTAATGCCTGAGTTGAATTTGACAGAGATGACACGCTGATTGCTCCTCCTGAGATACGTGTTCCTCCTTTATATGAGTTATCAGTCCGTATCGTCAGGACACCTTCGCCACGCTTCACCAGTGTGGTCTGACCTGTAATCGAACCACTACCACTGAACGAATAGGCCTTGGTGTTGTCTACGATAATTGAGTCTGCCTCAACTTCACCATTGATCAGCACGCTATATGAGTCGGCACTGTCATCAAACAGGACTTTATCACCACTCACAAACGCCTGATTCTCTGTCACCTCACCATCGGTCATGGTGAAGTTCTTGGAAATGCCTAAATCCCAGATGTTGCTCTCTGTGCCTTTCCATACAACTGAAGCAGCATCACGCATGCCTTTTACTTCAAGATAGAGCTTTCCGTCCTCATATACGAGAACACTTTTCTTCGTATTACTGATTCCCTCTATCTTGATGTCAGACAGATCACCGATAACCTGGCCAATCTCACCGATGAAGTATCTGCCTTCAGCAACTCCCTCCTGATTGTCAAAGTGGGTTACAAATTCGAAGACAGGGGTGAGATACTTAGGACCATAGTTCCAGTTCTTCTTTTCAATGCTCAGCTTTCCAGACTTAATCAAGTCGGCTTTGAGTCCGTCATTGTAAATGTCAAATACAATACGTGAACCGAATCCCAAACCAATAGAGTCGGCTGACACCGTTCCCTGATTGTCTGCCCGTCCCGGACGAAGTCGGGAATCATAATCCAACTTGAGAGCCTTGAATTCACCGCCATCTGAATTCAGTTCGGCAAAACGATTGAGCCATACCACAGAGTTCTTCATGGTTCCGTCGAAGTTGACGACACCTGCCCATATATCGGTAGGGCCTGTATAAAGCATATTCACCTTCGGCAGATTCAAGATACCGTCTCCTTGCTTGACCAGTCTCATGTCACCGGCAAAACTACCGCCGGTCACATTGCACTCATAATAGGTTTTCTTAATCACCGGATTGGTGGTGCTGGCGCTGTTTGTTCCCTGAATCCATGAAGGAACATTAAAGGTGGCGATATGCGGACTTGCTCCATCTGCAACTTTAATCTCTGTATTATTGGTTTCACAGATGATGACATGCTGGTCGTTATGCTCAGCGGAAATCGTTCCGTTGTTACCAATCTCTGTTCGGTTGGTCATGGTCAATGGTGGCGGAGCAACGGTGATGTTCTCCAGTTCACCTAAGAAGTAGCTGGCATGAGGCGGCTGGTTATATCCAACTGATTCCCATACCATTCCCTGACGATACTGATGGTCGTGCCACAACGAATAGTTGCGCCATGGGGTATAGATATTAGTCGTATAGACACGGATATACTTGTTGTCTGTTGTGCGGGCAATAATCTCCTCGCGCCAGTCACCAATGATATCTCCGGTAGCACTTGGCGTGTTCTTTGTCCAGTTACAGTTGGCTGTTCCATTGGCTGTAAACACGGTCGTTCCATCAGCCTTGAACACACGAGAGGCTCCCTCACGGGAACTGGCTCCATCAAGAGCTTCCTCCAGTAAGTCGCCATCCCAATAGATACGGAAGTTCATGGCAAAGCCGCTCGGTGCTCCTGATATGACTTTGTCTGCCACCGTAGAAACAACTCCCGATTGTGACGAATGTCCTATACATCCGGGATACAAATCAGAGAAGTTACCGCAGATAGCACGGCCGTCATCAGCGGTCGACTGAAGACGATAGTAAATCTTCGATGTAGTCGCGTCACGATAGTTCATGGCCGGGCGGTCTTCATTACAAGTAAAGATCTCCTGACCATGCCGATAGGGATCAAAGTCTGAGCAGTGCTGGGCATCTCCATGTCCGAGTCCAGTAGAAGACAACCCCTTTCCATTGTCGTCGATGACCATAGAGCCGAAGACGATTTCATCACGACCGTCCCAGTCAACATCGGCGATGCCGAAATTGTGGAAGCCCTGGCCAAAATAGACTCCGGAACCGCCACTCGACCATTCCCAGTACAGGGAAAGGGCATGCGTCGTCGGGTTGACGGAGAATGCCTTCATGTGGTGTTTAGTGTAGCATCCTCTTCCCAAGAAGATAAACGGATGGCGTCCGTCGAGGAAGGGTGCTCCAAAGTAATGCTTCGTAGAACGGTGACCGTAACCGTCTCCCCAGTCGCTCGCACTACCACGGGGCAGCGGGTATGACATCCACAAAGCACCGCTGGGGCCGATTGGATAAGGCTTACCCGTAGCTCCTTCAATATACAGCAGATACTCATTGCCTGTATTGGTGTACGCCAAGTTGCCGTCCGACTGGTTTACGGTGTTACGCGTGTTGACCGTCATACTACCGACATTGACGGTAGAACCGTCCGAGCAGTGGATGATCATGTTGTCTGCACCACGCATCAGCACTTCTGCCTTACCGTCACCATCCCAGTCATAGCCTACCGCATCATACTGCTCATCAGGACCGCTAACCATGTTAGGACCCAGATCGATATACCAAAGTCTTTCGCCCTTGATATTATAACACTCGATGTGGTTGTAGGCAGAGTCGTTGCTGACAGACATCTTGTCGGGTGAATAATTACGCTTCACGAGGAACTCTGCGACACCGTCACCATCCACATCCGCCAACGCTATGTCATTGACCTCATAGCTGTTGGTGATGTTTGTTCCACGACGGGAATAAAGCGGTTTAACGGCAAACTCCAGATAGCCGCTGTTCCATCTCGACACAGCCTTGCTCTTCTCCTGTTCAACACCGCGCACGACGGCAGCAACCTGATATTGATTCTGAGATGATCCGGATACGTCGGTGAAGTTCGACACCTTCAATGGAGCATCATTGAGCTTCGTACCATTACGGTAAATGTTATATTCAGTGTCATAATACTCTTCACCGAATATTCTCCAACTCACTAACGTACCTCCCGATGAGCCTGGCACGGCAACAAGACCGCGGTCAAGCTTATCTGTTGTGCGCTGGGCAAACAGACTTAATGTCAGACTTAACAGAAAGACGGTTGTTAATAATAATCTTTTCACCATTGTTTTTATTTAGATTGTTTATAATTCGTACTTTCAGAGAATTTAAGGAAACACTTCCTTCTATCTCCTCATTAAAAGAACATCATTGGCAACGAGTTCTTCCGTTTTTGCGCCAGTTCTTCCTTCATCCGCTCAATGGCGGTTCTGAAGAAGAAACATACAAGATGCTCGTCCGTCCCGTCAGTACGGATCTGCTTCAAGGCAGAGATGTAGGCAGCACGGTCTTCCAGCTTGATAATCAGCATAGGATGATTTGCCTTTAAAAGAATGAAGTTTGAGAGCAGGCGACCTGTTCTCCCGTTACCGTCACGAAAGGGGTGCAGGTATTCAAAGAAGCCGTGCCACCGTGCAGCAACCACCATGGGATGCAGCCCTTCATCCATCGCCCTTTGTGTCGATTCCATCAGCTTGGGCACACGAGCGATCAGCTGTTCATGGTCTCCAAACACCGTGTCGCCAGCCGCCATATCCTCTGTGGTGTATTCACCGGCCACGGCATCGGGGATGCGATAACTCATCGTGTGTTCCGTCACTAATCGGTTAATTTCTTTCAGAAGTGCCTCGTCAAAAGGATGGTCTAAATGACTCGTCATGTATTCGAACGCTCGGAAATGGTCTGCCATCTCCGTACACTCCAACAGAGAACGCCCCACAGGAATCATCGCCATTCCCTGCTCATGCAGTATCCGCGTGTCATCCACCGTGAATGAATTCCCTTCAATGGCACAGGAATGGGCAGAGAACAGAACCTCATTATATTCCATCCACTGCTGCTCGCTCATCCTGTTGGCAACCTTCTGCTGATACTCCATGCGGATGTTCTCGTAATCCTCAATCTCTTTCTCGAACGTCATAGTGTTTCTTGGTGCAAAAATAGAAAGAAAAAATGAGGTCTGCAAATAATTAAAAAGGAAATGTTTGTTTGCAACGAAATAGTCGCTGAAAGTGATAAAGTCAATCGACCTCGCCAAAGGAAAACAAAAAAAATGGGACATTGCTGCCCCATTTGCTTTCACATTCTCATTTGGACTTTGTTAGTCATCCATCCCGATGAGTGCTCCGTTTTTGTTGAACTTCAACTCGATGTCGTTGGACAATTCAATGTCATAGCCGTGACGCTCCTTGTCAATCTTCACAATCTTTGTACCGGGGAAGTTTGCCTTCACATACTTGGTGATTGATGCGGGTACTAAAGCGGCGGGTACTGCATAGGTCTCGCAATCCACATTGTCCCAGTTGCCTTTCTTGTCAAACTCTATCTTTGCACCGTCGTTCAGCATCACTTCATATTTCGTTCCCATAAACTCAACGTCTTTCGATGCGTATGAAATGGTCTTGCCGCTGAAGTTCTTTGTTACGAACGTCTTCACCGTTGCCGGGAGCTGAGATACTGGAATCATCCGGTCGTCTGCCAAAGATGTTAATGACTGTGCCAACATGCAAATAACTGCTACCAAAAATAAC
>CACWNV010000070.1 GCA_902762325.1 uncultured Prevotellaceae bacterium | reverse complement strand
TCGTATCAATAGATATATTTTTTCCCCTTATGCCCATTCAAAATTCTCTTTTCCCGCTCCAATCTCAAAATGGCACTTGGCAATGCCAAGATCCATCTGAGTGAATCCAATCAGTGAGAAGTTCCTCTTGGCCAGCACCCGTACAGGTTTTCCGTCCCTTGCAGGGATATATTCGAAGAAGAACTTCTGCTGATTCACAGCAGTCGGGGCAAGAAGAGCCGCTTCCACACCCTGCCTGAACCAGCTTGGAGTAAGGTCATTGGCGTTGCTGACCTGCTCCACGCTCTTGATTTTGTGTGAAACGCCCTGAGTCTCACCGTAGCCGATGGATATATACGCCTCGATGACTTCTCCGGCATCAAGGACATAGGTTCCAGGCACCTTGGAGTAGGAGAGACCTACCCAGCAGGTGTTCAGTCCGAGAGTCTGAGCCAGCAGCACAAGTTGCTCGCCGTAATAGCCAATGCGTTCGTCGAGGTCATCGGCCTTCTGACCTGCCATGACGATGTAATCGTTCACGCCACGGAACTTCCCGTATTTGGCCAGCTTACCCTGAAACGCCTTCGTCTCGTTCCGTATCAGTTGCATGTGCAGGTGGCCTTTCTCGTTCAGTTCCCTTATCTTTTCTTCCAGCACCTCGACTACATCGGCAGCCAGCGGTTGTCCTGTGTACGCCCTCACACTATGACGGGCTTCAATTGCTTCTTGTATGGTCATATTCTGTCTGTTTACTCTGTTATGAGGATATTACAAGTAATATTATTATCGTATTTAAAGTAATAATCTTATCGTATATAAAGAAATATTATTATCGTATCACAAGTAATATTATTACCGTATTACTAATAATACCTTTTCATCGGCATGAATGTCACCTGTCTCTCCTGTATTCCGAGCGTGAGTGGAATCCGAAGATCCCTTTAAGGACGTGCTTGCCTATCCATGCTACGATGACGATAACTACTATTGCTTCAATATCACTCATTTTTATTCTGGGTTTATTCTCTCTCTTACTTTCGGCCATGCCTTGCCTTTAAACAGGCATATATACTCTGCCATTTCCTCCAAGCGGCTCTTCGGAATGGCAAACATCAACTCGTTCTTGTTTACATGCGGGCGCACTGACGGGTCGAAGAAACCGATGAAGCACTGTCTTCCCATCAGCTCGTTCTCCCTGATAACCGCCCTGATCGTTGCAGAACAGCCGCTTCCCCAAGGAACGGCAACGGCATCCTGAGAGGCATTATCGTAATATGCCCATGATACCAATCCGCTCAATACATCGGGGCTGGCAAATATCAGAACGCCGTAATAGTCTATGCCCTCATCCATCAGGTCGAGCCTCTGGAAATTGATGTATCTGTACGGGCTTACTTGAATGTCCATGTGGCTGATAGCCTTTTCCACCAGTTCCGCGCTTGCCTTATAATGCTCCTTCTCGGAAACGAAAGTAGGCACATAGGCTGGCAGTGGAGCCAGTCCACAATAGCACTTCCCGCCTCCGCAGAGCATGGTCTCAGCGTCCAAGCTAACTGGATAGCCACATCTGGCATCCTCTAAGACGGGGATGAAGCAGCCTCCAGTCTTTTCCGGCTCTGCTATAGGCGTATCGCTATGCCAGAAAGCAATAGGAAGTGCCGCATTATGTCCAAATGCCTCTTTGTAGTCTTTTACAAGTTGTTGTTTATTGAAAGCCATATATATTACTTTTAATATTATTACTCTGATGATTCCTGCTTATCGCGGTTAATTATCGGATTCTTCCTTTCACTCCATTTCTTGATTGGCCCCGAATGCTTACCACGATTCAACTTAATATTATTTTCATTGAGCACCCTGAAGATACTGCTACGGCTCTTATAGCCACATGCCCTCCATATCTCATCGATGGGATAGCCAGCCATATACATATTTATAATAGTAGCCTCTTTCTCTTTCTTCGACTCCTTGAACTTGGACATGTCATCAGCTGACAGAATCATCTTCTGCTTAAGCTTTGTCTCATGGGCTGCAGCTTTTCGCAGGGCAAGGGCTTCATCTGGCAATGAACCGAACATTTCCAATATGGCAGATGCCTTTGTGTCTGGGAAAAGAATGTCGCCAGAGTCGATCCTGTCCCGAATGCTGATGACACGAATGACTTTTACCCGGCAAAATTCCAGAAAGATTGCCAATTCACGAGAGCCACGCAGGGCATTGCTGAACTTGGTGATAACCACCTCGTCACCTCTTTCAAGAGAGAGCATCAGCTTTTTCCAGAGAGGACGGGTCTTCTCGTTCTCCTCACTCTCTTCTATGATCTGTATGCATCCATACTCGTTCATCCATGACCTGTCTGCTTCCAGATTGTCATAGTGTGGAGTAACCATGATATAGCCTATTTTTGCCATAGTTTCCTGTTGTTCGTGAATGAATGTGCTCGAATTTTTGTGCAAATATAGTAATTATACTCCAATTGTGATTCATACTCACCTCTTTCTTATGGAAGTTTAAGATAAATGGATTTGGACGTGCTTTAAATTGAATTATTTTTGATTTCATACTGTAGTGAGTATGAATAATAAATTAGTTTAAACTTTTGTACTATCTGGTAAATCATCTGATTTTTATCCGTAACTTTGCACCCAAATTAAATCAAATTCGTGTATGAAACAACTTGTATTAAAGAAACCACTGATTTATTTCCCTAAGATGGGAATCAAGCTGAAGACAACAGCTAACCAAATGCAAAAAAGAGAGGCAAGTGAAAGAAAGCATACTCATCAGAGTTTCATCTTTCACTTGCTTTTTTTATGTACCATTCTTTTCTGTGCCTGTTCAAGTGGAAAGCCAGACTATGATTTCAAAGACTCAAAGGATGCAATTTCTGCATACTCTGATTATCTGAAATGCATGAAAGACCTTCCGCAGTGCTCCACGAAGGAATTGGAGGATTGCATCAACAACTGGCATGAACTGTCTGACACCGTATATAAATATATAAGAAATGATCCTTATTATACGGCTCATACAGATTTGAAAACTGAATTTTTTCTTTTGACTGATTCTGTCAGGGCTGAGATCCTTCGTCTGGCTTGTTCCGAGCCAAAGACCATGAAGGATGTTGCACTCCTGAAGATGCATACCTCTCCATATAGAGATAATAAGGAGTTGGCAACAGTCCAGAAGGAAGCCGAATCTTTCTTTGCCGGACTTGACAAGCTGCCCCCATACAAATCTGGTACACCCGCAGACCTGCTGAGACAGTACTCCAACTTCTTGGAGGTGGCCAAAAGCCAGGAGATATGCGACAAACAGCAGCTCCTGAAGTTCCTGGAGATTGAAGATAGGCATTTCCGTACTTTCCTTTCCCATATATCGGATTACTCGAACATGGGATTGAGCAGTATTACAAAAAATACGGAAATAATTTGTTCTCAGATATTCCGCTCCGCTTCCAATGGTCAGCTGGAGAGCGACTACACAATGGTCTATATGTCCATGCGTACTGACAGACGGCTTCTTCAGAACGCCGCAGTATGCAATGACATGCTTAAAGCAAAGAAGGTCAAGGAGGGTATGAAAGTAAATGCCTTCCTCTGGATGGTCATCCAGCCATACCTTTCCATGGACAGCTTTTCGATCACGATGATGACGGAAAAACAGTCCAAGCAATATATGTTTATCGCTGAGAATTATACCCAGCTCATTGACAACCTTGCAGCCGTCGGACTCGTTGACAAGGAAACAGCCCGACAGCTGCCTATGCAAATCACAAGATTATATATTTCATCACTATAAACCATAACCATTATATGTTAAACGAAGCAATACTGAAGTTCAAAGGACTTGCGCCTCTTATCCTCCCTGAACTGGTAAACAACAACCAGCTGGAAGAGGTTTCTATGTACGAAGACTATGCCATCCTGCCTTACTCCGTACAGAAACCGCTTCCACTCGAAGAGGTCATGGACATGTTCGAGGATAAGATGGAGATGATCATCTTGTATCATATGGTTCCGTCGGAGCAAACGGATTTCGGACATACCTGTTGTGCCTATTCCAATCCTTCGACGGAACGGATGTTCAAGGTGAATGTGACTACAAATGGTTCCGGCGAAGTAGACTCCCTGCTGGTCACCATTTACGACTCACTTGAAATAATGAGTACAGACCTCATTCAAGACCTTCGCTTGAATGAGAAGAGGGGAGAATTCAAGTATAAACGTGACCAAGCTGAAATGTTGAACGACTTCAATCTATGACAACAGACGTTGCCTGATATATGTATGAACAAGAAGACATATTATCAAATTGCAGACGTTATTCAACATTACCGAACATGGCTGAAAGTTTTAGATACGGAACAGGTGACACCCATGAGACTGTTCGTGGACGGAGAACTGAAGACCTGCATGTGCAAGACGCTTACGCTTCAGTCTTATCGGGAACACTATGGCTTTGTCCGGACGAGGAAGTGGCACATCACGGAGTACGACATTGGCAGAGGAGTTGTAGCACTCGTCCGCAAGGATCCTGATGCCCGTAAAAGAATTGAACGTGAAAAGCTCACGTTGACAGATGTTGAATACATCATAGAGAAAGCATCATTCGGAATTATAAAACTGGAATTGGACAGATACGATTATGACTGACAATCAGAAATTATACTCATTCTTCTCGATGTGGATTACTGTCTGCATTGTTATACTCTGTGTCTTTGACCCTGCACTCTGGATCGAGGCCATCCTCGGCCTGAACATCTTAGGTTGTCTCTGTGTCATGAGAGCCGTTCATAACTCGGCAATCATGCCTCCAGAAGCAGATGCGACCAAGGACGTGGTACAAGATGCCTCTCAGGATGATGCCACATGCCAGTTGAAGGATGTAACCACAAATAGTCCATCTGATATGTCAGAAGACGTATCGGATAACTCAGTGAAATAAAACAGATAAATCAACAATAATCGACAATGGAACAGATATTCAATTTACTTTTCAAAGGCATTATTATCCTTTATCCCATAGTTCTGGGATGTGGCATGATTCTCTCCTATAAAAAGGACACACCTTTTATGCGTCTATTCTATTTGAGAATGTCACTAATTGAGAGCGCAAAGAAGTTCTATGCTCTCATCTTCTTTATCATGCTGTTAATATACAACTACTGTTGCTACGAGACTTATTCAAATGTAAAGGAAGTGATGGTGGCTGCTTTGCTGTCAGTACCATTCCTATCCTCCAGGCTTACCGAAAAGATACTTCAGAGACTCACGAACTACGGTGACCTTATGCTGAGTGCATTGGTATTCCTGATGGTATTCGGACTGGTCAGCGGAATGAACATCATAGTGGTCACTGGCCTTACGTATCTTGTGGCAGCACTTTTTTACCCTCCTTCAGAAATGGAATGGATTAGAGAGGAAGAACAGGATTTGGAGGATATTGATGAAATCATTCCTTTCATCATAGAACACTACTATGTCCGTCCACGCTTGTTACTGGCAGATCTTCTGAAACACCTTGCTCAAAATAAAACCATTAAAAAAGAAAATGATGACAAAGAAAAATAATTCTTATTCTGTAGTTTCAGGAGGACAACAGGACGCAGAGCGTTCCTTGCTGGAATACTTGAAGCCAAAACAGGAAGACCGTTTTAGTAAACTGGAGGCTTTCTGTGATTTGCTGTCCCGCGCATCCCACGGTGCATCTTCCTGTATGTGTGGTGACAAGAAGGTTGACCTGCTTCCGGGACAGTTCGTGGCCACCGTGTCTGACCTTGCACGTACATGGCAGTGGCAGAGAGCCACTGTCAGACAGTTTCTGGAAGGACTGGTCACTCTCGGTCAGGTTCAAATGGAGCCTTTCGTCAAGAGCTATGTCTTTACCGTCAACCAGTCAAAGCGTATGTCTTTTGACATTCAGGATGCTGATGACGTGCTTGACTTCTGCATCATGCAGTTTTCCAGATATACGGATGGCCATCTGCCAGCAGAAGAGGTGGCCAAAGCTTTCGACAATTACTTTGACATGAAAGCTGAAATCGCTACAAACAGCGAAAGCCCTTCGAGGGAAATGATATCCGTACTTCAGAACCAGACTCAGGTGTTCAGTCATCTGGTGACTGTCCTGTTGGAAAAGATCGAAGGACAGAAGCCCGTCGCAAAACCCGTCGTTGATGCCTCGCGTCTTCTCTTTGGCCGAGAGGGACTATGGAAGTGGCAGAATGTTCTGTCTTGTCTGGATATACTGTCAACGGCATTTGCCGAACAGACCCGTCCCAGCTCGATAAGTCGCTTGCACAATCTTCATAGCGAAGCAGAGCTGTCTCTGATGGATTCCATCTATACCTCTTATAAGGATTCCTCGGAAAACTCCGATTCGGCTCAGGAACCATCTCTTGCCTCCAAGAGTCAGGATAGTCCTTCTCTTGGTGAAGAAGCATCTGGTGGCGTTAAGAACGCCCCTTCATCCTTAAACAAGGTCAGTCCTTCACGTCCTGGCAATGCCGGACTTCAGGATTAACGGCACCGGGCTTGCCCGTGCCACATTTCTAACCGTTGGGGAAGCCTAATACCCCACACGAATAAATTCGGTGGGAGAGCTGACCAGATAAACAGCAAGCTGGGTCAGATTCCTTGAAGGTTTAAGGACACGGGAAAGATTCGAAGATAGGGAAATAAAACATATAGGATATGAGTACGACATCAAAACAGGTGATGGATATAAAGACATCCAAGGGCATCGCCGAGAGCAGTAATGAGCAGCTGAGACGATGGACGGATAAAGGATGGGATCAGGCCCAGAAGGAGGGTAACTATGACCGCACACGCGAACATCTTAATTTCGAGGTTGGCCGTGGTGGAGTCATTACGCCTGTGGACAAGAGCCGGACGCTGCCTGAGAGAATGGCAGAAAACCTTAGAGCACGTGGCATCGTTGACAGGAATGAGGGACTGAAGGAACCCAAGTACAGGACTGTCGTGAACTTCATCTTCGGAGGGTCACGGGAACGGATGCGTGAGCTGGCCTTTGGCAGCCAGGAGGTGGACTTCACATCTGGAGCTGACAACTCTGCCATTCACCGTAAGCCTGAAATTGAACAGTGGGCAAAGGACATCTATGACTTTGTCAGTGAGAAATATGGTGAGGAAAACATTGTGTCTTTTATCGTCCATCTTGACGAGACCAATCCACATGTACACTGTGCAATCATGCCAATAGACGAGAACCAGAAGTTCGCATTCAAGAAGATGTTCTGTGGTAAGTCGAAGGTTGATTTCAAAAGGAACATTCTGGAACTCCATAACGAACTGGCAAAGGTGAACGAGAAGTGGGGACTGAATAGAGGCTCCAGTATAGCGGCAACTGGCAACCGTCATCGCTCTACAGAGGAGTATCGAAGGTGGTTGACTCAGGAATGTGTCACCTTGGAAGAGGAGAGGGAAAACCACCAAAAGGCCCTCTCTGACCTCAATGTGGAGATTGCCATTGCCCAGAAAAAGCAGAAAAGCTTCACGACGATGGTTGAGAATCTGACCAAGGAGAAGGATTCCATTGAAAAGGAGCTGAAGGAACTCCGCTCACAGCTGAAGGACGGTGAGAATACCAGTGAGGAACTGGCATCGAAAATCAAGGATCTGGAATGGCAACTGTCTGGGACGGAAGAAAAGCTGGCCGATAAGATTGTCAAACTGAGCGATACGGAAGAGAAGCTGGCAACTCTGATGAAGGACTATCAGGAGATAGAGGTGAAAGCCGAAGAGCTGACCACCAAGGCTAATGACTCTGAAAAGTCCTGGTCTGAGAATATGGCAGCAGATCTGCACACCGTCATGCTTGAACGTGTGGTCAATGAGTTTGTTCCAAGACTGAAGCACATGCAGCCTTCAGACAAGGAACTGTTTGATGGCACACTCCTCAATGAGTTGGCGACAGACGGTAACAAGGTCGTGACTGTTGCACTCCATCTGATGTGTGGGTTCGTCGATGAAGCAACTACCTTTGCCGAGACACATGGTGGTGGCGGTGGAGGTGGAAGTGACCTGAAATGGGGAAGAGACCCGGAAGAGGATGACCGTGAATGGGCACGTCGCTGCCTGGCAATGGCAAGGAAGATGATGATGCCAACATCTGGCAAGAAGAAAAAAATGTAGCGTCCATAGTTTTCAGTATCAACAACAAATTAAATTGCAGAAAAAAATGAAGAAATTTTATGTATTATCATTATTCTGCCTTGCGATGATTCCATCTATGGCAGAAAACACAAGTCAGGTGAATGACACTGTTGACAAACAGATTCCTGTCAGTGAGTATCAGATGCTGATGCCACTACAGCCTACATATCACAAGAATGTTACAGAAGCAGCCAACTGGGGTAGTAATTGGTTTATTGA
>CACWNV010000069.1 GCA_902762325.1 uncultured Prevotellaceae bacterium | reverse complement strand
TTTGTCAAATAATATTCGAATTTTGACCCCAAATTAAGGGCCTCTGCGCGAACGAAAGGGTCACTCGGTCGAAAAAACGTCGATTTTTGATGTTTTTCGTAAAGCGTTGATTGACAGATGGTTACGCGGATATTCTTCTGTAAACGGGCGGTTTACAAAAAACGAATTTGCCAAAGGTAAGGTTTTGATGCGCGAAAGGTAAGGTTTTGTCGTGTGAAAGACCATGTTTCATGCGATGAAACATGGTCTTTGGCGCGGTCAACGCTAAGGTTTCGCAGTGCGAGAGCTAAGCTCTCGCAAAATGAAGAATGAAGAACAAGTTTTTGTCAAGATATTTGCCTTTGAAATAGCATTTATCTTTTCTTCGACAAGATCTGTTTCACCATCTTAGACAACTGCTTTGACGGGACTGCGGGCAACTGACAGGGTACAAGATACCATCTGACTGTCCACTGAAGAGACTCGCCGGGCTGTAACAACGTATAGGCACCCTGACTTTCCAGTTCCACGTATGACTTCCCGCGGTTCACATAGACCTGTATCTCTGCCTCGTCGGGAGCAGGCTGTGCAGGGGAAAGGTCCTGGAAACGCTTCACCAGCAACAGACCGTTGTTGCAATAGGCGAGCCATCCTTTTCCGTCAGCATTCACCTTGCGGTTCTCCTCAGCAACGTCGATGGTGTACCATGACAAGCCATTTGCCGACTTGAACGACATCAGGTTTGCCGGCCATATCTTCTTTGCCGGGGCATCGAAGAAGACGATACCGTCGTTGGGCACTCGGGTAATCTCCCACGGTGCCACCTTCCGTGCTTCCTTGCCCTCATTAATAATAGAATAGGTCACCACAATGGCGTTGTCCAACTCATCGGCAACGAACTCCTTACGGATGCGGTACTGCATTTTCTCTGACACCTGACTGGTCATGACAAGTCTGCCATCGGTCTGCTCAACCTGATAGGGCATCTTGTCGTACTCAGGCACGGGAGGCCACGACCACTCCTTCTGCGGACTGGTCCAGAAGGTACTTCCAAAAGTCTCAGGCCATGTGAGCTGTGAGATGACTTCCTTTCCATGGTGCATAAAAGAACGGATTCTCGCTCCGCCATCGGCATCAATAATCATGGAAAGATTGCTTACGTCGAGCCGATAGTCTGCCGGCAACAATGCCTTTTTGAGGGCTTCACGACGCTCCTGCCACGTCTTGTAGTCGTCTGCCTTAACAACCTTTACCTTTACATTGCCAGGTCTTCTTCCCCTAAACAACTGTAACGGGTTGCCGGTTGTCAGCACACACTGCTTGATCTTTCCCTCGGCAAGCAGCTGGTCGGCAATGGCATCTGCCCCACCTACCTTAAACCAGCTCTCCATGGTGTCGTTCTTGCCGGGAACCAACTGGACATACAACTGAGGACTACCGGCAGCGGTCGACGGAGAAGTGTACACTGCCTCCTGCTTGTTCAAATCGTAAGATACTATTCCATGCGGAATGTCCTTCATCGAGGCAAAGCTATAGGGAGCAAAGGGACTGCTGGCTATGCTATACTTGAAGCCTTTGTCGGGAGAGAGATACATGTTGTTGGGGTCGGCAACACGTGTCCCGTCCACCACAAAGCAATATTTGAAAGTGGTCATCGCACAATCGTTCAGCTGTACGCTCCACAATCCCTCACCATCCTTCTGCATGGCAACAGGCTGTTCCTGCAACTCCGTCTCCAGCATCACCTGCCTGGCATCGGGAGCCTTCATCCTGAAGACGATGCCACTGGTGCTATATTCGGGCGATATGATCGGTCTTGGGAACATACGAGCCATGACTCCTGCGGTGAACTGGGGTTCCTTGCCCGTGGCAGCTGGAGTGAGCTGCGCATTCTTCATGGCAGCTTGGGAAGCCTCGGGGTTGAACAGCAGACGAAGGGTCTTGTCAAGGAAATACTTGGCATTCATCCAGGTATGACCATACTTATCATTGGTGAACTCCTTGACGGAACGAATCCCCTTCTTGTCAAGAAACTCCATATAGTCACGGGCATTGCCATAGAGGAAGTCGTCAGTTCCCACGCCCAACCAGAACAGATGTATCTTGCTGTTGGTGTCGGCACTATTGTCATAGACACCGGGGATATCGGTCGATGTGAACGAGCTGTAGGAGCAGAGGTAAGAGAACTTATCCAGATTATGGAGTCCGCATGACAATCCCTGGTTTCCACCTCTTGAGAAACCGCCAATCGCCCGATGGTCGCGGTCGTTGATGGTCGGGAAGTGCTGTTCGACATAGGGCATCAAGTCGTTGATAAGGTCGTTGCTGAACACATCGCCCCCGAAACGGGTCTGGGGAACAGCCGCCATCTCGACGGGTTTCGTGAGCAGCTTATAAGGATTGCCGTAGGGCATGACAATAATCATCTCTTTTGCCAGACCCTCTGCCAGCAGATTGTCGAGAATATAGTTAGCACGGCCTACTTTATAATAGACTTCCTCGGTATCGGTGGTACCGCTGATGAGATAGAACACCGGGTACTTCCTGTCAGGATTGTCCTTAAAACTTGCCGGCACATAGACCACGGCATGATTGGTGGCTCCCAGGCTCTTGGAGAAATAGTTGATGTAGTTGACCGTCCCATGGGGAACATTCTTGATATCGTGAGCCAGCGGACCGTTCTTGCCAGGTATCTCCAAAAGGCTGTTCTTGAATCCCTCATTGGGGAAATACTGGTTGCAGAGCGGATCCATGATACTCACTCCATCGACGATAAAGCAATAGGGATACATGTCGGGGGCTGCCGGTCCCACGGTAACGGTCCACCATCCGGTCTTCTCATCAAGTGTCATCTTGTTCCGACCGGCAAACTGGACATCCACCATCACCTCGTGGGCATGGTTATTCTGATAGAAGAAGGTGACTGTACCGTCATCATTGTACACTACTGACTTCTGGAGAGGCTGCTGAGCCCATCCGGGGGTTGACGTGAGCAGTAACACAACTGCTAAGACTCGTCTCATGATTCGCCAGACATGGCAGTCTTTGTTTCTTTCCATGCTATAAAGAATATGTTATTAATTCTGTGATCTGACAACAAAAATAGTCTTTTCCACGGATATAGACAAGATTCGGCTCCCATTTTTCACCGCCTTTTCTCATTTTGTAACACTCTAAAAAGTTCGTGTAACAAGGTTTCTAATGTTACAGCTTCTGTAAGTATTGATACATTGCCCCATTTAAAAACATTTTTTGAACGATTTTTATTAACTATTGTATCAATTTTTATAGGAGAATCAAGATGTTTTATGTATTTTTGCGACAGAAACCCAAATCAACAAAACCTAATTTTTATGAAAAAGCTTTTGACATTAATTGCAATGATTGCCTTTTGTCTGTCAACAAATGCACAGATGATCCTGAGTGAACAGCATGCTATGCTGCGTGTCAATGCACAGCATCGTTACCTGCTCCTGCCTGTACAGGAAAAAGAGGAGAATGCCAATATCCACGTTATTGTTGGCAACAAAGACTGCCAGTCGTTCAATATACGTCTGGCCGTTGACAAAGTGGACTACTTCGTGCCACTGGACATTGCCCGTTTCGGAGCAAAGGATGTACTTCTTGACATTACTTTCCATGGAGACCGCCGTGCCACAGGAGCTATCAAGGGATTCACTTGCTGGAAAGAGATGAAGCAGTCGGATACGTTTGATACCACCAATCGCGAGCAGTACAGACCTGGTTATCACCATACTCCTCCCTACGCATGGATGAACGACCCCAACGGTATGGTCTATAATGACGGTGTATGGCATCTGTTCTATCAGTGGAATCCCTACGGATCACAATGGGAGAACATGACATGGGGACATTCCACCTCGCGCGACCTCATCCACTGGGAGGCACAGCCAACGGCCATAGAGCCCGATTTCATCGGTGCTATCTTCAGCGGATCGGCTGTCGTCGACAAGGATAACACTGCCGGATTCGGTGCCGGTGCCATCGTTGCCATGTACACGTCTGCCGGACAGGCTCAGACGCAAAGCATCGCCTACTCTAACGACGGTGGAAAGACTTTCAAGAAATATGACGGCAACCCTGTCATCACTTACGAGGCACCCGACTTCCGCGACCCGAAAGTGTTCTGGTACGAGGCTACAAAGCGCTGGATCGTAGTGCTGGCTGTCGGACAGGAGGTGCAGTTCTATAGCTCTCCCGACCTGAAGCACTGGACTTATGAGAGTTCCTTCGGCCATGAATACGGCAACCACGACGGTGTATGGGAGTGCCCAGACCTGGTTTGCCTCAATGCGGGCAGCAAGTGCTTCACCGCCATAAAAGAACAGGCTGGTCGCGAGCCGCAGAAAGCTATATTCTCCGACGATGCAGCCTATGGAAACAAATGGGTGCTGCTGCTGAACATCAACCCGGGCGGCCCGTTCGGAGGTTCGGCTACCCAGTATTTCGTTGGACAGTTCGACGGTCACAAGTTTGTTTGTGAGGATGAGCCTTCTGAGACAAAGTGGATGGACTATGGAAAGGACCATTACGCAACGGTAACCTTCTCTAATGCCCCGCAGAACCGTACCGTGGCTTTGGCATGGATGTCCAACTGGCAATATGCAGGCGTGGTTCCGACACAGCAATTCCGTTCTGCCAACTCTATTCCGCGTGACCTCCAGCTCCTGCAGCTTGACGGTGAGACTTATCTGGTCAGCACTCCATCTGAGGAGATGCTCAACATGCGCGGAAAAGCGTATAAGAAAGGTACGGGAGCTGGCAACAAGGTCTTCAAGAACCTGCTGAAACAGAACGATGGTGTCTACGAACTGACTGCCGGTCTGAACATGCTGAAGGGCGATCAGATTTCCATCACCCTATATAATAATAAAGGTGAGCAGGTGGTTATCGGATTCGACAGCGCAAAGAAAGAGTATTTCTTCGACCGCACAAAGAGCGGACTCACTGCCTTCTCTAATGACTTCGCAAGCGTGACACGCGCCCCACTGCCTGATGTTGGCAGATACCAGCTACGCATCTTCGTTGACAAATCAAGCGTTGAAGTATTCATCGATCCCGGATTCAACAAGAGCGGTCTGTTCCCAATGACCAGCCTTGTCTTCCCGACGGAGCCGTATAACAACCTTCGTGTTGAAACAAAGGGAAAGGCTCGTGTAGAAGACATCACCGTCTATGAACTGAAGTATTAAGAATCATAAAAACCTAAATAAAAAAGATTATGTCTCAGACAAAGAAAATCGCTATCATCCCGTTGATGCTATGCTTCTTCTGCATGGGCTTCGTGGATCTCGTGGGTATTGCCTCTAACTATGTAAAGGCTGATCTCAATTTGAGTGACTCTGTTGCCAACATCTTCCCGTCACTCGTCTTCTTCTGGTTCCTCATCTTCTCTGTACCTACGGGTATGCTGATGAACAAGATCGGAAGAAAGAAAACCGTATTGCTCTCACTGATTGTCACTGTCTTCTCTCTGCTGATTCCACTTTTCGGCAACGGGTTCACAATGATGTTGGTGTCGTTCTCACTGCTTGGCATCGGTAACGCTCTGATGCAGACATCGCTGAATCCGCTGGTTTCAACGGTATTAGGTAACACAAACCTCGCTTCAACACTGACTTTCGGTCAGTTCGTTAAGGCCATTGCATCGTTCATCGCACCCTATCTGGCTATGTGGGGAGCAACTCAGGCCATCCCGAACTTTGGACTCGACTGGCGTGTTCTCTTCGGTATCTTCTTTGTGGTGGGCACTTTGTCAACACTGCTGTTAGCGGGTACTCCTATTGAAGAGGAAAAGATTGAGGGTCGTCCTTCTACCTTCGTTGAATGCTTCAAGCTGCTGGGTACACCGATCGTACTGCTTTCGTTCCTCGGCATCATGTGTCACGTGGGTATTGATGTAGGTACCAACACGACAGCTCCGAAGATTCTGATGGAGCGTCTGGGAATGACACTTAACGAAGCTGCCTTTGCCACTTCTCTGTACTTTATCTTCCGTACCATCGGATGTCTGACAGGATCATTCTTCCTGCGTGTGATGAACAACCGTACTTTCTTCATCATCAGCGTCTGCATGATGGCTCTTTCAATGTGCGGACTGTTCTTCGGAACCAGCAAGGCTGTGCTCTATACGGCTATCGCTCTTGTCGGATATGGCAACTCAAACATCTTCTCTCTCGTCTTCGCACAGGCTCTGACCGCTATGCCGCAGAAACAGAACGAGGTGAGCGGTCTGATGATCATGGGACTCTTCGGAGGTACAGTGTTCCCGCTTCTCATGGGCTTCATGAGCGATGCAATGGGACAGGCCGGTGCTGTCATCGTCATGACATTAGGTGTTATTTACTTGTTCACATATATTAAAAACGTCAAATAATAAATATCATGGAAAAGAATCATCGTTATATCGTAGGATTGGGTGAAGCACTATGGGACGTGCTTCCCGAAGGTAAGAAACTGGGCGGAGCTCCTGCAAACTTTGCCTATCATGCCGGACAGTTTGTCGGTCAGAAGAATACCATTGCCGTAAGTGCACTGGGAGAAGACCGCCTCGCTGAAGAGACAACAGAATCGCTCCGCGAACATGGACTGAACTACCTGATGCCGCGTGTGCCCTACCCAACTGGAACAGTACAGGTGGAACTCGACGAACAGGGAATTCCGACATACGACATCAAAGAGAATGTTGCTTGGGATAACATCCCATTTACCGATGAAATCGAGGAAATTGCACGCAACTGTCGTGCTGTCTGCTTCGGTTCACTGGCTCAGCGTAACATCGTATCAAGAGAGAATATCCAAAAGTTCCTTGACGCCACTCCAAAAGATTGTGTAAAGATTTTCGACATCAACCTTCGTCAGAACTTCTATTCAAAGGAAGTTATCCAAGAGTCGATGCGTCGTTGCAACATCTTGAAGATTAATGACGAGGAACTGGTTTTAATCGGAAGAATGTTCGGGTATCCTGGTCTTGACATTGAGAATAAATGCTGGCTGATTCTGGGTAAATACAACCTGGATATGCTGGTTCTCACATGTGGTACAAATGGTTCATACGTGTTCACACCTGGACAGATGTCTTTCCAGGAGACTCCAAAGGTGGAGGTTGCTGACACGGTAGGTGCTGGTGACTCTTTCACAGGTTCATTCTGCGCAGCTATCCTCAGCGGAAAGCCTGTAGCTGAAGCTCACAAACTGGCTGTAGAGGTGTCTGCTTTCGTCTGCACACAGAACGGAGCAATGCCTAAATTACCGGAAGAACTGCTGAAAAAGGCTATGCCAGACTGATGATAAAAAAATAATAGTATAAAAAAAGAGGGCCATGAAATGGATTATTTTTCATCGGCTCTCTTTTTTTATACTATTATTTTATACATTTGCAGGTGAGAAATGACACAAGCAAATGAGTTGGAAAAAGCAATATAAATGTGACACATGCGGATATGAAACCGACCTCTATGAAGGTAGAGGACTGTTTCGTCAGCAGATCTCTGCAATAGCGTGTCCTGACTGCAAAACTATCCAGCATATTGTCGTGGGTGGCATTATAGGCGACGTCGCACCTTCTTTCAGAAGCGAGGTGGGACGTATTTGCCTTCAATGTGGCAGTGACAAAATCAGACTATGGAACGGAAAAACATGTCCCAAATGCGGAGGTGTGATGAAGTTTACTGGTAAAAAGGAATTCTGGACTTAACTACACCTATTATTATATATTAACCGGCTCGGATGCGGGTTAATCAAAACATCCCTTATCAGATATCCTAAGAAAAGACGAAAGATGTGTAACGTCACAAAAAAAATCCCGCCGTCCTCTGAAGGACGACGGGAACCAAATCAAAACGGGCGGTCTCCTACTCTCCCGCATTGCATTGCAGTACCATCGGCGCAGGCGGGCTTAACTTCTCTGTTCGGGAT
>CACWNV010000068.1 GCA_902762325.1 uncultured Prevotellaceae bacterium | reverse complement strand
AGCATCATCCTTGCCAACTGTATCATCTGATTATAGTGCTGGCGGAAAAGTATTTCTATCTCGTTTGTTTTCATCTACTATAATAGACAGGAAAAGGGGCGCAAAAGCTAACCCCCTTTAACAACTTTTTTTCAAATAATCCGCAAAACAATCTCAAATTCTACTATCCGACCTTGCCATGCGTGTTTCCTGCTTTGATTCCTGAAATCCGGACAGGACATGGTACTGGGCGGGAGTGGATTCGCCAAATCCAGACTGTTAGGGCTGTACTGGCGTCATATCACTGCCACCGACGGCATCGTTCGCTCGGCATTCCGAAGGGTGACGCTAGGAGTTGTATCTTCGATACCTTAAGTTCTGGGGCTACATCAATTCGATAAGTGATGACATCCCCAAGGGAACCCACATGGACATTGGTCACAGCAATTTTGCCATTGGCCAGTTTTACACCGATAGACTTTATAGATCCAAACTCCGGTTTCACCCTCAGCAGCTCTTGGAATAGTTGTGAGTCTGCATATCGCTCGGCATCCACCGATAACAAGAGTTCACGTAGTGTCATGGCTCCAGATATTTGATGGTTTTGCCTGTTCTCTCGGCGTAGGCAATCTCACGCCTGGTACTATCGCCGATATAGCCGCCCACGTTGATGACGAAGATTTCATCTGCCATGTCTATCTTCCGCAGGTGCATGTCGTCGAGCATCTCCTTCACACCTGGTTTCCATACATCACCATCGCCGGAATGCCCAAACAGTCCGACGCTAATGACGATGCAGCCTTCCAGTGTCAACCGTTTCTGAACTTCCATGAATTGCTCTTTGAAACGCGTGCTTCCACAGAGCGTTACTATTTTGTAATTCTGAAGCATATTGTTCAGTCTTTAAAATTCCAGAATCCCGTTCCTGTCTCAGGGTCAAGCTTCCTGCCAATAGAACCACCGACAGTTGGACGCAGCTCAATCTCTGCAGTATAAAGCACTATCGTCGATTTCAGATGACCTCCCGCCATTCCATGCTGACCGTCCTTCTTGAACGTAAACAAAGCATGCGTATGATGGAACTGTTGACCGTTATCACCCGTCACGACATTGCCATTGAGCGATACCAGTTCCAGCATTCCCTTTAACTGCTCCGTCTCAAACTCGCCTGTCTCAGGAAGGAACACCTGCAACTCGGCGCTCTTGCAACCACCTATGCCAGAGAACACTGCAGATGGGATGGATTCCTTACGGCAGACGTCGAGGATTTTTTCTATCACCTCATCGTCCCTGTCCATCCTGATATAGTAAGTTTCACCTATTTTCCTGTATTCCATATAATCCAAATCTATAAACATGTATAATTTGTGGTGCAAAGTTAACGAAAAATCCTCAGAATTCATTAAAAATGAGTAACTTTGTACCCAATATGAAGTGTAATTGGTGTGAAGATGGGGGATTGCTTGAACGCTACCATGATACCGAATGGGGAATCCCCTGCCACTCGGATAAGATGTTATTCGAGTATCTGATGCTCGAATGTATGTCAGCTGGGCTTAGTTGGATGCTCATGCTCCGTAAACGTGATATTTTCAAGACGTGCTTTGCTGATTTTGATTATAAGAAAGTGGCAGCATTCACAGAAGAGGATGTAAACAAGGCCATGGCATATCCTGGGATGATCAAGTCCAGGAGAAAAATAGAAGCCGTTATTTCTAATGCGCAGAACTTCATCAATATTCAGCAGGAGTTCGGCAGCTTTGACAGCTATATCTGGGCCTTTACCGAAGGGAAGACGATGATCTATCAACGACATCTCGACGGAGAATGGATGACACGAAATGATCTTTCCGACAATGTCGCTGCCGATTTGAAGAAACGCGGTTTTAAGTTTCTCGGTTCGACACTCATCTACTCCTATCTTCAAAGCATAGGAGTCATCAACGACCATGATCCAGGCTGCTCTATGTTTATAAAGATTGGCGGCGTCATTGTAAGATAAAGACGACAAGTTCGGAATTTAATAACGATATAAGATTATCAGATATGAATATAGAAGAGGTCAGAGATTATGCGTTGAGCATGAATGAGCAAGTGACGGAAAGACTATTTGCAGACAAATGGCTCTCTTGGAGGATTTGCGGCAAATGGTTCCTTCTGACCGAGCTTGATACGCCAGAACCTTGGGTAGCCGTAAAACTAGAACCAGAAGTAGGTGAAAGACTCAGGGAACAGTATGAAGGTGTGCGTCCGGCCTATCACATGAACAAAAAGCACTGGAGCGACCTTATACTGGAGCGTTTCGACGACTCATTTGTGAAAGATCAAATCAAGGCTTCATACAATCTAGTGGTAAGCAAGCTCCCTAAGAGGTATGGAATAAGTATTAAGGAATAGAAGAATATGAAAATAATATTGACAGGAGCCACAGGATATGTGGGCGAAGGAACACTTTTAGAACTGTTGAAGGTTGATTCTGTAGAGAAAGTCCTCTCCGTCAGCCGCAAGCCGACAGGCATCAGACACGAGAAACTGGAAGAGTATCTGGTTTCGGACTTCATACAGCTGAGAGAAGGTGACGCACATTTCAAGAACTACGATGCCGTGTTCTTCATTGCCGGCATCACATCTGTAGGAACGCCCAAGGATGCCTATGTGCGAATATCCCAGGAGATTCCCCTGCACTTTGCCGACATTATGCCCGACAAGGAGAGAATGACCTTCATCTATCTCAGTGGTGCAGGCACCTCACCGGACGGCAAGCAGTTCTGGCAGCAGGTGAAGAGCAAGACCGAGGCGGAGATTCAGACAAAAGGCTTCAAGCGGGCATTTGCCTTACGTCCTGCCATCATGAAGTGGGCTAAAGGACAAAAGCATATCCAGACGATGCAGTATTTCTTCCTTCCGTTCTATCCCTTATTCCGTCTGTTGGGGCAGGGAAATAGCATGAAGGAAATTGCGCTTTCCATGCTTACACTTGTCCGTGACGGTCATGATAAGCTCGCCATTACTCCGAAAGACATCATCGAACTGGCCAAGAAATACTGAAGGATGAGTTTCATCAAGTACATAGCAGACGAGAACCATTACAAAGAAGTGCTGTCATTGGTCAGCACAGCCAAACGCACGGTGTGGATAGGAACGGCAGATATCAAGGATTTGTATGTTGAAGACAAGCCTTTCCTTACAATACTTGCCGGTCTTTTGAAGAAAGGCATAGAGGTCAGGCTCATCCATGCTAAAGAACCAGGAACGGCATGGAGGGAGGATCATGAGAAGCATCCCATTCTTTATGGCGGTATTGAGCGAGTGTTATGTCCTAGAGTCCACTTCAAACTTGTTATCATTGACAGCAACATTGCCTACATAGGTTCAGCAAACCTCACGGGAGCAGGCATGGGGATGAAATCTCCAAGGAAAAGGAATTTCGAGGCCGGCATCCTGACCGATGATCCAGAAATGCTCGATGCTGCCATCGAGCAGTTCGACAATGTGTGGATTGGCAAGTTTTGCAAGAATTGCGGAAGAAGAGAATACTGTTCAGACCCGATAAAATAGGAATTTTATGAGAAAAGCAAGTAGAGAGATGGATTCGGCTTTCGCCCTGGGGGTATTTGACAAAGCCCCATATATCACCGTCAGTTTCACCAAGCCAGACGGGAGTCCTTATGGTGTCCCCTTGTCACTGGCACGAAAAGATGAAAAGACCTTTTATTTCCATGGGGCCATGGAAGGAGAGAAGATGGACTGCATAGCTAAGAATCCTACGGTGGCATTGTCTGCCGTCACAAGATGTTCTCCTACTGTTGGCCCGAAAGACGGCAGTTTTACTCTCCAGTACAAATCGGCAATGGCGACAGGAACTGCCGAGGTAATAACGGATAAAGTTGAGAAGATAGAAGCACTTAGGCTTATCTGCCAGCGTTTCCTTCCTCATCATATGGATGTTTTCGACGCAGCCATAGAGCGCAGTATAGAACGGACGGCTGTCGTTAAGATAACTCTGACGGCATCACCGACAGGCAAGCGTAAGCAATATGACAAGCAAGGTGAAGAAATGAAGTGGCAACGAATGGAATAAAAAATAGATGGAAACAAGAAAAAACATAGCAGCTGAGAAGAAACGCTGTAATAGTCATAACTGCGCCCAGGCGGTTCTGCACACATACGCAGATATTGCGGGAATCAGCGAGGATGAAGCCATGAACATCGCCGGTGCCTTTGGCGGCGGCATGGGAAACATGGAAGGAACCTGTGGCGCACTTGTAGGAGCGGGCCTCGTTCTTGGATTGGTTAACAAGGACAAGATAAAGTCCATGAAGCAGATGCGCCAGGTTATGGCTAAGTTCCAAGAGAGAAACGGAGCGACACAATGTAAATTGCTGAAAGGTGTCGGAACCAAGGTGGTATTACGAGAATGTCCTCTTTGCGTTTCAGACGCTGCGGAGTTTTTGGAAGACCAACTAAATGAAAGCTGATGAAAATAATCGATAACAAGCTACTTGCACAAGTGGCAGACAAGGCAAAGCAATCCCCGAGATTGAGAATGAACTATAACTTCCATCAGAGCCTGCAGGACAAATGCCACCGCTTCCTCAATGCCTTGGAGCCAGGAACAGAGATACCCGTCCATCACCACCCTACCAAGGCAGAGACCTTTGTGATACTGAAAGGCAAAGTAAGAGTCTCTACTTACAACGATGAAGGGGAAGTAGTAGAATCATGCATTATCAGTCAGGAAAGCGGCACTTATGGTGTTGACATCCCCAATAACGTATGGCACGGAGTGGAATGCCTGGAGCCAAGCATATTGCTGGAGTGCAAGGAAGGGCCGTTTGTAGAACATGAAGTAGACGGAATACTGGAAATAAAGAAACCTTCCTCTGTTTCCCCGAACAAAGAATGTGACAGTTGAAACAACTATTCTATATCTTCATGGCAGTCCTCGTAATGGGCTGTGCTGACGGAAGCAGAAAAGCCGAAACTGCTTCTGCCACCACACCCTATGACAGCATCATGCAGGCAGAAGGCTACGATGTTGTTCCGCTTTTCAAAACGCGGACTGGCCATGTCACCGTAACCCTTCAGGTGAACGGGAAACCCTGTGTCTTCCTCGTTGACACAGGAGGTGGAGCCACACTCATAGACATAGACAAGAAAGACAAGTATAAACTTGTCCCCCTGTCTGTCAAAGACTATGCCGCAGGTATCGGCTCTGCCACTCCTTTAGTCAGAACCACAGGCACATTCGGGATCAATGGTGCAGAGGTACGGAATGACAGTCTGTTCCTCATGGACATATCCTACGTCAATGCCGAGTTCAAGAAGACCCGTTCCCGTCAGGTTGACGGCGTGTTGGGAACAGACTTCTTAGAGAAGCACAAGGCCATCATTGACTATTCCCGTTCCACTCTCTATCTGAAAACCGATCCCTGCGGAAAGAATTGAATGTTCAGAAGCGGGGCTGCATTCCCAATAAGATAGTGACGGCTTTCACCGAACAGGTGAAAGCCGCGAAATATAGCAGGTGAAGCCTTGATCCACCTGCCTTGAAACCTATTACAGCCTTCCATTTTCTGCATAGCTGTAGTATTGCCCGTCACAAACAATCACATGGTCAAGGAAATGGACGCGCATCAAGTCGCAAGCCTTTTTGAGCGATTGTGTCAGCTTATCATCGACTGCACTCGGACGGGTGTTTCCGCTCGGATGGTTATGGCAGAATGCAATGACGGTCGCATTGTTCACGATGGCCTCCTTCAGCAGAATCCGAATGTCTACGCTCACCTCAGAAATCCCTCCCTGGCTCAGCCTGATGCTCTTGATGAGCCTGAAGTTCTGATTCATGAGGATGACATGCGCTTCCTCCACCTTCAAGTCCTGCATCTTCGGACGCATGTAGTTGTAGATGGCCGTGGCAGAGCAAAGGTCGGGAGAAAGTCCCATCATGGCAGACTGTCTGCGTCTTCCCAGCTCGATGGCGGCAAGAATCTTGCAGGCCGTATAAGTCCCCACGCCCTCCACCTCTTTGAGTTCACGGAAGTCCGCCTTGCTCAGCTTGGCAAGGTCACGGTCGAAGTTGGAGAGAATCATGCTCCCTATCTCCACTGCGTTATGCTGCGTCGTTCCGCTCCCGATGAGGATGGAGAGCAGTTCAGAGTCAGAGAGAGCCTGCACACCGAGGTTCTGAAGTTTCGTACTTGGGCGGTCTTCCTCTGCCCATTGTCTCACACTGAGTTTGATGGCTGTTGCATTCATAATAATATATTGTTTTAGTTTGACTTTCTCTTGAATTGTTTGGTCTTGGCGAGGAAAAGCACCATGCTGACGTCGGCACCTGCTGAAGCCATGCGGTCGATGAATGCGTTGGCCGTCTTGCAGGTAGTCACAATATCGTCAAGTACGATTACCTTTCTGCCACGGAAGAAATCCCCGTCCACGTGGATATACTCGTCTGCGTTGTCTGCCAGTTCATGCACATGGTCGATGTGCGCCTTGCGGCGGTGTCCAAACACCTGCACATGAGAGAATCCGTTCACTGCGCCCGTCCGTTCGCAAATGATGGATGAAAACTCCTTGAAGCGTCTGTCGTTGGTACGCTTACAGCAGGCCGGTACGCAAACGATGATAGTATTTGTCAAGTCCATGGCAGAGAGTGAATTGCATATCTCTTTTGCAGCCCACCTTGTCGCATATGGCTTCCCGTCCTTGAAGTCGAGAATCATGCGGTGGCGGTCTATGTCCTCGAAAGAAGCCCTTTTGAGGTATCTTTTCGGCAGGTATTGATGTAATGCGAACTTTATCATGTCAGCGATGTTTTGAAGTTTTTATTGACTGAAGCCAGAGGGAGAAACTTTTTTACTTTTTGCTTGCCCCTCATGGGCAGTTTTTTTATTGGCTGTATGCCGTCGGGTATCAACTTTTTACATCGCTATGAAGAAGGCGAACAGGAAAGGGAATGAAGACAAGGAATTGCGTGATATTCAGTCAGGAATACCCAGTTTTTCAGGATGTAAAACTGCGGAAGGCTGCAGGTCTGAATATCACGGAATAGACTTACTGAAAGGATGTCGGTACTTGGCGCATTCACGGTTCGCCTTACCTTTGCGACGTAAAATGTTGTGAATACACGAGATGGCGGAAAGCCCCAAACAAAGCTGCCCATAGAGAAAATGGAAATCAGCACATGATACCATTATCCAGGATCAAAATAATGATAACAAAAACAGGCCAGAAAGACTGCTTTCTCGATAAAATTCATTACCTTTGTCCCACAAAAAAAGAGGAGAAAAGAAAATGGAACAACAAGAAACAGGACAATGCCCCTGCTGTGGGTCTGAAGACGTGGTGCTATGCGATGACGGAACGTACATCTGCATGGAATGTGGCGAGACACTAAGTAAATAGTCACAGGTTACCACGGAAAGACAGTATTAGGTGCCACCAAGGTTTAATGAAGTTTAAGGAATTGTCAGTAAAGATTATCAAGGTTTAAAAACAGTGCCATCCTGACCTTTATGGGAGCCAACTTGTCATGAAACACCCTAAAGGCATGTTTATTGCATTCCGATAGGGTGAGAGCCGGAGCTAAGGCAAACGATCAAGAACATTCGTTTAACTTAAAAAATAACTAGGAGGTATTGATTATGTTACCAGTAATGTTTAAAGAAAGTTGGTTCCCAACAGTATTTGAAGATTTCCTGAACACTGATTTCATGCCTCGCGCCAACACAACGGCACCTGCAGTCAATGTGAAGGAGGATGAGAAGGCCTACACGATGGAGCTGGCAGCACCGGGCATCAAGAAAGAATATTGCCGGGTAGGCATCAACGAAGACGGCAATCTCACCATCGCCATTGAGAACAAGATGGAACACAAGGAGGAGAACAAGAAGCATCACTACCTGCGTAGAGAGTTCTCATACTCTAACTACGAGCAGAGCTACACGCTGCCTGACGACGTGGAGCGAGACAAAATCTCGGCCAAGGTGGAGAATGGCATCCTGACGGTTGTCCTCCCGAAGGTGGAGAAGGAAGAGAAGAAAATGGCTAAAGTCATCGAGCTCTCATAAGGTACCATCTCTATAGTG
>CACWNV010000067.1 GCA_902762325.1 uncultured Prevotellaceae bacterium | reverse complement strand
GCAATGGTTAAACGGGAACAGAACTCCGTGACAATTGTCAACCTGAAGGAAGGCTCCCAGGTGCAGCTCTTCAATTCAGAAGGGGCACTGCTTGACACCAAGACCAGCAATGGTGAGGAGCCTGTATTTATCTCTGTGGCCAATCAGCCTAACGGCGTGTATATAGTGAAATATGAGAGTCAAACCCTTAAACTGATCAAGCGATGAAACACCTATCTAAATTTATAGTAGGCCTGATGCTGATGTCTATGGCCTCCGTAAGCGTTCAGGCACAAGATGCTTTCTATGTCTATCAGAACGACGGACATTTCGACGGTTTCTTCTACGACGAAGTGGAGAAGATCAGATACTCCAAGACTGACACCCTCGGCTTTGAGCACGAGGTCTATGTCTCTCAGGAGATCGTTACCGCCGACTCCACCTACCGTTTCATGCTTACTGCCATCGACTCCATCGGCTTCGTGCAGCCGGAGATCAAGCTTAACCCCAGACTACACATCATTGACTATCATTATGATCCTGATCTCAATAAAGAATACGAATTCTGGAGCTATCTTGACGAAACAGACCCCAAGAATGAAATCTATTATTTTAGGTCGGAGATGCCAAATGCATTACGCCCGAAGGTGGATGATGTGTTTGCCAGTTTCGATATTGAAGACGGTTTTTCATGTAAGATTGCCAGCATTACGACAACCGATGATGGCAGGCTTGCCTGTCACATGAAGACGATCGATGATATTACGGATATCTTCCAACAATTCATCACCGTCGAAGAATACGGCTACGACCGTGAGGGCAACCTGAAAAGCCGCAGGGTTGCAGGATGTCCGGAACTGACTGTCACTGACCCTGCCAAAGCAAAGACACGAGGCAGTTGGGAGGGCGATTTATTTAATTTCTCCATCAACGGCCATATACCCTTAGCTTCATACGATGAAAATGGTAACAAAGAGGTGAATATCACGCTTGACACATCACTTGATGGCAAGCTTCATTTAAAGACAGCCTGGAATTTCTCCACATTTGGCTCGAAATATATCAGCGTCGAAACGAATCTTAGCTTTGGCATCGGCATGGGTTTCACGATAGACGGAAAGCTCAAAGACTTCTTCCCGTCTGGAATTGGCCAATTTGCAGACGTTCCTATTCCTGCCAATTTCCCGCTGTTTGTCGTCAACACCTGTCCCGACGGATTCATTCGTGGTGAGGCTCATATCACCTTCAATCTGGCCTCACCAAAGCTGAAAGGCGGCATGTGGACGAAAATAGCAATTAGGGATTGGTCTCCCAGCTTCTCCATGGGATTTGGTTCACCAGGAGGTGAAGACGGTGTCAATCCCAGTGGCAGTGAAGGTAATGATGGCAGCATGACTATGTCACTCAGCGGTTTCGTTCAGACAGGCATGGTCTTCCCGTTTGAATTGAAGACGCTACCCATCTTTGGAAAATTCTTCTCTGGCAACATCGAAGGAAGATGGTACGTTGGCCCGAAAATAGCGGCTAATATCTCGCTCGACATGACTTCCGTGCCCTGGAAAGAAGAGGCCAGTTATGATCTGTTTAAAGGTACGAGCTTACAATTCCATCTTTTAGATGCAGACTATGAGGTGAAGGCCAAGACGAAGACCTTGTTCAGTGGTGAGCAGAATGTGACTCTTGCTGATGGCAGCTTCAGTTTATTCCCACCATTCGATGCAAGTCTTGTTCCAGAATTCGGTCATGGCAAGATGTTCTACGAGAAGACGCTCATCGATGGAAAAATCGTCAACCAGGTGAACATTGGTTTTGAGCCCAATGGCTTTGTGGTAATGCCTGTCGCAATAGGCGTACAGATCTATCGTATTAAGGAAGATGGTAGCGAAGAACTTTGGGCGGGCCCGATAGAATCCTGTAAATATTATCATCTTGCACAACTCATGGGGCAAGAAGTCGATAAGTACCATTGGGCAAGGACAGGCCTTTTCCATGATGAAGAAATCTATGATGTCGGATCAAATAAAGGAATTTTCAGAGCCAAGCCCGTAGTGTGGCCGTTTGATACCACATGGGCTAAAAACCAAGACATCTATGTGATAGGCCGTCCATCGTATGACTTTGAGTTCGGTAATGTAGAAATGAAGACCAGCAGCGACACCCTCTGCCTGAAGTACGACCTCTCAACCGAGACGCCCATAACAATCACAGGGTCATGCGACAAAGTCTTCATGAAACTTGAAAACCAATATGAGTATATAACCCTTGGGGATCATCAGGAAGATGCCGATATTTTTGTCGTCACTGGCGGCAGAGGCAGTCTTCAGTTATCGGTTGACCGTGACCGGCTTCCATATTATTTCCAGAAGAATTACAATCCGTATCACAAGCATTTCCTAAGATATGATTATAATGAAAGTCCTAAGGGAGCTATGATTACCGAAGCAGGAACCTTCCTCTCCGATCCTATTCCCCTCGTCTTTTCCATCGGAACCAATGATGAGGAAGATCCCCACATCGAAATTAGAGTTGGTATCAACCAAATAAATAAAAATGTCAGTGTCACACGCCTGGATAATCGCGGATGGCACTTCGAGGGCTCAGACGATGCAGGTAACCATGTATCCTTTGACCTCGTCGTGAAAAATCTCAATGGAAAAGGCTTGGAAAATGGAGAGATTGACGACTTCGTCATCAGAAATGGGATCTATAAGAAAAAGATATCAGACAACGAGACTAAGAACTACACCTTTAGCGGGAATGCAGGCCGTATTACTAATTATGGTAACGACAACGGAAAGTTGGGAGGCAATTTCGCTACCGACGGAGGCAACATCCAGATTAATTCGTCATTCTCAGAATAATATTAGAGCAGAACTAAAAATTTTATAACATGAAGAGACTTCTATTCTTCCTATCCCTTGTACTGACAGCTGCCACAGCCAGTGGACAGGACATCATCAAGGGCGACGCGAACAACGACAAGACGGTCGACTCGAAGGATGTCACCGAGGTAGAGAATCACATTCTTAATCAGGCATCAGGGAAATTTGTGTTCCAGAATGCCGATGTCAACAGTGACGGATCGGTCAACGCAGCCGATATCGTAGGCATCCTGAATATCATCATTGACAAGATGAGCATTCATTACAATCGCCTCCTTCTGACAAAGAAAGACGGCAGCGTGGAAGCCTTCGACTTCGCCGACAAGCCCGTGGTGAGCTACAGCGGCAACGACCTGGTTCTCACAACCTCAAAGACCAGTGTGCAGCTGCCCGTTTACCTGTTACAGAAAATCAGTTTCGACGACGGCGGAAGCAAATAGTATAATCCTAAAAACACGAAGACAATGAAGAAAACATCCATTCTCCTCATAACGCTGATCGTCGCAGTCTGCACAGTGAAGGCCGGCGACATTACTACAGAGCAGGCCCTGAAGATAGCCTCTCAATTTGCAGTCAATAGCAGTCAGAACATCGCAAAAGCGAGAGGTGCCAAGGCTCCGGTGCTGCAGATGGAGCCTAAGCTGGCGTATTCCATCAAGTCAAAGGACACGCCGGTCAAGGACAACGTATATGTCGTGAATCTCGGAAACGATCAGGGTTTCGTGATTGTCTCTGGCGAAAGTGGTGCCGAGGCCAATGTGCTGGGCTACTGTGATCACGGTTCATTCAGCTACGACGATGCTCCCATCCAGTTGAAGGATCTGCTTGGCTATTATACCGAAGCCATCGATTCCCTGCGACGGTCACCAGCGGGGCCAGCACGGACGAGAGCTGCACAGGAATGGCCCAGCAATCTTGGTTCTATTATTGTCGAACCCTTGTTGACTACCACATGGGATCAGGGAGCGCCTTACAATTATCACTGTCCTGAAGGTGCCGTCACAGGATGTTATCCTACCGCTTTGGCCCAAGTGATGAACTATTGGAAATGGCCTAAGGAGTCGATGGGCAAGGTCGGCGACAAAGACTTTTCGGGTCATGTTTACGACTGGGATAATATGCTCGACTACTATGGTTGGAATATTGATATTACCAACTATATTTCTTATAATGATGCCCAGGCTGAGGCAGTTGCAAAGCTGATGGCTGATATTGGCACGGCTTTCGGCACAAAGTATCTGGAACCCAATGGCAGCCCTACTTATTTCGAATATGATCCGCTTGTAAAGAATTTCGGTTATGAGCCCGATATAGTTAGGAACACGGGCAAAAGTGCTGTCGATCTCATCAATATTATGGAAAGCGAACTTCGCAAGAATCGTCCGATCCTCTATTGTGGCTACCCGGTGGGTATGTTCCCAATGGGTACGAGTGACCCACATGCATTGGTCTGTGATGGCTATACCAGCAATCATTATTTCCACTACAATTTCGGTTGGTCTGGCGCCTACGATGGTTTTTATAAGAATTCATTCAATTTATACCCCTATAATGTCGAGATTTTTACGAATGTCCGCCCTTACGATGCCGTACACAAAGTCATAGGCGATATTGATTACGCACTCTTGAAGAATGGCGAGGCGCATATTTATGAATATCTGAAAAAGAATGTAAAAGACGAGGTGCTTGAGATTCCTGCCACCGTGACGGGTGACGACGGTAAGGAATACAGGGTCACTCGTATTCGTGAGAGAGCCTTCTATCAGAAAGGACATTTTGCCCAACTGACAATTGGTGAAAATATCGAAGCCGTTGATGCCTTTTCGTTCTTCTACACCAACATCGACAAACTTGTGTTGAGCGACAAGATGGAAGTGGTGCCCGATCAGGCATTCCTGAACACAAAAGTCAAGAGCCTGGTCATCGGCAAGAACATCAAGCGCATCGGCAAACGGGCATTCTTCATGTGTGACCTTTCGGAGGTGACGTCGAAGAGTCCTGCTTTTGATGTAGATGACGAGGCGTTCATGGCCACTCGGCCGGATTGCGGAGAGTGGTTAGGGTGTATTACCTCATTGGGAAAATCTGCGTTTGCCGCTGCTTCTTTCTCTGATGAAGACAAGCAACCGCGTTTTACCCATCTGGAGTCTATAGGTGATCTTGCTTTTAACGGCACGTTTTTTGAAAAGGGTGGTTTTTATTTTCCGGCAACACTCAGATACATTTCTCCAACAGCATTTAAAGATGCTCGTGGACGATGGGGGGCTATTGCGAATTTTGAAATGGATGAGAACAACCCGTATTTTGCCATTGGCGGTGGAGGTATATATAATAAGAATAAAACATGCCTGATACTCACCTCTGGTGTAAAATCGCCACTAGGTGACGACATCAAATTTTCTGAGGGCGTCATCAAGTTTGAGCGTGGAAGTATAACCTCAAGACCTACTAGCATTGGAATCCATTATTATGGTTTAAGGATACCTGCTACGGTTGTAGAGATGGAAGGCGCTTTCACCTATTGTGAGACGATGGGAGATATTGCTTGTCCGCATGCCATTCCACCTGTCATCAGCGATTCAACCTTCAATGACAAAGCTTTCGAGACATCACCTGATATTACCCTCCATGTGCCAGAGGGTACTGAGGATCTCTACAGAAACGCCCCTGGCTGGCGCAAATTCCCCAATATTTCTGGCGATGAGGGATACGTCCCCCCCCAGAATCAAGATCTCCAATACAATATGATGGTCAGCAGCACCGACAAGAACGGAAGCCAACGTGTCAGCATTCCCCTGACCGAGGTGACAGGAGTGTCGCTGAGCGAAGACGGTAAGAAAATTATCATCCGCCGCAATGGCAAGGAAAACTTGATGACTACACTGGCCGCCCTCGACAGCATCAGTTGGGCACCGGGCTTCGTATATGAAAATGCGGAAATCTTCGATTTAAACGACTCGACACTGACCGCAAATGCCCAGAAGTGCTCCGTTAAGTTCGACGCTACGGTCATTGATGACGACGTACAACTAAGTGTACGCAACCTGGTCTTAACCCCGAAAGTCTTAGAGAATGTAGTACGCGGTTTGGCTATTGACCTGAGCCTGTCTGACGGGAGTCACGATCTGACAGGTACGGCAGACATTACGATTCCCTTCTCGGTAGGACCGAACGAGCAGGTGTGTGCAGCCTACTTTAATGAGACAAAGGGGGATTGGGAACCTATCTATTTCCGCTACGACAAGTCCCTTGGCAAAGTCACGATTTCTACTGGCCACCTATCCACCTACTATTTATTCTCTGTAGATAAAGAGTTCTCCAATCTGGCCAAGCTCAATCTCCTTATAGGATACAATTCTCTATTCACTTTTAACGAGGCTACAAAAACACTGCTCGACATCGTCTCCAGCGAAGACCCCGACAAAGAGATGGTGAGGAAATTCAAAGACGATATGGCCCTCTGGCAGAGCGTGGGGTTGGATGGCTTCTATAACGGAATCGTCAGCGTGACGGAACCTTTTCTAAATTTCAAGCCTGAAGCCATTGACAATGCTGTGACTGCTATGGGCTATATAGGCACCTTTATGAATATTCTCGACGTGGTAGGTGCCGACATCCGAGGTGACAACGTAGCGGTTGCATCTGGCACGCTGAACACTATCCTCAATTTTGCAACGGGGCAGATGGCCTCCGCCATAAGTACCCCCATCATGTCGGCTTCCATGGGCTGCGTGGCCTTTATCGGCGTTGCCCTCAACAAGTTCGGCACGAAGGTTCAAGAACGCATACACGACCTTGCCTACGATGGCTATCACGCTTATTACAGCAAATCAGGAAAGTATGATAAAGACATTAATAGTTGCTACCGTTCACCCAAGGATTGGTACAAATTGTTCTATCCGAAATTTGCTGAAGGGAAGATGACAGCGCAACAACTCAATAATTATATTGAGGCAGAGGTAAGGAAGTACTGTAACGAGATTTGGAATCACTACGGCGCTTGGGTGACATGCTGCGAAAAATGTAAGATATGGACGCCTGGGGCTACAGTGCCCAGTCTGAATGAGAGTCTGATGAACCGTTTGTCCAATGAACATTTTGCCGAATTGATGGAAGGCGAACTGACAAGCGTCTTTATTGGCATTAAGAACCGCCTGAAGACAGAAACCGCCAATCGCAGCTATATTGCATTGGATGAAATGGCCAAAATCGTGAACAAAGAAATCACTGTGCGCTTTAAGGACTCATCGCGAAATAAGAATGAGAAATCGAAGTATGCTGGCTGGGGGGTACGCTTCACTGATGCCGGTTACATGGTTAGTAAGCCGGAACAGTTCAAGAGTCGTATCTCTGAGGACGGAACTGGCTCACTGGTAATCACTCTTTATTCACTGATTCAGAACGAGATACATGCGAACATCACACTTGCCGATCCCAATAATGTGGATCAGAAATCCTTTGATTTTGAGATACCTGATGGTGAGGGTAAAGTTTATGTAACCCTTGATCTTGACAAAGGTGGTGTGACTGCGGACACACAACCACTGGAAGGGCTGGAGCTGACTTACGACCCAGATGTGCTTACGTTTCAGTCATTATTGTCAGATATTGATAGCGAGTGCTATATCTATCTTAATAATGCGCTGAACAGACGTGCCCGCTTCCAGGCAGGTATAGAACAGTTCTTCAACCGCCATAATTTCATCACCGTAGATGAGTTTGGCAATTTCAAGATAGGCGACGACATTATTGGTGTGTTCCCCGACAACGGACTGGTAGCAGCAGGTAAATTCACCATCAACACAAACAACAAATTTATCGAGAAGACCAAACAGCAGTATATTAAACAGGTGGCTAATCCTGATAAAGACATGGATTGGGCTTACGGATTGTTTAACGGCACGATGCAGTACAAAATAGATTGCGAGTATAAAATTATGCGAGCCAGTGTCGATAGCAATGAATTCGAAGTGAGCTACACAGGAACTGGTGTCTATGAGATGTATGCAAATGTGTTAAGTCAGATGCTCAGGGCTAATTGGGAAGCACTTCTTAGATATGAGGGGCAGGAAATCACCGTACAGGATATCGTAATCCAGGAGGAGGCCTACGACGGTTCCGTGAAACTGGAATACAAAACGACACTAAAAAAATAGAATTAGTAGATGATTATTCAAACTTTTTTCGTATCTTTGCAGCAGA
>CACWNV010000066.1 GCA_902762325.1 uncultured Prevotellaceae bacterium | reverse complement strand
CGTCCTTTTAAAAAGGATTAAATTAGAAGACAAAATTAAGAAAAATCGAAGTAATATTGTTATATTTGCCATCATATTTAGGATTGTTTATTATCAAACCCAACAATAGACTAAAATTATGAGACATTTGAACACCCCAGTTAAGTGGAGACGTGGCATAAGCCGATGGGGCATTGCCGCAATTATTACAGCCATGTTGCTGACCATTCCTGCAATGGTTCAGAGTAAGAAAGGACAAGCTGCAAAAAAGACGAAGACACTTGAGGTGTCGTTCGACTATCAGCGTCAGGGCGGTCCTGGTTCCAACCAGTATGCAGTCTGGATTGAGAATGAGAAGGGTGATGTCGTCAGGACGCTCTTCGTCACCTCGTACACCACCAAGGGGCGTACCCGTCCCGGTGAGGAACCAATGCGCGGTTATGTCAAGCGTCCGAATTGTGTCCCGACATGGGTAAAGGCAGCGAAGGCCGCCGAACAGACAGACCAGCAGTTGGATGCCGTCACGGGAGCCACACCTCAGGCCAGCGGTTCTCAGACTTTCACATGGGACTTCACCGACCAGCAGGGTAAGACCGTGCCGAAGGGCAACTACAAAGTCTTAGTCGAAGCCACGCTCTACCAAGCCAGCGACATCATCTACTCAGGCACCTTCTCCACCAAGGACAAGGCTGGCGACATCAAGCTTACTTCCACGCTCACCGAGCCAGATGAAAAGCACAAGAACATGGTGACGAATGTGAAAGCCATATTAAAATGAAGACTGATAAAAAATATAAAGATGAAAAAGACCTTATTATCCATTTTGTTACTTGGTTGTGTGCTTTGTTCTAAGGCACAACCAGCAGGGGGATTCGGTGGTTACCAGATGCCCCAAGTTAAGTTAGAGACTTCACAACAGTGGAAGGATGTGAACTATGCCGGTGACGACCAGGCCTATCACACCTGTGACATCTATCTGCCCAAGCAGGAGAAGGAGAGCTATCCCGTGGTGATCCATATCTATGGCAGCGCGTGGTTCAGCAACAACAGCAAGGGAGCCGCCGACCTCGGTACCATTGTTAAGGCTCTGTTGGATGCCGGTTATGCCGTGGTTTGTCCTAACCACCGTTCGAGCATTGATGCGAAGTGGCCTGCACAGATCCATGACATCCGTGCCGTCATCCGCTTTGTGCGTGGTGAGGCTGCGAAGTATAAGTTCGACCCAACATTTGTTGCCACATCAGGTTTCTCTTCAGGCGGTCATCTCTCTTCAACCGCCGCCACGACCAGTGGGCTGAAACAAACCAAAGTGGGTACTGTGGATATTGACTTGGAAGGAAAGGTGGGTAACTACCTGAATGAGAGCAGCAGTGTGAATGCCGCCTGTGACTGGTCGGGCCCCGTTGACCTCACCAGTATGGATTGCGGCGAGCACATGCAGATGGGAGAGAACAGTCCTGAGGATGTGCTGCTTGACTCAAAAATCTCAAAGGAGCCGGACAAGTATCTGAGTCTGAGTGCAACAAACTATATCGACAAGAACGACCCGCCTATCATCATCTTCCATGGTGAGAAGGACAATGTGGTGCCCTGTTGTCAGGGAAAGAAATTCTTTGAGCTATTGAAAGCAGCCGGTGTGACCACCGAGGCAACCTTTGTGCCTGAAGGCGGTCATGGCATGGGAATGTATTCAGAGGAGAACTTACAGAAGATGGTGAACTTTCTCAATGCCGCAAGGGTAGGGAAGTCGCGTATTGTTGAGGATGGCGGAACAGGTCCTTTCAAGGCTGTAATGAAAGAGGAGAAGGGACTGCCGGCTCATACGGTCTTCGTTCCGCAGGATCTTTCGAAGTTCAACCAGAAGAATGCATTGCCCGTGTTGGTATGGGGTAACGGTGCCTGTACGAACTCCCCTTGGGAACACTATAAGTTCCTGAACGAGATTGCTTCGTATGGCTTCATCGTATTGGCTACAGGCTATATCCCGATGGAAGAAAAACCGTATCGCGGTCCGATGTCAACCACCGAGCAGCAGATTGAGAGTATTGACTGGGCGATAGCTCAGAACAACAACCCGCAGTCGCCTTACTACCAGAAGATTGATGTGAAGAATATCTGCGTGGCTGGTATGTCATGCGGTGGCTTGCAGACACTCTTCAACTGTGCCGATCCACGCATCACATTGCTGATGATTTGCAATAGCGGACTCTTCAACCAGCAGAATGCCGGACAAGCCGTGGGAGGAATGCCCATGCCGCCGAAGTCGAAGCTGAAGGAAATCCATACACCTATTATGTATTTGCTGGGAGGCAAGACCGATATCGCTTACGAGAACGGAATGGATGACTTCCACCGTATCGACCATGTACCTGCTTGTGCCGCAAACTTCCCCGTCGGTCATGGAGGAACTTACCGTGAGGCTCATGGTGGAGAGTTCTCTGTAGTGGCTTTGGCCTGGCTGCAATGGCAGATGAAAGGCGACAAGAATGCAGCTAAGATGTTCAAGGGAAAGAAAAATTTGCTGTCGAAGCGTAAAGACTGGACGCTTGAGAAGAATGCGAAGTTCAACTCTTTAAAATAAAGAAAGGACCTGGCTTCTATAGTTGTCCGCTAAAACATCATAACGCATAAACATCTCATCCGCAATCCCGATAATAGTATCAGGTGTTGCGGATGAGATGTTTTATGAACTGCCTTTCCTTAATCGGAAAAATCAGGTGCTAAATGAACCATTATCTCTTGTAAAACTATTCCCGGGTCAAGGAGATAGATTCTCAACGTCTGTCTGCCTTGACATGAGGCAGGAATGTTGATTTTGCGTGAGGCATAACCACGGAGCACGTTGCATCTCCATTCGGCAGTGAAGTCATCGGCGTGAATGGAGAATGTCTGAGGAACATTATTACCCAATTGCACGGCATAGCGGATGTCACGCCCGTTATAGACATGCAGGGTGGGCAGAGTACGTATCTCAATTGTTGAATCTCCGGGAAGCAAGTCAAGTTCGTATTCTACATAAGGGGCATCTGCTGCCTGCTGATAAGACGGAGTATCGAATGGCTGCAATAGCACGCCATCGGTATAGCCTAAGCCTTTTATCCGCCTGATATCGCCTCGTTTGCCCTGGTACTGAGAAGCGGGAATCCTGACACGAGGCTCTCTGACGAATGGTGGATACAGTCCGATGTAGATATGGTCGATACGTGCATCGGGCTTCAGGTCGGTAATGACAAGACGATTGTTTCCTTTCTTTAGGTGGAGTGTGCCTACTTGGCTCCACATCGGCCCTACGTAATGCGCATGCCAGATGTTATTAATAGGCGTAGCTGAGGCATCGAAGTTGTCATTATCCGTCGTGATGTGGCAGAAGATGTTGTCCTTGGCATCCTTAGAGAAGTTTTGAACGGGTGTGAGAGCTTCTATCCAGATAGGAATCTCGCCGTCGGTGTCGCTCTCAATGCTGACACCCTCAGAAGAGAGGGCTTTGCTGATAGAGAGGAATCGAGCCTTGGGGCCGCTTAGTACTTTGGCGAATAATTCCGGTGTACAATAAGGCGGGTCTATTTTGTCAGAGCGGAACCAGTGATAGGGTTGCCAGTTGAAGAAGTCTGCCCACTTGCCTTCGAGAATCTCATTGTTATAATGGTTTGTCCAGGCGTTCAGTTCGTTGAATATCATCTTCACCCTCTCGGCATCAGCCATTGCACCCTCGCTGTCCCCAGCCGTGCCTCGTACCATGCTTCGACGTGCCAGTAGCTGATACTCATTAATCATTGCCGCACCCCGGATGGGATAGTTCACCAGTTCAAAATAGGCATCCTTCAATGACTTTGGCATACGCTTCTCCACATCTGCAGCATGAGCCGCCAAAGCACGCCATTGTGCAATACGCTGTTCAATCTGTTCTTCGCTGTAGTTTACAAACCAGACGTGGGAGTCTTTGCCGGCAGCTTGAAGACGATAGTAGCCTTCCTGCATGTCAGCAATCTCCTGTGCCACCTCACCGCCGAAAGTCTTCTTGGCCCAGTACTTGATATAGTTGTGAGCTTCTTCTGGTTTCCAGCGGTTGATGTCCCAAGCCAGTTCCATCACAAAGGAAATTTCCTTTTCGGCAGGCTTGATGTCACCCACGTTGAACACCCATATCTTCCTTGCCCCAAACGTGTATGCCTTAGTGAGCTCCGTGCTAAGGAAGGCTGGTGACAGCGGACTAAGCCATATCCAACTGGCAGGGTCGCCATGATAGGAAAGGTGGTAGTAGATTCCTGCTCCTCCTTTGCGTCTTAGTTCATCAGGGTTGCAAAGGTTACGGCAGTAGCCATGTTTGTCGTCGCTCCATAGTAGGGTGACATCCTTGGGAACTTGCAAACCGTTGTGGTAGGCTTCGAGAACCTCTTCATAAGTGCAGAGCACCTGCGGAATCTCTTCAACGGGTTTGTTGATGTTACGGCGTAACATATCGCGCTGGTCATTGATGGCCTGTTGCATCAGTTTGACCCGTTCTGCAGTGGAGTTCGCGCCTTCCATTGGATAGTCGTGGATACCGCGAAGGCCGAGTGTATAGGTGTTCTCGTATTTGCCGTTGGTCTTTACGCGAGTCTCCCAGTAATCCTGTATCGTCTTGCGGTTGGTGATGTAGTTGAAGTCGCCATAGGTACCAACGGCCTTCCACTCACCCTCATTGTTGCGCAGCATCTGCTCGCAGTGTGACGAACCCATCACGATGGCATAGTCGTCAGCCAGACGGGCATTTTCAGGGTCTGCATTGAAAGCTTGAGTACCTGGATGCATGGCAGGCCAGAGATAGTTGGCTTTCAGACGCAACAGCAATTCAAACACCTTTTGATAAGTCTTCGGACCTACCTTACCCGTTTCTTTTTCGAAATGCTGTTCAGCCCAGCGAGCCCATCCGCCGAAGCGTTCATCATTGATAAAGATGCCCCGATACTGCACCGACGGTTCACCTTGGCAGAATATCATCGGCTCCACAAACAAGCCTTTTTGGTGGGCTGGCTTCACGTCCGCCCACCAATACCAAGGTGAGACGCCGATGGCCTCAGAGAGTGAAGTCAGTCCGAAGGCAGTGCCCCGTCTGTCGCTACCAACAATCATCATCAGCGGCGTATGATATTTCGGATGCTCCGTTGTCAGTACAATAAACGACTCCCACTTGTCCTTGATTCCGCTGACATCTATTTTCAGACTCTTCACAAGTCCTTCAATAAGTCTGCTTTTCCCCAGTGTTCCTGCTACGACGCTAATACCTTTTGGAAGTTGCTTCACAGCCTTCTGTATAGGGCGCAAGCTCGTCACTCGTTCTATATCATCAGCCAGCATCCCTGCAGCAATCCCAACCACTTTATAGTCGGCTGCATCAGTATAGATGGCGGATTTAGCCAAAGGGAAGAATCCGCTCTTTGGGGTTTCGCGTACATTGTATATAGTATTGTCAACGGCCATCGTGACAACACATACTACAAATAAAGTGAGTAGACACGTAAGGCGTTTGTTATTCATTACTCTCCACCCACTTTTTCATTTCGTCTTTCGAAACATGATTCAGCAGCTTACCTTCTTTCCAATTCACATTGGGGTAGGTTTCTTTCAGATCGGCACAGGCTTTCTTGATGCTGCTGCTACCAGAGGTGGCAAAAGGAATGACAATCTTTCCGTTGAAGTTGTAAGCCTCCATGAATGTGTTGATGATGGTGGGACAGGTGTACCACCAGATGGGGAAGCCTACATACACCACATCAAAGTCCTGCATGTTCTGGATCTTGCCAGTGATAGCAGGACGAGATTTCTTGTCTTTCATCTCAAGAGTAGATCGTGACTGATTGTCACGCCAGTCAAGGTCTGCATCCGTGTAGGGAATCTCTGGCTTGATTTCATGCAGGTCAGCACCTGCCACCTCTGCCAGTTGCTGGGCAACGCCTCTGGTTACTCCTGATGCAGAGAAGTAAGCTACCAATGTTTTCGACTTCTTTTCCTGTTTTGTTTGTGCGCAGACACTGAGGCTTATTGCAAGCAGTGCTGCCATCATGATTGCGATTCTTTTCATATTACTTTTGTATTTTGATCATATTTGTTTTTTTACTCTCTCTACTACTCAAGTTATGAGTGCAAAAATAGTTAATCTTTTCAATTTGACATGTCATTCTTACAATATTAAATAAAAAAAGACTATTTTTGCACACTAATTATTATTGAAACAAACCAATTACATGAAGACTCGTTTTCTTTTAAGATCTGCATTGTCGGTCTTTTTGTTGGTGCTGACGTCGCACCTTTTTGCTCAGATGCCTAAGGCACTTCAAGTAAAAGAACTGCAATTGAGCAACGGTATGTCGGTGTGGCTTAATGAAGACCACTCACAGCCGAAAGTGTTTGGTGCCGTCGTCGTACAAGCTGGTGCAAAGGACTGTCCTAACACGGGCATAGCTCATTATTTTGAACACATTATGTTCAAGGGTACTGATGAAATCGGTACCGTCGACTATGCCAAGGAGAAACCCTGGTTAGACAGCATATCGGCAGCCTACGACCGTCTTGCCGCCACCACCGATGTGGCTCAACGTGAAATTATCCAGAAAGACATCAACCGCCTGAGCCAGAAAGCCGGCGAATATGCCATCCCGAACGAGTTCAACAGCCTTATCTCACGCTACGGAGGCAGCGAACTGAATGCAGGAACATCGTTCGACTTCACCTTCTACCATAATATGTTCACGCCTCAGTTCATGGAGCAGTGGTGCCGACTGAACAGCGACCGGCTCATCAACCCTGTGTTCCGAATGTTCCAGGGCGAACTGGAAACAGTCTATGAGGAGAAGAACATGGGATCTGACCAGATCATGACAGCCATGCGTGAGAATATTTTCAGTGAACTCTTCGGCACTCAGCCCTATGCTTATCCCATCATCGGCAGCACCGAGAATTTGAAGAATCCGAAACTGTCGGACATGAAGAAGTTCTATGAGCAGTACTATGTGGGCTGCAATATGGGACTGGTGTTAAGCGGTGATTTCGATGCCGAAAGCATCATGCCGTTGCTGGAGCGCACCTTCGGTCGCATTCCGCGCGGAACCATGCCGAGTCATCCAAAGTCGCCCCTGCCCGACATCACGCAGGAACGCACCGTCGAGTTGAAACTGCCTATTCCAATTGTCAATATGGAAGCATTGGTGTTCAAGGCTCCCACAGACTATGAGGAAGATGCAAATGCGCTGAAGATTGCCACCAGCATCCTATCGAACGGCAATGCAGGCATGCTTGACTCGTTGATGAACGACGGTCAGATGATGGCGGCAGCCATCAGTCCAGTCTCTTTGAATGATGCGGGTGTTGCCATGATGATGCTCGTACCCAATCTGTTGAGTAAGACAGCAAAAGCAGAACAGGCTTGTCTTAACCAATTTCAGCGTGTTTTCAATGGAGACTTCGATGATAAACTGATTGAGGTGCAGAAACGAAGCATCCGCAACGAGGCTCTTCGAGAGCTGGAAACAATAGACGACCGTGGTCTGCAGATGGTGATGGTCATGTCGTCAGGCCACAAATGGCAGGATTATATCGACAAGGTGAATGCCATCGATCGTGTGACAAAGGCTGACGTGGTGGCCGCTGCCAAGCGTTATCTGGACAGGCCGTTCGTCAGATTCAAGAAGAAATTTGGTTCGCTTACAAAGGATAAGGTGTCACAGCCGGGCTATACTCCCGTGAAACCAAAGAACTCAAGTGAAGAGTCGGCTTATGCAAAACGGATGGCTCAAATGCCCGTTGGTGATAAGGAACTGCCGCTCGTTGACTTTGAGAAAGATGCCATAATGACTCCTCTGGGCGGACAGGCTACACTCTATACGGTGAAGAATCCCCTGAACGATTTGTTCAACCTGACCATCCGATACAACCGTGGCACCAAGGCCGACCCAAGACTTTCGGCAGTGAGTGCACTGCTTGATAATGCTGGTACAGACTCTCTTTCCAGACAGCAGATTGGCGCTGCCCTGGAAGAGTATGGTGCAAGCCTCAGTTTCTCCAGCAGTAATGATGCTTTCATGGTGTCAGTAGAGGGTATAGATAAGAATTTCGTGCCTACCATGCAATTGTTAGGTCACTTCTTCAGCCATGTGAAGTCCGACGCAAAAGCGCTCAGCAAAGTGAAAGACGCAGCCAAGGCTGAAGAGAAATCACTCACCGAAGAGAATACAGATGTGCTGGCAGCACTCTTGCAGAAGATATTCTATGGTGACAAGTCATCAAGTCTTCATCGACTGACTTACAAGGAAGTGAAGAAGATGCCTGGCGAGGAGATGATCAGTGCCTTTCATGATGTGCTGGGTAGCTATTGCCGCCTTTCTTATAGCGGCACGCTCGATGCCACAGAAGTGGCCAATGTGATTAAGTCTAACCTTCCCGTCAGTCGTAGTCAGGCACCTTACGTTGACTATGATACCGACTTCATCGGCTACAGTGAACCGCTAGTCTATATCTTCGACATGCCCAAGTCTCGTCAGACGCTCGTCACAACCTATGATCAGCTGAAGCCAATGTCTGAACAGAAACAACGGCTGGAAGCCAATATCTTCAGTCACTATTTTGGAGAGGGAGATATGTCATCAGTACTTTTCCAGGAGGTGCGTGAATTCCGCTCTCTGGCTTACGCAACACAAGCCAAGCTACGGGCGCGTCCACGACTCACTCATCCCAACTCTCCGCTGGGCTTTTTCACCATTACAGGAACGCAAGGCGACAAGGCAATGAAGACCATCTCTCTGGTTGACTCACTGCTAAGCGACATGCCCATTGTAACGAAGAATTTTGAAACCAGCCGTCAGGGATATATCAATAATCTCTATGCAAACTATCCGTCGTTCCGTAGTATGGGCTCATACATCGCCAGCTCGCGTCTCCTTGGCTATAACAGCGATCCTGCCACGGGTGTGGTTTCCATCGCCAAGAGTGTCACGTTGGACGATTTGCAACGCTTCTATGAGGCAAACATCAAGAACAAC
>CACWNV010000065.1 GCA_902762325.1 uncultured Prevotellaceae bacterium | reverse complement strand
ATATGCATGTACTTCAAGCACTCTGCATAACCATGTTTCTTCCTTTTTGACATAATAAATCCCGAAAGTTTTTTGTCTAACTTTCGGGGTTCACTTCAATAACGGATACCTCCTTTTAAATTAGTATTTAGAGTTTATTCACTCCAATCTTCCTTAGCCTTGCGTACATAGCTCTTGTAGCGGAGCTGTGCCATACGCTGTGCCTCGGCGAAGAGTTCCTCTGCCTCGTTAGGATAAGCCTTCTTGACAGACAGGTAACGAACCTCACCCATGAGGAAGTCGTGGAACTTATCCCACTGCGGCTCCTTAGAGTCGAGTGTGAACGGGTTCTTTCCTTCTTCAGCCAGCTGTGGGTTGTAACGCCACAGGTGCCAGTAACCACATTCAACGGCGCGGCCTTCCTCAGCCTGTGAACGACCCATGCCACCCTTGATCTTCAGACCGTGGTTGATACATGGAGCGTATGCAATCACGAGTGACGGTCCGGGATAAGCCTCAGCCTCGCGAATAGCCTTCAGGCACTGAGCATTGTCGGCACCCATAGCCACCTGAGCTACATATACATAACCGTAAGAAGTAGCAATCATACCGAGATCCTTCTTGCGGATGCGCTTACCCTGAGCAGCGAACTGTGCGATAGCACCGAGCGGAGTAGCCTTAGAAGCCTGACCACCTGTGTTAGAGTAAACCTCAGTATCGAGTACGAGCAGGTTCACATCCTCACCAGAAGCAATCACGTGGTCGAGACCGCCGTAACCGATGTCGTAAGAAGCACCGTCACCACCGATGATCCACTGTGAACGCTTGATGAGATAGTGGTCGAGAGTCTTCAGTTCCTTGCAGAACTCGCAACCAGCCTCAGCACCAGCAGCAATAGCCTCCTTCAACTTCGGAGCAATCTCCTTGGTCTTGTCAGCGTCTTCCTTGTTGGCAATCCACTCAGCAGCGAGAGCCTTGAACTCCTCAGGAGCATTCTCTGAAGCCTGCTGGAGCAGCATGACAACGCGCTCCTTCATCTTCTTGTTACCGAGCACCATACCCATACCGAACTCGCAGAAGTCCTCGAACAGAGAGTTGTCGAATGCAGGACCCTGTCCTTTCTCGTTCTTTGTGTAAGGTGTTGAAGGAATAGATGCAGAGTAGATAGAAGAACAACCAGTAGCGTTGGCAATCATTTCACGGTCGCCGAAGAGCTGAGAGATGAGCTTCACGTATGGAGTCTCACCGCAACCAGAGCAAGCACCGGAGAACTCGAAGAGCGGCTGTGCGAACTGAGAGTTCTTCACGTTGCTCTTGATGTCAACGAGATCCTGCTTAGAGGTAACTTCCTTCACGAGCTTATCCCAATTCTTAGCCTCCTGCTTCATATCCTCAGCATCGGGGTTGAACGGAACCATGGTGAGAGCCTTACCCAGTTTCGGGTTGCCCGGACAAACGTCGGCACAGTTGCCGCAGCCCAGACAGTCGAGAACTGAGGTCTCAATGCGGAAGTGCATACCCTTCATAGCAGCAGGAGCCTTCATTTCGATGGTGTCGAAGTTGAAGCCTTCGAGCTCCTCGTTGGTCAGAACGAACGGACGGATAGCTGCGTGAGGACAAACGAATGCACACTTGTTACACTGGATACAGTTAGCAGGGTTCCATACAGGAACGAATGCCTCAACACCACGCTTCTCGTAAGCAGCAGTACCATTGTCCCAAGAACCGTCAACGGTATTGAACTTAACGAAGTCAGAAACCTTCAGCAGGTCACCAGCCTGTGCGTTGATAGGACGAACGAGTTCCTTCACGAATGCGGGAGCATCGTCAACCTTCTCTTCATCATCGGGAAGATTAGCCCATGCCGGGTCAATTGGGAATTCCTTGTACTGGTCACCACTGTCAACGGCAGCGTAGTTCATGTTCACAACATCCTCACCCTTCTTTCCGTAAGACTTCACGATGAACTTCTTCATCTGCTCAACAGCCAGTTCTACGGGGATAACGCCTGTGATACGGAAGAATGCAGACTGGAGAATAGTGTTGGTACGGTTGCCGAGACCAATCTCCTGGGCAATCTTTGTAGCGTTAATGGTGTAAACTGTGATGTTGTTCTGAGCGAAGTAACGCTTTACCTTGTTAGGCATGAAGTTAGCGAGTTCTTCACCTTCGAAGATAGTATTCAGCAGGAATGTACCATTCTTCTGCAAACCACGGGTAACATCGTACATGTGGAGGTAAGCCTGAACGTGGCAAGCCACAAAGTTAGGTGTTGTTACCAGATAAGTAGAACGGATGGGAGTATCACCGAAGCGGAGGTGAGAACAGGTGAAACCACCAGACTTCTTAGAGTCGTAAGAGAAGTATGCCTGGCAATACTTATCGGTAGATTCACCGATGATCTTCACGGAGTTCTTGTTAGCACCAACAGTACCATCAGCACCAAGTCCGTAGAACTTAGCCTGGAACATACCAGCGCCACCCATTGCGATTTCCTCTTCCTCTGGGAGAGAAGTGAAGGTTACGTCGTCAACGATACCAACGGTGAAGTGGTTCTTCGGCTCTGGCAATGCAAGGTTCTTGAATACGGCGATAATCTTAGCGGGAGTAGTATCAGAACTACCGAGACCATAACGACCGCCAACGATCAATGGCTTGTCTTCTACATCATAGAATGCGCTCTTCACGTCGAGATACAATGGCTCACCTTCTGCGCCCGGCTCTTTTGTACGGTCGAGAACGGCGATGCGCTTTGCAGTCTTTGGAACAGCTGCGAGCAAGTGCTTAACAGAGAAAGGACGATAGAGGTGAACAGCCACCATACCAACCTTTTCGCCTTGAGCTACGAGATAGTCGATAGCCTCGCGAGCTGCCTCTGTTGCAGAACCCATCAAGATGATTACGCGCTCAGCATCCTCAGCTCCGTAATAATCGAAGAGGTGATACTCACGACCAGTAATCTCGCTAATCTTGTTCATGTAGTATTCAACTACTTCAGGAACCTTGTCATAAGCGGCGTTACAAGCCTCACGGTGTGTGAAGAATGTCTCAGGGTTCTCAGCGGTACCGCGAGTCATCGGACGCTCAGGAGAGAGGGCGCGATTGCGGAAACGCTCAACGTCAGCGGGATCAACGAGCTTGGCGATTTCTTCCTGTTCCATCACTTCAATCTTGTGATACTCATGAGAAGTACGGAAACCATCGAAGAAGTTTACGAAAGGAATCTCTGTCTTCAAAGATGCAAGATGTGGAACGGCTGTCAGGTCCATAACTTCCTGAACTGAGCCTGAGCAGAACATGGCAAAGCCAGTCTGACGGCAAGCCATTACATCCTGATGGTCACCGAAGATACAAAGAGAGTGAGAAGCAAGCGTACGAGCAGAAACGTCGAATACGCAAGGCAGCATCTCACCAGCAATCTTATACATGTTCGGAATCATGAGCAACAGACCCTGAGAAGCTGTAAAGGTTGTTGTCAGGGCACCAGCCTGCAATGCTCCGTGAAGAGCACCGGCAGCACCACCTTCTGACTGCATTTCCTGAACGCTTACGGTCTGACCCCAAAGGTTCTTACGACCACGGGCTGCCCACTCGTCAACGTGCTCCGCCATGGGTGAAGACGGAGTGATAGGGTAGATAGCAGCTACTTCCGAGAACATATAGCTCACGTGAGCAGCAGCCTCATTACCATCACAAGTGATAAACTTTTTTTCTTTTGCCATTTTGTTTAGATAAATAAATGTATTATGTGAATTAAACTCTGTTTTGTTTGTTGATTTATATTTGATAAGTTCGTTATTTCATGTCTCCCGACCAACCGTGCCCCAGGTCCCAATGCTCGTCAAATGCCTTCATCGACACCATCTGTGCCTTATGTTCATCGTTCGATAGTTGCGTCATATTCTTTTAATCATTGTTTACTTCTTGTACTCTTTCAAGTAGTCACTTATTTCTTTCGCCATGCTTCCGTTATACTGGAAGTCGGCAATATACCAGTCTGCCTTGCCAGCTGCTTGTTTCTTTTCGTTAGTCATTTCCAGCCGAATCTTTTTTTCAGGCCAGTTCTCTGACAGGAAAATGGTGACATCAACAACAGCTGAATCTTTGTTTACTGACAGGACTTCCACTTTCCGGCAAACGAGCGTGTCATAGTCTTGCGACATCGTCCATGGGTCGTAATCAATCACAATATCATCGTTAGGCATTTTGTCCCACAATGCTTTAAGGCTTTCTGAATAGTAGCGTGTCTTATCCCAATCGCCTGTCTTTTCGTTTTCCAAAGGAGCTTCTTTTATTCTTATAAGAGAGTCTTCTATTGCATAATGCCTATACACGTCGTTGAACATAGCCGTCACTCTCTGCGCAACCGCTTCAGAAAGGTCATTCTGTTGTTCTGGAACCATAACATCACTTAATAGTGAATCGGCAGGAACAACAGCAGCAGAATCTTCTTGCATAGCTTCTTCCCGATGCATCCGGTTTCCTGTGCATCCGATTGAAGATAACGCTATCAACCCGATAATATATAGTTTTTTTCCTGTTGTCATTTGTCCTGATAATTATATGTATTCTCTATTATGTCTGTTGATATGTTTTTTGATTCGTTCGTTTGTCTAATATAAGAATCCCAGCAGCCATAAGGGGATCTGGTTCCCTTTGCCGACTTCAGTGTTGTAACGGGCATAGATGGTATCTGGATTCATGCGTATCTTATGTTCGGTTTTAGCATCGCAGATACGGAACTTCTTATCGCCATCAACGATATAGAAGACATCTTTGCCGGATTGGTTCACGACATGGTCTTTCCAAAGTGAATTGACGAAGAATGCCTCCATCGCATCCTGTTGCTCTACAGCGTTCGGGTAAATGGCATACATCAGGTTTGAGTTATGCAGCATTACCTTCGAAGGCTTTCTGGGGAAATCCTCGCCGACGGGATAAATGATATTGATAAGCCTGGCGTCTGCAAGATACTTAATATAGTTCATGACAGTGGCACGGCTCGTTTCTATGTCTATTGCATGCTGACTGATGTTTGGTGCTTTCGGACCGTCAACAGCCAGCTGATAAAACAGCTTCTTTATTTTTGTAAGGTATTTCAGTTCTATCTGCTTGATGAGAAGGATATCCACCTCCGTCATCATGTTCATGGTCTTCAGCAGATTCTCAGAGAAATTGCGCTGCTCAAGAAAGAATGGATAGAAGCCATGATGAATGTACGACTGGAAATACTTAATAGGACTGACATGAGGCAGAATTTCCTTGATGATGTGCTCATGGTTACTGAGGATTTCATCAAGTGTGTAAGGCCGGAAGTTGTTGCCAGTCTTCAGATTCAAAAACTCTCTGAACGAAAAACCTCTTAGATTATAGCTCTTTACAATACCGTTCAGTTCAGGATTCTCTTCCTTCAATCGCATGACGCTTGAACCGGTGAAGACAATCTTTAGCTGGGGGTATAAGTCATAGCATTTGCGCAGTTCCCTGCTCCAGTCGGGCTGCTTGAAGACCTGATCGATAAGAAGTACCTGTCCGCCGTGTTTGACAAAATCACCTGCAAAGTCAGCAATGCCTCGTCCCTGAAAATAGAAGTTGTTCATGTTCACATACAGGCATCGGCGGTCTTCGGTCTCAAAATTCTCCTTGGCGTACTGAAGGAGGAAAGTCGTCTTTCCTACACCGCGTGTACCTTTGATGCCAATCATGCGGTCGTTCCAGTCGATTTCATCCATCAGGGTGCGACGAACTGGAGCATGAACATGCTCGACAAGATATGTATGTGTACGAAAGAATGCTTCCATGCTATTTGGAGTATGCTATATATCTCTGCAAAGTTACAATTTTTTTTTAAAATTGCAAAGTCTATATAGCAAAAAGTGCCTAATTTATATTTTTTTACATTATAAAATCAACATACGTTCTTTTTCTTTTTATATTTGCAATATGAAACTGCATATATTCAATCCTGAACATGACATCGCTCTGGCTGCCAATCTTTCCAACTACACGGCTCCACATGTTGGAAGGCAGCTGAGGTCTGAACTGGGCTTCATCCCTGCACTTTGGGCAGACGATGGTGATTTTGTGCTTGTGGATGATGTACCGGCAGCTGTAGAGCATATCCGTCACGTCCGCAAGTATGCAGCAGATGTCTTGTTTGTGACTCTCGACGACCTTACTCAATTTGCCGGTTTTACTCCCGGTGAATTGATAGTATGCCCTTGGGGATGGGATCGTTCGTTGGCAAGACAACTCAAGAATGCAGGAATTCCTGACAAGTTGCTGCCCACTGATAATCATATCGAGACTATTCGTCTGTTAAGCAACCGGTCCTGGGCTGCCAAGACCCTGTTACCTTCATTGGTTCAGTTGAGTCATAAGATGGTTGGAAAAGCTGTTTACTATACCAGTATAGATATGCTGGCGCAGGCGATAGGCAGAGATTTCAACTGTGTCCTGAAGGCTCCTTGGAGTAGTAGTGGACGTGGAATACGATACATTCATTCAGAGGAGAACTGGCAGAGGAACATCACATGGATAAAAAACGTGATTGCCCGGCAGGAAGGTATCATGTGTGAACCTTATTACAATAAAGTGAAAGACTTCGGCATGGAGTTTGAATCCGACGGGACACAAGTCAGATATGTCGGTCTTTCTGTCTTCAAGACCGTCAACGGAGCTTATACCGGTAGTGTGGTGGCAACGGAAGAGGCTAAGCTGGAGATGCTGACGCATTTTGTTTCTTCTGATCTCCTGGAATGGGTGAAAGAAGAGATTTGCAATAGACTCAGCTCTAATTTCTGCCGTATTTATCAGGGGCCGTTCGGCATCGACATGATGATTGTGCGTGGACAGAAAGAGGATGATTTCATGCTCCATCCGTGTGTCGAACTGAATCTGAGAAGGACGATGGGACATGTGGCATTGTCCTTTAATGCTACCGACGAGGACCCTCAGCGGTTGATGCGTATTGTCTACGACGGGAGGTATCATTTGAAAATATCAGATACCAATGAGAATGTAATCAATAACTCGCTAATATAATAAAAACGATGAAAAGATTTCTTGGATGTTGCTTCCTGACATGTCTCACGTTGTCAGGGCTGGCACAGAATTATGTTTCACAAGTGTGGAACCCCGACAATGGTGACGGTACATATACTAATCCCGTCATCAATGCAGATTATAGTGACCCCGATGTATGCGTGGGAGGATCAGGTGAGGACTATTACCTGACGGCCAGTTCGTTCCAGTGTATTCCTGGCTTGCCTGTTCTTCATTCCAAAGACCTCGTAAACTGGGAAATCATCAACTATGCCATTAAAGGTGGACTCGAACCGCGAGACGCTTTTACCTTTCCTTCTCATGGTAATGGTGTCTGGGCACCGTCAATAAGGTATCACAATGGTGAGTATTTCATTTTCTGGGGTGACCCGGACTATGGTATGATGATGGTGAAAACAAAAGATCCGGCGGGAGAATGGAGTAAACCGAAGTGTATTATCCCAGGCAAAGGCATGATTGATACATGTCCGTTGTGGGACGATGATGGTCGTTGCTACATGGTGAATGGCTGGGCAAACAGTCGCGCACGTTTCGCCTCTGTGCTTACAGTACGTGAGATGAATGCCGACTTCACGTCACCTGTCGGCGATCCGGTGATAGTCTTCGATGGTAATGGTACAGAGAATCGCACATGCGAAGGCCCGAAATTCTATAAGCGTGACGGCTGGTACTGGATAATGTGTCCTGCCGGTGGTGTTCCAACAGGCTTCCAGCTTGTTATGCGCTCAAAGAATCCCTATGGTCCTTATGAATCAAAGGTAGTCTTGGCTCAAGGTAAGACAGACATCAATGGTCCTCATCAAGGAGCATGGGTACATACAAAGTATGGAGAAGACTGGTTCCTGCATTTCCAGGATAAGGAGGCTTACGGAAGAGTGGTGCATTTGCAGCCTGTCACATGGAAGGATAACTGGCCAGTAATGGGTAAGATGCCTTCGAAAGGCTACTGTGGAGAGCCTGTTCTCACGCATCAGAAGCCTAAGACTGGTGATAAGGTGGCTAATGTGAACCCTGTGGAGAGCGATGAGTTCAATAATACATCGATGGGGTTGCAGTGGCAGTGGCATGCAAACTACGATCAGAAGTTCGGTATGCCTACCCCATGGGGAGTGTTCCGCCTCTATTGCTATAAGGCAGGAAGTTCTGATAACCTCAGTGTTCCGATTAATAAAGAGGCTGTCGATGGTCGCATTTGGAATATTCCTAACCTCTTGTTGCAGAAGACACCAGCAGATAATTTCACGGCAACGGCAAAGATTCGCATGACAGCAAAGGAGGAACAGCAGTTTGGTGGTATCATCATGATGGGACTCGACTATAGTGCCCTTGTAGTGAAGAGAGTGGGGAAGGAGTTCCAACTGCAGCGCATCACTTGTAAGAATGCCGATAAGGGTAAGTCGGAGATGGTTGAGACACTCGCTACGCTGAAGCCCACGGCAGAAGATAAGGTGGAATATCAGCCTGCTATACACGAGGATATCTATTTCCGCCTGTCCGTTGAGTATCTGGGTGGAAAGAATGCCGATGGTACCTTTGCTCATAAGGCACAAGTAAAGTTTGCCTATTCGCTCGACGGGAAAAAGTTTAAGGAGGCAGGAGAGCCCTTTATGATGCGCCAAGGTAAGTGGATAGGAGCGAAGATTGGTTTGGTAGCCGCTCAGCCTTGCGGAACAGAGAACCGCGGGTATCTGGATGCCGACTGGTTCAGGGTGACCAAATGACAGCAATCTGGATGATCATGCTATTCGGTCAAGGCGGAGAATCATAAGCAGGATTCAAATTAATAACGCAACGAATGTGTTAAAGAAGTAAGTGAGCAAGGAGCATGAAAAAGGGACGAAAATCCCGCTGGATCTTTCGTCCCCGGCATTAAATGCTTACCTTTGCAGACAAACTTCCACATAAGTTGCAAATATGGCAAAGCATCTAACGGCGCAGCAAAGGTACGAAATTTCTTTCAGACTGCAAAATAAGGAACGTCCAATAGACATCGCGATGGCTCTTGGTGTGCACCGCAGCACCATCAGCCGA
>CACWNV010000064.1 GCA_902762325.1 uncultured Prevotellaceae bacterium | reverse complement strand
GTTCATCTTCCTCAGCCGTTCGATGAATGCCGGATTCTGCACAGCTATGATATGGGGATGCTGGGCACCCATGCTGGTGGGCGACCATGTTCCGGCTTCCAGTACCTGGATGAGTTCGTCATCCTTGATCTGCTCGTCCTTGAACTTGCGCACGCTGCGGCGCGTCTTGATGCAATCTATGGTATTCATATCTTTTCAGAGTTGAATGGTGTATTGTTCCTTGATGTCGCCATTATCTATCTCGTTTGAAACTTCGACGACTGGCTTTTTCTTCACGTCTTTGCTTTCGGGCATAGCTGCGTATGTCCGGGCATATTCCTGTTTCATGTCTTGTCGGTTGATTTAAATGGGTTACAATATGTTGATGCTGATTCGGCGGCCAAGCCCCTCGAATATCTTGAAGAGCGTGGAAACCTGTACGTCGGTATGGCCGTTCTCCACACGGGAGATGTAGGCTTTCTTCGTTCCGATTCTTGATGCCAGCTGCTCCTGGGTGAGTCCAGCCCTGAGGCGTTCCTCCTTCAGGCGCTCACCAATGATGAAGGCATCACAGCCGTTCTCGAACTCCAGCCTTGACGGCGTACCTTCCTTACCGAAATCTTCCTCTATCAAATCCTCTATCGGTGTCAGATTCAACTGCTTCATCTTTTCTCTATCCATGGTCTTCGAGTTTTTTCTTATTGTCGAAATATTCTTTCATGATTCTCGTGGCTGTCTCAATCTCCTTGCGCGGTGTCTTCTGCGTCTTCTTCTGGAAACCGTTGAAGAGAATCACAAGGTTTCCTTCATCCATACAGCAGAAGATCCGGTAGATGTTTCCCTGGTCTTCCACCCGTATCTCAAACAGGCCGGGTACGCCCGTTATGGACTTCAGGTAGGTCTTCGGTATGACATCCAGTGTCATGATGTAGACGAGTACCTGGTAGATCTTGTTGATGGTCTGCCGTCCGAGTGTCCGCTTGAACTTCTTGAAGTAGTCACCATAGACGGTGACCTGCCTCTTGAACTCTTTTTTCATTTTCTATTGTGCAAAGTTAACTAATTGGTTTACAAAATCCAAGGATTTTGGGCAAAATCTTTCAATTCTGCCCAAAAATCCTTGTATTAATCCATTATTCTATGAACTGGTTGAATTTCTTCATGGCCTCCATCTTGATTTCGTCTGCCACGTCGATATAGGGCTTCATGGCCTTGTAGTCACTATGGCCGGTCCATTTCATGACAATCTGAGGTGATATGCCCATGCCAAGTGCATTGCAGATGAAAGTCCTTCTTCCCGTATGGGTACCGACCAGTTCATACTTGGGCTTCACGACATCGATACGCTCGTTACCCTTGTAATAGGTCTGGCGTACTGGTTCGTTTAGTCCGGCAAGCTTGCACAGTTCGTGAAGATATTCATTCATCTTTTGGTTTGTGATGACAGGCAACGCCTTGTCGTTGGGAAATGAGAACTGTGCATACTTTTCCAGAATCGCCTTGCTATGGTCATTCAGTTCAATGCGGAGACTGTCATATGTCTTGATGGTCGTCACTTCTATGTAGTCCTTCTTCACATCGCATCGTTTTAGGTTATAAACGTCGGAATGCCGAAGTCCAGTGAAACAGCAGAACAAGAACACGTCTCTCACCCGGTAGAGGTATAGCTTGGTCTCTGGAATTTTGTACTTTTCAAGTTTTTCCAGTTCTGCCTTGGTAAGGAACACAACTTTCTTCTGCGTCTTCTTGAACTTGGGGCGGAATGTCTCGAAGCAGTTGTTCTGATGGAATCCCTTATGCAGGCTCCAACGGAGGAACCAGCGGAGAAATTCGAGACTCTTCTCTATCGTTGTATTCTTCATGTTCTTCACGTCACGGAGATATTCTATATAGCTTAGGATGCCTTCTTCGTCGAAGAAATCAAAATCATAGTCAAAGGTCTTCAGGCCAAGCTTCCTTTTCCTTTCACGAAGACCTTTGAGATGGTTCCTCATTGCATGGAACTTCTCGTACGTTGACTCCGTCCAGTTGTTCTGCCGTCCGCACTGTCTTTCAAACTCATGGGAAACCTCCCAGAATCCTAAAGAATTGTTAATTTCAGAAGTGCTGGCAGAGTCGCCTTTTTTGTTAATTATTGTTTTGACTGAGTTTTGTCCGCTTTTTGAACTAATAATGTCCGCATCTTCAGAAGGGGTTTTCCTGTTTCTTCTTCGGGGTCTGGAGGGAGTGGCAGAGTCAAGACAATTCTCATTATTACGGATCATGAGGAAGCGTTTCTTGAATTCATCTGCCGTTGGAATTAGCTGCCTTTCTTCAAATATTGTCACAACCTCATTGGCTATTTTGTTTAGATTGGCCAGTCCCTGATTGATTTTATCCGCTGATGTTCCGTCACGGCTTGGGCCTATTGCACTCTGTGTATTGTCATCCCATCTGACCGGGTCCACACGTAAGCCGGTGGATAACTCCATCCGTAGGGTGTTGTAATAGATACGCATGGTTATCACTTCATCCTTGGATATTCCTTTCTGGACATTACTAAGAGTCCTGTTGTTTCGGATTTTCACTCTAAATCTTACGACTAAATCATTATTCATACTTTCTAAGTTCTACTTGGGGTTAAACGAAATTATTAAGTGTATTAAGTTGATATACAATCCCTTTCGTTGTCTTAACTAAAACTCGGGGACAGAATAAATGCAGAAATTGCGGGGGTTCTCTAACCCAATTCGGCAAATTACAATTTTGCTGAGCAAAGCAAAAAACAGGAACTTACGAACTGTCAAAACAGCCTTTATCCGCCATTTCTCCGTCGATAATTTCTCTGTTAACTACAGATTGTAAGCAACATAATTTTAGGAATGGAAAACTTGTCGGGGACAAAATTGCTTCCCCAAAAGACAAGTCCCCGACTTGCCCCCGAAGTCCATGTTTGTCCCCATGGGGACGGTCTTTGTATTTCTTCATTTTCTTTATTTATAAGGTGAAACATGTTAATTCACGCTTTTAACACTGTTAAAATTTGCCCCAGCTAAATGAGGTCTCGAACTTGGGTGCAGGGACAGGGCTTTAGAAATTTGTCCCCGAACCCTTGCTTGTTCTTCTTTCAAAGTTAGCAAGAGTTTCTCAATTATCCAAATTACTTGCTGAGTAACAAGGGGTTGGACAATTCATGAAAAAAGAAAATGACTAGAAATTGTTAGAAAAGGTTCTTAAAGAAAGCAAAAACAAACCTTTTCTTGCCGATGTTTTCTACTATTTACCGAATACGGAAAACCAGCCTCTCTCTCCGCAAAAGGTGAACGCTGTTCACCTTTTTTTGTTTTGTTAAAATAGCGAACTGTTCGCTCTTTTTAGAGGAGAAGAAGCATTCAGAAAACGGTGGCATTTGTCCTGCAGGCTTGATGAAATATGTAGTTCAATGTCATTTCCTTTTCTCGTAAAAGATGCCACACACCAGAGTCAGGTACTCGGGAATAAGATTTCCCTGACTCCATTTAATTTCAAGTCCGAGAATATCCTTTGCCGTCATGCTGATGTCGAACCCGATGGCCTCCAAGGATGGGCGAACTCAAAACACATACCGTCAAGCTTTCTTTCTGTTTCCAGCAGTTCTGCGTTCAACTCACGGATTATCGGCTTCGTCAGCTCGTTGGCTGCTTCAAGAGGCAGGCTTCTGTCTCAGCCACATATCTTTCCGTAGTATATGCCAGGTTGTATTCTCTCATTTGGGCCTCAGTTTATCTTTGTCATGTGATAGCCCATCCGTTTCAGCTGCATGGCGGCTCCCATCAGGTAGAGCTGGTGCAGACAGGCGACATAGCCGTTGAAGGCCTCTTTGGTACCCGGCTCAAACCGCTGGCGCATCAGGGCGTTATAGACCCGCGAGGCACATTCGCCAACCACTTTCTCCAGTACGGTAAAGTCAACACCCTTCAGCAGAAGGAGTTCCCCACGGATATATTCATCCATATTGTCATAGCCTCGCTTGTCCCTGATGTAGGCATAGAGGTTGGGCAGCTTGGAATAGATCTCCCATTCCGTGTCCCACATCTTGGCCACGGCCATGCCGATATACATCATCCAGCCAAGGGATGCGGACGGGAAGTCCTGAAACTCGCGGATGCCGTCGGGGATGTAGGCCTTGGCTATCTCTTCCCATTTTCCTTCCACGTCAGGGCATTCTGGTATCCGCTCATCCACTTCCTTCATCGAGAGAAGGAACTGGTGCAGATCCTGATGCAGCTTATCTTCAAATTGTTCCATTATAGCATTTCTTCTTATTCGGATTACAGTTCCAAAATTACAATAATCATCTAAAAGTAGGGACAAAAAACTCTAAAATTTATCCAAAATACCACCCAAAACCCAAATTCCGTGCAATTTTGGGCCATTTTTTTCCAAAAGAAGGGGCGAAATCATGTGAAAGGATTTCAGGATAACGGCCTGTCTTATGACCTGAAAAGGTATTTCAATAGCCTCTCTGAATTCAACAGGAGATACAATCCGAAATATCGCATCCCTGATTATATGATTTGACGTTCCGCTCACTGCATTTTCGGCACAAAGATATAATATATTTGGGACAGAATCAGGTGGCGATGTTCCAATACAAGCTCGTAAAAAATGGACGAGTTCCTTTGTTTTGCTCTCTACTTTTCGTAACTTTGCAGCAGACCTTATGAAGCAACGAGAACAAACAAGATACTAACTTGTTTTTACCGGTCACAAAATATGCTGAAATGAAGAAGATTTATAAAGCTCACATCTTTTATACGAAAGAGCAGAATCGTTTCGAGGTGCTGGAGAACGGCTATGTCGCCGTGAGTGCCGATGGGCACGTGAAAGGTGTGGCGACAGATTTGTCGGCGTTGGCCGATGAGGAAGCAGAAGTCATCGATTTCGGCGACCGTCTGCTCATTCCTGCCATGAACGACTTGCATGTGCATGCCTCTCAGTATCGTAATCAGGGTATTGCCATGGACTTGGAACTGCTACCTTGGCTACAGAACTACACCTTTCCCGAGGAAGTGAAATATGCCGATACGGCCTATGCTGAGCGTATGTACCGCCGCTTTGTGCACGACCTGTGGCGTTTCGGCACCATGCGTGCCTGTGTGTTTGCCACTACTCATACCGAGAGCACCCGTCTGCTGATGCGTCTTTTCCGAGAGGCAGGTATGGGTGCGCTGGTGGGCAAGGTGGCAATGAACCGCAACTGCCCTGAAGGACTCAAGGAGTCGGTGGAGGAGATGGTGCAGGGTTATGAGACGCTGATAGAAGAGTGGAGGAGGAGTGAAGACTCGTTGGTGCGCCCCATCATCACGCCAAGGTTTATCCCGTCGTGTACGCCAGAGATGCTCCACGCCTGTGGCAAGTTAGCGGCTAAATATCAGTTGCCTGTTCAGTCGCACCTCTCCGAGAACAAGGATGAGATTGCCTGGGTGCAGTCTTTGGAGAAGGAGAGCACCTGCTATGGCGATGCCTACGACCGATATGGTCTCTTTGGACAGACACCCACCGTGATGGCGCATTGTGTATGGACTGCCGAAGAAGAATTGGCACTGAAGAAGCACCGCAAGGTAGTTGTGGCACATTGTCCCACATCGAATTTCAATGTGGCGTCGGGCATGGCACCCATCCGAAAGTTCCTCGACGAAGGACTGAAAGTAGGACTGGGCAGCGACATCAGTGGTGGCCACGACCTGAGCATCTTCCGCATGATGGTCTATGCCATACAGGTGAGCAAGATGCACTACCAGAAGAATCACCACCGGCCATTCCTCTCGTTGTCAGAGGCGTTCTGGCTTGCCACCAAGTCGGCGGGGAGCTTCTTCGGACGTGTGGGAAGCTTCGAGCCAGGCTACGAGTTCGACGCACTTGTCATTGACGACAGCGACCTGAATTTCGACAACTACTCGCTATTAGAGCGCCTGGAGCGTTACATCTATCTGGGCGACGACCGCCAGATCGTGCACCGCTTCTGCCGTGGAAAGATAATCAAAGAACCTGAGCTCGACAGACAATGACAGCCCCGGGATACATAAAACAAACTCATACAGATCATGAACTTCCTTGAAGAGAAAATATTGAAAGACGGAATTATCATTCAAGGCAATATCCTGAAGATAGACAGTTTTCTGAACCATCAGATAGACATCGGCATTATCCGTCAGATAGCCAGCGAACTGAAACGTAGGTTTAGTGGCGTCGTGGTGAATAAGGTATTGACCATTGAGGCCAGCGGCATTGCCATAGCCACGATGCTGGGCAATCTGTACGATGTGCCTGTAGTGTTTGCCAAGAAGAGTGAGACGGCTAACAGCACCGACGACAAATACATGTCGCAGGCCTACTCGTTCACCCACAAGAAGATGAACAGCGTGTTTGTGTCGAAGCCCTACCTGCACCCCACGGATCGCGTGCTGATAGTCGATGATTTCCTCGCCGACGGTCAGGCCGTCCATGCACTTATCGACCTGGTGCATCAGGCTGGAGGTAAGGTGGTGGGCATCGGCATCGCTGTGGAAAAGGGACAACAAAAGGGCGGGAGAGAGCTGCGCGAAGAGGGCTACCAGGTAGAATCTATTGCCACCATCAAGGAAATGGACTGGGAGACGCAGACCGTCACCTTCTGTGAATAAATCATCCTCATTATTTGTTATTTGGGAGTCCGATTTGATGTAACCCCTTCTTGTAGAGAATCGCTTGCCGTTGGGACGGACACAATGCCTGTCCCTACAGGTGGATGTTGGGCTGCGTCAATTTAGGTGGTAAAATTATTTGTACATGATGTAATATTCTGAGGATTAATTACTATTTTTGTTGCAGAAATAGAGTGTGACCTGCAAGTCATATATAAATGCCGTTTAAGATGAACCGGAAGATCACCGAACAAGAATCCCGTTTCAGGCATCTGGAACAGATGTCGGTAGCAGAGTTGCTGGCGCATATCAACGAGGAAGACGCTGGTGTTGCCGATGCCGTCAAGCTTGCAATCCCTCAGATTGAGGCGTTGGTGGAAGCCATAGAACCGAGGATGAAACGGGGTGGCAGACTCTTCTATGTCGGTGCTGGCACCAGTGGACGTATGGGCGTTCTCGATGCCAGTGAGTTGCCTCCCACGTTCGGCGTGCCCGACTCATGGGTCGTAGGCATCATAGCAGGGGGAGACTGTGCCTTGCGACATGCTGTCGAGAAGGCAGAAGACGATGCCGGGCAGGGATGGCGTGATTTGATGGCATATCATCCTACCGCAGATGACACGGTGCTGGGCATTGCAGCTTCGGGCACAACGCCATACGTGGTCGGTGCGGTCAGCCAGGCACGAAAGAAGAATATGCTTACAGGGTGCATCACCAGCAATCCCGACACCCCTCTGGCAGCTGTTTCCGACTATCCGATAGAAACCATCGTAGGACCCGAGTTCATAACAGGGTCTAGTCGCATGAAGAGCGGAACGGCGCAGAAGATGGTATTGAACATGATTTCCACGTCACTCATGATCCGGTTGGGACGCGTCCGTGACAACCGTATGGTGAATATGCAGCTGACAAGCACCAAGCTTGTGGATCGTGGTGTGCGGATGCTTCAGGAACTTCTCGGTCTCGATTATGAAGAGGCGAAACGACGGCTGCTTGAAGCTGGCAGTGTGAATGATGCCCTCAAAAAGACGAATTGACAGAAAGCAAAAATAATCAGATAATGGAGATAACATACAAAGACATACACGAATTCAGGAAAGAGGAATTGGAAGATTTGTTCCTTTCCGTTGAGTGGTCGTCAGGACATTTCCCTGACAAGTTGGTCGTCGCCATGCGGAACTTCCAGACGGTCTACTCAGCATGGGACGGTGACAGACTCATAGGAATGGTTTGCTCGATGGATGATGGCATCATGACGGCGTATCTGCACTATATGCTGGTCCGACCCGAATACCATCATCAAGGCATCGGCCACAAGTTGCTGGAGTTGATGAAAGAGCACTACCAGTCATATCTCCGCATCGGCTTGATAGCCTACAACACAGAACTGGACTTCTATGAGTCTTGTGGATTCAAGAAAGCTGATAATGCCAGTCCAATGTTTATCACAAGTCTTTGGACATAAAGCACTTGCATAGACATTGTGAATGGCTTCTTTAACTGACTAATCAAAATATATACATTATGAATAATAAAATCACTGAAGGCTACATGCCGTTTATGGGACACCAGACTTACTACCGCATAGTGGGCGAGGCATCGGAGAAAGCACCCCTGTTGTTGCTCCATGGTGGTCCCGGAAGCACACACAACTATTTCGAGGTGCTCGACAGTATCGCCGAAACAGGACGGCAAGTCATCTCCTACGACCAGATAGGCTGTGGCAATTCCTATCTCGACGGTCATCCAGAGCTATGGACACAAAAGACCTGGATAGACGAACTCATCGCCATCCGCGAACACCTTCATCTGGACACCGTCCACATCCTCGGTCAGTCATGGGGAGCCATGCAGGCAATCGCCTATGTCATAGACAACAAGCCATCGGGGGTAAAGTCGCTAATTCTTTCTTCGGGACATGCCTCGAGCAGCCTATGGGCAAGCGAACAGCATAGGCTCATCAAATACATGGCGGAGGAAGACCAGAAGGCGATACGTCAGGCGGAAGCCACGGGCAAGTGGGACGATCCCGCCTATCTGCGAGCCAACGACCATTACTTTGAGCAATATGTCATCAGTGTCGATGAACACTCCCCCGAATGTCTCCGTCGTCCGAAGCGCTCAGGCACGGAAGCCTATCTCTATGGCTGGGGCCCCAATGAGTATCAGCCACTTGGCAGTCTGAAGGATTTCGAGTACACCGACAAGCTTTGCCAGATTGCTCTGCCCGTCCTTATCTGTAGTGGCACGCGCGACATCTGCACACCCGTTGTGGCAGCCTCGCTCTACGAGAACATACCCGACAGCCAATGGCATCTGTTCAGACATTCCCGCCACACCTGCTTTATCGATGCTTACGAAGAGTATTGCAAGGTGCTCACCCGTTGGCTGGAAGAACAAGATTGAAACGAATAATGACAAGACATACATAAAAAGACCGTAGATTCCAATAACCATCAAAAAAGCGCCCAGTCATCAAGACCCGGCGCTTTTTGTTATGGTCAGAAAAGTGAAGCCATGACTTAGACTAGAAAAAGTTGTCACTTTAGGAGTCAAAAAGAAAGTGACAATGAAGCACAAGACAAGAACAGAACGCGTGTATAATGAAGCCACAGG
>CACWNV010000063.1 GCA_902762325.1 uncultured Prevotellaceae bacterium | reverse complement strand
TTACGAGTGCAGAACACAAGATGACGAAGGGCAGAATGTCACGGACAAGATGCAGGTCGTGGTGCAAGTGGGACGGACGGTTACGAAGTCGATGCCACGCTCTGCCTATCGGTCCGGGGACGAGTCGGAGAAGGCAGATGTGATGGCTGACTATCAGGAAGCTCTGATGCACATGCCAACGGTGTGGATAGGTCGGCACAGCGGCAAGAGCACCGTGTGCGAATTCATTTTCCCGCATGAGTATGAGGGCTACGAAGAGACGCCCGACATCGCATGGACGCTCACTAATGATACGCTGACCGTAAGTGGCTATCTCTGCCAACAGGCCACGGCGACATTCAGAGGTGTGGAGTGGCACGCATGGTACACCGATGAGATTCCATCGGATGGAGGCATCACCCATCACTGCGCCTGAGCAAAACCCCGAAGTGCACAGAATGAGATACGCCAAACTGTTGAAGCACAAGAACGAGATTTATGGCAGCCGCGAATATCCCAAGAATCCCATGTACTATGTGCCCGACCTTCAGGGCAGCATCACGGATATGAGCGTCCTTAACCACAACGGCCAGCAACTCCTGCTTGTCAACGGTGGCCATCCGCTGCTGACAAAGGCGCATGTGTATCAACCGTTAGAATTAGAATAAGACAATGAAAAAGATTTTAGTAACAGTGATGGCCCTTGTGCTGACGATAGCAGCGCAGTCCGAAAAAATTGATTCAACACAGTTTGTGGCGTTCTACAACTACACCATTCAGACACAGGACGACGAGGGGCAGAACGTCACGGACTCGCTGCGGCTGGCTCTGCTGGTGGGCACACGGGCCACCTATTGCACCACCGTACTTTCCTACAACAGGGACGGCCGAGCAAGCCAGGAGATGGAGAATGCGTTTATCATGCACCACCAAAATGTGCTGACCGATATGGAGAGGTCGGAAGTCATTGCCGTCGAACCCATTTATCCCCATCGCTACGTGTCGCACGAGCCGATGGCAAAGATTGACTGGACGCTGACGGAGGACACGTTGACCATCAGCGGATTGTTATGCCGCCGGGCCACAGGCTCGCTCTATGGCAAGCAATGGACGGCGTGGTACTGTGAGGAAATCCCGTCATCGGCTGGCCCGTGGAAACTGCGCGGACTGCCAGGGTTGATTATCAAAGCTGAGGATGCCGAGTGTATTCACTGCTTCACGCTCTACGAAACAAAGAACGAGGTACGCGATATCAATATGATTGGGAATCTCGAGTACCAGAAACTGAACCGCAAGAAGCTAATGGAGTTCAAAAGAAAGACGCTGGGCAGTCCACGCTATGCTAAGGAGCCGACCTTCTATGTGCCAAAGGACGCCGATCATGTGGTCGAGGTAAATCTAAACGGTACAATGTACTATGTCGGCTTCAATTCCCACATGATGACACCTCAGAAAAGCCATGTGTATCAACCGTTGGAACTGGAGTAGAACAATGCAAAAGATTGTAGTAACCATGCTGACCTTGGTGCTGACGATTGTAGCACAGGCACAGAGAGACACGATTGGTGTGTCGAAGTTTACGGCGATTTATCGCTATGAGTGTAAAACTATTGATGCTGACGGACAACCGGTAACGGACTCGATGTACATTGCAGTACAGACATCGGGCGGCATCACAAAGAGTTTCCCTTACGAAGAGTATGACAGACAGAAGAAGGGTGGCTCACGCATTGCTGATGGCTATCTGGCTGCCCAGATGCACATGGGTACTATCTTCACGAACTACCCCGAAGGAAGAATCACATCGCAAGAGATGCTCTACCCCTATCGTTACATGACGGACGAGCCATTGGAAAAGCAGAACTGGACTTTGACGGATAGGCAGGACAGCATCTGTGGCTACGCTTGTCAGTCGGCTACGACGAAGTATCATGGTCTGACTTGGAACGTGTACTATACAGAGGAAGTGCCCGCCAGCATCGGACCTTGGAAATTAGGAGGATTGCCTGGTCTCATTACGAAGGCCACCGATTCAAAAGGCATCCATACCTTTACGCTTTACGGTTTTCATCAGGAGGACACACCGATAATATATACCCGGTACGTCACTTGGATTGCCCCAGACGGTCAGGGCAAGTTCGCAGCCCAGCGGGTAGATTATCAGAAGATGAAAGCCTCGGAATTCCTTGCATATAAGAAGAAAGTGTTGGGCAACCCTCGCTACTTGAAAGATCCCATCTACTATGCGCCCGACCCCATGAAAGCATTCGGGTATGTGGAGAATAGTTTTAATTCGGCAGGCGATAATGTAAGGAGTGTCGCCGGGGTAGTCCTAATTTCCAATCCCCATCAGTATCAACCGCTGGAACTAAAATAATCATTTATGAACAAGCAAGCCATTGCCACCCTCCTCCTCGTCCTCGTAGGGTTTGCGGGATATGCCCAGAACTCAACGAAAAACCATCATCCAAAGCCAGTGGAGCGCACCGTCTTCGGTGTGTGGATGATGGAAAGCGAGACCGCACCTGATGGAAAGACAACGCCATCCATCTACACCCAATACACGCGGTGCAAGATTTACGATTCCGACAGCACCTACTACACTGTGCAGCTTCATGCCGTAGGAGACGACATGATGATTATCGCACACGAGAAAGGACGTTATCGGCTGAACGACTCCCTGTATATGGAACGCGACCGGGTGATGCCGTTTGAGTGGGTGAACGACTCGACGTTCATCACTGACTTCATGGGTTACAAGGAGAGAATGGTGCGCTCTACGACCATGACTGAGGAACGCAAGCAGGAAATCCGCGATTTGGTGAACAAATATCCCAATGACGGTGATGCGCCCGTCAAGCATTTTGTGCTGTCCACCACGGAACGTCAACTTAAGAAGCAGAACATGATATTCTTTTATATCATCATAGGTATGGCTGTTGTGGCCGTTGCCGTGTCAGTGTATATTTACAAGTTGCGTCAATGGAAGCGTGAGATAGAAAGGAAACTGGCAGATATAGAAGAGGAGCACGCGTTGCGCCCTATGGTGGTGGCCGACGCCATGAAGCAGGTGGAGAATGAGTTCTTTGGGTCGGAATACTATTTGGCTCTCCGTCGTCACATTGAAGCGGGTGACAACATCAGACCGGAAGAATGGAAGGAACTGGATCGACGGCTGAAGGTGGTCTTTCCTCGGTTCAGCAGCAGTCTTTACGGACTCTTCAATCTCTCGCCGACGGAGTACCAACTGTGCATGCTTTTGAAAATTCGTTCCACCCCTTCTGAGATTGCCTTGGTACTGAAAAAAGACAAAAGCACCATCAGTTCCATACGCAGACGTTTGTACAAGAAGGTTTTCGACAAGGACGGAAGCGGAAAAGACTGGGACGAGTTCATCCTCTCATTATAAGAAAGTTAAATTGGGTTTGCAAACTATTTGCAAACTCTTTATTCCATCAAGACAAAAGCAAACAATTTGCAAACTCACCCATTGGGGCATTGTAAAAGAAAGTAGTATCTTTGACCCTGTCAACAAAAAAGTCCTTATGAGAAAGCTTTTGACCATGTGTGCCTTGGTGCTGGCGATGACCGTGCAGGCACAAAACAGAGTGATACTGAACCCCGACTACGACAAGCCGGAGGGAATACCCCATTTGGAACCAAAACGGGTGGAACTGACTGATACAGCCACGGTGGTCCACATCAGTGTGAACAGCAATTTTTCTTGGTACATATTACGGGACATCTATTTGAAAGCCGACGACAAGAAGTATGCCTTGCGAGGCGGACGGCGCATCAGCACGTTCGGACAGGGCAAGTCTGCGTACGAGAAGGACGAGACCGTACCATTCCGCAACAGCAAGGGTGATACGGTTTATGTATCCCATATTCCTAAGGAAGAACCGTTTATAGACGGGAAGAAATACGAAAATACCAGCGTGGCCGACTCGTTGGTATTGTGGTTTGATCCGCTGCCAGATGACGCGACTGTGTTCGACTTCTCCACCGACATCCACGACATCAGCCTCGTCAAAACGATGCAATTCGACTCGGAACAGAACATCCTTCCCATGCCCGATGCCAAGCCCGACCGATGTTTCGAGGCCATTGCAGCCATGTTTCCAGGCAAGGTGGTTTTCATCGACCTTTGGACGACTTGGTGCGGCCCTTGCAAGTATGGCATCAAGAAAATGACACCCGTGAAGAAGGAACTGGCGGACAAGGACGTGGTGTTCGTCTATCTGACCAATGAAACAAGCGACAAGGTGCTTTGGAAGAGGAGCACCGTCAGCACCCAAGGCTACCACTTGATGGTGCCCAACGAATATTGGGACCAGCTTCCCTGCATTGTCAACTATAACGGCATCCCGCAATACTTCCTTTACGACCGCAAAGGCGAATGTGTCTTAAGCCAGGTTGGATTCGGCGACGGTACTGAACAGTACTTCAAGGAGAAGATTTTGGAAGCACTGAACCAATAAAAGAAAGCAATATGCCCACAAGTGCTCACCTTATGGAACTCTTGACAATGATAGCACTTGCGCTGACGATAGGAGCACAGGGGCAAACAGAGACAGTGCGGTATTATCAGCCGCTGGAATTAGAATAAGACCGATATGAAACGACTCCTAAACATTATATTGTATGTGATGCTGGCAGCGTCGGCATCGGCTCAGGTGAAGGTGATAGGGCGGGTGATTGACCTGCAGAACAAGCCCGTGAGCGATGTGATTGTGAAACTGGTGAGCGGCAGTAAGACGTTGGCGTTTACCAGTAGCAATGTACAGGGGCAGTATGTGTTAGAACTGAAGGAAGTACCCAAGAGTGAGGTGATGTTGCTGTTCAACCATATCAGCTACGAGAAAGTATCGCAGCGGCTGATGCTTAAGGGATCGGAGAATGATAATCCTCTCCAACGGAAGGTAGATGTGCAACTTACGCCAAAGAGTGTTTTCCTGAAGGAGGTGAATGTGAAGGCAAATCCTTTGCGTCAACGGGGCGACACGCTGATTCATAACCTCGCGTCGTTCCTCGGCAAGGGCGACGTAACCTTAGAGGACGGATTGAAGCGGTTGCCGGGCGTGGACGTGTCGAAGAGTGGTGCCATCAGCTACATGGGCACGCCCATCTCACAGTTCAACATCGAGGGCTTGGACCTGCTGGGCGGCAAGTATAACCTGGCAACGCGGAACATCCCGGCGGACTATGTGACGAACGTAGAGATAGTGCGCAACCACCACAGCAGAAGGGTTGAGAAGGATGTGCCAAGCAACGAGGTGTCGATGAACATCAAGCTGAACAAGAAAGCAAAGTTCAAGCCTTTTGGGCAGGAAGAGATTGGAATAGGGGTAGCCTCACCCCCAACCCCTCTCCAAGGGGAGAGGGGAGTAGTTATTTCTACCGCAGATAACCAACAGCAAGACTATTTACTCCCCTCGCCTGTCGGAGAGGGGTCGGGGGTGAGGCTTCTATTGGGAATTACTGGCATGATGTTCACCGACAAGTTCCAGACCATCTGTTCATTAAAGGGAGGTAACTACAAGAGTTTTGCTCGGGCAGACATGTTTGACCATTTCGGAGGCAATGCCATCAGCACTCCTGCTACCAATCTGTTCAGTGGCTTTGATGGTGGTGCACCTCCGCAGGGTGAATACCTATATCAACGTAACGGCATGGTAACAATCAATGCCATCAACAAATTGGATTCGGTCACGACGGTGAAAGTGAATGCTGACTACAGCTATCACCGTGCTACGCACGACATTAGTCAGAGCAGCACCTATCTTTCTGGCGATGGCAGCTATATGACCGTTACCGAACAAACTTCTCCTCTTTCAAAGGTGCATCTGCCCAAGTTGTCGGTGAATTATCTGAAGAATGCCGACCACGTGTATCTGAGCGATGAATTCTTTTTGAAGGGTATGTTTGAACAGAATGAGGGTGATGTGGTGGCAAACGGAAAAGAGATAAGGCAACGCCGACGTTCTTCGTCGTTTGAGATAGACAACAGCTTTTATTGGTCGGATAGGACACCAAAGGGAACTGTCCGATATGTCAGTGTACCCATTTCATTCAAACGAACACCGGCGTTGAGATTGACTTTCAACCAAGACGGAAACGGGTATGCGCAGACAGCCCAATCTTCAACACTCAAGATGAATGTCCATACGTCATTCACGATTCCCATTGGCAAGGCTTTTAAGGTCAGACTGCCTGTCGCCCTGAATGTCACGTATGATGACTTAGAGACTTATCGTGAGGTGACAGGAGAAAGAAACAAGATTCACGGTTGGGCATTCGATCCAACCATGAATCCCGGCTTCGAGATTCATTCTCGCAACCGCCGCTTCTACATGAGTGCTGGATTGGGTGCCGCACTGAAGGGACTGTATTATAACAAGCTCAACTACACGAAGCCCGTGCTCAATCCCTCGATGGGCATCAACTACACATTTTCTGCCAACAGCAAACTGCAGTTCTCGACGGGCTACACGACGCAGATTGGCGACATGATGACGCTACTGACGGAGCCGATGCAGGTGGACTACCGCTCGGTGCGCACCTCGTCGGGCATCATCGGCGAGTCGAACTCATGGTATACGTCAGGTGAGTGGAAGTGGCAATTGCCCATGAAGTATTTCACGCTGAGCCTCTCTGCCAGTCACAGTGAGAGCAAGCGTAACACACTTAATTCTCAGTATGTCGATGGCATTGACATCAGCACTACGGCTTTGCTCCGCGACACCCGCTCACGTTCCAGCAGTTTCTCCATTGCCACCACAAAAAATATCCCATCACTCTTTGCCAAACTCGGTGCAGAAGCCAACTATGGTCTCGGCTGTGGTGAACAGGCGGTGAATGCGAATGTCATCAAGACTCGCTCGAACAACTACAACGTCCACGGCAATGCATCCATCACACCCGTACAATGGCTGGAACTGCGCTACGACATCCGCTACAGCTGGTCGCGCTCCCGCTATTCGGAGGAAAGCAATACTGTGACCTCACTCACCCACAGCGGTGCCCTGCACATCTTCCCCATCGCCACCCTCGACCTCTCCCTGGACTATGACCACGTGCGCCGACAAATCACTACCGACCAATACAAGCACATGTCCCTCTTCAACGCCTCGGCTCAGTATAAATTCAAGCGCCTCGTCCTTCGTCTTGAGCTCACTAACCTCCTAAATCAGCGTCAATACTCCTACACCGTCTTCGACGGCATCAATACCTACAGCTTCGACTACGCCCTCTGCGGTCGTACCGTCCTGCTCCGCGCCACATTCAAACTATAGGCAAGGCAGATTTTATCCTAGATATTAGGGAATAATTATGTTTTCTCCTGAACAGTCATATCTTTGCACACGTTATGGAAGATTTGAAGATAGCTCACACCGTTGCTTAATGTCTCAGAAAGCGTTACTCGTTAATCAGCGAGACGAGCCACTTGATGTATTTATCCGTTACATTGGATATTTCGCTTTTGTCGTAAATCGTCAGCAAGGTAATCTCAATGGCTTCATCTTCATGCTGAATGACATTGAAAGTGATGACGCGAGCACCACCACTTTTACCCTTGCCCTTCGAAGAAATAGACATGCGCACTTTGCGCACACCGTTTCCCAAGTCATCGCCTTGGAATGGATTCTTACACAACTCTTTTTTTAAAATGCCATAATCATTAACCAACGAAGAATACTTCTTGGCAAGACGTTTGAACTGGCGAAGGAATTCGTCAGACAAAATAAAAGTAACTTTCATGAGATACCCTCTGCTTTCAGTTCGTCCAAGAATTCTTCGTCTGTCATCATCTTGTGATCTCCACGACGTGCCCGCTCCATTTCGTCAAATGCTCTTTCGAGCGATTCCTTCACGTATTTCTGTTGGCGAAGTGTCTTATCGTTAGTGCCATCCTTGGTCTTAAGCACTGTGGTCGACACTACACCGCGAAGCAACTCAATGGCTTTTCGAACATGCTGTGTGGTTACGCCTTCGTCCAATGTCACTAAAATCTGTGTCATAATTCTACAATGCTTTAGTTTCACTCTGCAAAAATACAGAAATTATTCGATAATAGTCGCATCAATAAAGAAATAATTAATGAAACTCAAACTTTTCATTCTTCATTCTTTGTTATTCATTTCTTATCTGGTCTCAGTGCAGAAGTCGGTGAGCGATGTGGCTTTGCAGTTCTGCCACACCAGCTAATAGTTATCAACTAAAAAACATGGTTAAAGAAATCCAAATGTCAGGCAGATGCCAGGGGAATCCTTCGGTAATTACTACAGAAGTCGCTAACTTTGTAGTTGCTTTGCAACGGGACAATTAAAGGAAACGAAAGGAATGAACAGGAAAATTATCATAGTCACATTGCTTGCCCTCGTCTCAATGGCAAGTCATGCTCAGACATTCAGTTGGAGGATAGAAGGTTCGGTGGCAAATGCGGCACCGGATGATACGCTGATGGTCATTGATGCAGAGAAGCAAAGGATGATAACTATGCTGCATGTCAAGGACGGAAACATCGTCCCTGCAAGTGGAACGCTTGACAAGCCTGCCGTTTGCTGCATCACAAAGCAGGGAAGGCCCGGATGGATAAGGGAATTTGTCTTGGAAAGCGGAACCGTAAATCTTTTGTGTGATTTGGACTTACACTACCTCATACAGATTGGCGGTACACCAATGAATGATGAACTGATGGCCAAACTCTCGGTACAGAACATGGATATGGATGTAACCACCTATTATAAGAAAATGTATGAAGTGGTCAGCCGTATCGTCAGCAGCCATCCCGACCATCCTTTGTCTCCCTATCTTATCGGACAATGCCAGTTGATATTCACGCCCACTGAATTGATAGGGCTTATAGAAAAACTCTCTTCCGACTTGCAGTCAAGTCCAAAGATGGACCGTCTGAAAGAGAGTAAGTTGCTGGCGCAGGAAACCGATGAGGGCAAGATGTTTAAGGAACTGAAGGGGAAGTCGCCTGAAGGACGAGCTGTGGCACTCTCTGATTTCGTGGGTCAAGGCAGCTATGTGCTGGTTGATTTCTGGGCATCGTGGTGTGCTCCTTGCAAGGCTGATATACCCAACGTCATTGCCTTGTATGAGAAATACAAGGACAGAGGACTGAAGGTGATAGGAATCACCGTCAGCGATACACCGGAGAAGTCTGACAGCATCGTGAAGATGATGGGCATCCCCTTTCCCCAGATATACGAATCCAAGCCTATGAGCATCTATGGAGTCACAGGAATTCCCCATAAAATCCTCTTTGCCCCCGATGGCACAATCCTGTCTCGAAGAATCGTAAGCAGCAAAGAACTTGATAAGAAGCTCACAGAGATCTTCAGCGAATAACATCAAGACTACTCTCATCATACAAAACAGCCGCCCACCGAAGTTAATCAGTGAGCGGCTGTCTGTATGTTAGCCGTTTTCCTCCCATTGAAGGGGAGAAATGTCATAAAGATTATTGGAACTTGTAACGTACACCAATGAGGGCAATACCCTGTTCACCGGTACCCAACTCAATGAAACCGCGTATTTTCTCTGCGCCAGCCTCAACACCAAGAAGTGAAACCTGCCAGTTGACGTGCACATTGCTGTTGGTCTCACCTTTTTTAGAGTCACCGGTAAATTCAATTTTCTCACTACGAAGGGTAGCACCGAGACCGAGTTTAGAGTACAAACCGAAGTTCTTCTTATGCAGCCAGTCAAACTTCACGGCAGGCAATAATGTGAAATAGTTGTTCGTTAAAGAACCGTCCTTATTCTTTCTATCTTTATCAAAGTAGAAATTCTGTTTCATGTGTCCATAGGCAGCGATAGCACCCACGCTGATGGTACGATTCAGATGGTAGAAGTATTCCAGAGAGATGGGACCGAAGTACGATGACGTTTCGACATTGCTTCCAGTCAGCATAATGGTTAACATGTCCTCAAAGACATTTATAATGTCAGAATTCGACCAAGCTCCAACGCTTATTGCAATGTCATGCTTTGGTTCAAATGCATTCTGTGCACTCACATTGGTTGTAGCCATCAGGGCTATTACCATCATAATAATAATCTTTTTCATTTCTTGTTATGTTTTTTAGGATGAAACTTAATGTCTGTCTTGAAATTCATGCGGAGTTCCTTGAGTACGGACTTTGTAAGGTAGGCCTTAGTCTCATTCTTGCCACTGGTAAAGAGGAATTCCAGACGTTTACCGACCAGTGGTTTCTTCTTCACAACACAGGTCGTAGTGGTGGAATCACCAATGGCACCGCCACCAGAGACGGAACGGCCCTTGAACTCGACGGAGGTATCTACATCCTTATCGAAGAGGTCAAGAAAGGATTCAATGGTATCAAGGGCTTCATCGCAAGTGGAGCCGAGCCAGATAGTAATCTCTTTAGCGTTTTTTACTGACATACCGAGGATTTCATCTGCCCCTAAGAAATTCCTCATACGGCCCAGACTGAGGTAATAGTTGAAGCTATCGTCCGTGTCTTTATAAGTGAAGATAGAATAATCGCCGTTGTCAGTCTCTGCCTCAGCCACTTCCATTCTCACGCCAGCTGGCTGTTTGTCTTGGGCATAGGCTACATTCAACATTAAGATGTTGAGCAGCAATCGCGAAATCCACATTGATTTCGCGAAATAATTTGGTTAAAGAGTCGAATTTCGTACCTATTTCACTTACATTCTTGCTTTCTGCTTGTCGCCTGCACCAGAACCGCGGTACTTCGAACGTGCCTCGTTGAACTTCCAGGTAAGGTCGAGCAGGAAGGTGCGACGGGCTGGATTATGGACAGTCAGGTCACGATAACCGTAGATGATGGCATCGGTCTTGTTGGTATTGAAGAGGTCGATGCAGCGCAGGTCGGCAGTCAGTGAACCGAGACGGCGCAGACTAAAGTCCTTTTGAAGACCAATGCTGCCAAAGATGCGTGGCTTGGTGATGTGGAAGTTGTTGTACTCACCCTTCGTAGCCCACTCTATGTCTGCATTCAAACGTAAGTCATGAGGCAGTTCGATGGTGTTTCGCCAGGAACCGTTGAGCCAAGGCTGCGAGAGTGTGATAACCTTTCCAGTGGCTGTAGGTGACTTGTAGTTCTGGAACATGGCAACGACTGCCCATGTGGGATGCCAGCAGCCTATGGTGGGACGTGCGGAGGCGATGACCGTCAGGCGGTCGTAATCCTCCTGGCTGTGTCAGGTTCATCCACTTGTAGGCAGTGTTCAGCACGACGCTGTGGGTGTAGGTTGGTCTCAGATACGGGTTTCCGCTCTGGTAGGTGTAACGATTGATATAGACCGTCGAGCTGGTCAGGTTGGCGTATGGCGGACGCTCAATATCACGGCGATAGGACAGTGAGAGTTGCACCTTGCCGATAGGGGCAGAGATAACGGCAGTGGGAAACCAGTCACCATAATCCCGACACATTTCATCTTGCTTCTTGCCGAAATTGAAATAGTCGTTCGTCAGGTGTTCATAGCGCAACCCCACTTGGGCGAACACCTTGCCAAACTGACGGCCATACTCTGCAAAGACAGCGGCTGATTTCTCATTGATCTCTGTGTCAGTAGTCTTCACGGGAACAGCATCGGTGGCATTGAAGTCGTAGGCATCCGTACGGTGGTTGTAACTGTACTCGCCACCGAGGGAGAGATTGCCCTTCCAGACGGGATAGCCGAAGATGAGTTTCGATGCCCAGAAGTTATTGCTGCTGATGGTGTTGCTTTCGATGCTTCGATTGACAGGACTGCCACCTGCTTCCGTCGTCACTTCATTGGTGTTGCCAGGTGACTGGGTGTCGTCGAACAGACCGTCGATATTCAGGTCGATGCTCAGTTGTCCCACCTTGCCATTGTAGTAGGCATTGAAGATGTGCTTCGTGAACTTGTCTTCCTGAGTGATATGGCTTTCAGAGCGCTCTTTGAAAATGCTGTTCTCATAACTGTCGGTATAGAACATGCTGTTGAAGTCGCTACCAGGGTGACGGTCGTATTTGTAAAACGCGCCTAAACTGTGGTTCTCGTTCACCATGTAGTTGACCTGCAACTGTGGCGACCAGCCTTTCCAGATGTTCTTCGACTCCTGCGTACTGACACCCTCGATCTTATCTGGCCCAGTATAGTAGGTCAGGGTGTTTTCCTGTAATGACTTGGCGTGACCATAGCGACCTGCCCACAGAGAGGCGGTGATGTCGAGACCGCCAGTGCGGTAGTTCACGTCGAGGTTATTGGTCAAAGTATGGCCATACTGATATACACCTTCGAGGTTGTCCTGGAAACTAATGCCTTCACCCTGAGCCTTTTTCAGCGTGATACGCACTACAGCTTTTGTTGAGGCAGCATAGCGGGCACCGGGATTCTGTACCACATCCACATGCTGTATCTGGTCGGAGCGCAGTCGAGAGAGTTCGCTGTTGTCCTGTACCCGGCGCCCGTTGATATATACCTCGGCATCGCCACGCCCCAGCACCTTTACGGCACCGTCACGCTCAGCCTCCAATGACGGAATCTTCGACAAGGCATCGCTCACCGTGCCGGCTTTCTCCAGTATCGTTCCTGCGACGGTGGTACGCATGGCATCGCCCTTGGCATGAGTCTGGGGCAGTTGGCTCTTCACCACCACTTCACCGAGCATCTGTGTGTCATCCATCATCTGGATGGTCAGTTCGTTGGTAGTATTGATATTAAGGAAAAGAGTCTCATAGCCAACACTCGAGAGCTTCAGCAGTCCCTCATGAAGGCTCGTCACAATCTTGAACATACCCTGTTCATCGGTCACTGCTCCCTGAACGAAGGCAGAGTCGGGCAGTGACAATAGAACCACATTCACGAACGGAACCGGATTGTTGTTCTTGTCAATCACCTTTCCAACCACATCCTGTGTCTTGGCATGGAACGTCAGACAAATCATCATAGCTGCCATGAGTGCAACCAGTCTTTTGCTACTTCTTTTCATTTTCATAAATCTCTTTGTTGTTTATCTTTTTATCCCTTTAGTCGTATCTTCAGTGGAATAATTACAATTCCATCTTTTTTAAAGTTCATTTTATTGATTGCATAGCTTAGTCTTTATCCCTGATGCTGACACCTCCAAAGAAGTTGCTGGCGATGACATGCAAGCTGGGAGCGCCATTCTTGACACTCATGCCGGCATGGTTGCTGACGCCGCCTATGAAACTACGGCTTTTCACAACGATATTGATCTCTTTTGGAACGATCAGTTCAATGCCTCCCATGAAGGTATGGATATCTATCTCCTCGTCTTCAGTGATGACAGCTTCGCGCAAGTCCAGACGAAGACCACCACAGAAAGCATCAAGGCGGGCACCGTGGAACGGTTCGCCATGGTAGATGTATTCGTCTCCGCCGTAGTGAACACTGCAACAGATGCGCTTTCCCTCTTCACCTGTAGGCAGAGGTCGCTGCAACCATTGTTCAGGGTTATGGCGGTAACTGCTGATGACGAGTTCCACGCCGATGAAGAGAATAAGGAACACACCGAGGTACATCGTCCATTGATGTTGCCATAGCCAGTCTAACTGAACGATTCCCCACATGTCTGCCAGCTTCAAAAGTGCTGCCACAATAAAAATGATTCCAATGATAGTTCTTCTTTTCATAATCATCTGTTATTAATGTTGTTATACATTAGCAGTCTTTTCCTGCGTGATTTCTGCTGCAAAGTTATGTCCCGGCATCTGTCTCTGCAAGTTTCTGGGATATTCTGCACGATAATGTGATGAATGGAAAATATATAGGGATAAATGGAATGAAAAGTGACGAATGGTTTGGTGATATGAAGGGATTGTAGTATCTTTGCCAAACAATGAATCAAGGGAAAAAAGATATAATTCGTGTTCGTGTCGTCAGTGCTGCTTTCGTGGCGCTTGCGTTGGCTGTATTCAAGCCATTCGGCTTAGAGGTGTGGCAGTGGCAGGCGTATGTACATCTTTTCATCATCTTTGTGCTGGGTGTCATGGTGTGCCTGCTGACTGATTCCATCATGAAGTTTCTTGTCCGGATGCCTTGCAATATGGAGGGAGAAAGTACGCAATCATCTGGTGATGACGTCAACTTTTTCATCCGCCGCAATCTTTATTTTCAAATCATCAACACCATTCTGGTAGCCTTGATGATCTGCCTTTACCGTCATTTCCTGTTGAGTGACCGTGTAGCGGGGAATCAGCTGTCGTGGAGCAACTTTCTGGAGACACTCCTTATTATCGCATTCTGTTCGTTCGCCATCGGTCTCTATTGGCGTTTCAAGTTCCGTAGCCGTTACCTGGCAGCGGAGTTAGAGGAAACCAAGCTTCTGAATGAGCAGCTTCAGAAGCTGTCCACTCATGACATATCGCCATCCTCCACGGTAGTCCTCACAGGTTCAACCAGCGAGACGGTGACGCTTCACGTTCCCGACTTATTATATATAGAAGCGGTGGGCAATTACGTGAAAGTCTATCAGTGGCGTGATGACCAGGTGCATGTTGATATGCTACGAGCCACCTCCAAGCAAATGGAAGACACGCTGAAGGCCTACCCGATGATTGTGCGTTGCCATCGTGCCTTCCTTGTCAATCTCGGACAGGTGGAGCAGATTGTCTCTCGCACTGGCACCATGCAACTGCTCATGATGCATAGTCGTGAATCCATCCCTGTCTCCCGTAGTAACATGGCTCAGGTGAAGGAAGCACTGCACAAGAATACTTATCCTTGAAGTAGTAAATTAAAAGATATTTCAGAATGATGAAAAAAGTGACGTTATTTTTCCTGTTGCTCATCACAACGCTGGTGCAGGCACAGACGGCGAGAAAGTTTACGATTGACCTGACCGATGACGGAAAGGCGCAGATGGTTTGTTTCCTTCCTTCGGCTCCTTCGGGCAAAGCCATCGTGGGTGTTCCCGGTGGCGGCTACTCTGTTCTCTCGAACACACATGAGGGCTATTTGGCTTCCGAATGGCTCAACAATCAGGGCATCGCCTATTTTGTGGTGAACTACAGACTGCCGAATGGCGACCGTACCTTGCCCATGAGTGATGTGCAGAATGGTATCCGCATTGTGCGCGACTCTGCCGCCGTGTGGGGAATCAATCCTCACGATGTGGGTATCATGGGCTTCTCGGCAGGAGGGCATCTGGCATCGGTCATCTCCACACATGCCGACTTCGACGTACGCCCTGATTTCTCCATCCTGTTCTATCCGGTGATTTCCATGGACGAGAAGGTGTCGCATAAATGGTCTTGCCGCAACTTCCTTGGCGTAGAAGGACAGAAAGACCCGGCGCTGGTGAAGGACTTCTCCACGCAGAATGCTGTTCGTCGTCATCTGACACCCCCAGCACTTATCATCATGGCAAGTGACGACCGGCTGGTGCCTCCAGTCACCAATGGCGTAGCATACTATTCAGCCATGCGTAATGCGGGCAACGAGTGTGCCATGTATATCTATCCTACAGGTGACCATGGCTTTGGCTTCGGTACTTGGTTTAAGTATCACGACCAGATGCTCACCGACATTGGCAACTGGCTGAACGCACGTAAGACTCCAAAGCCCGGTGCCGTGAAAGTCGCCTGCATCGGCAACAGCATCACCGACGGTCATGGCATCGACATGGCAACACAGTTCGGCTATCCTGCCCTGTTGCAGCAGAAGCTGGGCGATGGCTATTGGGTGAAGAACTTCGGGGTGAGTGCGCGGACGATGCTTAACAAGGGTGACTTCCCTTATATGAATGAAACGGCATGGAAAGACGCATTGGCATTCAACCCTGATGTTGTCATTATCAAACTTGGCACCAACGACTCGAAGCCCCAGAACTGGAAGAACGGGGCTGACTTCAAACAAGACCTGCAGCAGATGATTAAGGCTCTGCGTCCTGATCTGGCTCAGCCGGTGAAGAAAAAAGGCAAGAAGGCAAAGGCAGTCCAGCCGGCAAAGCCTCAGATCTATCTTTGCACACCGATACCTGCCTTTAAGTCGACATGGAACATCAATGATTCCATCATCCAAAACAACATTATTCCTATCCAGCAGGAGGTGGCTCGTGAGTATGGGTTGCAGGTAATCGACCTGCATACACTGTTTGCCGATGGTCAGGACATGGTGCAGCCCGACGGCATTCATCCGAATGAGAAGGGTGTGAAGCGCATGGCTGAGATTATAGCAGAGAAGCTGCTTGCTCCATAGCTCCGAGGGTACAGACAACAGCATGAACATCCTTGTCGGCACGCTATCAGATTGTGCCATTGTCGTGATTTGCTTAAAAATTAGTACCTTTGCAATAGTGTAAACATCGCTGACATCGAGCAGAAGAGACAGGACTAGTTGTGATTTGCTTAAAAATTAGTACCTTTGCAATAGCGTAAACATCTATAGTTGTCCTGACTGGCAGAAGGTCTTGGTTGTGATTTGCTTAAAAATTAGTACCTTTGCAATAGCGTAAACATCTGATTACCTGCTGAAGAACGGCATACCTCCGTTGTGATTTGCTTAAAAATTAGTACCTTTGCAATAGCGTAAACATCCATTCCTTGCAGGTGACGACGACGCGCTGAGTTGTGATTTGCTTAAAAATTAGTACCTTTGCAATAGCGTAAACATCATCTTACACTTGTATGCAATCTTCTCCTTAGTTGTGATTTGCTTAAAAATTAGTACCTTTGCAATAGCGTAAACATCTCGATTAGAGGAAAGTGCTAATAATCAACTATTTGCAAGGATAAATAGAAAAAGAAAAATGATGTTTATGAAAAAGAGAATTCCATTTAAAACGATGGAATTCTCTTTTTAATGTGAATTCGACGAAATCTGACTGTCTGAGAATTGGGATTCACAAACATATTGTTTTTGGTGTCTAAATGTATCGTTTACGCTGTCTAAGTGTATCATTTACGAGGCGGAAATAAGTACTCTGTTTCACTTCCTTCACCACCTCCCACAAAAGGGCAGTTATGACTCATGCAAACGTAATTGCATAAGTCTTACATCGAACTCACGTTTTTTAGAACAATTCAAGTTGTTGGCCTGGCGTATTAGGGACTTGTGGCTTATTGCCATAAAACAACTCTATGTTTCCAAATTGTTTGTCTGTTATGCAAATTATCCCAACTTTCCCGTATCTTGGCAGAAAAGATTTCACTCGTTTTTTATGAACCTCTGCATTCTCCAAACTTGCACAATGACGAACATATATAGAGAACTGAAACATGGTAAATCCATCCCTTAGTAAGTTCTTTCTGAATATTGTATATTCACGAATATCTTTTTTCGTTTCTGTTGGCAAGTCGAATAGTACTAAAAGCCACATAACCCTGTATTCACTAAATCCAGTCAAGCACCACGACGCCAATATCCTCTATGGGGCGAGTTATCTCTGCAGACTTCTTAAAGTCGTCAGTAAGGTTCTTCGCCTTTTCCACTTCAGGCAGTTTTATTACCAATTGTGCGTCTCGCAAAGAGAGGTAGGCAGGGTTACTGAAGTATAGAGTCTTTTTAATCATTCGGTATTTCGGATTATTTTTCCCAATAAAGATATATATACTTTGTGAGGATTAGAGGATAAGAATCCCATAAGGCTTTTACGTAAGAATTTCTCCGTCAGTTTGGCGTTATTCCTGTCCGTTGTAGTATCTGTATGTAATCTTAAAAAATAATCACCAGATGATATGTTTTGAATTCTATATAGTTTTTTCCCCAACTCCTCATAGTTATTAGTAGCAATGTAGTTTTCAAAATCATCATCATTGATGTCCATGACAAACATATCGTTTAACTGGAGACTTTCTATGAAAGTCCAATTTGGTAATGGCAGAGATTGTATTAATGAATCTGGGAACGTATCTCCTTTGTTTTCTCTTTGTTGTATTTCATTCCAAAGTGCTTTGGTGTCAGTTATAATTAAAGGGAGTTTGAATTTAGAGCGTTCCACAACTTGCCAGAAAGTATAAATACACTCCTGGAATTTGCCATTCTCGTCTTTGTAAAGAGCTACGTGATGATTATTCTTTGTAAGAACATATGAAATTGGCTCATGATTATTGTTATAGCGTAATGGTTGAACTGCACTAAGACCTGTATAACAACGTGCACTTTTAATTATAATGTTTTTGTTTTTGTCAGCATACAACGGTTTTTCACTTAATTTCCTTAGTTGGTCTAATGCTTTTTGACATCTTTCTTTACCATCATATTTTTTTCCTTCAGCTAATGCTTTTTCTGCTTCTGAGCGATATGTTTCATTTTCTGGGAATGCTTCATTGAGCCTGTTCCTAACAACATCCCTTATATGTCTATCTACAATATAATTGATGGCTTTTTCTATACCGTCAATTATTACAAGGCTTTTATTCTTTTTGTCATTAATAACATCGCAAGTTTCTTTTCCACTAAAAACATATCCCATGGAGCCTACTCCCATTTTATAACGAGTGACAATTTCCTTAGTCTGAAGAACTTTACCTTTATTGTTTTTGGAGAACTGTGTTATTGCTCCATAAACTGTTTGTTCATGTAATTGCCCGCGTGGTATTCTCATGCCTGTTTGTATGATTGTTGGCTTTCCATTTTTATAGATTTTTCTTTTACCTGGCACGGTAGCTTTTTTACCAGCTTTCATGGAAACAAGGATTGAAGCGACCTTATACAGGACATATTTCCTATCGAAAGGCATCTTTTCCTTTATCCATTGCTGAAGCAAGTCATTCTCTTGCCATTCCTTTCTTGTGGATTTGATTTCCTTACGTATGTCTTCTCTGGAAGCATGAAGGGTATTTATACGTTGGATAATGGAGCGCGATGTACATGCAACAGCTAAAGCATCAATAGCGTGATGACGATGGTCGAGGCGTTTTGTCCAGTCTTGTATGACTTCCCGAATCTTCCCTGTTTTCTCATCTTTTATGAATTCTGTTAATCCTGCCTTTTTGTAGCAATCAAAATTAAGCTCATGTAAGATGGTGTCATATCCCCATGTGTGCCTTATGAGATCTGTGATACTTCCGCTCGTTGCAATGACATCACGACAAGCTGTTCTTAATAGTTCTTGTGCTTTCCGTGAGATGTATTGTGAGAGTCGGAGTTGCCTCTCAATGGGTGTTTCCCATATCTTGATGTCATCCTTGGTTTCTTTTCCTTCTTTCTTTCGGATTAGATAATCTTCATATGATGCTAGGAGGTGTAAGTGTTTCTTACCGCTGATTTTATGCTCTTGAAACATCTTGTCAACCTTATCAAGATACATTTGTAAATTTGGTGTAGTCTGCATATAGTCAAGTGCTGTTCTTCCACCTTTTTCTTTATTGCATTTCCTACAAGAACAAACTTGATTAGCAAAGCTATCATCAAATATCAGTTTCTTAGGTATTATGTGTTCGCGTTCAATATCAGAGAATTTAAGGAATTCATTGAAATTGATGGGGCGTTCACAATAGAAACATGTTTCATTCGACTCTCTCCACAAACGATATTTTAAAACCCTGTTACGAGTAGGTCGTATGCCTTCTTCCTTTAAGATGTTGGCATATTCATCATTCATTTTTTGTTGCTTTCGTATACCATTTTCAGTTTCCTTACGCTCATCCTTACTTTGCTTCAATTCGCGTGCTAATTCTATCCTCACTTCATCTATACGCTCTCCATTCTTTTTTAGATTGGCGTTTATCTGGTTAAAGATATTGATGGTTTGATTCAAAATCTTTTCAACCGTTGGTTGACGCAACTCATTCTTTTTAAGAGCGGGAATTTGATCAAGTAATTCGCGTCTTTTATTCTCTTCTTTAGTGATGCTGTCAGAATGATTATAGCCTACATATGCGCAGGAATCACTATAGTCTATACCTTCCATCATATAAGGAAGAATTTTACTTATAGCCTTTGCCGAAAGATTTGCATAACCAGGAGTAACAAAGTCCAAATCTTTCAATGCATTGGCAATAGAATCATCTTCTATACAGAATTCTTTAAGAAGTTTGGTAATGGCGTGAAATCTTTCATCATCGTTCTTGATGGAGTATATAATATGCCACAATCGATACAATGGTTCTTCTTGATAAGTGGATTTTATGCGCACCAACACTTCACCAGTTTCTTCGTCTACCAAGTTCGTAGCCTCTGTTTCGAGATTAAAACGGGTTAACTCTGTGATTTTAGATTGAGGTAGCGAAGATAAGACTGAAAGTATTGCATGTTTGGTTGTATTGCCTTTAATACCTGCTTTTATAGCTTTATCGCAATACCACCCTGACTCAGAAGTAATATCAAGCACGTTTTGGACATCTTCGAGTTTTAACACCTTATGAATGTCCATAATATTAGCTATTTGTTGCTTTTGTTCTTTTGTTATATACAAATATTCGTTTTTGCGATTATGGAATCGAAGATTGTTTATTGATTGCCAGTTCTTAAAGATTTGAAATAAAGGCGATGTGCGAGGAACCACTTTTGGACCATCATAGATAATCTCACCCTTTTTATTTCGTTTGACGTTACCTTCGGCATCGTAAAAACAACGTTTCTCAAATTCACAAACCGATACTAAATGCTTGCATGAACGCAAGTCACGTTGGTAGTATATGATCCTATTTCTGATTTCATCAATTACGTCATTCGTTAGAATTTCTTGGTAGAAAGCTTGTTGGCATTTCATTATATAATCATATTCTTCTTCGTACGCCTTACGTGGAAATATTTGGTCTTTAATCCTATAAACATAGAAAGTCTTACCTTCAAATGTAACAGCTGTTTCCGATAGTTTCTTTGCAAAGAATTGGCCGATAGTCATACCTGACTTTATCAATTCACCGTAACGATTGTTTATTTCTTTTACGTATGCTCTTTGTTTGGAATCCTTTGCATCCGTCCTTGAGTGTTTATATCCTCTTTTTTGATTGAGGTGATATAGAATGCGCCCAAGCTCATTTAGAGAAACTTTCTGTGTTGCAGCATTCGCTCTGAGTTGCCATAGCTCCATTATGGGGAGTTTGATGAGATGTTCGTCAGGAAGCATGTTTAACGAGCGTAATTTTTCTGTAAGAGCTTGTCTACGAAGCTGAAATCTATCATAATTCCTACGTTGTCCTCTTGCCCTTGTTCTGTCCGCATTAACAGTTATATCCTGCCCCTTAGTAAACTTATCCCCTTCGTTTTCTGCAAGTGGAACTATCCTAACTCCCATATCTTGAATATCTATAGGGTTATTTTTATCATCTACTTTAATTAATGCCCAACCTACACTGGTCGTTCCTAAGTCTAAGCCTAATATGTTCTTCATTTTTTTTTCTAAATTATTTGGTAGTATCAATATTTAAATGTAATTTTGCATTACTAATTTTAAGCAAATCACAATAAGGATTATTCCGTTGTGAAAACATTCAAGGTGGGAAGGGAAACCGACTCGCCTTTTTCCTTTTATAGTATTAAAAGATGAAATCATTTAACACTTTCAATCCACAAATTTACATCTATTTTTTTTAAAAAAGCTATTTTATAGAGATATTTTATTCTAAATCGTTTTAAGCAAATCACAATAAGGATTATTCCGTTGTGAAAACATTAGGTCCTTGTCCATCGTCCTTAAACGGTGGACTTTTTTCTTATATCAATGATTCC
>CACWNV010000062.1 GCA_902762325.1 uncultured Prevotellaceae bacterium | reverse complement strand
TCAGAACAGGTAAACGCTTTTAGTGAGATAGTAATTATAGTAATAACCAGTTAAGTTTAACTCTCCAAAAAGTGACAACCTTTTTCAGTTAAGGTCAAGTTAAGGTCACCATGCATAAGGAAACCAGCCGAAAATAGAGTAGGGAAGAGGTGAAATAATTCCGAAAATGTGATTTTTTGCTCGTTTTTATGTCCGAAAATGTGATTTTTTGCTTATTTTTGTAGCCGAAAATGTGATTTAATGGGTATGGAACTGCTTAAAAGAAAGATTGACAAGTATCTTTTGGATTGGAAAAACAACCCGGAAAGAAAGCCGCTGATTGTAAAAGGTGCCCGCCAGATTGGTAAAACAGAGTCTATTAGAGCCTTCGGTAAAGCCAACTACAAATCAGTTATCGAAATCAACTTTGTTCTTCAGAAGAAGTTCAGAGCAATCTTTGATGATGGCTATGAGGTGGAAACGATTATCAAGAACATCTCAATACTTGAACCCTCATGGGAATTCATTCCGCATGAGACGCTGATCTTTTTCGACGAGTTGCAGAAGTGTCCCGACTGTGCCACGTCGCTCAAGTCCTTCTGTCAGGATCGTCGCTACGATGTCATCTGTTCTGGTTCGTTGATGGGCATATATTATGAGGAGATTGAATCCAACGCCGTAGGTTATAAGGAAGACTTCGAGATGCACTCAATGGACTTCGAGGAGTTCCTGTGGGCGAAGGGATATTCTCCATCACAGATAGAAGACCTTTATCAGCACATGAAGAGCCTGCAACCTTTCTCACAGCTTGAGTTGGATACAATGACTGATGTCTTTCGCGACTACATGAGTCTCGGCGGTATGCCCGAAGTAGTGAAAATGTATATCGACAACGGACATTACGGAGGAACTTTGAAGTTGCAGCGCCAGCTACTAAAAGACTACGAGGAGGACATCACCAAATATGCAAAGCAGACCGACAAGGCTAAGATTCTTGCCGTCTATAGCCATATTTCCACATTCTTGGCTAAGGAGAACAAGAAATATCAGATTACGAAGATTGCCAAGGGAGCCAGGAATAGAGAATACATCGGTGCTGTGGAATGGCTGAAAGAAGCTGGAGTCATCAACGTATGCTATTGTCTGAACAATGTGGAACTGCCTTTAAAGGGCAATTACGACAACGATTTCTACAAAATTTATTTTCACGACACAGGCTTACTCATTGCTTCGCTCGATGAGGAAGCACAAGAAGACCTGCGAGCCAACAAGAACTTTGGCACTTATAAAGGAGCCATCTACGAGAATGTGGTTGGCGAAATGCTCCGCAAGTCAGGTTACGAGCAGCTGTATTTCTACAAACACGACAACCCTTCCATAGAGATGGATTTCTTTGTCCGCGATGCCGATTCTTTGGTGCCTGTGGAGGTGAAAGCCAAGGACGGGGCCACAGCCTCGTTGAACAATCTCATCAAGTGGAACTCTTATTCAGATGTGAAATACGGCATAAAACTGGGTTACAAGAACATCGGCTGGAACGGCCAGTTCTACACCTTCCCCTATTTCCTTGCCTTTCTGTTGAAGCGTTTCCTGAAAGAACGGTAAGCATTCATTGTTATTTCTCCACCAGCCAATACTCTGAGAGGCCGTTCACCATGCGGTGCCTGAAGCTGAATTTGTAGTTGTTCATCGACTTACCCAAGGCAATGGGCGTTGCCTTCTTCGCATCGAAGTAAGCATAACGGCCTGCCAATAAGGTCAGTATCTCGTTCGTTCCATACCAGCGACCCTCACTACCCTTCGGCTTGCTGAAAGTCGCGGCAATCATCTCCACCAAGTCGATGGTGCGCTGATACGGCACGTTCTCCTCTATCAGCGTGGCAATCTCCTCATCGTTCAACCAGAAGCGCTCACCATTCTTGAACAGGTGGAGTGCCTGGGCGTAGAGTTGCCGATGGTTGAGGTTGTCCGTATAGTCGATGTTCTGTCCGACGGGAATACCCACGCAGACAAACCTTCTCGAACCCGTTGGGTCCACCAACGGCTGCATCTGGTTGGTAGTGCCGATGAACGAGGTGTAGCGACGGTATTGCTTGATGGTCTTGCCGTATGGAGGACGGAATTTCACGTCAGACGACGACAACAGGTATTTCAACACAATCTGTTGCGAGTTGGTAGTCTTGTCAAACTCGTCGATGTTGATCAAGGCAAACGAGGTCAGCGCGATGTTCAGGTCAAACTCATTCTTGAAGTTCAACTTGTCGTTATAGTAGTCACGCAATTCAGGCGGCAACAAAATCTTGCAGAATCGCGTCTTCCCACAACCCTGCCGACCTATCAGCAAGGGAGTCAATGCGTTTCCCGTCAGTTGCTTGTCGCTCTCGCGCCATTGAGCCACCATCCCCACCAGCCAGCATCTTAGGTATTTCTCCCAATGCGGCTGAGTGGTGGGAACCCTCCTCGCAAGTTCCGTTATATAGTCCTCCCCGTCCCACTCAGGCAACCTGTCGAGCCATGTATTCACGGGGTCGTACTGCTCTATGCGAGTAGAGTCGATGAAGCGGTTCACATCCTGGTCCCACGACTTCAATCCCTGCTCACGAGCCTGGATGGTCATGTCGTTGCGCACCTCCTCCGTCAACGGCTTAAACGTCTGGTCCTCCGCATATTTGTAGCGATATTCCGCCACGCCCGTCATCAAGTTCTTACGCATGTCGAAGTTGGCATTCAGGAATATCTCCGTCCGCATGGCCTGCAACGTCTCGTCGGGTATGCTCTTCAGCGGTTTTATCCTGTGCTTCTTCCGATAGTCCTCCTGCAAAGCCACGTCGTAGATGGCAGAGAACACGTTCTTCACCAATATGGGATCCGTGTTCAGCACAGGATGTTCCAGCGTCATCCCTTGCGCATGCGCCAATGGTATTCCCTGTTCCAGCGAGAGACGGGCAATGCGCATCAACAACTCCATCTGCCTTTCCTCGTCGGGCAATTGGAAATAATCACCCAACACCTGTTTCACGATGAACAGCCAATTCAGGTGATAGGTACGCGTGATGGTACGACCAGGCATCAGTCGGTCACTCTCCATCGAGATAGGCATAGGCTCCCCATTGTCGTGATTCCTCGCGTCAGCCTTGAACGGACGCGCTTCAGGATTGAAAAACGCCTCAGGGTCAGCACTCAGATACACCGTCCGCTCCACGAGAGGCTCCATGTAAACGATGTCCAACCCTAATTGGTTCTGATAGGCTCTCCGTGCCGTGTTATATAGGTTAAGGTGGAACTGTCTGATGTCAGCCTCGTCCTCCGGCAACTTGATGTCTTCCCCTCCTTGGGAGGCGTCCTTATACAACTCGCCCCTGCACACTATCTTCACGCTCTTACCCGATGCCCCCAAGAACGCCAGCAACGTCTCATCCATCCGCGCCGCCTGGTTGCGAATGTTCACCGCATCCTCGTATTGTTTCAGTCCGTTCACCTCAATCACCACTAATCCATTGTATGCTTGCATCCGCGCTTTCTCCTTGTATTTGTCGTACTCCGCCGCAAAGCAGATACGCGGCAGACTGACGGTGTTTTCACCATCAATGAAAATCTGCCCGTCCTCCTTCCGCTCAGGCTTCATGAACGAGTAGTTCAGACGCAAGTTAAACACTTTTTGTGCCTCAGGATTGTTGCGTATCATCTCCACGACCGACAACAGTTCGAGACGATTCATCACTTCTTTTTTGCGAGTGTTTTTCAGTAATGTGACTTTCATGTATATCTATCTTTGATTATCACGCAAAAATACAAAAAATACTCCAATCACACAAATTTTCCCATGCGATTTGAGCGGTTTTTATTCCATCCTCTACTAAAATCATCCTAAACCATTGGAAATAAGGACTTTATGTTTCACATAAATTCCACCTTATTCTCTACTAATCTTCTACTTATTCTCTACTAACTCTCTACTTATTCTCTACTTACCCTCTACTATTTTTAAGCCCATAAACATATCATTTATCACTCACAAACATATTGTTTATCACTCACAAACCTATACTTTAGCCGCCCCAAACCATTGCTTTCATTCATCTAACCCCAATTGACTTCATTAGGTTCAATCTGTGAGATAGGTAGAGGATAGGTAGAAGATTAGTAGAAAGTTAGTAGAGGATAAAGTAGATATTAAATATATAATAAATGCTTGGTTTACAATGGTTTATACATTATTATGTAGAAGATTATCTGATTTTTCATTTCTTTAGTTCAAAGATATGCGTCTGATGCTTACTGATGGCAGATGATATTAGTGCTCTCTCATCCACCAGTTTCCAGCATATATTTCAACAAATTCAGCCTCTGTATACCACGTGTAGTCAAACCAATTTGTTGAATCACCATATTTGTTCTTCTTCGATGAATATTCAAGCCAATGAGTTGAACGCAAGCATCCTCCAAGATAGTGACAATATTGCTGTTCTGTATCAGGCTCCATTTTCAAGGTTTCGAGCATTTGCTCCGTCGTAATCCATTTCTTTTCCATAAATTTTTGGACAAAGGTCAGAGATCTTCTTAGAATAAGCAAAATATTTAGATCACGTTAGGATGATTTTTGAGAGTTTAGATCAACTGTTAACCAAGAAAAATTAATGTAAACTAATTTATTTGTTATCAGAATAGCCATTTCTCACAAAGTTTTTATATTTTTGCAAAAACGAAAACCATATCAATTATGAGTTACAATATAGAAACGCGTTCCATAACTGAGTTTGTTACTGACAGTAAAATCAAACTGCCTCGATTCCAAAGAAGGTCAACATGGACAGCAAAGCAAAACTTTGAGCTTGCTATCAGTATTTTCCAAGAATACCCAGTAGGAGTAGTGATTATTAACGATGAAGGTCATACATCGTGGCTTCTTGATGGTCGCCAGAGAAGGTCGGCTCTGAAAGACCTCCGTGCAAATCCTGATTTGGTTTACGAATGGGCTCGAAGATATATTAAGTTTAAACCAAACCAAGACATTAATGAAGTTAAAACCTTGTTTTGGGAAAAGATAGATGCCTATCTACAGCAAGAAGAAACTGATGACGATGAATTGGAAACGACAGAGGATGCATTTGTTTCAGATTCAAATTCTTATGCTGAAGATGATCTGGGTGAGGACATTAATAAATTGCGTCAACGTGATGGATTGAAAACTCTTTTGGAAATCATCTTGATGGTTCATCAAAGAATCGCTAATATTGGTAAGTGGGAACGTATATTTGCGGATTTGAACAGATATATAGAACGTCCACCATATGCTCCAAAACGTGAAGGCTTCAAAATCATACCAGAGAAATTGCGTGAATTCCTACTTGATTATAAAAAAAATGTAGGTACTCCAACAAAGGATAATTTTTATATGCACATAGATGATAGTGCTGCCATAAAAACTGGTAAAGAAAAAGAATTTCGTTATTTAGTTGAACAGAAATGGGAAGATATAGAACACATTGTTCAAGTGATTTCAAAATCAGAACAGATTATAACTGATGCACGAATTGGAGTAATTCTTCTTAAGAACGTAACTCCACTAGATGCGCAAAACATTTTCTCTCGTATCAATAGTGGTGGAACTCAGCTTAAGGCAGAAGAATTGTTGTCAGCAAAGCCTTTCTGGAATGAAAAAGTGATAGTTGGAGATGCAAAAATGTTGGAACTCGTCAAAGACTTATATACACGTTTAGGTGTTGAAGTTCCGAAAGATGGTAACGTGGTACGTTGGGATTATGGTGCAACTTTAATCTCTCGTATTAAAGACGATCATCTATTTTTTGAGGACTACAGAGAGGTTAAAAAAACTCAGGAGATTGATATGACGCAAATAACCTTAGGCTTCAAGCTGATTAGTTCATATTTCAATAAAGGAATGTCTGCCGTTGTCGTTAACGAACTTGAACGAAACAAACAAATCAGTTGGGGCAGTAGTATCGATGATTTGGTTAATGATGTAAATACAATTAGTGAGATTCTTAATAAAAATGAATTCTTTAGATATTTGCGTAGTTGGAAAAAATCATTTTACAAATTGTTTGGTGCGGCCCCGACATTAGAATTTGTCACAATCCTTTTATATGATTGGAAAGAGAAAGGTTGTCCTAGAGTAGAGTATCATCAGCAGAATATAATGCATTTGTTAGAAATGCCAAAATATTATTTGATAGAATCACTTTTGAGTATTGTATAGGCGCTTGGAAAGGTTCTGGTGACTCAAAGATGGCAAATCATATTAAGAATTGGCATGAGCGAATAAAGTCCATGGAAGAAGAATCATGGAAAACTCTTATTTCAAGTGCTTGTGACGGGATATATAATGGTCAAACTCTCGACATTAAGCACCTTACACCAGTATTATGCTATCAATATGCATTACTGAAGAAGACGCCTGATATAAATTTAGAAGAGACTTCTGAAGTTGATCATATTATTCCTCAAGCAAAACTCGAGGGTAATCAAATGTCACCAACGTCATACAAAAATGCTCTTTTTAATCTACAATTATTGCCCAAAGCAGATAATATTTTAAAAAAAGACAAAACACTGAATGAGTTGACAGATAGTTTCTTACGTCAGGCAATTTCAAAATATACAGGTATAAAAGAAGACGATTTTGAAAAGTATTCAGACGTGTCAAAAATTGAGGAACTCAAGAATGAAAGGTTGGCGTATTTGCTAGATGCTTTCGGAGAAAAACGTAAAACAGAATTATCTAATTGACACTAACTGTATTGATACTTCTTTCTGTTTAATAAAAGTCCGAAAGAGTTGGTGATTACAATGATGATTAAGTAACAGCAATTTAGCCATTTGGAAAAAACTGTTTAGAAAAAACTTGTTCCCAGAACGTAGTGCTGGAAGTGAAGCAGTCGGTACGTTTTGGGAACAAATGATTATTGTGTGATGAACTTCTTTACTTGCGTGTGTCCTTTGCCGGAGGAGCTTACAATAGCGGTGCCATGTAAAGAGGCAAATAGGTAATGCCATTCTCAACCTTGTAACGTCCAGAATCTATCTCACAACCATTTTCTTTCCTCCTACGATGTAGATTCCAGGATGCAATCCTGTGCGTAATTCGAACACATTGACTTGACGTTTCACGCAACGGCCATTCAAGTCGAATACATCCACGAGAGCAGACTTTTCCGTTTCATCTGTATATGCTATCTCAATGCCATCAGTATGATCATCATCGAAATTCATGTCATCCTCTTCTTCAGGATAGCTGACAGGATAGACATTCAGATTGTCATATATAAACCGAGCCCGTTTCAAGAGCCATTCCTTGGCATTATCGGTTGCAACGGCATAGTTGTAGCCATCACCCCAACTCGCCGCATTATGCAAGAACGACGGATTGGCAAACGCAAAGTACGCGTCGCAATAGTCGATGAGTTCATCCAGGTGATTATTCATGAAATCTGTCCATACGTCATAGTATGTACGGTCAAGTGTTCTGCTGACATACCGCAGGTCGTAGATGAATTGCTTCCCCGACATGTTGAATTTAGTGTTATAGTAGTCGGCAGTAGCATCTGTAGTACAATACTGTCTGTTGGTCTCGTAGCCATACGCCCAATCCAAATCCCACACTGGTCCAAAGATAAACTTACTATCCGCAGACCCGATAGCTTCTTTATAAAGATATGTGCTCTTGGGATGTTGGAGTTCATAGTTGGCAATCAACTCATTCACGAGCAGGTAGCGAGCCAGCATGTCAATGTCAACAAGCGTATTGATGTCATCACCATTCTTCAGCCTCCTCATAAAGTCGTTGAAGTCTGTCACAATCATCTGTTGCGTGAGACTCGTGGGGTCTTCGGCAAAGTCGGGGAATTGAATGTTGACAGGCAAGAAATAGTCGTTAGAACGAAACTTGTAGGTCTCATCAAAATAAGTATCGAGTTCCAACAACGCCGTACAGTCTTCGTCTGCAACATCAATACTATTGTTGGCAATCCCGACCTTCTCGGTAAAGTTGTAATTTCCCCGATAATTACCATTGATATAGAGTTCAACAGGCACGATATGATTCGCTCCGGCAGTACCTGCCAGACAAGCCGCCTTCATGCCGATGGCATTACTGAGCATGGAACCACTTTGCTTATTTGCCAGCAACACCCAGCTCTTCCCATTGGTAAGTCCAAAGGGCTTCTGTTTTGATGCGAATTTCAAACGGTACGGATTCTTATCCCACGGCCGCGAACTCCAGCTGCTGTTACCACGCCCCTTGATTTGTACCGGAGTAGAAGACATGTCGGGATAAACGCCGCCACCATCAATGGTAATGGTAGCATCCAGATAGTAATCCTTACTTGAAATCATCTCGCCCGTGTTGGTGTTGATGTCGATGCGTGGTACACTGCTGGTCTCCAAATCGGTGAGCCAGTCTACATGCATACGATATTCACGACCGTATGGCTGCATGACATAACGATACTCGGCTGGTTCTAAGAGTTCAGGACCGTGGTAATCGGGGTTCTCATCAATCCGCCACAGATTGAACTCGGCGAACACAAGATACAAACGATATGGCGATGCTTGAAGAAGTATGCGCAGGTGGCTATAATCTTGCCCAAGGTCAATAACAGGACTTCTATAAGTGGCTCCGGCATAAGTAGGCAGGTTGTCCGCTTCCGTAAACTCACGAATCTGTGTCCATTCCTTTCCGTCATTGGAGGCGAAAAGCGTAAGTTTCAAGGGCCAATAAGAACCGGATGTGCGGGTGACATAGCTGAAACTCACTCGGCGCAGACTCTCATTCAAAGCTATGTCAAGATATGGTTCGGTGACATAAATAATTGGTTTCAAGTCGGACGAGACATCCCAAGTGCTGTGAAAGAAGGTCGATGTGTTGCCATCAAGCATCTGTGCAAATTCCTCCCCGTCCTTTCCAGGAAGGTTGGATGAAAACTGGTCGGCAGAAAGCATTACCTCAGTAGTAGTGTATCGCCCCACGGAATCACTCCATAACGCCTCTTTCGCTAATGTCTTCTTGAACTCTCGCCACCCATGACGACCGACTGTATAAATCACATCCTTGTCGAACTTGTGCCGATTCACCTTGCTCTGTTGCCGTTGACCGTCAATATATACACGGTCGGTTTCTTCGCTGAGCTGGAAAGAAGGAGTGAGCCATTTGCCGATAGCACCTACACGAGCCGTTATCAGCGAATCGCCCGCGATGTCTGCCTCTGCATCCGTAAAGACCTGGTCGTTATACTTGTTGTTGAACTTAAACGATGAAAACGATGGCATGTTTTGAGGACGATGATAGCAAACGGAGTCGATGCGGTCGAGGTTGTAGCAGAAAGTCGTATCATTGATGACGGTGACGCGCAACTGTCCATTCGCTTCCATCTGACTTTTTATATAGGAAGATGGAAACACGTCAAGGCGATAGCCATTGAAATAGACGTAAAGCGAGTCGCCTTCTGCTGCCGTTGCCAACATAGGGAGCATCATCAGCATCGCCACAAGTAGCATCCTAACATGTAAATATATCGTTTTCATGTTGATTCTATATGTAGAGGACAAAAGTAGCAACAAATCTCTATCCAGCCAAATTTTTCATAAAAAAAATACATTTTATAATATTATTGAAGAGCTTGACCAATATATCCGCAATCTATGAGTTCTTTTTTAATGTCTTACAATGATTATTGTGTGATGAACTTCTTTACTTGCGTGTGTCCTTTGCCGGACTTCTTGATGTAGATACCCTTTGAAGGAGGAGTTTGTAACATGCGGCCTTGCAGGTCGTAATAGACTTCTGTAGCAGTTGGTAATCCATTGATTTCCTCAATGCCTGTAACATCAGCATTGCCGATGCCCACGGCTGCCCATGCACGAATGACGGCTTGCGTCTCGGCGCTGTCCTTGCCGTACAATTCCTCAGATGCTTGTTGCCAACACTCGCTGATGGTCGAGAAGTCGGTTTCCGACGAACAGTATTTTGTCAGTGTCAGATAGGCTATCCGCATTCCTTTGTCGATGCCGATACCTGTCATGTCGTAGCTGTCACCGTTGTCGTTAGTTCCTTTACCGCCTTCACAGAGCAGATAGTAGAACTTGTTCTGAACGCCCATCATCTTGTATTTGTCAAGATTATCCCAGTTCTCCCCATGATAGGTGTCGGCTTGGGGGACATCTCCCGATATTTTCGGATTCTCAATATTGCGTAGGTTGTCCTTTCCAATTAACAGCCCCTGACCTCCCACAATCCATGGAGACTGGGAGCCGACCCCGTAGGTGTCGTTCTTCACCAGACTGACCGCCATGATGTCTGAAAACGACTCATTGATGGCACCGCCCTCAGAGGGTATGCTACTATCCAGCTGAGCGGTGTTCTTCGTAACGATATGGGTGAACTCATGACACATGATCGACAGTTCTACGAATGCCCGTATGTAGGGTCCCGGCATCCCCGTTTCTAAGTCGAGGATCTGTCCTCCCAAGCCATAGATCATCACCGGTGGATACCAATCGCTCCTGGCTTCTGCACTGCACTGAGCCATATTGTACAGTAAACGGGGCATAGGGTCGTCGAAGTCCATTCCGTCTTTGCCGGAAGAATATCCCGGGGTATAGATGATGTTATAGATGGTTGCCCCCTTATCGTCGTAGCTGTCGCGGCCGAATACATTCTTATAGAAATCGTAAACGCGCATCATCCCCCAATGGGCATCCACCAGGGGTGACCCTCCTTTCTCGTAAGTAATGGTAGCCTTTATGCCATCGGCATCGATGTGGGTTACGCCACTTGCATCGGGCACGAAGAATGCCCTCAATAAGACGGGTAAGTCTTCTTCCTCTTCATCCACGATGTTTATTTCCAGCGTGGCACCCTCAACAGGGATGGCGATTCGTATCTCGCTGACCTCGTCGCCGTCCAAGACAATGGGAGCTTCCTCTACATCGGGTATTAAGTATTCGTAGAAGGGAGTCCATTTGTTCTGTCTGTAATAAAGGGCAATACGCAAGGCTGAAGGCGATTCGGCAGTAGGCATGCAGTCTTGTCCGTCTTTCGTCAGTTGTTCTATGGAGATGCTCTTCACCTGATAGGCATAGAAGTCGGACGTGCTGTTTGCCACCTCTCCAGTCTTCAGGTAGGCGGTGGCGTCGAAGGTCTTTTCGGCATCGAGTACTTCCTTGATATATTCCTCGTCATCCGCCGGTCCGTCCTCTTCGGTACGGATGTAGTCGCGAAGCGTGCCATTGGCAGCCAGGTCATCGAGCGAGGGGAGCGATGCGCCTATCAGCGTACAGATCTTGCGCTTGCTATCGTAGAGATAATACTTGCCGTCGGCTCCTTGTGTGACGTCCATCTCGACTTCGCCACAATAGACACCCTGTCCCTTCATCTTGACCGACTTTCCTTCAACCTGTGCTGCCGACTGGAGTGTCCAGCCAATAAGCAGCGACAACAAAAACAATGTTCTTTTCATTTGTATCTTGTTAGTTTGTTCATTCATAAGTCTATGCTACCCCCTTCTCATTTGCAAGGGGAAGAAAATAGATGGTGCAAAGGTACAAAATAAAAAGAAAATATCTGACACGACAAGACATAAAAAAGGAGCAACGCCATGATGGTGCTGCTCCTTGCTGTTCCTATGAGATATGTGCCTTATGAGACTTCAATTGCCTTGGCGATTTTCTTTACCTCTTTCTCCACCTTCGGGAGGACAACCGTCAGGATGCCGTTATCAACCTTGGCAGAGATCTTGTCTTTCTCCACATCATCCGGCAATGCGTAGCTCTGTTCGTAGTTCGAGTAAGAGAACTCACGACGCAGGTAGTGATGCTTCTTGCTCTCTTCCTTGTGCTCCATCTTGTTCTCGATGGAAATGCAGAGGTTGCCGTCGTCATCGATGCTCACCCGGCAATACTCTTTGGCGCGAGGCATGAAATCAGTGTTCAGGAAATCGTCAAATACTGTTGGGAACCAACTGTTTTTAAACATTACTGGTAACATAATCAATACCTCCTAATTGTATTTTAAGTTAAACGAATGTCTTTGATTGCCTTTGCCTTAGCTCCGGCTTTCACTTGACATGATGCAAGAAACGTGCCTATGGGGGATGTGTGACAAACTGGCTTCTGATGAGGGACAAGATGGCACTGATTTTAAACTATGATAAACTTTACTGACAAATCCTTAAACTTCATTAAACATCGGGCATTAAAAGAGAGCACAAAATTAGGCTTTCAGGGAATTATTATTATATTTGTACCCATATTAATCAATTTCTGAAGAAATCAAAGGAAATCAGAGCTGATGAGGCAGATAGAACTGAATAACAAGCAGACGATTCCGCAGATAGGAGTCGGCACATGGACGCTACGCGGAGAGACGGCAAGCCAGAACGTACGTCTCGCCCTGGAAGCCGGTTTCCGGCATATAGATACAGCAGGGATATGAGAACGAGGCTGAGGTGGGACAAGGCATTGCAGAGAGCGGCGTGCCTCGTCGGGAGATATTTGTCACCACGAAAGTAGCCACCAACATCATGCGGGAGGGCAGGCAGGCCGTGTGTGACTCTATCGAAGAGAGTCTTGCCAAGTTGAAGACAGGCTACATCGACCTGCTGCTGATTCACTGGCCTGTGAAGGACTGCGTGAAGCAGACGTGGCAGGTGATGGAGGAATACGTCAGGCGCGGACTAGTCATGTCAATCGGCGTGAGCAACTTCAACCGCCATCATCTGGATGACCTGCTATCCTATGCTGAAATCCGTCCTGTCATCAATCAGATAGAGGTGCATCCGCTGATGACGCAGGAGGAGAACATTGCCTACAACCGTGAGTTAGGCATCCAAGTGGAGGCGTGGGGGCCTTTCGGACAGGGAGATATTGATGTCGTGGGGCATCCCCTGTTGCAGTCTTTGGCTCGGAAATACCAGAAGTCTGCCTCTCAGATTGTTCTCCGTTGGATTGTCCAGCGTGACCTGATTACCATCCCTCGTGCCAAGCCCAGTCACTTTGCCGAGAATATGAAAATCATGACCTTCTCGCTTTCCGATGAGGATATGCAGGCTATCAGTGGCTTGAATCAGAACCTCCGTTCAAACGTACTTAACGACCCGGAGACTTTCCCGTGGTAAATCAGACAAAAACGATACAGCAATGAAAAAAGTAATCATTCTTTTGGTGACAGTTATGACTACACTTCAACTTCATGCGCAGGACCCGAATTTCTGGATATTCCTCTGCTTCGGGCAATCGAACATGGCAGGACAGGCTCCTATCGAGGCACAAGACCTGGCGGTGAACGACCGCTATCTCAGTATGGCGACCACCGATGGCAACGACCGCCAGTTAGGAACGTGGCGCAAAGCCATTCCACCGCTCTGCCGTGCCGATGCCCATCTCGGACCAGCCGACTGGTTCGGGCGTACTTTGCTTGACGTGGTGCCTGAGAATGTGCGTGTCGGCATTGTGTCGGTAGCTGTCGAAGGCTGTCCTATCACCTTCTTTGACAAAGACCAGAATAAGCCCCTCATCGCCAAGGAGGAGCGTGACTGGATGAATGGCATCCTCAATCAATACGGGCGCGACCCCTACGAACGGCTGCTCTCGATGGCGAAGATTGCCGCCAAGGACGGTGTCATCAAGGGCATCCTGCTGCATCAGGGCGAGACAGATGCCTATAACGACCAGTGGCGGAAGACGCTGAGGAAAATCTACCGCGACCTGCAACAGGAGCTACGTTTCGACTCAACGGCTGTTCCCTTGCTGGTGGGCGAGGTGGTCAGGAAGGAATATGGCGGCGTCTGCGGTCATGCCAATCCCACCATCAACGACATTGCCAACCACTATCCGAACACGTATGTCGTCTCTTCAGAAGGTTGCATGCCCAGTGATGACAATCTCCATTTCAGTAGTGAAGGCTACCGCATGCTTGGTCGGCACTATGCCCTGCGCTATCTGGAGGCAACAAACCCGCAGATGGCTGAAGTATGTCGTCAGAAACTGGCAGCTGCCGGACTTGACAAATCTCAGACTTCAACGTCAAGCCTGACCGTTGATGCCAGAAGAACAGGGATGACGCTTGTCGTATCGGCTTCAGAGCCGGTTGACAAGGTAGATGTGGTCAGTTTCTCGGGAAAGACCGTCAAGACGTTTCCTGCACATGGGAAGAAGTCTTTCGAACTATCCTTAGAGGGACTGCCAAAGGAGAAACTGGTGTTCGTCTTCCAGAATGCCAAAGGAAAAGCCACAAAGGATATAGATATCACAAATAATTAAAACTATGACTAAAAAGATTCTATCGGTTGCCGCCATGGCACTTTTATTACTGACAAGTTGTTACGATGGTAAAAGCAATGTGGATGTTACGAGTTCATCCCCGTCGTTCGATGAAGTGTTAACCTCTCGCAGAAGTGTTCGCAGCTATGATGCTTCCAGGAAGATTACGGAAGCCGAGGTTCGCGACTTAATCAAAGCGGCTCAGGAGGCTCCTTCGTGGGCCAATCAGCAGCCTACAAAATACTATGTAGCCATCAGCGAGGAGAAGCTGGCGGCGGTACAGGATATGGTGGGCGGCAACAAGGAGCGCATCAAGGATGCTCCCGTCCTAATCGTCTCTACCTTCGAGCGAGGCAAGTCGGGCTTCTTCCAGGGCAACCAGACCAATGAGGTGGGGGATGGCTGGGGAGCCTACGATAACGGTCTGAGCAACTGCTATCTGATACTGAAGGCACGTGCCATGGGCTTCGACACTCTCATCATGGGTATGCGCGATGCCGATAAGCTGAGAGAACTGTTCTCTATCCCTGAGAGCGAGACCATCATGGCTGTCATCTCACTCGGCTACAGGGCAGAAACGCCTAATCGTCCCGAGAGAAAGAATCTTGATGATGTTGTGAAGTTCTTCTGATCTGTCCGATGGGGAATTATAAGGTTGTAATCACACTTCTCGTTGTGATGGCTTGTCAGACAATGCCTTCATCTGCTCAGAACCTCTTCCAGCGTTTTGACAGCATGATGACCGTGAATTATCGCAAGGGCAGCATTGACACGAACTATGTCGTGCGACCGAAGACGAAGTGGACCATTAAGACACGGTTTAACTTTTCAGGGGCGAGGATTGAATCTGAGGGAATAGATAACGGATTACATTTTAAATCGAAACTGACTGCCGACTACAAAGCAACATTCAGCGTGGCCGTGAGCTATTTGAACTTTTCTCTCAGCATGGCGCTCAATCCTGCCAAGCTGATGGGAAAGTACAAAGACTATGAGCTGAACATCAATTCCTACGGCAATCGTTTCGGCTGGGACTTCATCTATCAAGACGCACGTAACTTCACGGGCTGGCACGACCATGAGGGCATGGAGCGCATCGAACTGCCCGCCGACATGCTTTCCGTGAAGACGCTTAACCTGAATGCTTATTACGCCTTCAACAGCCGCCGGTTCTCCTATCCCGCCGCATTCTCGCAAAGCTACATCCAACGACATTCAGCGGGCAGCTTTCTGCTGGCAGCATCAGGGATGGCGCAACACGCTAAACTCGACTGGGAACAGAAGATGGATATGAAGATGACGAATATCGGTATCGGTGCCGGTTATGGTTATAATTTCGTGCCTTCTCATGACTGGCTGCTGCATATCTCTGGCTTACCCACCTTCATTGTCTATAGTCACACATCGATGAACTTCGGCGACACTCGTGTACCCCTTCACTACCATTTCCCCGAGGTAATCATCACCGGTCGTGGGGCAGTGGTTCGGCAGACAGGTAACAAGTTCTACGGCATGTCGATGGTATTCAACTTCACGAATATCGGTCATGAGGAGAGTCTTACCTTGCATAATATAAAGTGGAGAATACGCGCCTTCTTCGGCCTCCGCTTATAATGAAAGCCCTATCGCTTGTCGGGTATGCCGTATTCTGCCCATCGTTCCTGTGGGTAGTAACCTTTTAATGTCCTTTTCTTCTCGATGTATGAAGCCTTGACACCGTCCATCACTTCGTTCATGTGCTTCACCTTGGGGGAAAGTTCCTGACGTAGCCGTTCCACTTCGGAATTGATAACTTCCAGTTCATGGAGGGCAAGCTCCATACCGTTGATTTCATCGTTGGTCACACTGCCTCCTATGCCGTTCAGATGCTTGCGCAATCCCTCAATGAGGTTGCGGCTCTTCTCAATCTGGATTTCTACTGTCTTTGACATTTTCTTGTTGTTTAATGTGTCACATAATGATTGTTTTCCAGTACAAAATTAATGAATTATACCGGAAATACGAATCCTATAGCGTGTCACTTTTTCGATTTTTTAAGATGCGGGCCGCCCTCTATTTAAGTTATTTTTGCGATTTGCGAAGCCAATATTCTACCGCCCGTGTGCCGTGCTGACGGCAGCGTGGATGTTGGCGGTGATGTCTAAGGGAGAAGGAACGGAGCAGTCGGCACCTATCATGAGATGGCCTGTCGGTCCCTCGGCGATGATCTGGCGGGTCATGTCGGCAATCTTCTCAGGCGAAGCCTTGCCAATCTCTGCCTTGCGGTTGAATCCGCCGAGCACAGGTCGTCCGAATAGTTTGTAGGTGTCTTTCAGGGAGAGCGGCTTACCGTCGATGGTGAGGGGTGCATTGACAATCTTGCCCGGGTAGTCGATGTATCGTGTCAGGTCATCCATCGGTCCCTCCCAGTCGCAGATGTGTAGGATGGTCAGCTTGGTGTCCTTGTTTGCCTCGCCCATCACCTGAAGGTCGTAAGGCTTGATATAAGTCTCAAAGAACCCTTTCGGCACTTTGAGTTCGTAGAACTTCTTCTCGCCCCCTTGTGTGGCGGTGAAGAACGCTTCGACACCGGCAGCCTTGCATTCGCGTATGAACCAAAGAATGGCTTTAGTATATGAGTCAAGCATACGCTTGTAGGCTTCGGGACGTTCCACGGCGTAGATGGGAAGACGGCCGTCGCCGAAGCCCTGGCGTGCTACCTGATGCGTGCTGAGGATGGTAGGCATCACGTAAACGTCGCTGCCCACATAGGAGAGTATATCCTTGATGAGTTCGAGCGTCGGACGGTAGTAGTCTTCCGGCACGAGAGGCGTTTCCATGGTCAGGTCCTGCACACGGGGCATCGGTTGTTCGGTCTGCACCTTGAGGATGTCTGCACCTCCCTTCAGGAACAGGCTCAGGTGGGCTTTGAGTGCGCCCTCACCGAGTTTCTTCCCGTTGCCGAAGTGCCCGAAGAAGAGGGCAGGGGTGTACGACGGGTCGAGGGTACCGGCGATGAAGCGGTCGATGATTTCTTTCTTGTCAGCAGGAATGTTCCTGACGGATTGTTGCTGTCCGTAGGCAGCAGGATACATGGTGGCAGCAAAGATGGCCACTAAGAGCAATTTGATTTGTTTCATAGGTTTATTTGATATAGGTTTTAGACAACAATCGGCGTAGCGGCAGGTCGTAGTAACGGAAGAATAGCCATCCCAGTACGATGCAGGCGACAGGCAACGCGATAGCTACGTGCCACACGTCTGCCAGCTTACTGATTGGTACAAGGTCGCCATGGAAACCGATATGGGCATAGAAGAGATACATCAGAGGATAGTGGACGGCATATAGCGGATAGGAGAGGTTGCCCAGGAAAGTGCTCACCCTCGTCGTGGTGGCATTGGTTGTCAGTTCTGATGCACCCGTCCACACCAGCATAGGGAACACGAAGATGACGCAAAGTGCATCGTACAGGCCATTGGCAAGTGGTGACATCTCGCCCCAAAGGAGAGGAAGACAACCTACCGCCACGATGACAAGGCTACACAGCCAGAACGTGTGACGCACTTTACAGGGACGGAATTCACGTGCCATAAGCATCCCCATGCTATAGGGAAACAGCATGCGCACCATGCCCGTCCACAAACCTCCGTCTGCCATCGACCAGCCCACACCGAGATAACCGTCGTGAAGGGCAACGGCCGTCAGCATACATGCCATGACAACGGTCAGCATTGCCAGCCATCTTGTAGGAAGACGCCGTAGCAACAGGGCATAGAGCACGTTGCCTATGTATTCGAAGAAGAGTGACCAGTTGGGTCCGTTCAACGGGAACAACTCACCATTGCCGCGCACGTCGGCGTGTGCTCCAGGGTAGAGGGGCAGCATGAACATTCCTAACAGCATGGCAAGCATCACCCAGCCAATACCCACAGGTGTTCCGTCCCATCTGACGCTCCCTTGCAACAGGAAGCACACGGCACCGAGAACGGCTCCTGCCACCACCATCGGATGCAGACGGATGAGACGACGGATAAAGAAACCGCCCATGGTAAGCCGTGCCCGTTTCGTCTCGCCGGCAGGTTTCCAACGGTCGTCGTAGGCATATCCGATGACGAAGCCGGAGAGCACGAAGAAGAAATCTACGGCAAGATAGCCATGAGGTGCCGGCGACCAGTCGAAGCACTCAAAGACATGAAAGAGCACCACCAGCAAGGCTGCGACTCCTCTAAGCCCGTCCAGAATCATGTAGTGGGGCTTGGAGTCGGGGAAAGTGTAGTTCTTGATGTTTTTCGTCGTGGTCATATTGGTCGTTTATTCGATGACGGCACACCAGCCTCCGTTGCGCACGAGATGAATCTTCAGGTGGCTCTGCGGGGTGACATCTTGTTCCATTCGTTTGTAATCAACGGCGATGCGGTGGGCATTCCGACCATCTTGGAAACAGGTCATACGTCCCCCTTTCTTCAGGAAGTCGAGGGAGATGTCCACATCCTGCGGCTTGTCGCCCGTGATGGCACCGATGAACCACTTCGCTCCTTTGCGCTTAGCAACGACATAATAATCGCCCGCCTTGGCAGCCAATACACGGGTGTCGTCCCATGTGGTGGGTACGGAGGAGATGAAGCGTGTACACTCGTCTTCATGCAAGTAGCGCGTGGGACTATCCGCCAACATCTGCAAGCCACTCTCAAAGCAGACGTAGAGTGCCATCTGATACGCACGAGTACCACTACCCATTGGTAAAGAACCCGTACCACGGTTGTCTTCGGGCTGGGCACTCTGCATGGAGCCGGGCGTGAAGTCCATAGGACCTACGGCATTGCGCATGAAGGGCAGCCAGATGCTGTTTTCGGGCTTACAACCGCCACCTTGTTCCATTCCGCGGACACCCTCGTAGGAGATGAGGTTGGGCAGGCGCTGCTCAAGTCCGGCGGGCTTGAACGAACCGTGGAAGTCAACGAGCAGATGGTTCTTTGCACACGCTCGGGCAGTCCGTTCGTAAAAGTTCACCATCCATTGGTCGCTGTGATCCATGAAGTCAATCTTCAGTCCCTTTACGCCCATCTTGGCATAATAGGGAATGAGGTCTGTATGCCTTTCAACGGTAAGCCAGGAAAGCCATAGTATGATGCCCACGTTCTTCTGCTTGCCATATTCCACCAGTTCCTTCACGTCAATCTCGTCGCGTGTGGTGAAGGGATCTTCCACCCGTTTGTTCCAACCCTCGTCCAGCAGGATATACTCCACACCGTACTTCGAGGCGCAGTCGATGATGTATTTATAGGTGTTGTTGTTGATGCCCGTCTCGAAGTCAACACCCCAGACGGTCCAATGGTTCCACCAGTCCCAGCATACCTGTCCCGGTTGAATCCATGAGGTGTCGTCAAGTTCGCACTTACCGCCAAGGACGACCTCCATCTGGTTCTGAGCAATGTCAGTATCACTTCCGATGACGGCAAAGCGCCAAGGCAATGTGCGACGTGCATCAGTCCGGGCGATGCAGTTGCGCTCCTTGGTTACTCTCCATCCACGGTCGCCATACGGCTCCCATGTCTCGGGCGACTTGGGAAAGCAGGCAGAGAAACTATTTTGTCTTATTGGAGCGAGAAACATGTGGGGATAATCGCGCACGTCGCTCTCGGAGAAGAGCACCTTCGTTCCGCGTGGTGTCTCCAGGAGGATAGGCAGATACGTCATCTCGTCGTCGGCATCCAGTTCGTCGGTGCTCACGTGTGTGTAGGGGTTCTCATACGACGTGCCAAAGCCGCCAGTCTCAGAGATGTGGGCGGTGAACGCTTCGGGCAAGTTCAGTTCAAGTCCTTCATTCACCACGTCAATCTGACCTTTTCCCTTGTTGATGACAAAGCGGTAAGCCATGCCGTTATCGTATGCACGTAACTCGACGCTGATGCCCCCCTTGAAGGCAAGCGTCAATTGGTTGGCTCGATTGGGAACCTCGGAATACTTCAAAGGAACCACGGGTCTGACCACCTCATTGACCTTTGAGAGCTTGGCGCTACTCAGTTTGGGATTCGTACCAAACAGTTCCTTTCCCACTTGCAAGCTGAGCGGGCAGTCTTTCAATATCTGTTCCTCGCCTTGGAAGGCACTCAGCATGAGGCGATTGCCCACTGTTACTTCCACTTTTATCTTCCCGTTAGGAGAGAGGAGTGTCTTCGTCTTCGTTGCGGCAAAGGAACCAAGTGCAAGGCTCAGCAGTGCCATGATCATCATGATTCGTTTCATCGGTCGTCAAGTGTTATATATTTTCCTTATGTGTTTTATGTCGTTTGCTTTTCCCTTACAAATATACAATGTTTCTTTCATTCATTGTCATTTAAACGGAAAAAATACAACCGTTCATCCAAAAATCGGGTTCCCGTTAATGTTTTTCCCCTGTTTTGCCATCAATAACCGTGATGAAACCCTATTGCACCGGATTTCTGAATTCGGCGGTAGAGGGACACAACTTTCAGAGTGTTGTTTATTGCATTCATTCAAAGTCCGCAGGTCCTACGAGTGCTATGTTTATTGAGCCGTGATCGCCTTATGGTCTTTATGCATCCCCGTCAAAAGAAGAATGATGTCAGCGGTCTTTCTTTCGTTGGGAAAATATGAAAAATCTCGACAAAAACTTGTCGGGGAAAAGTGATGAAAGAGAAGTTAAATTGTGTAAAACTCGATTCTTCACTCTTCATCCTTCATTCTTCATTTCGCGAAAAACCAGCTTTCGCACCGCGAAAGGTAAGCTTTGACCGCCCCAAAGGTCATGTTTCATCGCCTCAAACATATCCTTTCGCACGACGAAACGATACCTTTGGCGCAGCGAAACGATACCTTTGGCAAATCTATATTTTGTAAACCGAGAGATTACAGATTTAAATCCGTGTAACAAACTATCAGTCAACGCCTTACGAAAAACCTCAAAAATTGCGCTATTTTCGGCCAAAAATGTTTTTGTTCAGGAAGATGGCCTTCATTTGTGGCCAAAATTCGAGGTTTTCTTGACAAATGGTCGGGGATGTCAGTGCTTTCCGACAATGTTCTTGAAGGCAGAACCGAAGATGATATATTGCGTATTGCCCGCTATCGTACCCTCGTTCTGTCCCCATAGGAAAGGCCAGTCGTCGAAGTTCTCGAAGTGGTTGGGTTGACGGAACAGCAATCCTGGAGCCACGTTGCCGGGAATGAACGAGAAGTCGGCTCGGTTGTTTCCATAGAACACTTGTTTGGGTCTTGCTGCCCCTACTACGGCTACAAACGAGTAATTATGGTAAGGATGGCAACCATAAAGCCAATTAGACACACGATACACTTCATCCTTGCTCACGATGTCGGGGAAATAGATGTGGGCGTAGTTGATTGTAATACCAAAATTCAACACGGCATTCACGCCTGCCCAGTTGCCTAATCCGATAGGTACTCCATAAGGATTCTGTTGGTCGAACCCCTTCACGTATGCATTGTATTTCTCCACATAAGGACGTAGTTTCTGGTTGTAAGCCTCATCCATATAAGGAACGGCATCAAGGGCTGTCTGCATGGTATTTGCCACATTACGGTCGAGCGCCTCCCATATCAACTGTTCGAAGTTGACACGATATTGTTGTTCTCTTGTGGCCGCATATAGTTGGAGATTCGTTGCCAAATCACTACGACTATTTCGCGCACGTGCCTGACGCCTACGGTTGGCATTGTTGTTCGTAGCAGAAGCATTTCCGTCTCCAGTACCAGTAAGCCAATTAGCGTCAGCATCAGCTTGTGCATCCGTACGTTGTCCGCGACGTTGGTTCATCAGTTCGGTAGCTTCCTGCCTCAATCGTTTCGATTGCTTGAGCGCACGGGCAGCAAGGTCATCATTATATCCCGTCAAGGCGCGACTGGCTGCTGCAAACATCGTAGCTGCTAGAAAATCAAGTTGAGGGTTGCGAGTGGTGAAAGCCCACATATCATCTGGCGTTCCGCTTCGTTTACCATCGGCAGACACCTCGTATGGTTTCAAACTTGGGTCGTAGTGCAATCCGTCCGTGATACTGGCAGCATCCCCCAAGTGATGGTAATTATCGAGGATGGAATTGGAAAGCGTTGAAGCCATGTGTCCTATCTGTTCCGCCTGTGCCACGAGATTCAACACACCATGTTCAATGAATTGCAAGATGTCGGGCACTCCGTCAGGACGATGCAAGTCAACATATCTCTGTTGCTGACTCACGAACGTCTCGTCACGTTGTGGCTTAAACAATTCCCATGTACGAATGAAATTCTGCACCACATTGATATTCGAGCCCGTCTCAATGTCAAAGTCGCCAGCATCGAAGAATCCTCCGACATTCAAGCCAGGAATCAACTCCAAAGGTTTATACTTCGTATCGGTGGTTGCACCTTGACGATGCAGGTCGAAGTGGTCGCTTGGTGGAGCTTGTAGATAACCTTCCTTAAATGGTTCACCGTGCCAAGTGCGATAGCCCTCAGTCACGTACATGTGGTTCATGTGAATAGGCACCCAAACATCGGTTGTGGCATCGGTAATCTTATCGTACACGTGTTCGTCGATGAGGAAATTGTTGGTTTTCGTCTTGCCATATTGGATGTAATAGACACCCGATTGCTTCACGGATGAGAAATCAAACTTCACGTAATGGTATTTAAAGAAGTCTCCCCATGTTGTGATATTACCGCGAAAAGCCTCTTCCGTAGTACCGTCTTCCTTGATGCGAATGAGCGAAGCGGTAGTCTCTACCTTGTCTTTCTTGTCGAGTTCTATAACAGCCACCTTGGGTTGTTCTGGGATATAACCCACTTGTGAGAAACCGATGTTTGGTTCGCGAATCCATCCAGGAATGACATGTGGTTCTACCGTCCATGTCACCACCTTACCCGTCTTTCCCTTTGGAAGCACGCTTCGCAACACAAACCAACCATTCTGAGCCAACATCCTACCGTCGTACAACTTCAGTTCCGAATCATCGCTACTGATACGAATCATGCGCTCTGGCGTGTCTGTAGCCATGATAATGCTATGTCCTGTCTCTATGGGAAGTGGGTCAACGAAACGGTTTGTGCCTCTGTCATCGTAGGTCTTGAATCCTTTGAACTGGCGCGGTTTCTCACTATTGGGACGTGTCACCGTCAGACTGGTTGCATAACGCGGGAAACGATTCAACCGTCCATCCATCATAAAGGTTTTCAACCAATATTGTGAAGGCAGAAACTCCAAATTAAAACCAGCCTCGCCAGCTAACTTCTCAGGGACGGGCTTGTCTAACCATACCGCAATCTCTACAGCCTTTCCCTTTGCCGTAACTGCTACGCGACTATCGAAATCGTAATCATCATAACGCAAACCAACCTCAATACTACCATGTTCACGGTCTACCTTCCTGCTTGTCATCTTAGGAACGAGGTCCCATTGTTCGGGAGTGTTGTTCAAACGAATAGCACCGCCCTGAACCGTTCGCACGCCATGATGAATGATTTCAATTCCTGAGTTCTTCTCATCGTTGAATCCTCCGTTAAAACTATTGCTGAAGACCAGCACGTTGACTCCCTGCCGCTCGAAATATTCCTGTTGGTTGAGTTGCAGGTCTTGTGCCATGCACGTTACTATGAGGCAAATTGTACTGAATAATGCTGTAATGATCCTTTTGTTGGTCATAGATTTGTTAGGTGTTGGTGAACAATGTTAAACTATTATAGTTGCAAATATAACTATTTTTTTTCAGAAAACAACAAACAAGGAATTCTTTGCCGTTAAACACGCGCATTACCTTAGAGGATTGATTTTAAGATAAATGGATGAGCGTGAGTAATCGATGACGGCATGATGTCTTTCCATGAAGTCCGTCCCCAATACGCCATCGACCTGACGGGACTTGTTCTTTTTGAACTCGGCATTGAGGTAGGATATATCCATCAGGAAAAGGCTGTCGTCCTTGAACTCTTTATCACCGATAGAGAAGTTAGCAGATGTCCTGATTAAAGGACTGACAGAGCCGATGCCTGCGGCATAGTCTCTTATTGCCTGAGGTGCGAGCT
>CACWNV010000061.1 GCA_902762325.1 uncultured Prevotellaceae bacterium | reverse complement strand
GTCCGATGCCTTCTTTAAGGGATGATGACAATACTATTTCACACTATACTTCTTGCCGTTAATGATGACAATGCCACGGAACGAACCGTTGACACGCTGGCCGGCAATGTTATAGACAGCGTTGTTAGAGTCATTCAACTCTGTAATATTGATAATGCCATCTAAACAATTCTTCTCAACACTGACAGGCTGAACTTCAGCAGCTCCTTTATAGATGTTGTTGAAGAGACCTTCGATATTATAGAGGGTGCCATCGTTGGCATATTCTTCTACAGAAACACCTTTGTAAAGCTGAACGCGATTACCAGCATTATCTTCGGCAAAGAAGTTCTTGCCTTCTGATACCACACGCACATTCTTCAAAACAATGTACTCACAGATATACTTCAAGTCCAGGATGTCGGAAATGTTCACTTCAATGGGCTTTGGTGCCTCACCATTAGTAATGCTGAGGTTATCCATGTTGGTGTTATCGTTATCCTTTACCTCGTGAATTCCGTAATAATAGCTGTAGTCAACAATGATAGATCCATTGAGCACCTGACCTCTTTCCATTGTCAGCTCGGTGTTGTAGAACATAATTGAGTAGTTGCCTTCGCGTACATAGATGTTCTTACCGTCAACGTATGTCACAACAGCATTGTTCAGGTTCAGACGAATCAGATTCATGCTTTCAGTCATTCCATTCAAGTCGGCAATCGTCTTGTCGGTTGCTTCTACTGCTTTCTTGGTGAATGTCTTTTCTGCATATAGTTCAGCACCTTCCTCAAATGCCTTGACGGTTGTCGTCTCTGTAATCTCGAAAGGCTTGAGATACTTGAATGCTGTTGAAGAAACGGCAGGATCGGTACCGTCAGTGGTTACATACACTTCATTGTCGGGGTTGGATGGAGTGATGGTTACCAATGTCTTACCTGTGAACTCTTCTTCACCTTCAATAAGGAGAACGGCAGGAGCATTGTTGTCCTTAATGCTGAACTCGCTGATCTCCCATGTACCTGCTTTCTCTGCTGTACTTGTGTACTTGAATCCAAACTGGACTTTCTTTCCTGCTAACGAAGCAAGGTCAACGGTTGTGGTGATATAATCCCAATTCTCTCCTGATGGATAGTCCTTGATGGTCAGTTGCTGCCAATCTCCACCTTCAGCCTTTGCCCATAATGTAGCATCTTCCTGGACATTGTTGAAGAAACGGGCAGCATGAGAGAATGTCATGACTGGAGACGTAGCAGTTGTCATATCAACAGTGGGTGAGAGCAGCCAGCTTGATACAGCGTAGGTTGTTCCGCTCACATAAGCACTGGCTTTCATACCGTAGCGGCTGTCTTGTGTCCAGACGAAGGAAAGACCTTCTGGTAAATCCCCGTCATTGGTAGTAAAGCTTCCGATGCTGCTCTTGAAGTCTTCAGAGTAGGGGAGCTTGACGGTCTCAGAAGGAATGATTTCTCCACCCAGGAAGTCTTTGGTAATAAGAATCTCGAATACATCATTGAATGGGACGAGGATACCCTCAATGTCGTATGTCTTATCTGCCTCAATGCCATCAAGCAAGTTACCTGAAAGCACCTTGAACTTATCGTAAATCATTACTTCAGCCGAACCAGATACGGCATATACATTCGTGTAGTTTCCTTCTTCTTTGGCAACGAGAGTAACATTAGTCAGCTTCACAAGGTCGCACAAGTCTTTTCCACTTGCAGCATCAGTAACACTCACGGCTTTTGGAGTAACGGTTCCTGCCTTTGCTGTAATCTTATTGCTGTTGGTGTTACTGGTCTTAACGAGTTCAGGAGTAATACCTTTGTATAAGTCGAACTTTCCATTGACAGAACCATTCAGAATCTGACCGGTCTTTAAGGGTAAACCAGTATTGTAGAAGTCTATAGCTCCTGTTGCGTCACGAACATAGATGTCGTTTGTTGCAGCATAGAGCACTTCTGCATTATTCAGTGTCAGAGTTGCTTCTGTTCCTGTAGCAAGAGCTTTGAAGGCAGCGATGTTGGCAGCAACTGGCAGCTCTGGATCTGGTACAACTTCACCGCCTTCACCCAGATTGACCGTAATCTTACCAATCTGTGTGTTGCTGGCAATAGTGAACACAACAGAGACTTCCGAGCCAGTCCATTTCGCTGTCTTGTCAGAAGACTCCTCACTAACAGTCAATGTCCCTGCGCTTGCCGTTGCATTGAAGTTCATTGCCTTCTTGCTTGAATTCCAGGATAATCCTTCAAAGAGGATGCTTGAAATCTTTTCACCTGAAGTAGAGGTGATGGTCAGGGTGCCTTCATAGAGACGAAGTCTTGGAGCCTTTTCCCAAATCCTATTACGTGTCTTGGCTTCTGGATCTGAAGCACTGACCGTAACAGTCACACCGTTGACCGTAGCCGTTTTGTCCTCGTTGAATTCACCAGGTGCTGAATCATCGCTGTTTGATGAACCAGGAATGCCAAACAATGTGTTGGCATCAGCATCGAAGTCGAAGACAGAACTCTTGGAAGTGGGTTGGGGATCGGGATCTACAGGCGTCGTACCGTCGGTAGACACCGTGATAGACTTGATCTGTGTGTTTGCGGAAATAGAGATAACTACTTCTTTAGCATTTCCTGTCCAGCTACCAGTCTCTAATGTTCCAGTGTTGGCAGAGTTGTCTGCTCCCCACTTACTGTTGTTCAGTTCGAAGGTGATGGCTTTGATTTCAGTGTCCGCTGAGGAGATAGTCAGTGTACCTCCATAGAGTCGAAGTGAACCGTTCCACATACGATTCGGATTCTTCACGCCACTGGGAGAAACTGTCAGTGTGATGCTTCCTGACGTGAGCGATCTGTCCTCGGTAAAATCTCCATCAGAAGAGTCGTTGGAGGAGAAACCGCTCAGACCAAACAATGAGTAGGCATCACTACCGGTGAAATCAAACTTCACGTCGGCAGAGACGGTCCCACATAGTATTATCAGAAAACTGAGTAATGAATAACGTAGAGTTTTGTTCATAATAGATATGTTTTAGATTATTATTATATTAATGATGCAAAGTTACAAATATTTTCTTAAATGTCGGATGAATAAATGCTAAAAAGTGGAGGTACATTTCACTATGTATCTCCACTTTTATCGTATTGCTTCAAAGGCTAACTATTGGATCACCTTTTTTGTGATAGTTTTGCCATTGGCAAGTCTTGTCTTACTGATAATGATGCCGTGCTGCTGACCTTCAACCCGCATTCCCTGCAAGTTGTAATAGGTTGTACTGACGGGCTGTGAGGCTTCCGTGACATCAATACCGGAGGTTTCCTTTGTTCCTGTCAGGTCGATGATCCACACTACTTGCTTTCCTTGTGGTGTGAATGTCAGAGTCTCTTTGGCAGGATAAGGCAAAGTAACTTCATGGCTCTTGATGAAATACTGTTCGCTGGCATCTTTCTGTGGAAATACATAGGTGGTATTGTCATACGTCATACCGTTTATTTCCCCGATATAAGCATCGGTTTCACCATAATTGTCATAGCCGGTAAACAGCATCTTTGAAATAGAAACCTTCTCTGGCAGATGAATGGTATATTGCACACCGGCAGAGTATTTAATGCCGTTTTCTTTTCCTGCTGCGTATGACTTGCTCTTTTCGTTGCTGATGGTAATGCCATCATTGAAATCCCATACAGAAGATGTGTTGTTGCCTGTGTTAGTCAATTGTGAGATGGTGAAACTGACATCTTCTGTGGTAATTGTTCCACCTTCAGGATTACCGCCATTGATTTCATCAACCTTCTCACCAGTTGTCGGATTCACATAGGCAGGATAGTATTCATTCACACTTTCATCTGCATCTGCATTACCTTGAAGCATAATGTCTTGGACAAGACTATTCAAGTAAACTTCAATGTTGCTGTACCAGTTTTTCTTGTCCAAAGTAAACAAGAGTGCGTCACTCGCGTTGTTAGGATTCAGACCGTTGGCCTTTTCCCATTCATCGGGAATACCGTCGTTATCTGTGTCGTAGCCTGCTGGACGGGAACCGGTGCCAAAGTTGGCTTCTGTATATCCCTGAACGTCTGATACAAGGTCTATTCTTCCTTTCTTCTTGGTGACAGAACCAGAATAAGTAGCAGTTCCTTCACGTGTCTCTTTCGCATAGCGAGTGTCGACATCATCACGGTTTAATGAAGCTCCGGCAAAGCTTAACACCTTTTCATAAGCCTTCAGGGCTGAGTGGGTCGTTACTTCACCTGCCTCAGTTGGGTTCTCCAGTCTGATTCTCACGCAATCTTGCCCGGCACTGTTCTTGGTGTAAGTCACATCATCACCATAATAATGATTGGTGTCGAGAGTGTATTTTTCTCCGTTGATGGTGAACACACCGCTGTCATAGTTGATGCCGGTCCAGTCTCTGTTGGCATTACTGTTGACCTGATTGCCTTTTATATAGTACAGGCTCGTCATGTTCCAGTATTTAGAGTTGTCACTGGAAGAGGTGCTGTTACCTATCGAGATGTTGGTCACACGGTCTGTTGATGCAGCAGGTCCTGTCTTGTAGTAGTTGTTGACGATATTGATTCGTCCGCCACCTGGTCCTCCGTAACAGCCGTTACCGCAATTGTAGATAACACAGTTACGGAAGTCCACGTTTTCCGACTGAACGGCATTCGCCCACTTATACTGACTATATAGCTTGTTGCTTGTATAGCCAGTCCAGTCATAGCGTGCACCATTGAAACGGGGTGAACGGTTGTTCACATGAGCAATCAGGTTATGATGGAACGACGCAAGCTTTCCTCCCCAGATACCGCCATATCCATGTGCTCCCTTTCCATGCCCTGCGTTATTAAGACTCTCGGCAAGTGTACACCACTGCATGGTGAAATTGTTGTTGTCATAGAATGACGCAATCTCGTCAATACTCCATGAGAATGAACAGTGGTCATAGATTTGTCCTGTCTGATGGCGTGTCCAAATGGCATCGGCACCATCATTTACATCCTTTTCCTGTCCACGGCGAAAACGGATGAAGCGGACAATAATGTTACTTGCATCCGGTCTTATGGTATAATAGCGGACTGTGATTCCTGGAGCAGGAGCAGTCTGGCCGGCTATCGTTGTGTTGGCACCAATCTTAAGGTCAGATTTTAGTGCAATCACGCCACCGACATCGAAAACTACAATCTTTTTGTCCGACCCGTTCACAGCGGCACGCAAAGAGCCTGTACCACTGTCATTGAGATTAGTGACATGAACGATTTTGCCGCCACGTCCTCCTGTGACATAACGGCCATGTCCCTCAGCACCCGGGAAAGCAGGTGCTTGTGCAAAAGCAGCAATGCTAAGCACTGCTGCTGTAATAGTCATGAGTAACTTCTTCATTTTCTGTTATTTGCCAAATGAGTTAGTGTTGTATCCTAACTTTTCCATTTCCAGACTTGCCCAGACAAATGGGCCGACACCTTTTGCATCATTATCGCGGATAGGCTCACTCATGTAGTACTCGAAGCTGCCGTCACGGTTAGGACTCTTGTCAGGACCCAGTCCGGAAACGGAACAGCATTTGGTGAGCGAAATGGTCTTGTCCGCATTGACGTTGATGAATTCGTTGATAATTCCCTCGTAGGCTTTGATGCCTGCAGCCTTGAAGCTGGCATCAAGGTATCCTTTGCGTACACCCTTGAGCAGGACGTAGGCAAACATGGATGAAGCCGTCGACTCAAGATAGTTACGTGGATCTTTAACATCGAGGACGTCATACCATACTCCCGACTGCTTGTCTTGGTAGGCTACAACAGATTTCATGGCTTTGTTAAGCAAGTCAACGACTTCACCACGGCGTGCATAGTTCTCTGGAAGGACGTCAAGCACTTCAGTCATTGCCATAACATACCATCCCAAAGCACGAGCCCAAGTGTGTTTGCTCTGGCCGGTTTCCTTGTTTGCCCAGAACATCGAATGAGTCTCATCCCATGCATGTTTCCAGAGATTTGTCTTTTCGTCGTAAGTCCGTTTGTCGGTCTTGGTGATCTGGTCAACGGCATCGTTATAGTATTTGACAGCTTTCTTTTCTCCTTTCATGTAGGGAGCAGCCATCGTGTAATAGGGAAGTCCCATGAAAATACCGTCGAGCCATACCTGATTTGCATAAATAGCTTTGTGCCACCATACGCCCTCGTTGGTACGCGGCTGTTTCTCCAATTGCTTGAAAAGTGTTTTCAAAGCTTTCTCGACATTCTTTTGTGGCTCCAGCTGGTTCATACGGAAGATGTAACGGGCAGTACGAACATTGTCAAGGTTGAAGTCTTCGTATTTATAGCCGGTGATATTTCCCTTTTCGTCAATCATCGTTGCCGGATACTCTTTCAGATAATTGAGAATACCTTCGTTCTTGTACGTGAGATAAGTATCAAGCATGGATTCTTGTTCAATACCCATCACATAGCTCCACTTTGGCTTCTTCGAGAAGTCAAGTAGATATGGGTGCGCAACTCTTTTCATCTCGGATGCTACCATCCACTCTGAGAAATTCTGATAGGGTTTTTCCAGCAGGACCAGTGAACCGTTGATGAAGAGATTGTCAAAATGGATGTCGTGGCTCTTGCCTGTGCGATGAACCGGCTTTTCGATGACACCATCGAATTTACAGTTCTTTACGTTGATGTTATAGATGTTGTCAGCATCATCCAGTCCATTGATGAGGATACCGTATTTGCTCTTTTTGCAGGTCACATTCTCCATGTATACGTTGCGTACCGTAGGATTAAAGCCACGTTTTGCCACCTCTTTGGGCTCATACATCAGGTTGATACGCATAACAGCCTCGCGGCACTGTCCAACCTCAACATTGCGCATGTAGATGTTCTCTGTCACACCGCCACGACAAGAATTGGTCTTGATTCTGAGAACACGGTCAAGATTGGGTGAGTCCATCTTACAGTTCTCGACGAATACGTTGTTACAGCCGCCGGAGATTTCTGAACCGACCACCACGCCGCCATGTCCGTCAAGCATCATACAGTTACGGACAATGATGTTCTTAGAAGGAATGTTCCATTTTCTTCCATCTGCATTTCGTCCGCTTTTAATAGCGATACAGTCGTCACCGGTATCAAAATGACAGCCTTCGATGAGTACGTTCTCACATGACTCTGGGTCGCAGCCGTCACCGTTAGGACCGTCGTTGTGGATGGTGACATCCTTCACAGTGATGTTCTTGGAAAGCAGGGGATGGATGACCCAGAACGGTGAGCGAAGCAGAGTCACATCCTGAATGAGGATGTTCTCACAGTTGTACAGGTTAATGAGCTGTGGGCGCATGCCTGTGCCTTTCATGTCTCTCTCTTCAATAGGCTTTCCTCCTTCTGCATATTCAAAGAGCAGGGGGCGTCCGATACGCTGGCTCTCTCTGATGTTGGCGTTCCATCCGTATTTCTCTGCACCACACATCGGCCACCATGTTTCGCGGGAGCCGTTACCGTCAATCGTTCCTTTTCCGGTGATGGCAACATTCGTTGCACCATAGGCATAGATACATGGCTGATAGTTCATGCAGTCCATTCCTTCCCAACGGGTTTTCACAATAGGGTAGAGGCTTGTGTCAAAGGCAAAGAGCAGACTGGCATCTTTTTCGACAACAAGATTGACATTACTCAGCAGAGTGATAGCACCGGTATTCCATACGCCGGCAGGAACAATCACTTTACCACCACCAGCTTTAGAGCATGCAGCGATTGCTTTGTTGATTGCCTTTTGGTTCTTGGCAGCCGTAGCATCGACAGATGCCCCATACTTGGTGATTACAAACTCTTTGTCAGGGAAAGTCGGAGCCTTAATGTTGCTCTCGATTTGTCTGTAGACAGTTTCATTCCATCCTTGTGCGGATGCACAGAAAGGAAAAAGCATTGCTAATAGCAGTGTTTGTATAATCTTCATAGGTTAGGAATTATATGTTTCTGGTTTTGCTTACAAAGTTACAATTTTTTTTTGAATTATGATAGTATTGGATGCTTTTAACGAAATTTTTGTACTTTATTGCAGGCATGTACCCTCCTGCTTTGATGGATAATCATGCGCATTATCCTGCTTTTAATGTTAAAAAACAAACTTTTCAAGCATAAAACTTGCATATTATAAAATAAAAGCGTATTTTTGCGATACCTTTTTTATGATTTCGCAATTTACGAAATCTTCCTTCGAGGTTGGTAGCATCCTGCACCAACCTCTTTTTTTGTTCCATACAGACATAAAATAAGGTGCATTCCATCTTGAAGGAACGCACCTTAATAGTTCTATACTTTAGCCAGTTTCTTAAAGACCTAAGCCCTTCTTAACAGCAGCAGCGCCTTTGTCTACAGCCTCACCAGCCTTGTCTTTTGCGTCCTGAACAGCTTCGTTAGCCTTGTCAGCAACAGCCTCTTTGGCGTTTTCAACTGTTTCCTTAGCAGCATCCTTTACATTCTCAACGGCGTCGGCAGCACCTTCTACTGCATCGGCAGCAGCATTCTTAACAAGACTTCCGGCATCAATGCCCAAAGCTTTCAGTGCCTCTGTTGCTCCAGTCAGTTTTTCAACTGAATCAGAAGGAAGGTTGGCAATACCGTCAACAAGTGCAGTAACAGCAGCATTTGTGCCTACAACAGCCTTGATCTTGTCGGCATTCTCCTTCAGGAAGTTCTGAACCTTAGAGATGTACTCTTTAGCAATTTCCGGGTTCTTAGCCAGGAAGTCTGCAACTTTAGCCTTCACTGCTTCAAGAGCTGTTTGGAATGCACTGACATCCTTAGATTCCAGATTAGCTCCCAACTGGCTGATTACTTCGTCAGCAGCAGTGTTTGCCTCTTCGGTAAGTACTGCAACACTGTCAATAGCTTCTGCATTAGGATCTACAGGTGCTTGTTGTTTCTGTCCGCAACTTGCGAATGTTAAAGCGGCAGCAGCTACTGCCATCATAAAAATCTTTTTCATTGCTTTCTCGTTTTAATTAATAATAAGTGTTTTCTTGTGTAAAGACACCGCAAATATAAATTAATTAATGTTATGTTATGATTTTTGTTTGCAAGATTTAACGAAAGAACTGATTTATTATCATTTCAAATTCTTTTTATCGGTTGGTATTTTCGTATTTTTGCAGCGGCTGAAGAAAATGGGTGATATGAGAAAACTAATAGTCTGTATTTTTCTTTCGTTGAGTCTTCCCGTATTGGCGCAGGGTAATTCGGTGCGTGACTCATTAAGGGCTGCCATTGATTTGATGCAGTATTATCCTGATTCCGTCGATTTGCGGCTGAAGAAAGCACGTTGGAACATGGAACTGGAAGAGTGGTCGAGGGCAAAGGATGAATACGACATCGTTCTACGTATTGATCCTACGAATATTGCCGCACTCTATTTCCGTGCTTTTGCCAATGAGAAGATGGGACGGTATAATTTTGCCCGTCTCGACTACGAGAATTTGCTGTCGTATGTCCCGGGAAATTTCGAGGCACAGTTAGGGCTGGCACTTCTGAATCAGAAGGACAAGCACTATACTGAGGCTTTTGACCAGATTAACCGTTTATGCGCCCAGTACCCTGACAGTAGCATTGCCTTTGCTGCACGTGCCGGCATAGAAGCTGAACGGGGATTGCTTGACTTGGCAGAATATGACTATTCTGAAGCCATTAAAAGGAACAATGAAAACATTGACTATAAGATCAATCGTGTGGACATACTGATCCGACTTGGCAAGATTGCAGCTGCCAGAAAAGAACTTGACGACATGGTGGCAAAGGGTGTTCCTCGTGCCTTGCTTGTTGATATATATAAAAGGATTAAATAACACGAAAAAAGAAATGGGATGACTGATGTCGTCCCATTTCCTTTAATATTTCATTAGTCTGCAACAGACTTCTTATAGAATTGTCTTGACAGCTTCGAGCATTCCCTTTTCCTGAATGAGGTCGAGGTCTTTCTTCACGAGTTCTGCAAGACCTGCTACGTTATGTAAGTCTTCGCCCCAGATAAACTCAGCTCCTAACACGCCGTCGGTAACCTTCTGTGTGTCTCCGGTAGCCCAAAGTTCCTTAAGCAGATCCATAATCTTCTGATCGTCGTTTGGAACGATTTCTGCACCGTCAGCACGCTTTCCACCTTTATAATAGGTAATGATAGCAGCCAGACCGAATACCAGTCCCTGTGGCAGTTCGCCCTTACGCTCCAGATATGTCTTCACACCTGGAAGGTCACGTGCCTGGAACTTGGGGAATGAGTTAAGCATGATACTTGTTACCTGATGATCTACATACGGGTTGTTGAAACGCTCAAGAACATCTGTAGCAAACTGACGAAGCTCATCCATCGGCAGGTTAAGAGTCTCCATCAGTTCCTCAAATTGTACCTTGTGGATGTATTTTCCTAATACTTCGTGGTTGCAGGCATCGCGTACAATGTTCACGCCACTGAGGTATGTGACAGGTGACAATACGGTATGCGGACCGTTGAGGAGCGTAACCTTACGCTCGTGATAGGGTTTCTCGCTCTCTGCGATGAGCACGTGTAATCCTGCTTTCTCTGCGGGGAACTCAGCGCGAAGCTCTTCGCATGTCATGTTCTCAGCCTTCTCGATTACCCACAGGTGGAATATCTCAGCCTGTACGACAAGATTGTCCTTGTAACCGATCTTCTCCTGAATCTGGGCGATTTCCTTGCGGGGGAAGCCGGGAACGATACGGTCAACGAGTGTTGCACAGACATAGTTGTATTTTGTAAACCACTCCTTGAATCCTTCGTAGTCTGCACCGAAGTCATCCTTCCAAAGTTCAATGTACTTATAGATGCAGTCCTTCAGATGATGACCGTTGAGGAAGATCAGCTCACAAGGCATGATGATGAGGCCTTTCTTCGGGTCTCCGTCAAATGTCTTGTAGCGGCGATATAACAACTGTACAAGTTTGCCGGGATAGCTGCTTGCAGGTGCGTCGGTGAACTTACAGGAGTCGTCGAAGGCAATACCTGCTTCCGTTGTGTTAGAGATTACAAAGCGGATTTCCGGCTGCTCTGCCAGTGCCATGAATGCGGCATTTTGGCTATAAGGATTGAGTGCACGGCTAATAACGTCAATGCGCTCGAGAGAGTTGACTGCTTCGCCATTGAGACGACCTTGAAGATTGACATGATAGAGGCAGTCCTGTCCGTTCAGCCACTCAGCCATACCTCTTTCAATAGGCTGTACTACAACGACAGAACCGTTGAAATTGGTCTTCTGATCCATGTTCCAGATAATCCAGTCGACAAATGCACGCAGGAAGTTTCCTTCACCGAACTGAATAATCTTCTCTGGCATAACACTTTTGGGTGCAGTCAGTTTGTTTAAGGCTTTTAATTTTTCCATGATTTTTATTTTTATGTTATTGATCAATAATATGCTGCAAAGTTAAAAATTTTATCTAAACAAACAAAATATTATTATTAATAATTAACGAGAATCAGATGTGAGATGTCAGGAATGAAGTTGAATTTGTTCTTCAATATCGCAATTCAAAGGATGGAAATGATGCTCTTTTGTTATGAAATGTATTGACAAAAACTTGTCGGGGAAAAGTGATGAAAGAGAAGTTAAAATCTGTAAAACATGATTCTTCACTCTTCATTCTTCATTCTTCATTTTGTGAAAGCATAGCTTTCACACCGCGAAAGCTAAGGGTTGACCGCGCCAAAGACCATGTTTCATCGCCTCAAACATATCGTTTGGCACGCCTAAACGATACCTTTGGCGCAGCGAAACGATACCTTTGGCAAATTCATTTTATGTAAATCGTTCGGTTACAGATGAATATTTTTGTAACCATTTGTCAGCCAACAAATTACAAAAAACCTCAAAAAATGCGTTTTTTTCGACCAAAAATATTTTTGTTCAGAATGATGCCCTTTATTTGGGGTCAAAATTCGAATATTATTTGACAAATACTATTGAGTCTCCTTATTCTTCTTTTTGAGGAGAGGGGTATTTTCCCGTCCCATTACAGGTTGCGCATGTATATTTTCCGTCTGCACTTTTACCAGTACCATAACAGATAGGGCACTTTCCTTCTTTCATCAGTTCTTCCTGCTGTTTTGATATTCTTTTCTGATTCTTATTGTTAGCCGCTTCAGTCTCCACGGTTTTCCACACCTCAGACTTACCATTGATGATGTTGGACATAGGGTCGCCAACTAAAACTTCACTGACAACTTCACAAGATGAAACCAATAAGGTTGACGCTACCAATATGATTGTAATTAAACTAGACTTTCCCATTACATGTATTCGTTATCTATATTATTGTGCTAAATGATACCACGTTGCACGGTGCAAAGTTAAGAATAATAATTGAAGCAATTTCGGGATAAGAAATACTAAAACAATGTAAGTTGTTGCTATTATCAATGCAATATTCTTGCTAAGCACTATTGCTTTAATTCCTCAGGCAACCAATAGGTACGACGAACACGCCATCTTCCTTTCGTTGGTAGGCAAAATCGCCAACTGCCGTAAGTACCATGAGGAACGAAGGCTTCTTCATCTTTGTCGTGTCAATCTTATCGGCAAGAGTTTTCAATGCTGATGCTCCGTCGTTGATGAGCTCATCGCCACCGAGCTTAATCTCTATTAACCCATATTGTCCATTTCGTAAATGAAGTACGGTGTCACATTCCAACCCTGTCTTATCTCTGTAATGATATACCTCGCCGTCCAAAGCGTCGGCATATACACGCAGGTCTCTTACACATAGGGTCTCAAAAAACAAGCCCATTGTATTAAGATCATTTATTAAATCCTGAGGCCCGAGTCCGAGTGCTGCCGTAGCTATTGATGGGTCTACATAATAGCGCGTGTCGCTTGTACGGATGGCAGTCTTAGAGCGCAGATTGGGATTCCATGCATGCATGTCTTCTATGACAAAAATCTTTCTCAGTGCTTTTATGTAACTGTTTACAGTATCCTCGTCGAGGGT
>CACWNV010000060.1 GCA_902762325.1 uncultured Prevotellaceae bacterium | reverse complement strand
CCCCCTCGGGGATTATGCGGTTTTTGACGTGTGAAGGAGGAATTAGGATGGATGAAGTGGTCGCCGAAGGCGAGAAGGAGGTGGTGAAGGATGAAGTACCTCAAACCTTGAATACTGCGCGAAGCGCACAACTTCCTAATTCCTCCTTCATCCTTCCTACTTCAAGAATAATGTCAAAGATTCGCTTTCAACCGGTCGGTTCGTTGCCTCCAGCCTGCGCACTGCCATCGGCTTCGTCTCTCCTGATTTCAACGACAAAGTTACAACATAAAATCCCAGATGCCAAAAATCAGCCCTTCATAATCCGTAAAAATCTGTTAACAAACCGCCTTTTCCGCCTTAAAAAACCTAAACGATACGTTTGCGCACGATAAAGAATATTTATGCACTTCATATACATATTGTTTGCAGAATGGAAAAGACATGCTGCCATACCGTACAGTATTACAGTATTACAGTATTTCAGTATTTCAGTTTACCATTTTGAAATTGCTATAGAAGTTTTATTATATATATAATATATATATTATATATATAATAAAAAGTTTTGTAACCCACAAACAAAAACTGTTATACTGTACGTTCGTACGCTTGGACAAACAAAAAGGGATTCCCTTCTGAGCTGTTTGCAGTCAACTTTCTTAGGAAAAGAGTCAACCATTTCAGCTAAGAGGTCAACCTTTCCCAGATGAGCAAGTCAACCTTTTCAGGAAAAGACATGTTTTTGTTACATTGTTACATTGTTACATTGTTACATTAAGGTGTTTTCATTGTACTTTACTACCCTGGAAATAGTTGAATGATTTTTATCTGAACAGGTGAAAATAAATACAGATTACAGATTATAAGTATTATTATTTTATATTAATATATAATATATATATTATATATTAATATAATGGTTTAATCTTCGCATAGTTGAAGGTGCTTATTGTAACAATGTAACATTGTAACAATGTAACAAACTCGTTGTTAAAAATGTGAAAAAAAACAAATAAAATCGCCTGTTTTTATGTATCTTTGTAGGTTAATTGTATCTATGATAATTAGACATCACAGGAATTAAATATGAGGATATTAAAAGTTTTTGCTATTCTATATTTTATTTGCATGCCAGTAATGGCGCAATCAGAGTATTTCACTTACTACGATGATGACGAAAAGACCATCATAACGGGAATCACTCGGGAGGGTGTATTGTATTTTTCAGAAGAGAATGCCATCACGATACCTCAGCAAGTAACAAGAGTCTGTTCTGGTGCTTTCCAGGCAATTGGAGACTATCAAAAAGAAATCGAGAATCTTATTATTGATGGAGGCAATCCCTATTTTGAAGACGGAGCACTGGATGAGAATTATCAGGATGGGGGTGTGCAGAGTAGCCTTACTTCCATTAACATAGGAAGTGGAATGAGTGAAATTAACATAAAATCACTTATCAAACAGGGGCTAATAACTCGAAATGCCCTCGAAAAGATTGAGATTAACGGTATAACAGACGGAGATATCAAGAATATCAGTTGGAAGGATGACGGGGACATCAATGCGGTATTGACAGAAGACGTGAAGGTGATGTTGCCGGCTGCCCTTGTCGATGAACAGGTATTTGGGAATGCCAAGGTGTATGGTGTCTTTGTTATTCCCGAAGGACTTGAGGTCTCTTCCTTTTGCGGAACGCAGATGTTTCAGGATATAGACGTGGGATCTAATTTCCTTTTCTATATCCCAGTTGAACTGACTTCTGACAAATCGCAAGTCACGGTTAAGCGTGTCAGATATATACTACCCAAAGAGGGCGTTCTCATGCATCTGGAATCAAATACGAGTAATAAGGTTGAGTTGCCGCGTGTCAACCAAGATGATCTCGACGAGTCAGCAACTGGTTATATCAATGACCAGAACAAGTATCAGAACAACATGCTGGTTGGCGTTACCCAAGCTACACCTATCTCACCGACCAATGGTGAATACACCAACATGATTCTCTACAATGGATTATTCTACCCCACTACTGCCGGTACGTTGAATGCCAACCGTGCCTATCTGCGTGTGAGGACTTCCGATCTGACCGCGTCAGGCAATAAGGTAAAATTGTCGGTGATGAAAGCCCAATGTGCCACGCCGACGATTACGTTGAAAGAGAACGGAAAGGTGAAGGTTGAATGTGCCACAGAGGATGCAACGTGTGTTACGAACATCGTCGCCTCCAGTGCCAATCCTGATGCCGATGGAGAGATCAACCTGAATGCACCGCTTACCGAGTTTACCATCACCGCATACGCTACTGCTACCGGTTATCGTGATTCTGACGTTGCCACCTCTACGCTTCACTGGGAGAGAGCAGAAGATGATGTGAACAGAGACGGAACGGTTGACATCAGCGATGTAGTACTGTTGATAAACAAGATATTAGGCTCAGATCATACGAACAAATAACATGAAGAATAAAAGGAAACAATATATCAGGCCCCACTCGAAAGTTGTCGTCTATTCCCCTTATCTCAATAGTGGAAACGGATATGACCCGGGAACAGAAACCGGTTATATAGGTTTTGGAAGCGGCCCCAAAAATCCTGGCTTGGGTCAAGCCAAGGGGAACAATACATTTGAAGAAGAGACAGATGAAGATGAGATGTCTTCATGGAATGTATGGAAGTATTAGTGAAAATAAACAATAAAATAATAATGATATGATTAATTTGAAGCATTTCAAAGAACATTCACCATTGCCCAAGTTATGGACTTGGATATTGGTGATGATGATGTCGACACACATCATGAATGTACAGGCAGCTGACTGGATGAGGGATGCCAGTAAGTTCAGCATGGAAAACCACACCGACCACGTTACGCTGAAAATTTTCATGTGCGACCTTGACAGAAGCAATACCTATGCGAAGTCTGGTGGTGTCTATGCAACGTGCGGAGGACAGAGAATGTGGTTGCTTGACCTCTGGTATATAAGCGAAGGAAGCGACGAGAATCCGTTTGGTAAGGTACGTGCCCGTTATTGCATTGGCGAAGAGCGAGCCTGGTTCACTAACGGCTATGGGCAAAAGGAACAAGAGATTGGATTCTCCACTCAGGATTTCCTCTTGCAGAAATGGGGAAGCGATAACCATTATCTCACTACGGCACTCGACCTTTACTATCCAGCCTCGATGGCGGGAAAGACATGGACCTTTTACTATGAGTACACGCACAACGATGGTGATAAGTTAACCAGGACACTGGGTACAGCATACTTGTCCAACACGTTAGGACTTTCTCATTTCGACACCAGCAAATACAAAGTAGAGCGTACCAGACCTGAAAAGATTCAGTTCACGGTGCCTGCCCTACCCGATGATGTCGACAGCAAACTGAAGGAAGTACATATTCACGAAGGAACCTACAATGTGAAGTTTACTTACACCAAGCAAGACAACACAAAGGTTGAGAAAGAAGATGTGCTCCAGTGCGAGATAGGAAAGACCAAGACCTACGATCTTGACATTCCTGAAGAGGTGGGAAATCCCAAGCAGATAGACATGTCTGTTACGGCAACAGACGGTTTGCGCGATGCCAAGAACTATTACTGGAAGAACACGAATATATATAGCAAGAACAATATCTTCAAAACTGTGCCCATACCAAACAGTCTTAGTGTAGAATATCGCCAGTTCGACAAGGCGGCAGACCTCTCATGGAATGCTTTCCCGTCAAATAGTCCTGATTATCTGGAATGTAAACCTTACATCTATCGTATAGAGACTGACAAGAATGGAGAACCGCTTAATGGCTCATGGGGCAAGCGAGGTTCCGTTGACAATGAAAAAAACAATCAGGCATTAGGGTATCACGACGTTGGCTTGCAACAAGAAACCTACTACATGTACAGGGTAGTGAATGTGCCGAAGAGCTGGATTGGCAACGGTATCAATGAATCGTCACTTAACAATCCTAACGATGCATTGCTCAATAAGTTGGGCTATGTAGAGTCTGTTCTGCTACATACAAATCCTTCGATGAGTATCTTTGGTTTAAAACAGGATACGACCGTCACTGACAAGGTGAAGCTGACGTGGCAATATTCACGCGTACCAACCTCATCATCATCTGTAAAGTTCCAGGTGATGAGGAAAACGAGCGATGCTTCAGAATGGGCAGAGAATGGTAATGTAACGGGTGATGCTGAACCAAAAGCCAACGCTGTCCTCTCCTTCGAAGACATGGATCTTCCCAATGCAGGTGTCCGCTATCAATATATGATTCGCCTGTCACTTAACAACGGCAATTCAATCTTCGAGAGTGAGCCCATTTATGCAGGTCTTATCTCTGGTTCTATGGTGAAGACCTTTGAGGCAACGAAAGGTGTTCATGACAACACCGTACGTCTGACGTGGACTACCAAGCAGGTGGGTACCGATAACACCACCTACGATATTTCCCGACGCTATATCGGTAGCAATGGTGATTTCATCAAGATCAACACCACGACGGGAACAGCCACTCGCTACACCTATGAAGACAACACCGTCCAACCAGGCTATTATTACGAGTATAAGATAGAGGCATATAGTGGCAATGTATTACAGAATAGCCTTACCGATGCAGGATTCTGCCAAGCTCGTGGTGTCATTTCAGGACGTGTCACCTTCGGTACAGGTACAGCCGTAGAGGATGTACGTATCACGCTACGCGCTTCAGACACAGGAGACGACAACTCCGTGAAAGGCTACGCCTTACATGTTGACGGTGCATCTACAGGTATCACATGGGATGCGGACAGCACTGCTATTGAAAAAGTATTCGGTGCTGATAAAGACTATACCGTACAGATGTTTGTCCGCCCAGGCGCAGACCTCAATGAAGGAGCCGTCATTGCAGAAATACCCAATATCGGACGTTTGCGCGTGGGTAGCAGACAAGGCGATGGCTATAAGCTCATTGTTGAGAGATTCACAGAAGCAACGGTATCGAAAAATGTTTTCACAGAGTATTGGAAAGCAAAAAGTACGATCATTGATGTAATAGCAAAGGAAAAGGGAGAACCTGCCTACTATTATGAACCATACGACAGTTACATTTACACCACGGAAGAAAGTGTAAATAGTAAGCGGGAGGAAATTAAAGAACAGTTCGAGGCTGAATTAGGTGGTGGCAAAATCGGAAATAAAGGTGAATGGATTGCAGACAAATATGGTTCAGAGATGTACTATTGCGATTGGTTCTTTGCAAAATTCCCGCTACCTGAAGAGATTTCAGTTAAAAACGTGTCATGGCAAGGCATGTGGTATGACGCAGGACTAACTGTTCCCGCCAATGTCTATTCGCTGATAACATTGCAAAACGACGGGAACACACAAACCGTTTCAATAGATGACAACAAATCGACCATCTCATCACAACAACTGTTATCGACAAAGAATTATTCTATGTCGAACAGTAATTTACCAGAGAATTTCCAACAGATTACCATCAATGGGAACAATTGTCTCTATGTGACGGAGAATTCCAACAGCGCTTCGCTCATGGCTACTTATAAGAGAGCTAAAGAATCAGGACATGATTCAGGTTATTTTCCGAACACGTCAGTAGAAAGTGTCACCGAATCACAGAAGATACTAAATTCCTTCTCTGTAGGCGGTACTAAGAATATTGAGAACGACGAGGCTTTCCGTGGAGAAATTACCGAGGTACGTGTATGGAATCACATACTTACGGATAAGGAACAAAAAGGCTATGCAGACCGAATTCTGAACGGACGTGAGTCGGGGCTCGCTCTCTACTGGCCGATGGATGAAGGTCTGGAACGCTATGTGTTTGATGCTTCTTATGCTGACGACCTGCCAAACGGCCGTCATGCTACCGTGGGAAATAACATCAGCGTATCGACGATGATCCCTGTTGACAACCAACTTTCACGCTACACGGTGACTAACAGTAATGGTGAATATATCCTCCGTGGTATTCCGTTTGTAGGAAGCGGTTCTACCTATACCGTCATTCCTACTCGTGGCATTCATGAATTCTCCCCCACCACTCGCAACGGCTTCATTGGAAACGGTTCGTTAACGCTCAACAACTTCGAATTCACCGATGTTTCATCGTTCCCCGTCCGTGGTAAGGTGACTTATCTGAACACGAATATCCCAGCCGACAGTATCCAGTTTAAGATTGACGGCAACCCTGTTCAGGTAAAAGACCAGATGGTGAAGACTGATGCTAACGGAGAGTATGAGATTTCCGTCCCCATTGGTGAGCACATCATCGAGGCTTACCTCGACGGCCACCGTCTGAACTCCTTCCCTGCTGATGGTTCTAAATACGACTTCAAACGTGCAGAGACCGTCAACTTTACCGACTCAACGCTGGTCAATGTCACCGGGCGTATCAATGGCGGCTTTAGCGATATGGCAGAGCCGTTAGGCTTTAACAGAAGCGTGAACCGATTGGGCAAGGCGACTATCAAGCTCAGTTTGGGTAAGGAGTCGAATTGCTCGTTCAACTACATCGTCGACGACCATGATATGGGATCATACGGTACGAAGGACATTCCCGTGCAGAGTGCTTCCGAAAACATTCAAAGCACGGCATATCGTGCCGGAGGTGATCATGAAACCAATTATATTTATATCACCACTGATGAAAGGAACGGAGAGTTCTCCGCTTTGCTTCCACCGTTGAAATATAAGGTGGAAAGTATCTTATTTAAAGGAGGTACTAACTACGACAACGAGCCTGTCTTTGCCCAGAACCTGCCTATAATTGATGCGACGGTAGCTGCTGATGATAAACTTCAATGCGACTCCATAGAGATAGATGGTGTCATGCAGAGGTACAAGTACAGCGCAAAGATGCTCCGCCAGCATCGGACTTTACCGACTATTACGGTAGTACAGGAAGGCATGGAGAACGGAGCCTTCGGAGAGATGAAAGTACCTGTTCAAACCTTGTCGTTGGAAAGTGACACCATAGAGGTGGTGGAATATACGAACACGGGGTATAAATACAAGTTTGGTCATCCGATTTTCCGACAAAACGAGCGCTATAGTTTTGACATCAACGTGGAGGAGGTTTATAAAAACCTGGATGACGGAAAAGAATACAAGGAGATACCGGGCGATGCCATAGTATCTATCCTCAACGATGCCAGCATGCTTACTTCAGTTTCTGCAGAGAAAGTCATCGTCAATGGCAAGGAAGTAGCACCTGGTACTGACATTGAAACTCCCAACATACAGATTATCCCTGACTCTATAGGACATGTCAACTACCAGTTTGTAGGCGGATGGCCCTATTTCGGTGAGGGCTTTATCAGGAATATGAGCATCGGTGTAATGGTTGACGGGCGCACCACGATGTGGCAGGCTCCCAACTCCCAGTCTGAAGCACTCGACCTGATTATCTTAGGTTGTCTGCCCACAGGTTCGAACTTTATGACTGATGGTGTCGACAAAGTGGAGTATATCATCCGTCGACCGGCTGGTTCTACATCTGTAGCATCCTTAGAGGAAACAACACTCAGCTCCACATCGAAAACGTCAATAGATGTGACTGAACATAGTTTTGGCCGTGGAGGATATGTCAGTCTTGCTCCAACATTCGAGATGGAAAGTGGAGTTGGATTTTTGGGACCTATCATCATGACAAAATCTAAGTGGCATATTGTGGCCAACCACACCGTTCTCAAAACCAGGGGCCATAAAGACTCTGATTACTCAACCGACAAAGATGCCTATACATTTACTGAAAAAGTGTCCACACCAAGCTCTATCCCTTATAGTGTAAAGCATGGTGACTTCCGCCCTGAATCAGGAGACACTTACATTGGTCACTCTACCAACTATATCTTCAGTAAGGCAAATATGCTGAACATATACGAGCAGGACGACGGTTCCTATAAGATTCAACAGAAAGATGGTATCGGTGTCAGTGAGTCGTTCAAGACACAATTCACATTCACGCAGGCATATATTGAAGACATTCTGATTCCTAACTGGAAGGCTTTGATTCGCGACCGGCTGATTCATGTGAACGGCAACCACTGGGATGATAATAACAAAGAGGTGAAGAAGGTACCTGGCGAAGTGAGGTATTATACCAGCTACAAACCTGAAGACCCTGAATACGGTAAGGCAAATGGTGACCCATTCTGGGGTAATAGATATAAAGAGCGCAACCAATGGCCCAGCTACCGTGTTGTAGACGGTACGGAGGAGCGTTCCATGGATGAGGTGGAACATGCTATCAACCAGATTATTGCATGGGAGAATGCCATCGGCTCCAACGAGGAAGACAAGTTGAAGGCCTTCGATGACAACACGTTGGATAGTAACTACTCGATCAGTGGTGGTAATACTCTTAGCAGGACCAGTAAGGAGGAACATACACATTCTTCTGGCACGAAGAACTCTACATACCTTAATTGGAGTAACGAAACAAAGTTAGGTGTCCTGTTTAATAATGCCGGCGACTATTTTATTATGAAGTTCGCTGACAATTCCAGTTCAGAAACAGACAAAGACACGACATCGGGTAATACAACGACCGTATCATGGACGTTGAGCGATAGTGATACCCGTTCAGCACTCTCTGTTGATGTTTACAAATCACCGAACAAATGGGGACCCATCTTCCGCACTCGTGGCGGTCAGACCGTGAATCCCTATGAGGGAGGTACCGAGACCGAATACTACAACAAAGGCACAAAACTGAATGAAGCCACCATGCACGTGGAGCTCCCAGAACTAAGTGTTGAAGGTGCGGCAGAGCAGTCAAATATCCCTACTGGCGGTGAGGCAAGGTTTACCTTGAAACTACATAATGCCAGTGAGACTAACACTGCCTGTTCTTACATCCTGGCGGTGAAGGACAAAAGCAACCCCGATGGTGCACAGCTCTTTATGGACGGTACACCTCTGAGCAACGGAAAAACTGGACGTGCCATCAAGTTGGCTGGAGGAGAAGAAATCACGAAACTGCTCTTTGTCAAGCAGAGCGACCGAAGCATCACGGATTACAGAGACATCCAACTCGTACTAAAATCCGAAAAAGATGCTAGCATCTCGAGCGACCCTGTCACATTGCATGTGCAATTTGTACCGGCATCGGCACGCATCGACCTTGCCGTCAATCACACGGTACTTAACAAGGAAGACTATGATCGCTATGGCGGTATTATTGCCATCATGGAAAACATCGACCGCCAGGACGGAGGACTCGAAGGCGTTCGCTTGCGTTATCGCCGCAAGGGTGTAGATACATGGACTCTTCACAAGCAATGGGCAACGAAAGAATCTCTTATCTCATTAGGTTATCTTCCAATGTTTGAAGGAAGTGTCCACACAGAAAATGTGAAGTTCCCTGATGACGGTATATATGAACTACAGGCACAGACTTTCGGCAAGTATGGTCCTAAGGATGTTACGTATGAGAGCAACATCATCGAGGTCACGCAAGATACGCACGGTCCTAAGATACTCGGTATGATAAGTCCCGAGAATGGCCAACTTAACTACTTGAACCGAAACAATATGCACTTGCGCTTCAATGAGCAACTCAATGGCAACGCACTAAGCAAGATGGGAAACATCACTATCGAGGGTGGCATGAACAATGTTGTCTTCGGTCAGAACGTCTATCCTGACGTAGCCGTCCAACTCAATGGAAATCGCATAGAGACGGAAGCACTTTACGACCTGAGCAACACCGACTATGCCTTCGACATGTGGTTCTATCGCCAAGGCGACGGCACCATCATTAGCGTTGGTACGGATAACAACCTGCTGGCTTTGTCTACTCACGACAACGGTATGCTGAGAGCACGAGTAGGCGGCGAAAACGATGTCTATGATACAAACGTGCAACTACCTGCCAAGAAATGGATGTACATGGCTTTGAACTACAAGCGCAAGACTTCTCCTGACGACCAGAACAGAATCACCATGCTCTATGCCACGGTTGGAGACAAGGAGCCAACCTACGTCGGAAAGAATGTTGCTGCCAAAGACCTCAGCGGCCATGGAAAGCTGGGCATCGGTGGCGACGGCATGCAGGGAATGATTGCAGAGCTTTCCATCTGGAACTCCGACATAACCGCCGCTCAACTCTACGAGACCCGCACGATGGCGAGAGCTTCATACACCCCAGGCCTCGTCGGTTACTGGAACATGGCGGAAGGACACGGCACAAAGATTACTGATGTGGCACGTTCACGCCACATGTACATGCCTTCAGAGAGCTGGTATATTAACAACGAGAATCTCGCTGCCAACCTGTCTGGCAAGGAAGGCAGTCCGCTGAAGATAGACATTGCCACCTTCAATCCAGGCAGGAACGACAACTTTGCTTACGAGATGTGGTTCCGTGGCATTGAAAAAGACAATGATAGCAATGCCGTACTGATGTCTGCCATGAACGGCTCAGCTGTCAAATATGAAGTAGTTGTATCTCCCGAAGGTGAAAAGATACCAAGGCATATAACCACTGAAACGGAATCTGTCTTCGGCTTCGAGAATGGCGTACTGAAAATGAAACTGGAAGAATATACCACGACCGACAATAATACGGAGCAAATGCAAGTAAGGAGCGAGACGGTGCTGAGCGAGAACAACTACTTGGATGGCAACTGGCATCATCTTGCCTTCAATGTACGTCGCGGAACCAGTGCTATCGTCTATATCGACGGTGAAGCAGTGAAAGTCCTACCAGAGACTATCGTTCCTGGCTTTAGTTCACACTACCTCGTCGTTGGCGGCGAGTTGGCTGGCGGTGTAGAGCGCAATCGCTTCAAGGGTGACGTTGACGACATTCGCATCTGGAGTGCCGCACTTGACGGAAAGCTCATCCGTGAGCGTATGTACGAACGCATGAACGAAGGCTATTCCGGATTGGTTGGCTACTTCCCGATGGAAGATATCAGCCGTGAAGATGGGACTGTGACATCAACATTCTCGGCTAAGAACTTCGGTGAGAAAGAATCAATGCTGAAGATAGAGAATCAACCTGAAATGAGCAACAATGCCCCTGCATTGAAACCTGGTTCTTCGAAGATTCCTTTGGCAGATGCGGATTACGACTTCACTACTTCTGCCGATGAGATCTACTTCACATTCAAAGACAGTTCATTGCCTCTCATGGACAACAACGACTTTGTTGTCACGGTTAAAGACATCAAGGACGAGCACGGCAACTTTTCAGAACCGGTCATGTGGATGTTCCATACCAACTTCGCCAGCGTTAGTTGGGACAACACCCTTCTCAATCCTTCCGTTTCCCTCACTAAGTACTGGGATCAGGAGCTCGAGTTTGTGGCACCAATCTATAACATGACTGGTATGCCGCAGACCTATGAGATTACTGGAATGCCAAGTTGGATGACCGTGGAAGAGCCCGTGGGAACCATCGATTCTGACTATAAGTATCTCAAATTCCATATTGATGCTATCGTTCCTATTGGCAAATACACGGAATACATCTACGTGACCGACCGTCTGGGAATCCGCCGTGTGCTTCAGGTCAACCTCACCGTCCAGGGCGATGAACCTAATTGGAATGTGGATAAGAATTTGTATGAGAGCAACATGATGATGACCGGCCAGGTATACATCGGCGACAAGATAAGCGAAAACACCGACACCAAGATTGCCGCTTTCGATGACATGGGACTCTGCCGTGGCGTTGCCTACCCAAGATACGTCAAGTCGCGTGATGCATATTATGTGGACATGATTGTCTATGGTGCTTCGGCTACGGATATCAGCAGCGGACAACAAGAGCTGACCTTGAAGATGTATGATGCCTCTACGGGCAACATCTATCCTGTGGTAGACATCACCATGCCCGACGGCTCTACAGGCAAGTCGTTCAAGTATATTCCTGATGCCAGCATCGGCTCATACGACAATCCTGTGATACTACGCTCTACCGACGACATACAAGAGCCGTTCTCGTTGCCTCGCGGATGGTCGTGGATGTCTATATACGTCAATCCCTCGTCAAGTCTTATCGGCGACGTATTGCCGAAGAACAAGTCTGACTTGAAGAAGTTCCAGAACGTCAAGGGAAAGACGCAATATGCTTCCGCAAGGTCCGACGGTAGTGAGATTATCGGTTCATTACAGGAAATCGTTCCAGGCAACATGTACAAGGTTCAATTGACTAACGACTGCAACTTCAATGTGTACGGCTCTATCATCAATGTGCTCGACAATGCACAGACCATCTATCCGAACTACAACTGGATTGGTACGTTGTCGAATAAGGTCATGTCACTTGAAGACGCATTCGCCGACCTCGCACCTGAGAAGGGCGACCGTATCAAGAACCGTACGGCACAAGCCGAATATAGAGGTAACGGCATCTGGGAAGGTACGCTGAAGAGTATCGTTCCGGGCGAAGGATACATTTACTTCTCAAAGGCATCTTCTGCCAAGACGTTCCACTATCCACTGCTCGGCACCAATTCTTCTTTGGCAGCACCTGCCAAGATGGCTCGGATTGACGAGAATGTTCGAACACACCACTACAACGTAGTTGACTCGCACCTCTACCCTGACAACATGACCATCACCGCCGTGGTAGAGAAAGACGGAGAACGTGTGACCGACGCAGAGGTCGGAACCTTCATAGGTGACGAGTGTCGTGGTGCTGTGTTCTGCAACAATGGATACTACTTCCTCACCATCATGGGTTCCGCAGAGATGGATGCAGACAATTATGTCGACTTGTACATATACATCGACGGTGATGAGTATGTCATCAAGAATGTGCGCCCGTTCGTCAGCGACGCCTTCATCGGTTCGCTGGATGAGCCATACGTATTAGACCTGAACACCACCGGCATTCGTACCATCGACAATGACGATGACGATACCGAATGGTACACGCTTCAGGGCTATAAGATTGGCAGGAAACCCAACAAACAGGGTGTGTACATCCATCGCGGAAAGAAAGTGGTGTTACGTGAAAAGCGTTACTACAAATAACTAATCCCGACTTTAAGAGGATGATTAAGAAATGCCCCCCGAGAGTAAGAAAACTTTCGGGGGGCAATCTTTGTGTATCTCATTGATGAAACCAAGTCTCACCCTTCTCTTTCAGAATCATCCTAATTCATTCCTTCAACGATACTGATTTCTTCTTCCGTCAGGCCGTAGAGTTCATAGACGCGGCGGTCTATCTCGCCATCGGTGGCGGCAATCTGCGTTTTCAGCTGCTGGCAGGCATCGGCATATTGGTTGAAATAGTCTTCCCACTCGTCTTGTTGCGTGAGCGAGAGTTTTATCTTCTGCTTCTTCAACTCTGCCACGAATGCCTTGAAGTCCAGCTGGTCGAATGTCTGAAGGGCAGACGTTATCTTCACGCCCTCCACATTCTCGGACAAGCGGCGAAGGAAACGGCTGCGCTTCGATTGCAATTCTTTGTTAAGGGTGAGCATCGTGTCGGCAAGAGTGATGAAAGGTTGCTGGGATTCTAAAGGAATTTCTTTGATGGGAAATAATCGTAAATCATTTAAAATAATCTTAGGGAACAGTTTTC
>CACWNV010000059.1 GCA_902762325.1 uncultured Prevotellaceae bacterium | reverse complement strand
TACGCTGCGCTAAATGATAAATGACAAATGATAAATGATGAAGAAATTCACACTGAAAGCAGATGGCGGAAAGAACGCCTCGCACGGCGTGAAGAAGGAGTGCTTGGTGCAGCCGTGAATACCATCAGCAAAAAGGTTGATTCCATAAATGAGCGCATCGACCAAGTTATGGAAGATGCACCCACAAAGTTGAAAGTAACGGTGAATGTGTCTGAGGCTGACTGGCAGAAGATGCAAGAACTCCATAACCAATGGATGGAACAGGAGAAACAGATGCTTGCTGACCAATACAAACAGCAGGAAGAGAGTTGGCAGAAGCATAGCCAACGACTCACAGATATTGTGAAGAATAACGAGGGCGTATGGATTTCTACGAAACTGTTCTACGTCGTTGGCTCATTATCCCTTCTATCAATCATAACAATTGTGATGGAGATTGCTTTCTATGTATACTTCCATTGGATTCAATAGCATTAACATTAAGAATACCATCCTGTAATGAGCAGTCCCGTCACGTCATTTCGACGAAGATTTAAGTGTGCATGGTTTGATATTCATCGATGCTGTTGAAAAAGTCCTCCCCGCCGCCCGTCGCGAACAGGCGAGCGGGAAGGACACATCATAGAAACAACGTGTTTTCATTTTATCTTGAATCTGACTTTTAGCAATATACTTAGGGGACGCAGACTGCAACTGTTGATGCTCGTGCTCATGCCTGAATTAACGGTAGAGACGTAACGCTTGGCATTGAAGAGGTTGTTGTATTCCAGTTCCCAGTCGGTTGTCTTGCAAGCATAGCGTATCAGAGCGTCGGCAAAAACGATGTTGGGGGCAGAGGTTTCGCTGTAGTGCTGATAATCTACGTTGAGGTTGATGCTCAGTTTCTCAGTGGGGAATATCCAAAGCTTGCTGTTGTGGGAATGGGTGAGCAAATCGGGCAGTGACTCGTCACCATTTGCTATCCATTGTTCATTTTTCATCCATGCAAAACTGTAGGCGATGTTGAAGTACTGGCATGGAGTGGTGTTGATGGTGGCTCCTACGGAATAGCTTCGCGTGCGGAAAGGCTGGATGACATTTTGCAACAGTAGTTCGCTCTTGCCGCGATTCCATCCTGCGGAGGCTTCTAACTTTGTGTGCCAGAAGCTCAACGTTTTACTTGAACCTGCGAAGAGGCTGTAGGTGTCGGTGCTGGTTGGTTGGTCGAGCATAATCTTCGTGCCTACGATACCGTCGTAATTGTATCCATAAAGAAGATTCTTGCGGCTATGCTGGTAACTGGCTCCGACATTGAAGAAGAGCATACGGATGACATCGCGGTATTCCAATCCCATGCGTCCGCCGCTGCCACTGCTTTCAAACAGTCGGTCAGTGGTGTTGCGAAGCAGATTGCGGTATGATTGGAGGATGTATCCTTTGTAAGCATCGCTCATGTTACCGTATGACTTTCGATAATATCCGTTTGCAACGGCCTTGAACGACGGCGAGAAACTGTAGTCAGCAGTGAGCGACGGACAGACAATCCAACGACTGTAGTTGACAGTATGGGCGACTAAACGGTCGTTATTGCTGATAATGGAAAGATAAGTTGGGATGATCAGCCTGACCCTCGCTTTGTTGCCATTCTTGTAAGTGTAGTCCTGATCAACACCAATCTGATAACTGTTATACCAAAGGTTGTTCTTCATGCTGTCAGCTGCTGGAATGTAATTGTCTGCATGGTCTGTGCCTGTCAATTCAGAGGTCAGTTTGCGCAGGTCAATGCTGATTCTTGGCGTATAGTTCAGCGTGAAGCGGCCAGCACTCAGTCCATACGAGGTACGCAGGTTGGCGGTGATGTTTTTCTGCACAACTTCTTGGGATAGCGATTGCAGGGAGTCTGGACTGAAATAATAGGCGGGGCTGATGCGAAGTTCGTGCGGGCGGTCATTGTATGCCACATCGAAGCGGACTCGGAACAGATGCTTACTGATGCGCTTCATCATGCTCAACTCGTTGTTGATGGAAAAATAGGGCTGGTCAAGATGCTGATAGTTTCCGCCGTCAGGAGAAACAAGATGCGTGTAGGTCTTGTTCCACGAGGATTTCACGTTCAGGCTATTGCGCAGATACTCCATTTCCTTGTTCGTTTGCACACCAAGCGCCACGTCCAGATTGTTCTCCTTCGAGGTATTGTTCGTGGTTTCCTCAATGACTAAAGGCGTGACTGCATCGGGAAGGTATTGTGTGAAGGACGAATAGCCTTCCCTATCCAGTCGCTCGTTGTAGAAGTTGATGTTGGCCGTCAGTTCCGTTTCCTTTACTTTGACGAGTTGGTTGGCCGAGACACTGTTCGTCAGATTGTCCGTATAACGTTTCTTTTCTACATTCGGAGTGCCGGGCTGAGTGACGGACAACATGCTTCCTGTCTGTGGGAGCGCGGCTCCCGAATCATAGTGTTTCAGCAATTCTTCGTCTGCCGTGTGGCCGCTGTTGTTTCCTTTGTAGGTGCTGATGTGCTGTCGGTTTCGGGCAAACTGCATGGCGGTCAGTTCGGCATTATAGAGCACAGGCTTATAGCCGAGACCCGCCAGAGCCTGAACTGCCCAGATGCCTTTTGCGCTGTCCTTCAGTCGAAGGTTGATGGCGGCTTGGTCGGAGAATATGCTTTCGGCCTTGATGGGCTGGTGGTTCTCATAGACCTGTACTGATGCCACGTCCTTTGCCTCGATGTTGCGGGTGGCAAGGTTGTAGCGTCCGCCCAGCATGTCAAGGTCTTCGATGTAGAATTTGTTGATGGCCTTGCCATTGTAGGAGATAGTGCCCGATGAAGAAATCTCTATGCCAGGCATCTTCTTCAGGACATCCTCAATGGTGCGGTCACTCTGTCCAGCAAACGAACCCACGACGTAGGTCAATGTGTCATTGCTTCGTCGGACGGGGGTAGCCGTCACCTTTACTTCTTTCAATTGGTTTTCTTTTTCAGCTACAGTGAAGTCGAGGGTAGTGGAACGGTTTGGCACGGTGCGCGTCGTGGTCTCTATCATCATGCCTCGGACGGTGACGGTGAGCGAGTCGGCAGTCCCGTCGAATGTGAGGCGGTAGCGTCCGGCCTCGTCGGTTGAGGCAAAGCCCGCAATGGAACTCTCGCCCTTGGCTTGCACCGTCACGGTGACGAACGGAACGGGCTCTTTCTGCTTATCCCTTACCGCACCACTAATCACGGTTTGGGAGAAAGCAGAGAGAAACCCGACGACGAACAGAAGAAGGATAACAGTGGCGCGTTTCATTTCAATTCCATCGGTTTATAGGGGCGCAATAGTTTGTTTATAACATTGGTCATACCAGTTATCTGGTAATAGTTCTCGCAGATGCGTTTCAGCATCTTATCAAGTTCCGTACGGGTAGTCTTGCGGTAGGTCTTATAGTTATCCAGCAGAATGATGGGGCGCTTCTGTTGCTCAATGCCCACGCACTCGAAGACATATTCTTTTGCATCGTCCTGCACCTTCAAAATCAGACCAGGCAGGCCGCAGAACTTCCAAGGTCCATAGCTTAGAGGAATATCGACGGCAAACCACGCCGTATAGTTGCGTCCTCGGAAACTGCATGTCGCTTTCTGGCACTGATAGCCAACAATCGTCTTGGTTTCGTTGCCGATTTGCCAGTTCTGTTTAGGTGTTGGTTCCGTGTAATAGCGATCATAACTTCTCAAAGCCTCGGGCATCCGGCAGTATTCCGTCAGCTCGTTCTTGGTCAAGTCCTTGAGGATTTCGGAGAAGAGACTGCGTGACCAGCCCTGATGCTTGCCGTTGATTTGCGACATAGCCACGCCCTCGTCGGGGAAGGGCATGTTGCTGTGAGTGATTCTGTTCATTGCCTGTAGTTCCGCTGTTGCAACAGAATCTGCCTCGTACACGTAGAAGCCATAGTATTTCACGTATTTGTTTCCGATTTCCAGGCGTTGCAAATCGTCGTAAGTCTTGGGGTCGGCGACGTTCCGTGCATTGAAGGCATACGAGATTCGGACGGAAGCTTGGTCTATCGTCTTGAATTTCGACACATCCCTGCAGTCGGGCAGCATCGGGTTTAGTGCTATGCCCCTGCTATTCGCGTCGTAAGGCGATAACTGCTTCTGCTGGTTCTTTGCCCGTGCCTCCGCTAGCTGTTGCAGACGCACTAACTCTGAGTTGTTCGTGTCAACGTTTTGCGCCCCTGCCGTCATGGCGACGAGGGTGAGGATGATGGTGATGATGGTTTTCTTGTTCATGTTCTATAATTGTTTCTGAAATTAACTACAAAGGCAGATGCGCGATGTGCTCCACCATGCCGTCGGGCATCGGCTTTAGCTTTTTCATCCTTGTCATTCCGTTCATTTCTCGGCGGAAACTGTCAAGCTGTTCTTGCGTCAGGTCGTAGGTGTGTTTGCCGTAGTCTTCAAGTTCGAAAGACTTGACACGGAGGAAACCGAATCGTTCGAAATAGGGAGTTAGGTTATAGCCGCTCAACAGTGATACCTTGCGGATGAAATTGAAGACGTATGGCACGATGTTGGTGGAGTCGGGCGTCACATCAGAGTGGCGTAGCGTTTCGTACAGGTCGGGCAGGAAGTCGGGCATATTGACTTCGGTCGTGAAATAGTGGCAAAGCTTTAGGAAAGGACATAACTGATCGAAAGCATTCTCGTGGGCTTCGTTCTGCTGGAAGATGCAGTCGTCAGTCTCTCCGTCTATGAATTGCTCCACAGCGTGTTCCAGTCCCCAGCGTTTGCCTTCTTCGAGGTCTTTATAACGGTAGCCCATGCGCATCAGGCTATAGTAGGCATTCAGGTTGTTGGTCACCTCGCTCACGCCGCCCCAACAGAAGTAGGGCTGCAACTGGTGCTGATGTCCCCACTCATGAGCCAGTCCCCAGATGGTCTCCGAGTCTTTGAAACGCAACGAGCGGCAGTTGAGCAGCGGGCGTTCCAAGTCTATGTGGGCACTGATACCCAGCCCGTCCTGATAGAGACTGCCGAATGTGAAGTTGACATACAGCAGGCTGCGATTGCGGGGCGTGCGTCCGTACTTCTCCATGCCCACAAGCTGTTGCTGCCAAGTCATCAGCGAATCGAGGATGCCCATATACTGACGGTAGCCGGGCGACTTTCCATCGTCGGCCTTGCAGAAATCGTGCATTCCCGCCGAAGTCCATACGGCATGAACCTTGCGGCTCACCACATCGATGAAGCGCGAGGGTGCTGTGGCTGTTATCCTGTGCATCTGCTCGTCGGTCATGTCGGGCGTCAAGTAGCCATTGATAGTTCCACCCACGAAATGGACGCGGATGGGCGGGAGGTCGGCGGCATTTCCCTCAGAGAAGTAGGCGACGTAGGCCAGCCCGGGCCAAGAACTGTCGTGGTCTATGACGTTGGCACCATTCTTTAGATGGTAGGAGAGTATTTCGGGCTTGCCACCATCGAAGTTCTTGCCTGTTCTCCCAGCATACCAAGCCACCACTTTCAGGTCGGCAGTCTCTCCGTCTGGCAGTCCGCTCACCATGACAAGATGTTTCCCAGGCTCCATGACGATGCCTGTCACGCCCTGCAATTGGTCGTAGAACTTGTTGGGAGTGCTCCATTCCTTGGCCAGCCACTGCGGATGGTCGTAGCAGTCAAACGTGGCCACACGGTAGGCAGTTTGATAAGAGCCGTTCTTCAGTTCTTTGGCCAGCTCACGATAGATGGGGATTTCCATACGTTCAATGTCCTCATCGGTCACGTCGGGTTTCAGGGCTGTATAGAGGTCGTCGGCAAATAGCGGGCAGCCCTTCAGGCTCTCCCCGTCGCGAAGGAAGCGCATTTCAGCGCATGAACCCAAATCGCCCATGCCGTGCAGTACACGGAACATGATGGCTGTCGGCCTGTGGAGCCCCCCTTCGAAGCGGACTGTCTTCGGCTCCATGTCGCTCTTCCATGTGTAGCGGCCAGCGAGACGGAAATCCGTATCTGTAGCGGTCTTCACCAGCACTTCCGCTTCTGTTACATAACCATTGGGCGAGCCGTCTTGACGTGGGACATACACTATGCGGTCAATCCGCTCCACGTCCTCAAACTCATACACCAGTTCTGCAGGCGTCTCTGGCGTCACCTTCTTGTGTTCGGGATAAAAAGCCGAGTGCCATAACGTGTTGTTATCTCTGTCAAGCGTAAACTCCACACTTGCCCTTGCATTCTCCTGATGGTTGTTGTCGTGGCAGTGCACCGGTATGATGTGAATATCTCCCGGCAGGCTCTCGTTGCATTTCTGCCATGTCAATTCTTGCGCCCCACCGCATACGGCGACGAGGGCGAGGATGATGGTAATGATGTTCTTTCTGCTCATAATTCTATGGTGGTTTTATTTGTTTCCGATTGATGGAAGGTCGCCGACCGACATGCTAATTCGGATTTCAGGAATCCGAGGTCGCCGAACGGCTCGTCGGGGTCGGATTCCGAAAATCGGAGGCGGCAGACGGGGCCGCTGCCTCCGATTCGTGAAATCCCGCGCTACCGGGCGCCTACTGCTCCGGCTCTACGGGCGTAGGCTCGTTCATGATTTCAGCCTACAAAATAACAAAAAAAACGTAAAAAACAACTCGGCGAAGCCCGAAAACAGGTCACCGAGGATGCAACTCTAAAACTAGTTTTAGAAATTTGGGGAAATTTTGACTCAGTTTGATGTTTTTTGAGCCAAAAACGTAGGATGGGGGCTTATTCTTGCCCGAAGGTTAACTCTTTGCGTATCTTGCTCAGATAGATGGGTGAGATTTTGAGGAACGAGGCTATATCTTTCAGTGAGAGCATCTGCACCACCTGCGGGCAGCGTTCGAGCAGCCGACGGTAGCGGCCACGGGCGGTGTAGCGGTAGTGGTCGAGGTCGCGGCAATAGACCATCTTGAACAGGTTCTTCAGTATCTTCACGTCCATCTTCGCCATCGACGGGTCGGTGTCGAAGAGGCGCTGGAGCTCCGCGCCGCTGATGACGCGCACCTCGCAGGGCATGTCCGCCTCAATGGTCACCTCCGACGCGTCGCCGTCGAGACAGTAGGGGAAGTCGGCCACGAACTCGCCCTCGAAGGCGAAGCCCGTGCAGTAGTCCTTGCCCTCCTCGTCGTTATGCACCATGTACTTGAAGCATCCCCGTTCCACGAACGCCACCCACTGCGCCGGCTCGCCCACATCCTCCAGCGTCTCGCCCCGCAGGAATGTCCTCTTCTCCCCATGCTCCATGCAGTACTGCCGCAGGACCTCCAGATCCAGTCCCTCCTTGTAGGTGTTAAAGTGCTTGTTTGATTGGTGTGTCATGTTTAGTTATGGTCCTTTTTATGAGTACAGAATATTCTTACTTTCTGTCACTTAAATCTTATTGCCTTTTTTAATCTCATCCTGAAAAGTAAAATAATCTTTTCCTGTCTTAGCCAAATCATTAAGCATAGCCCTTATCTCCGTCTCTGTTCGCTCTTTCGTATATTCTGGATTCAAAGCTTTCAATCTACAAAAATTATCATTAACTATATGTGAAAAGCCTTCAGGATCTCTGTCCGGATCAGTCAACAAATCAAATATTGTGTCTGCAACCATTAAATGAAAAGGACTGGTTGTTTCATCGCCTTTATTCACTTCGCCACGAATAGCTCCCGTTGCTCGGAAAATATCTAAAATGTTCTTATAATTCTGAAAAAAAATGCCAAATCCTCGCTCCACTTCATCTACGGTTACATCTCTATTAGTCAACAGTATTGCTTTGAATGGTGCTCTTTTTGTTGGATCTACGCTACCAAGTATTGGCAATGAATAGCACATCGACATGGTTACTATCAAGAGTCCATTTAACACTTCATTCAGATTCCTACACAAATCCATAAAGTCTTTCCACCCCAAGATTTCCCCTGAAGAAAGAAGAATTCCCCTTTCCCCAGATCCATGCGCTTCAATATGAAGAGTCACGAGTTCATTGCCACTCAAGCTGTTAATGATTTCATGAATGACCTTATCGAATTCAACTATATTCGTAGCTGTATGAAATGAGGTCGTAATTGAATCATCGCTATAGCATAAAGGCTTCAGTTCTCCTTCGTATAATTTTGTTCCAGTATGTATTTCTTCTTCTGATAATGATTCGATTACTGCAATCCTGAATTTCGTAATTTCTGTATCAGGGCTCATTGCTACATTCTTTCTCAGAGAATAGAGTTTCATTTTATCTTTGGTTCGCTTTGACCTCCTGTGCCTCTTTCTTTTCACAGAGCGGCCATGTATTCTTATCTTTTTATGATGCGCCATAATATCTTCACATCTATTTCATTGATTAAACCCACTTGATTCTTCCATATCCTTTCCAAATCTGATGGCGTAATCCATTAATTCTGTAATCTTCTTCATCGGAACAACACGAACTGTATCTTTTACTTCACTAACACTGATTACCATTCCAATCAGGTTGAATTTATCATTAAACACAGGCCCTCCACTCAGTCCTGCCCATTCATCATATTTGACAGGACTAGAACACTTTAGATTATAATATCCATCGACATCAATACTTTCTAGTGTCAAATCCTGATGAATCTCATTGCATCTATATAACTTGATGCCATCTTTAATATCCCATTGTACACATCCTTCTATCAAACAGTAATCTGTATCTTTCAACTCTGTCATGGAATGAGAACTGATAATCAATTTCTCTTTACCAGCCGCTACGATAACACTATCGTCAACTCTTAACTCATGAGTTAGAAAAGGGAACTTAAAAGAATTCGATAGCATTGCAAATGTTATATCTTTCATATCAGGAATTTCAAATGACAAATCATCCTCAACATTCATCTGGTCAAACGAGAACAATCCGCCTATCGGTGTAAACATGGTGGCCAGTTCTGTTGAGCTGTTCCTATTGTTGAGCACCCAGACATAGTCATCTCTACCCAATCGCATGCCTTCTTCAAAATCATCAGGATGTATTACGTGGTCAGCTGTTACAAAAAACAACTTATCCCTATACTGGAAAAAGAATCCGCTCCCAAAACCTTTAATGTTACTTCCATTTTTATCGGAAGTAACAACTATCTGCTGTGTCGTGAGCCAGGCAAATTCGTATACAGATTTTATTTCATCCATACTCAAATTATATATACATTTGTACATTCATCACAAAATACTTCTCAATCTCCTCCAATCCCAAAGAATTCACGTCAACACTCTTTAACTGTTGGATAGCCTCATCAAGGTTTTCTGAAAAATGAATTCTTTTCCGAAGTTCATTTGTCACCTGCACAGGTAATCCATATTCATCAAACGGTACCACGTATGAAGGACAGAAATAGCTCTCCACAAGTGTGGCATAAAAACTATAATCGCACAAAGAATAACCATGTCTCACAAATACATCATTGGCTATTTGGTTAAGACTACGTAAATAACGAGGAAATTTAAAGTTTATCCATTGTCGTTGGATGTCAAGCGACAATTCTATAGTATCATTGATGTCTTTCCCCTCTTGATGATTCATTCGAATAAACTGCTTGATGCTTCCAGCCTCTCGATATGAATTAATCCTATATGCCAGTTGCTTTCCTGATTTAACGCCATAAACCATCTTGTTCCCGCCTTCAAAAAAACTCCAGATGAGTGCACACACCGCTCTTAGTTGATTAGCGTTAGGGATTTTTGTCCAACACATTATCCTATGAATATTGTCTATATGTTCTTCAATAGCCCTCGCTAAAGCAAGCTGTTTGGAGAGGCTAATATAAGAATTATCCCTCAATGTCTTAAGTGTAAGAACATTTTGATCCGTATATTCCTTTAACTTTTTCTTGGATCCGTCAGTAAGATCTGCTTCATCTATATTGATGAGCATTTCATCTGGAACATCTTCTGTTTGAGTAAATATCGGAAAATCTACCAAAGGTAATTCTGGTTGAGGCGGCTCCTTAAACAGAAATACATGTCCAATATAGTGTGAGAACATTCTGCCAGAGCGACCACAAATATTATTAAATGTGAAAAAATCTATCTTGCTGGTCGAAATCTTATTATCGTAGATAACTACATTCTTAGCCTTCGTATTCACACCTTCAATGAGTGTGGAAGTACAAATGAGACATCTCAATAATCTCTCATTAAACAACTTTACACACTGTTGAGACAACGCTCTTGGATTCTTCCCATGATGTATTCCAATTCCGTGTTCAATAGCCTTGGCTAATATCCACTCTGGATGGTAATTATCCCGTATCCATGACACTAACGCTGCATTTTGTTCAATTTTACCATATAATTCATATTCCAAAAGCTGCGTAGCAAGTCTGTTTGCACTGGATGGCGACTGACAGTAAACTAAGGTTGGCTGATCTGTATTGTTAAGAATATCTACAAGTTTCTCAATGCGTTCCTCGTCAGAATGTATAGTAACTTGGTGCCGCTCTGATACCACCGTTTTGAAATCCGTTTTAATGAATTCGAATTGAATGTTTTCTAAAGAGCCTGTCTTAACATTCTCGATATTTGGTCCTAGCAGGTAAAACTGTGCACCAGTTTTTACCAACTTATAGAACACCTGATTCAAAATTCTATACCGTTCATCACCATCCGTTCTAGAGCCAATTTTATAAAATTCATCTATTACAAAAAAATCAACTTTCACTTGTTCAATAACCTCCACGGCACGCTCTTGTGTCAAAACTAACACATTCCTTTCAGCTAACTTCTGATATGGATATGTTACAATTTTATACTGCCCTTTGAAAGCAGATAGTCGTTTTCGAGTTTCATCTATAAGGGCTATTGAAGGAACGATAATCACAATGTTATTATACCTATCTGAGGCTATCACGGAATCTATGATAAGACTCTTGCCATAACTAGTTGGTGCGCTAAGAATCACATTCTTGCCATCCATCAAATGATTATATACTGCAGCCTGACTACTGTGGAACACCACTTCGTTCATTCCCTCAACTCTATGCATTTCGAGAGCTAACAAATCCCGAAGTGACAATTCCTCATCTTTCAGATAAGGATATAGACCAACCTGCTTTACTAGTTCAATCACAATATCATGAAAGTCATTAAACTCATGCTTTCGTGCAAACACGCGCAGAACGAAATCTTGAGCCAAGGGATGTCCTGTTGACACAAGTTCTGCAACATCCTTCAGTAAAGCAAATTTGTTTATGCCTGAATCTAAAGGTTTTCTAAGTATCCTTCTTATTTCACTTATTCTATCACTCATATGCGTTGCAATTGCTTTAGTCGTTCATCAAAACATGACACAAGATCCGCCTTGGTCTTCAACGGCAATAAGAAGAGATGAACTGTAAGCGGTACCTTATCGGAAATTTTCTCTATAAATCTCTCGTAAAGTTTGTTAAACTCATCTGTGATTTCTGCTAAATATTTCATGCCGCTACTATCATATTTTGCAATCACAGTCGAGTCGTATGTCAACAAAACGGGTATACATGCCTTGTCAAACACCGTATCAAGAGAAGTATTAGGGTCTAGCAGCATCTTTAACCTTTCAGCATGAGGCCATTTTCCATCTATCTTATTTTTAATTGCTATGAATTCGTTCCTCAAATAGTCGCTCTTGATATGGTCAAGGATTTCAGAAACCACATCATTAATTGCTTTATTGATGTCAGTATAAAATTTAACTTCACCTAACCAAAGCTCAAGTGTATCATCATGGCATACAACATGAACAGCATCAAAGCCCTTAACCGTATCATTTGGACCATCTTTATAATATATCTTGCTTATTGCAGGCAAAGTGTTATAAAGTTCTCTAATTACAGCGTGGAGAAGCAACTCACCAAATTCCCCTCTATTCTGATATTTCTCTGAATTATATATTGCGGTTGCAGCATTCCTCAACATTCGTCTTATGTCTCTCGCGTCGATTGACTCAAGTTCAGAATAAGTCAAAGCGAACTCTGGTATATAGTCCATCAAATGATTGACCAATTGTTCCTTACGCCAACTCTTCATTTCAAAGCCAGCGCATAGTCCGTTCAAGTCTCTATTCCCATTCTCACGATGAACTACAACATTGAAGAAAGGTGCCATCATAAATACTTTATATTACCTTTTATTTGATCTTTCAACACATCTACAAATTTTATCTAAAAAAGTAATGTCAAGTTCATTACTGTTCGATATTATCGTTTAATGAGGGGGAAAACGTATATTGTAGAATTTGGATGAAAAGTTTTTACAAATACTGTTTAAAGAATTGAAATACTGGTGTGTTAACTTCTGTTCATTACACTCTCTGCCAATATGTAAACACGTGTTCCGAGTGTTTGCGGCCAACGATCAGAAGGATTCTTGTCCAATGCCCTTGCCCGCTCTATAGCATCCTCTACATGAGCTATCAAAGCTAGTGCATCGTAGGATGACTCATGATAAGAACCCATCTTCTGACGCAACCGCACCTTCAAATATGGGTCGGTATTTTTAGACTTTCGGCGATTCTCCATCCACTGTTTCGCTTCTTCGGGTGGCAGCGATGCAGCATCTTCCATATGCAATAAAAGCCATAGTTCGAAACAAGGATTACTTAAAGCCATATGCATGGAAACTTCCTGCGAACATTCCGTGGCTACACGAGACAACATAGCCTCTGTCCAGTGATCTTTGTCTACTACCAACCAGAGTTCGTCATCCGCCTCTAACTCATATTGGCTTTTGTAGTCATAGAGTTGTTTTAATACATGTTCTGGACTGGAGTTGTTCTGTTCGTCCTCACTCCTTTCTAATATATGCACGTGCACGCGAGGGTTGGTATATTCCTTTGCTAACGCTTTAAAATATATCCGCTCGGTGTCTTTGCCCTCAGAGGCTATGACTATCAGGCGGGCGTCTCGAAATGCTTCGCGACGTTCACGCATCAAACTATTCCTACTTCGCATCGTCCCAATGAATATTATTCAGTTCGCCAAAGAACGGAATCGCTCCATAGCGACCATTCAGATAACCTTTCTGCACATTTTCCCTCGGCTTATACTCGCAGAGTGAAGACAAATGGCTTTCTCCTTTCTTGTCTTTTTCTACAAACCAGACTTCATCCTGACGGATAGGGGCGGTAGAAAGAAGATTGGACTCGTGTGTAGTGCATATTAGCTGCATTTGCGAATCGCTTTTAAGCAGGCTGTTGTACATCTCCAATAATTTCAATGTCAACATTGGATGCAAACTCCTATCGACCTCGTCAATCACATAGACCGCATCATTTGCACGCATATCTATAAGCATTGGAATGAAGTCGAACAAACGTGACGTTCCATCAGATTCTTCGAACATTTCGAATATATAGTCTGAGTTGCTGTCTTCCTTCTTGTGGATGGTTTTCAGCTCATGCCACTTCAGATTCTTCGACTTATCTTTTTCTGCAAAGATGAAGCGGTTCTCATTGTGAATCACCACACCTGTTTCGGAGCCTTTGCCTTCAAGACTTTCCTCAATCTTTTGACGGATTTCGTCGGGAATGCCCAATTCTTCAGGTTTAGACTCTACGCGACGAAGGTCTGAGATACCTGTTCCAAAATAATTTAGCAGTTCGCGCATTACAGTTCTGAACTGGGTGTCGTTCACAACTCGGAATGGGAAATCTGTTCTATGTGTATTGGGGAAGATGATATTCAGATTCTCAAACCATTTACGAGCA
>CACWNV010000058.1 GCA_902762325.1 uncultured Prevotellaceae bacterium | reverse complement strand
ACGCCAACGGCTGCGATAAGCATTGGGGCAATAACGGCTTTCAGTTGCGTTTCACCTGCACCGACAAAGGCAGCAGCACCCAAAGCAGCGGTTGAAAGAATAGAACCGCAATAACTCTCATAAAGGTCGGCACCCATACCGGCAACGTCTCCCACATTGTCACCCACATTATCTGCAATGGTAGCAGGATTACGCGGGTCGTCTTCAGGAATGTCAGCTTCCACCTTACCTACGATGTCAGCACCAACGTCGGCAGCCTTCGTGTAGATACCACCACCGACACGGGCAAACAATGCCTGTGTAGAAGCACCCATACCAAAGGTCAGCATCGTGGTAGTAATGGCAATGAGACTCTCGTCAGTAAGACCATTCAATACGATAAACCAGATGGCAATGTCAAGCAAGCCAAGACCGACAACGGTCAATCCCATCACCGCACCAGAACGGAAGGCGATTTTCAAACCTGCGTCAAGACTCTTGCGAGCAGCATTAGCCGTACGGCCAGAAGCATAAGTAGCGGTCTTCATTCCGAAGAAGCCAGCCAGACCTGAGAAGAAACCACCCGTGAGGAATGCGAAAGGCACCCATGGGTTTTGAACATGAAGCACGTATGCCATGAAAGAGAAGAGTGCTGCCAATGCGATAAACACATACAGCACCACTTTGTACTGCTGCTTCAGATAAGCCATAGCTCCGTCACGCACATACTTAGCGATTTCACGCATCCGAGGAGTACCCTCATCAGCCTGAATCATACTTTTAAAGAAAAACCACGCCATACCCAAAGCACATATTGATGCTATAGGTACAAGCCAAAATACAACAGGAATTGCCATGTTTTAAATTATTTTTTTAGGTTATTTAAATCCCAATTTACTATGCAAAGATAGTGTTTAATACTTAATGCCCCATGCTTTCAACAGGATAATAAGACAAGAATTAAGAAATATTAATATGAGGAGGGACACTCTCGGGAGGAAAGTGAGGGGAATAATGCGTTAATAATGTCTAATAATGCAAACGGAAACAAGTTAAAAGAATTATTTTATTTATATTTGTAGCAAATATAAAAGAGAAAGGAGATTGTATGAGACAGTGTATTCTTATTATCTTAATGACCCTTTCCTTCCAACTGTTGCCAGCACAGAAATATGTGTTTAGCGGAACTGTTTATGATGAAAAGACACATGAGGCCTTAGCACAGGTGAATGTGTCGGGGAGCAAGGCAAATGTGTCGGTCGTCACCAATGAGGACGGTTTCTTCATTCTGAAGACGGATGTCATGCCCGCTGACCTTCAAATCTCCCATCTTGGCTATAAGACAAAGCGCATCAAAGTTTCGGAACGTAACAATGATGTGATGAAAATCATGCTTACTCCTGCTGCCATCCAATTAAAAGAGGTGGTGGTATGGACCAACGATCCCGAAGAGCTGATGTTCACCGCTATCAGGAAGATTCCAGACAATTACAGCAAACAACCCATACTTTACAACTGCTTCTATCGGGAGACGGCAATGAAGCGGCAGCATCACATCTATATTGCCGAAGGTGTTCTCGACATGTACAAGACATCCTATAAGTATAACATTGGCCGCGACAAGGTTGCCATCAGGAAAGGGCGTCGGCTGCTCAGTCCCAAGCAGAGCGACACGCTGGGAATCAAGGTCAATGGCGGTCCTGTGCTTCCAGTCTTCCTTGATGTTGTCAAGAACACTGAATTGCTGTTGAATGCCGAAGAACTCTCGAAATACAACTTCACGATGGAATTTCCGGCAACCATCAATGACCGTCAGCAATTTGTCGTTTCTATCTCTCCGAAGATACCCCAGCCATACGCCCTGTATTATGGTAAGTTTTACATCGACCGTGAGACGCTGGCGTTTACCCGTGCCGAGCTGGAGCTTGATATGAGTGACCAGGATAAGGCAACCAATAGTATGCTGGTGAGGAAACCAGCGGGCGTGCGGTTCAGACCGAGGGAGCTTTCATGTACGATTGACTATAAATATGAGAACGGCCTCACGAGTATCAGCTATATCCGCAACACTTTCCGGTTCAATTGTGACTGGAAGCGACGCCTTTTCAAGACAGCCTTCACGGCATGCTGCGAGATGGTGGTCACAGATATGGAACGTGAGAATGTGCAGCCCATTCGTGGCAGAGTCACTTTCGACTCCCGTGATGCCTTCTATGATAAAGTCGATTTCTTCAAAGACCCTGATTTCTGGAAAGACTATAACATTATCGAACCGTCGGAATCTCTCGATAAAGCTATCGGACGACTCATCAAGAAGTATAAATGAACAACGGTTCCATCGCCCAGCCTTTCGCGCATCCGCTTTATGTCATGCTGAAGCCTGCCGGTGCCCAGTGCAATCTGGCATGCGAATACTGTTATTATCTGGAGAAGGAGAAGCTTTATGGCAACTCCCGTCGGCATCTGATGAGCGAGGAACTTCTCGAGCGATTCACCCGTCAGTATATCGAGGCGCAGACACAACGCGAAGTGTTGTTCACATGGCATGGTGGTGAGGCTTTGCTCCGTCCCATATCATTCTATCAGAAGGCGATTGAACTGCAGCGGAGATATGCCCGTGGACATCTGATAGATAATTGTATCCAGACAAACGGCACACTACTCACGGATGAGTGGTGTGATTTCTTCAGGAGGAACAACTGGCTGGTGGGACTTTCCATCGACGGTCCCGAAGCGTTTCATGACCGATACAGACGAACAAGGAACGGGAAGCCAACCTTCCGCAAGGTCATGGATGCTGTCAGTCTGCTCAATAGGCACGGTGTGGAATGGAATGCCATGGCAACGGTGAACGCTTTCAATGGTGATTATCCTCTGGAGTTCTATCATTTCTTTAAGGAAATCAACTGCCACTATATTCAGTTCACTCCTGTCGTGGAACGCGATGCACAGGGACAAGTCACTGACTATTCTGTTACTCCTAAACAATGGGGAGACTTCCTCTGCATTCTTTTCGACGAGTGGGTAACGAAAGATGTGGGAGAGTATTTCATCCAACTGTTTGATGCCACTCTTGCCAACTGGGTTGGCGTGACACCAGGACTGTGTTCTATGTCGGGAAGTTGCGGGCATGCGCTGGTCATGGAATTCAACGGTGATGTCTATTCGTGTGACCACTTTGTCTCGCCCCACCATCTGTTGGGTAACATCCATGAGAAGAGCATCACCGAGATGGCTTATAGCGAACAGCAGAACAAGTTTGGGGCAATGAAGAACGGCCATCTGCCCGACCAGTGCCGGAAGTGCAGATGGTTGTTTGCCTGTCATGGGGAGTGTCCGAAGAACCGGTTTGTGTCTTGTGGTGAAGGACAGCCCGCCCTAAACTATCTGTGTGATGGATACCGTCATTTCTTTGAGCATGTTGCGCCCCACATGGATTTCATGAAGGCAGAGCTGGAGGCTGACCGCGCACCGGCAAATATCATGTCATTACCACCGGGATCACTCTCCCTCTAACGGCCAGTTCTCTGAGGGCGTACGAATGGCCTTCATCTCGCGGTCAAACTGTTCCACTATCTCCGGATACTCATCCGCCAGGTTATTCGTTTCGCCCGGGTCGTTGCTTAAGTTGTATAATTCCAGTGGTGCATTGCGTTTCACCGTCACACATTTCCAGTCGCCTTTTCTTGCTGCCCGCTGTACCCCCGGAAATTCCCAGTAAAGCAGTCGGTTGTCGGTTTCCACTTTTCCACCGTAGAACAGTGGCAGAATGTTGATGCCGTTAAGATGTTGCGGAAGATAGGCTGTAGCCCCTGTGAGGGCAGCCAGTGTAGGCATCATGTCAGGGAAGTAAATCAGATTGGAAAGGTTCTGAACAGGAACTTTCTCAGGCTGGTTGACAATGAACGGGACGCGAATTCCACCCTCATAAAGCAAAGCCTTCCTGCCACGGAACCCAGCATTACAGTTCAGGAAATCGAGGGGTGCTTGCCGTGCAGCCCCATTATCCGAAGCGAAGATCACCAGTGTGTTCTTTCTGAGTCCCAGTCGGTCGAGTTCTTTCATCACTCTTCCCACAGCAGCATCCATGTGGGTGATGAGTGCTGCATATCGTTTCGTGTTCATGTCCCAGTCTTCATTGTCGTACCAATGTGTATCGTCAATGATGAAAGGTTCATGAGGTGCATCATAGGCGAGATAGAGGAAGAAAGGATTACGTCGGTTGCGTCGGATGAACTGGATGGCATCGTCGGTAGAGATGTCGGTATTGTGCATGACATGACTGTCGTGAGCATTGGCTTCAATGGTATGCAGAGAGTCTCCGGCAAACCGATAGTAAGGATAATAGTAGGGCGAGTTGGAATGTACGGTGCTGATAGTCCATCCATAAAACTCATGGAACCCCCTATGATTGGGCGATGCACCGGGATCATAGCCGTCAAGATGCCATTTGTTGACAAGACACGTGCGATAGCCGGCAGCAGAGAGGACTGTGGCAATGGTGGTGTCCTGTAACAGCAGATTGGCGCGTCGGACATACGTGGTATCACCTTTCGGGTTAATCTTAATGCCCTGGATTCCTCCTGCCGTACATTGGTTGTCACGTATGCGGGTATTACCGGTGTTCTTTCCTGTCATCAGTGCACAACGGGAAGGGGATGAGATGCCCGACCCGGCATAGCATTGACTGAAACGGGTGCCCGTCTCTGCCAGTCTGTCGATGTTGGGAGTCTTGACATAGCGGCTCCCATAACACGACAGGTCGCCATATCCCATGTCATCGGCAAGAATAAAAACGATGTTCGGGCGGTCGGGAGTGGGTCTTGCCTCCTTCTTTCCTGCTGTCACCTGCTGGGAGGTGAGTAATCCGATGACAATCGCAGCTCCTTCCTGTATTTTTAGTTTCTTCTTCTTTGTCATGATATGATGTCTGAGATTGCAAATATACGAAAAAACTAATAAAGCTGGGCATGAAATCGGGAAAACTAATCCATCTCTTCTATAACTGTTATTTCTTCATCCCTTGCTGGATCCTGAACCGTGTTGAGCGGATGGCTTCCTGGGTGATACCCATCGTGCGGCGCACCGCCTTGTCGTCCATGCCCATTTCATAGAGGATGAGGAAGAAAGTGTTGTGGGCTGTCTTGGGCTGATACTTCTTCTGGATGCGGCAGTAGGCGGCGAAGTCGATGGCCTTGTAATAGTCGATGAAACATTTATAGTCATCGTTCGACCAGCCCGAGGTCGTGCCTTCACGCTTGATGTCGTCGTAGAGCAACTTTCCTTTCACCAGACGCGGCGACTCCTTTTCAACCAGTTCGCGGATTTTATTGTTCAGTTCCTCTATCTGTTCCGCCGCTGCATCCGTATCCGTTTGCTGACGTTTCACTTGGGCTATCTCGTTTGCATAATTGCTGATGATCATCTGCTGTTCGATGAGTGTCAGTTTTTCCATAGTCCTGCGGTAACGGATGTACATTATCAGGAGAACAATGACGAATAGAAGGCCGATAATGGCTATACCAGCTATCAACAGCTGCTGCTTGTGATTCTCATGAGCCACCAGCTGGTCGAACCTTCGTTGATACTCAAGTACCCTGCGATCGTTTTCTGCCTGACGCAGGCTGTCTGAGATCGCCATGATACTCTCCAGCTTCTTCTCGGCATCTTCAAGGTTCTGATGAGCAATGTCATATTGCAGCAGGTTGTACAGGACTTTATGTTTGGGCCAGCCATCGTTGATGGCTTGAGCTTTTAGATACAATAGATGAGCTTGTTCTTCATCGCCTTCTTTTTGATAAATCCATGCCAGATATGAGTAGGCGACAGCTGTTTCCCTGACCATTAGGGACTGTTCCAGGTATTTCTTGGCTTCTTCATAACGTCCCACACTCATGTAGTTGTAGCCAATGCTTGACAGGAATTCGGGATTAAAATTAGCGCCACATGATTTTTTGAGGTCGTACAGATAAGGTATCAGCTTGTCGGTATAATAGACCGCACTGTCCATCTGTTCCATAAAGGCGAATGCCGTTGCTATTTCAAAATAGACGTAGGCTATCGAACTCCTTCTGCCAACCCGCAAGACGTAATGCAGGGCTTTCTTTTCATAGTCCAAAGCCAGTTGGTAGCTGGCAGTCCGCTCGTTGACAAGTGCGATGGCATCATACACTTTATACTTCAGCCAGTCGCTCTCAGTCTGTTCTACCTTTTCCTCTGCCAGTTTCAGAATCTCGATAGACTTGTTCCAGTCTTGTTGATTCATGAAGATACTCGCCTTATAATAATAGCTGTCAACGAGCCGTTCTTTCTCACCCGTGTGTTTGTAGTAGCGGATGGCCTCGTTAATGAGCGAGTCCGAGGAAGGGAAGTGGAGCGACACACAAGCTGCGTGCGTCATCAGAAGATTGTAATACGCACGGTCGGCCTCGTTCTTAAACGAAGCAGGGTCGTAGTCTGCTATCATTTGATAGGCAGAGTCTGTTTCCTCTGACCATAGCAGCGAGTCAATCTCCACCAGCTTCTTTGCCGTCGGCTGACCGCCACATCCCATGAGTAATGCCATGAGTGGCAAAAGCCATGCGATTTTCTTTCCTGTCATAACGTCAATATTTAGATGCAAAAATACAAAGTTTTAGACACTTACTATTCCACAACCCCACGTTTTCTCCGTTTTTCTGCCTTTCAAAACCGTTGTTTTTTCATTAGAACATTCGTCTTTTAAGACTGGAAGTTGTTGTTAGTCAATCAGATATTCCTGTCTTTTCATGAAACGCTTCTATATGGTTGTTTTTCCCTGATTCATTTGCACAACTTCAAGAGTTAGAATACTTTTGCACCTATCTTAGAGCCTTATCATACGGCTCTCTCTTAAAAAAAATCATGCAGCAGTTCTCCGTCGTGATGACGGGGACTGCTTTTGGAAAGTTCTCAGCCCTATTCGTGTTTTTTTTATGGTCACACCACCAATGAGACATCGATATCGTGAAAGGGATAACAAGAGAGAATTAATGCCGATGATATAAGATTTCCCGGTTTCCGGCGTTATACAGATAGGAATAGTAACTAAAACTGAAACGATGAAAAGAATGAAGTTGTGGAGAATTGTATTTCTAATGCTTGCTGCTTTCTCCCTTTCCTCTTGCAGCAGCGATCCTGAGTGGGCAGACCCAGAGGCACATGAAAGGACGGAACAACTGAAAAAGCAATATACGCCGTTGATTGTCGGCACATGGCACTATGAGAGAGTCGGTGAAAGACAGCGATACTTCGAACGGTTAGACTTCAAGGAAGACGGCAAGTTGACGGGAATGCGGAAATGGCAAAGACGTTCGCTTGTCACGATTGATGGCAAAGAGCAGTATACTGACTGGGAAGATGTTGAACTCGGCGGCACGTTTTCGGGGACGTGGAGTCTGAGATACTGGGCACCCGATGATGGTGAGAAGCGTAATTGTCTGTTACTGGAAGCCGATTATGAAGGCGATAAGAACTGGGAACTTGGTTATGCCTACTCGTATGTAGCCAACTTCTCATACGCCGATGCTACCACACTCTGCTTCCAGGGTTATTATGTCAGAGACGATGACGGCTGGATACACTACAAGCGAGGAGCGGCTGAACCGAGCTTCTAATGTTTTTTGTAAATTAACGTGAGTTCGACGAAATCTGATTGTCTGAATGTATGGATTTCATAAACATATTGTTTCTGAGGTCTAAATGTATCGTTTACGATGGCTAAATGTATCGTTTACGAAGCGGAAATAAATACTCTGTTTCACCGGGGAAGGATTCCTGATTTCATAAGCCTTACGTCGGACTCAAGTTAAATAATTATTTAAAAGGGGTTAGCTTTTGCGCCCCTTTTCCTGTCTATAATATTGTATGAATCAAGAAACGACTGAAAGGCTTTTCAAGAAGCACTACGCACAGTTGATCCGACTGGCAAGGATGCTGCTCTACGATGACGATGAAGCTCGCGACGTAGTTAGTGAGGTGTTTGCCACACTTTTGAAAACCGACATCGTGCCAAAGAACATCGATAGCTATCTGATGGCAAGTGTCCGGAACAGATGTCTGAATCTGCTGGAGCATAGGGATGTGAGAGCGAAGTTCGAGAAAGCTTATACGCTGGAGATAAGCCAGATGAGAGAAGAAGGCGATGACGTCTTTTCTTCAGCATCGGCAGAGCAGCGAGTTTGCCATATCATGGACTTTGCAAGGAAACACCTGACAGAACAGACGCTATTGGTATTCCGCATGAGGCATATCGACGGCATGAAGTATCAGGAGATTGCCGACCAGTTGGGCATCAGTCGTGTGATGGTGTATAAACATCTGACGAAAGCAATGACAGTTATCAAAGAGTATCAACATCAATTGAAATAAGACTATGGACAGGAAGACGAAAATCCAGTTGCTGTTAGATATGCAGGAGAATCCCGAACAGTATTCGGAAGAGGAATTGAAGACGATGCTGGAAGACGACGAAGTGCGTGAGCTGATGGAGTCTGCTGCACTATTGAAACAGGCAATGACATGGGAGGATTCAGAGATTAATCCCGATGTGAATGCCGAATGGCAAAGATTCTCAGCATCACATGTTTCAGGAGAAAAGCCCAGACGAGGCTGGCTGAAAGTGGCAGCGTCCAACATCGGTGTGCTGATGGTCTCTGGCATTGCCCTTGCAGCTATACATTTTGTTCGCCAGCATACTGAGAATGGGATAAAATCACCCGTTCAGGAGATGCAAGTATCAAATGCGTATCAGCCTACGGAACTTGCCGACTCGCTGTCTCCCGACACGGTTGTTTCCAAGGTAGTCCGCTTCGATGAGGCTACCCTTCAAAAGATTCTTACCGATATGGCTGACTATTATCGTCTGCGAGTGGAATGGAAGAACGAAGAGGCAAAGAAACTTCGACTGTTCTATCAGTGGGATCAGGGTCTAACCCTTTCCGAGATCATCGAACAGCTGAATACGTTTGAGCGCTTTGGCTTAGAGTTAAACGACAGTACGATTATAGTGGAATGACGATGAGAAAACAGATATTACTGATGGCGTTCTGCTTCGTCTCCGTATTCGTCAGTGCACAGAACCTGCAAGTAGGCGGGTATGGCTCGGGAAAGCACATCACCCGACAATATAATAATGTGTCGATGTCGAAGGCACTCATGGAACTCAACAACATACAGCAGGAGTACACCGTCAACTTCATCTATGATGAACTGGAGGACTTCCGTGTTACCACCAGCATCAGGAACAAATCGGTGCCGGATGTCGTTCGCCAGATGATAGGCTTTTATCCGATACGGATGACCGAAACGAAGCAAGGCATACTGTTTGTGGAATGTACGCACAAGACCGACCGACACCTTACGGGGACTATCATCGACGAGCAGGGACTGCCTGTGGCATACGCCAACATCGCCTTGCTTTCGCCTCAGGACTCCACACTGCTCAGTGGCGGTGTATCGAATGAAAGCGGTTACTTCGCCATTCCTTATGAGTCGCTTTCCCCTGACGGGAGAGACAAGGAGGAGTCCGTTCTCGCCCGTATCTCCTATGTCGGCTATAAGACCGTTTGGCGACTATGCGATACCGAGCATATCGGCACCATCCGTTTACAGCCCGATAGCTATACCATCAATGGCGTGGTTGTGAAAGGCGAACGTCCCAAAGTACAACTTAAAGGCAATTCGCTGGTGATGAACGTGGAGGGTACTGTGATGGAACGGATGGGCACCGCTGAAGATGTGCTTTCCCGTGTACCTACTATTTCAAAGAAAGGCGAGACTTTTGAGATTTTAGGCAAGGGTGTGCCATTGATTTATCTGAACAACCGCAAGTTGACTAACCTGCAAGAACTACGTAACATCCAGGCCACCGTCCAAGCTGTCATCATCATCCATACCAAGCGTGCACAGGGCGAGGGCTTGGGCATAGAGTTATCATCGTGGAGCCGCAAAAACCGTGGATACATTAACAACGAGCGCGTAAACCTGACCTACCGTACAGGTGGACTGGAACTATTTGCCAACCTCTTTGGAGCATACAACAAATATTGGAGGCGCTGCGAGTTCCAACAGACCGTTTTTGCAGACACCTTGTGGGTCATCAATAATAAAGAGAAAAACGCAAGGCAAAATCCTTTCTTTGAAGGACGTATGGGATTTAACTATCAGTTGGATGACAAAAACTCTTTTGGCGGATTCTATCAGAACACTTATGACTACGTGAAAAGGTATGCTGAGTATGACGACGGTCTGCAAGCCAATGGCATATACTACGACCATCTGCAGAACAGCAGTGTAAGACGTAACACAAACGCCCCCAATCATCAGGTAAATCTCTACTACACGGGAAAGGTCGGGCAGTTTGGCATAGACTTCAATGCAGATTATACTTTCCGAAAACAATTGGGGCGTAACCATCAGCAAGAATTGAGCGCTGAGTATGAAAATCGTGACGTCAACACCGAGAGCGTGACGCGCAGCAATCTATTAGCGGAAAAACTCATTGTGAGCCATCCATTATGGAATGGACAGGTCGAGGTAGGTGAGGAATACACCAACACCCGTTGGCGCAGCCAATTCGAAAACCCGGAAGGTTTTATTTCCAACAGCAACAACGAGCAGCATGAGAACAATATAGCACCGTTTGTGGAACTTCGACAGCAACTGGCTCGCATCCAACTATCCGTTGGTCTGCGTTACGAACATGTGGAATCGGAATATTTTGTGAGTGGTGTTCGCCGCGATGAACAATGTCGCACTTACGATGATTTCTTCCCTTCCATTTCTGCATCTGGAAAGTTGAAGGATGTACAACTGTCCGCCAGTTATTCCAAACGTTCCACACGCCCATCCTACTGGCAGTTGAGCGGCGATGTCACCTACGAGAACCGTCTCAACCAACAAACGGGAAACCCCTACCTGAAGCCCATCAAATATCACAATCTGAATGCGACAGTGATGTGGAAATGGCTCTTCCTGACAACAAACTTTTCACATTGTGTCGACCCTATCCTACACACGGTGGAAAGCATGGAAGAGGACTCGAAAGTCAATCTTGTGACATATAAGAACTACGACTATGCTGACTGGCTCACCATAACGCTGGGGGCACAGAAGAACATCAGATTAGGGCAGGCCACATGGACGCCGCAATACAACATCACGCTTATGAAACCGTGGTTCAAGTCAATGTTCTTAGACAAACAGAAAAGATTCAACCATCCGATGATGGCACTGCAGTTAGGCAACATTCTTACCTTGTCTCACGACTGGCTGATTCAGGCAGACTTCAATATGAACACTCACGGTCATCAGCAGAACGCTTGGTTTGACTGCACCAATGCGATGCTCTCGCTAAGCATCAGCAAGGACTTCTTTAAGCGTCGGCTCAATGTCAAACTCTCTGGCAATGATATTCTCAATGGCGGCATCAACCGGTTCACTCTCTACAGCAATCGAATGATGTTCCGCAAGATGGAGGACAACGATTCCCGTTGTGTCACCCTCTCCCTGCGCTATCGCTTCAACGTCACACCGTCGAAGTATAAGGGTACAGGTGCGGGTAATGCCGAGAAGAACAGGCTATAGTCCTCCGGCATTTCAGGAGTGTTGGTATTTACCTGCTTCATCATTATAAAGGAGTCCAATACACCCTGAAATGCCTTTCCTTCTTTTTATTTAATTATTCAAAAAGGATTTGGAACTCTCAGCATTTATTTGTACTTTTGCCAGCGATGAATGATATGAAGCAACGATATACAGTCATTGTGCTTTTCGCACTTATCTTAATGTCCAGTCTTACCAGTGTTGACAGCTATCGTTCTACAAGCCGAATGGTCAGCGAGGACATGGACAGGGCATTGACGTTGACGATGCTAGAGCAACAGAGCGATGTCATCAGTCCGGATACTATCAGGAAGTTCAACAGCCACTTGCAGATAGCAGAGCTACGGGGCAAGGCAACACTGGCTGTCGATGTCCGTGCCCGACAGTTCCGTGCATACGCTCATTGCTCAGAAGCCACTATCTTCAGCCTGTCCGACCAGCGGCCGGCAGCTATCCTGTGGATGCTGACAGGCTTTTGGGCAATGTTCGTCTGGTACCGCCGTCGGCAGAGAATAGCAGTAGGACATCTTCTCTTGTCAGTCCCGTCAGGCTGTAGCTATGGCGGACTGGTCTATGCTGAAGAAGAAGGACGGTTTTATGGCGCCAACGGTGATGCCGTCAGTCTGACTCCCATGCAGCACCAGTTGATGGAGATGTTCTTCCATTCGCCCAATCATACGCTTACGAAAACCGAAATATGCAATGCCCTTTGGCCAAAGAAGCCTGATGCCAACGACACTTTATACACACTGATCAGAAGGTTGAAGCCTGTCGTAGAGCAACACTCAAACCTCAAAATAGAGTCCGACCGAAGCAAGGCTTATCGTTTGGTAATCAATCAGATAGAAAACTGACATAACGTCTGACGAAGAAATGTCAGACAAATGTCAGGAAGTTTTTTCGTACTCTTTGCATCATTGTTGTTAGCTTTGCCGGAAAAAAGCAAAGTATGATGCATAGAGAAACTTTTTCAAAACTCAACATCCTCACGGCATGGATTATCTTCGGTATATCCGCCACCGTTTATTGTCTGACCGTCGAACCAACGGCTAGTCTGTGGGACTGCCCTGAATTCATCGCATGTGGCTACAAATTAGAGATAGGCCATCCACCGGGTGCTCCTGTCTTGATGCTGGTGGCAAACCTTTTCTCCCAGTTTGCCAGTGACCCTTCGCAAGTGGCACTGATGGTCAACATCTTGTCGGCACTGCTGAGTGCCGGTTGTATTTTCTTCCTGTTCCTCACAATCACTCACTTCGCACAAAAGTTGATTTGTCCGTCAGATGATAAGCTGTCTGCTGCCAAGGTTATTAGCGTTGAGGCGTGTGGTGTGGTGGGAGCATTGGCTTACACATTCAGCGATACCTTCTGGTATTCGGCTGTCGAAGCCGAGGTCTATGCCTTTTCCAGTTTCCTGACGGCTCTGATGTTCTGGCTCATCCTGAAATGGGAGTGTGAATCCGATACGGCGAAGGGCGACCGTTGGATTGTCCTGATAGCCTACATCACAGGTCTGTCTATCGGAGTCCATCTGCTCTGTCTTCTCTGTCTGCCTGCCATGTCGTTCGTGGTCTATTTCCGTAAGACAAAGAACGTCTCGACAATGGGGTTGCTAAAGACACTCGTGGCAGGCGGTCTGCTGGTAGGTGTCATCCTCTATGGACTTATCCCTGGTGTGGTGAAGCTGGGTAGCTGGTTTGAGCTGTTGTTTACTAATATGTTAGGTTGTCCGTATAATACAGGACTTATTTGCTATATCGTCCTACTGACAGGAACACTTGTCTTTGCCTATTATAAAGTGCGAGGGCGGAAGTCCAAACTCGCTTTGGCCTGCTTGATGGTGTTGCTGGCAGGATATAGCAGCTATGGGGTCATCTTCATCAGAGCCAATGCACGGACTCCGATGAGCGAGAATGCACCGGGCAACATCTTTGCTCTGGGCAGTTATCTGAACCGCGAACAATATGGAGAAACCCCGTTCTTATATGGTCCCGCCTATTGCAGTGAAGTGGACTATGAAGTAAAAGGCAATTATATGGTCGCGAAGCAGAAACAAGGGAAAGCCATCTACAGACCTTCTGCTGACTCCACAAAGAGACAGTATGAGGTGACGCGCCATGACATAAAATATGAGTATAAGGATAATATGTACTTCCCTCGCATGTATTCCGTGCGACATGCCCAGGCATACGAGGAATGGATGGGCGGTGTCAGGAAAAAGGGGAATCTGCCTACCGTTACCGAAAACCTACGTTTCTTCCTCACCTATCAGGTGAACTTTATGTATTGGCGTTATTTCCTGTGGAACTTCGTAGGTCGTCAGAACAATATACAAGGATATGGAGAGGTGGAACATGGAAATTGGATAACTGGCTTCCGTTGGATTGACAATCTCCTGTTAGGTTGTGATACCTCGAAGCTGCCGTCAGACCTGATTCAGAATAAAGGCCATAACGTATTCTATGCCTTGCCTCTCATACTTGGACTGGCAGGAATCATCTGGCAATGGCACAGAGGACGCGAGGGCAGACAGCAGTTGTTCATTGTCATGCTGCTGTTTGTGATGACGGGACTTGCCATCGTGGTCTATCTCAATCAGACACCCCTTCAGCCACGTGAACGCGACTATGCCTATGCCGGTTCGTTCTATGCATTTGCCGTATGGATAGGGTTAGGTGTCGGTGCCGTTATCGCCCTGTTACGGAAGCTGTTCAAAAGATGGAGCCTGGCTACTGCCATTATTGGGAGCCTCTGCAGTTTGTCTGTGCCATTACAGATGGTCAGTCAGACATGGAATGACCACGACCGCTCAGGCCGTTATACCTGTCGTGACTTTGGTGCAAACTATCTTGAAAGTACACAACGGGAAAGGGTAGGGGCCGACTCATCATCGGAAAAGCTATATCCCATCATTCTGACGAATGGAGATAACGACACGTTCCCGCTCTGGTATAATCATGAGGTGGAGGGCGTGCGTACCGACACACGTGTCTGTAACCTCGAGTATCTTCAGACCGACTGGTATATCGATCAGATGAAACGACCGGCGTATGACTCTCCAGCCTTACCCATCAGCTGGCGTCACGAAGACTATCAGGAAGGCAGGAGGGAGTTTGTCCCCATTCATCCGGAACTGAAAGACGAAGTGAGGAAATACGTTGAGCAATATCCCGATGAGGCAAAGGAACTGTTTGGTCAGCAACCGTTTGAATTGAAGAACATAATCAATAAATGGGTGCTCAGCGATCAGACAGACATGCAGTGCATACCGACTGACAGCGTCACCATCACTTCGGCCACAGATACGATGACCATCTCACTGAAAGGGAAACAGGCAATATACAAGAATGACTTGATGGTGCTGGAAATGCTGTCGAAAGCCGACTGGAACCGTCCCATATACACCTCTATCAGTTTAGGTCCCGACTGTGTGTCTTTCCTCCGCGATCATCTGGTGCTGGAAGGTCTGGCGTATCGTGTTTCCCCAACAGCCACGGGAAAACTGGTGGATGTAGAGAAACTCTACGACAACATCATGCACCGCTTCCGCTATGGTGGTCTCAGTACCAAGGGAATCTATGTGGATGAAGACGTAAAGCACATGGCTGACACTCACCAGTTCATCATGGGCGTTCTCATTGACTCTCTGCTCCAGCATGGAGATGTCACTCGTGCCCTTGCTGTTTGCAGGAAATGGCAAAAGGAGATGCCCTGCGAGAATGTACCCTATACCGAGGCGGCTCTTTCCATGGCACGCTGCTTTTATCTGACTCACCAGCCTGAACGTGGCGATGAGATTGTCGGTAATCTGTTACAACGCGCTGATGAGTGGCTCTCGTGGCTTGAGACCATCACTCCCTCGCGCCGTTCAGGGTCTCTCCGTTCCTGCTACACATGGATGCAGATAATGCAGCAGGCTCTCGCTTTGGCAGATCAGTTTGGCAGAACAAATATCTACAATCAATATAGTCATCAATATGAACTTCATATCAAACAAATTCAACACTAAAAGAATCATCATCCTGTCAGCAGTTGTCTTTATCGTAGTCGGCTATCTCCTGATGTCAGGTCCAGGAAGCACAGAGCAGACTTTTAATCCCAACATCTTTTCATTCCGTAGGATTGTTGTCGCACCAGTGCTGTGTCTGATCGGCTATCTGCTCATCATCGTGGGTATCCTTAAAAAAGATTATTGACGGATTTAGATTAATTCTTGGGGGATATGACTGTTGTGTCACTATTTTTTTGTAAATTTGCATCAAAGAATCAATATTTATAAAACTTATGGACTTCACAACATTAACTATTATCCTTGCCATTGTGGCGATTCTCATAGTGTTCATTCTCATTTCCTATGTCAAGGCGCCGCCATCGTATGCTTACATCATATCTGGTATTAGCCGTGAGCCGCGTGTGCTCATCGGATCGGGTGGTATTCGCGTTCCGTTCTTCGAACGTCTTGACAAGGTCTATCTCGGACAAATCACGGTGGATATCAAGACCGAGGAGAGCGTTCCTACCAACGATTTCATCAATGTCGACGTGGATGCCGTGGCAAAGATTCGTGTTACTCCGAACCCCGAGGGAACCCGTCTGGCTGCCAAGAACTTCCTGAATATGTCGCCTTCGGAAATTGCCGACCAACTGAAAGACTCGCTGCAAGGAAACATGCGTGAGATTATCGGTACACTTGACCTTCGTTCGCTTAACACCGACCGCGATGGATTCTCCGATCAAGTGATGCAGAAAGCTTCACCTGACATGAATAAACTGGGTATCGAGATTATCTCCTGTAACATCCAGAATGTAACAGACAAGGAAGGACTCATTCATGACCTGGGTGCCGATAACACGGCAAAAATCAAGAAAGATGCCTCTATTAACAGGGCAAACGCCGAGCGTGACGTGAAGATTCAGGTGGCGCATGCCGACAAGGAAGCCAATGACGCCCGTGTTGATGCAGATACAGCCATTGCAGTAAAGAACAATGACCTTGCCCTGAAGCGGGCTGCCCTGAAACAACAGGCTGACACTGCTCAGGCAGATGCTGATGCTGCGTATGCCATTCAGCAGCAGGAGCAGCAGAAAACCATTAACATCAAGACTGTCGAGGCACAGATTGAAAAGACCCGTCGGGAGCAGATCCTCTCGAAGGAGCAGATTGAAATCAAGCAGAACCAGCTGGTCGCTGAGATTGAAAAGCGAGCTGATGCTGACAAATATAAAGTTGAGATAGATGCTGCCGCCGACCTGGAACAGCGTAAGCGTGTTGCCGAGGCACAGAAATACGAAGCCGAGCAGCGTGCGCTGGCGCAGAATGCTGAGAGTGATGCTGCCCGCTACCGTCTGGAACAGGAGGCTCAGGGAATCAAGGCAAAGGGTGAGGCTGAAGCGTATGCTATTCTGAAGAAAGGTGAGGCTGAAGCTATGGCGATGGATAAGAAGGCAGAAGCCTATAAGAAATACAACTCTGCTGCCGTTGCCCAAATGATGATTGAGGTACTCCCGCAGATTGTAGAGAATGTGGCGAAACCGATTTCTGCTATCAAGGATGTGAAGATTTATAGCGGAAGTGGTTCTGAAGGCATCTCTTCGCTCTCCGGCAATGTACCGGTAGCCATTAAGCAGGCATTCGATGTGTTGAAGTCGGCTACAGGGGTAGACATGGCTGACATCATGCGTGCCGGAACGATTGAGGCAAAGACAACGCGGAACATCAACCTGAACGGAGAAGCTCAGGAGGTTGTCGATGGTATCAAAGAATAAACATGACTGAGAGAATAATGATCAGAAAAAGTACAGCTCTTCTGTTCTTTCTCTTTCTGTTCCAGACCATGTTGGCAAGGCAGAACTCCATTCCTGTATTGGCTGGTAATGATGATGGAGATTTCAAAGTTTCTGTTATGCAAGGTTATCAGACCACCGGTTGTGGTAACAGTGCAGACCCGCTGCTCCGTATTGATGTGTTGATAGGAGAGAACCCTGTCGTGTTGACTAAGATACGAGCTACCCTGAAAGGAAGAACGGCTGCAAATGTCAGGCGCATAGGAGTCTATCTCACAGAAGGAACAGAATTTTTTGCGGAGAAGGCAGTCAAGGTGGCAGAGGTATCACGTCTGTCTTCAGAATTGAAAATACCAGTTAAGCTGAAGCTCGACAAGAATGTTCATCTGTGGCTTACAGCCTGTGTGAAAGACAATGCTACGTTAGCCGATTCGATTGATGCAGCTCTGACTGGTATCGATTATCGGAGTGAAGGACGGAAGAAGACTTATGATGCAACGACTGTAGGAGATCCAGCAGGAGCGGCAAGGATTTTTGCTACACAAAGCATCGTCTTTGCTCCGACAGAAGACAACTGCAGATTCTATCGAATTCCGGCTTTGATGCTTGATAAGGAAGGAAATCTTGTTGCATTGGCAGACCGACGCTATCAGAGCAATGCCGATTTGGGCAACCATCGGATTGATGTGACGGCAAAGCGTAGCCTGGATGGAGGAAGGACGTGGAGCCGGCAATATGTAGTAGCAGAAGGTGACGGGACGAATAAGGTGACTTTCGGCTATGGGGATGCTTCGCTGGCAAGAACGAAGAGTGGCAGACTGATCTGTCTGATGGCGACAGGAGCCAACAATTTCTTTTCGGCTGAAGGGATAAAATGGGTGTCGATGACGACGAGTGATGACAATGGAATGACATGGAGCCGTCCGTCGCTGATTACAGACAATGCTTTCGGGTTTCAGAGTGTTTTTGTCTCTTCGGGTAAAGGACTGACGACAAAGGATGGTACCATCCTCTTCACAACGAATATCATAAAGGGTGGACAACTGGATTGTCATATCCTGCGGTCGAAGGATGAAGGACAGACATGGGAACTGCTGCCAGAGGTAGCTTTCGCTAAAGCCGATGAGTCGAAGATGGAGCAACTAAGCAATGGTCAGATCTTCCTTTCTGTGCGTCGTCAGGGTGACAGGGGATTCAATGTTGCTGCCAATGCCGACGGTACAGGATGGGGAACATCGTGGACGAATGGTCAGATTTCTGGCAATGCCTGTAATGCTGACGTTCTCTGTTATGGACTTAGTGCTGACGGAAAGAATGATATTCTGATTCACAGTTATGTGAAATCACCCTATCGTGAGAATCTGACCCTTGCCATCAGTAGGGATAGTGGGAAGACTTGGAAAGATTTCCTGAATATTCAGAAAGGCGGTGCAGCATATAGCACGATGCAGCTTCTGCCTAATGGTGATATTGCGGTGTTCTATGAAGACGAATCCTACAGTGCCGGTAATGGTTATGCCCAGACATTTGTTGTCGTCAGAAAAGACCAGATCAAATAGCATTCCTTAGACATACAGGCAAGGGAAATGCTTAGAAAAAACAATCTGAGGATGTTCAGCTCGTTCTGATACATCCTCAGATTTTCTTTTTCTTCTCAGTTGTCTGAAGAATATATTATCTATTTTTCAATGACTTGCATGATCTGTGCCTCTAATTCATCGCAAAGCTCAGGATTATCTTTGAGCAGTGCTTTTGTGGCATCACGACCCTGTGCAAGTTTACTTCCTTGGTAGGAGAACCAACTACCGCTTTTTTGTATGATTCCATACTCTACACCAAGGTCAAGAATCTCTCCGACTTTAGAAATGCCTTCTCCGAAGAGAATCTCAAATTCCGTTTTACGGAATGGAGGAGCGACTTTGTTCTTCACAACCTTCACGCGTACCAGGTTGCCGACAACCTGATCTCCGTCTTTTAGTGCAGTGACCTTACGGATGTCAAGACGGACACTGGCATAAAACTTCAAGGCATTACCACCCGTTGTAGTCTCAGGATTCCCGAACATTACGCCAATCTTCTCACGCAACTGGTTGATGAAGATACAGGTGGTGTTGGTCTTTGCAATCGTTCCAGTGAGCTTGCGCAGAGCCTGGCTCATCAGTCGTGCATGAAGTCCGACGGCGGAATCGCCCATGTCACCTTCAATCTCTTTCTTTGGAGTGAGGGCAGCGACAGAGTCGATGACGATGATGTCGATGGCAGACGAACGAATCAACTGATCGGCAATCTCCAAAGCCTGTTCACCATTGTCAGGCTGGGAGATCCACAGGTTATCGACATCCACCCCTAACTTCTGGGCATAAAACCGGTCGAAAGCATGTTCTGCATCGATAAAGGCAGCAATGCCTCCGGCTTTTTGCGCCTCAGCAATAGCATGGATGGCAAGAGTTGTCTTACCAGAGGACTCCGGTCCGTAAATCTCAATGATACGTCCTTTCGGATAGCCTCCGACACCGAGAGCGGCGTCAAGTCCGATGCTGCCGGTCTTGATGACATCGACGTTCTCTATCTGTTCGTCACCCATGCGCATGATGGATCCTTTTCCGAAGTCCTTCTCTATTTTTGACATCGCAGCCTGCAATGCTTTCAGCTTCTCCGCATTAGGGTTGACGGCTGCTCCTTCTTCTAATTCTTTTTTTGCCATAGTTGTTATTGTTGTCTATATGATTATACTTCCAGATCACCATCGAAAACCTCATTCCATGGCAGACCGTGGATGTTCAGTTGTTCCATGAATGGATCAGGATCAAAGTCTTCAACATTCCATACGCCCGGCTTGCGCCAGAGTCCTTTGACAAACATCATTGCGCCTATCATTGCCGGTACTCCCGTCGTGTAGGATACACCCTGCATGCCAGTCTCCTCATAGGCGGCGCGGTGGGAGCAGTTATTATATATATAATAGGTGTGCTCCTTTCCGTCCTTGATACCACGGATGCGGCAGCCGATGGATGTCTCACCCTCGTAGTTCTCTCCCAGATCTTGTGGATTAGGCAACACTGCCTTGAGGAACTGTAGAGGAATGATCTTCACCTTGACCGTCTTTGTCGGGTCTTCAGCTAAGGGTGCCTCATAAGTCACTTCATCAATGCGGCTCATTCCGATGTTTTGAATCACATCAAGGTGTTTGATATACTGTTCACCGAAGGTCATCCAGAACCGTGCCTGTTTGATGGTAGGATAGTTCTTGACGAGCGATTCCAGTTCTTCATGGTGAAGGAGGTACGACTCGCGTGGTCCGATGTTAGGATAGGTGAGTGGCTTATGAATCTCCAGAGGTTCCGTTTCAATCCATTGACCGTCTTTGTAGTACAGTCCTTTCTGTGTAATCTCACGGATGTTTATTTCCGGATTGAAGTTTGTTGCAAAAGCCTTGTGGTGGTCACCTGCATTGCAGTCGACGATGTCGAGATAATGAATCTCGTCAAAGTGATGTTTTGCGGCATAGGCAGTATAGATACCTGATACGCCCGGGTCGAATCCGCATCCCAGTATGGCAGTGAGACCAGCCTGTTCGAAACGCTCCTTATATGCCCATTGCCAGGAATACTCGAAGTGTGCCTCATCCTTCGGCTCATAGTTTGCTGTGTCCATATAGTTGCAGCCACAGGCGAGACATGCCTCCATGATGGTCAGATCCTGATAAGGCAAGGCGAGGTTGATAACCAGTTCGGGCTTATAATCATTAAAGAGATCCTTCAGCTGGTTAACATCATCAGCATCCACCTGAGCGGTCTTAATGTCCATCGTGTAGCCTTTTGCGTGAATGGCTTCCACCAGCTTGTCGCATTTTTCTTTACGTCGGCTGGCAATCATAAAGTCTGTAAACACGTCAGCGTTCTGTGCAATCTTAAACGCTGCAACTGTTGCGACGCCTCCGGCGCCAATCATCAGAATTTTGCTCATTTAATTGTTTTGTTATGAATAGTTATTATTTGTTTTCCATGTCGCAAAGATACGTAATTTTCGGCAAAACTGACAATAAAATGGATTACTTTTTTTATGTTAAGTCTATTTGATTTCATCAGCTTTTATTCCCATTGCATTCATAAGGGAATATCCTAATATCTCTTGCCGGAAATTACCACCCTGCATGGGCTGCATTGAGAACATCGTGATGCGTTTGTCGTCATTGTCGAGACGGCGCAGCGTTTCTCTGAGATCATCATAGAGTGTGTCTTTTTCCGTATCAGGAATGATCATGACACGGCGGACTTCTTTTTGTTTACAGACGGTTCCCACCACATCAAGGAAGAACTCCTGCTCACCAACCATGTCTTCTATTGGCAGACAACAGATTGAGAACTCCCCCAGATGGTCTTTGAATGCCTTTTCGTGAAGGTCGGCTGCAATATCAGAAGGCATGAAATTCTCAAGCTCTTTAGTCTCTTTCCGATGGATGAGGACAACCTGCGTCTTGTTGTCACCTTCTCTAAGTCCTCCATCCAGAGCAATGCAGTCAATCCATCTTGCCATATCAGCCGGAGGGATTCTCCTTCCGATGATGCGTTCGAAATTAACAATGAGATCAAAAGCGACACGATCGATAAAATCGGCATCAGCTATGATAATATTCTCTATGTTTTCTCTATTGTTGTTTTTTTCCATTCGTTGTTTTTTCAATTATATGCAAAGGTACAAATTATTTGTGATAAAAAGATACAAAGTTACTTTTTTCAAAAAAAGTATTTGGATATTAAATATTTCTCATTATCTTTGCAGTTAATAAAGTAAAATCTATAATTATGAAGAGTATCCTAACTGGTCGCCCGTCTTTGGAATCCGAGGTGATGAAGATTGCAGAAGTCGCTGGCTATTTATGGCAAAACGGATGGGCAGAACGCAATGGCGGTAATATTACTGTGAATGTTACAAATCTGGTAGATGATGAGATTAAAGCTCTGCCGGCTATTAGTGAAGTGAAGCAGATAGGGGTGACCCTTCCTTCCTTGAAGGGGACCTATTTCTATTGTAAGGGAACAGGCAAGCGTATGCGTGATTTGGCTCGTTTCCCGATGGACAACGGTTCGATCATACGTGTGCTTGATGATTGTGCCTCATACGTTATCATTGCTGATAATCCCGTGATGCCCACAAGTGAACTTCCCAGTCACCTTACAGTGCATGCTCATTTAATAGAGACGGGCTCACCCTATAAGGCTACAGTTCATACTCATCCTATTGAGTTGGTAGCAATGAGCCATAACCGCGCCTTCTTAGGGAAAGACGTTCTGACAAATATCCTGTGGTCGATGATTCCGGAAACGAAGGCTTTCTGCCCGTTAGGTCTCGGCATCGTTCCTTACACATTGCCTGGAAGTAATGAGCTTGCCGACGCAACATTGAAGGAGTTGGAAGAGTACGACGTAGTAATGTGGGAAAAGCATGGCGTATTTGCCAAAGGTTTGGACGTGATGGATGCTTTTGATCAGATTGACGTGCTGTCAAAGAGTGCCAAGATTTATATCAATGCAAAATGTATGGGATTTGAACCTGAAGGTATGAGTCAGGAGCAGATGGCAGAAATGACAAAGGCATTTAACCTTCCTCGATAATCAACGATTATATAGAAAATATAAGTATTAACATTAAAATTGAATAAGACTATGAATGTACTGAAATTGTTTGCCGCTATGGCATTGACTTGCTGCATGAGCATAACTACTGCTAATGCACAGACTGTCACCGGAGAAGTGTATAAGCAGAATGGTGTTGTTGTAGGAACGGAGCAAGTTGATCCCACCCTTCAGCAGCAACAGGCAAAGGATGCTGCAGAAGCTGCCAAGAAAGCTGAAAAGGCTCAGGCTGAGGCTGAAAAGGCTATGAAGCAGCAGGAGAAAGAGGCCAAAGCTCGTGAAAAGGAGATGAAGAAGCAAGAGAAAGAGGCCAAGCAAAAAGCTAAGGAAGCAAAGAAAGCTGAGAAAGAAGCTAAGAAGAGAGAAAAGGCTGCAAAGAAACGTCAGAAAGAGTTAGAGAAGAAGCAGAAAGCTCAAGAAAAGGCTCAGAAAGCTCAGGAAAAAGCAGCTAAAGCTCAGGAAAAGGCTGCCAAAGCAGCAGCTAAAGCTGAAAAGGCTGCCAAGAAAGCTGCAAAGATGTAATGAGAATCATTGTTGTCAGCTATAAGTCAGCAATGCAATATAGCACAATCCGCAATGTCTTTATACAGGCGTTGCGGATTTTTCTTGTTTCAAAAGGTTAGCCCACCCATCAAAGAAAGCATAGCGTTGATATAGTTCAATTTACACTACCGACGTAACGAGTCAGTTCTAATGTCAATGCTATCTTGTCTGAATGCTGTACTGTCCACGCAGTTTTGTCCAGCAGCGAAACAAGGTATAAACAACAGGACGATTACTCCAAGAGATTTCTTTGATACGACCATATAAATTTGTAT
>CACWNV010000057.1 GCA_902762325.1 uncultured Prevotellaceae bacterium | reverse complement strand
ACCTGTCCGTTGGCGATTGGATAGGTACCAAGGTCGTGCGCAGCGAAAGGTTTCGTCCATCTGCCGGAGCGGGAATAGTCAAAGATGGAGGTCATCATCGCCTTCTGCAATTCGGGGTTGTAACAGAGGAAAAGCGGAGCCTCGGGGTAGGTGAGGTCAACGGTGTTAACACAACCATTGGAGTTATTCTCCTTCGAGAAGAAGAGCAGGTTGCCCTCATCGTCCTGAAACAGCTTATGTGCGGCGATGACATGGCGATAGGCAGCCGATAGTATCTCAGCATAATGCTCGTTACCGCTCTTCAGACCATCATCGTAGATTCGTTTGTCGAATTCACGGCAACGCTGCATGATGTTCTGATACTGAGAACTCATTCGGTTGAACATCTGGAAGATGTTGACTGTGCCCCCATGTGCCCAATAGCCCTTGTAACGCTTGTACATGTACTCGATGTCTTCTATTTCGTCGTAACCCATCATCATGAAACTTGAGGCCTGTTTCGTCTTACCTAAGTCGCGGGTGTAGCAAAGCAAGGGCATGTTCGAGGCTTTCGTACTTTCATATATGGCCATACTTCTGGTGCTGCCAGTTGATACGAATGACTCTTTCATTTCGATGGCATTGCCCAAAGAAACATTACCGTTGATAGCGGGGATGTAGAAGTAACCCCAGTCGATACAAATGCCGTCGCCCTTCTTGGCTAAGATAGGCTGGTCGATGGTACCTGTACATACATATTGCTGCTCACCCCAAACGTTTTCTATCAATTTGGAGCGGGTAGGTTGGTTCGCCTTGTTGAGTGCCATCTCAGGTGTGGCGGCAATCATCATTTGAACATTGTGCTCCTTTCCGTCGGTGCTGCGTACCTGATAGGAGATGTAGTTGATGGGCGAGGAGAGCAGATCGTAGTCGTCAATCAGCATTGGTGCCGTGAAGACCACGTCAAGTTCTATCGGACCGCATGTAAATGTATAATAGGTGTTTGTTGCCAAAACGCTGACCGATTTCTGCACTGCCGTCTCAATGGTGGTTGTATTCGTGCTGATGTTTTTGAACAGACCGAAGTCAGTATAGGCACCGCCCGTGGTGTTATGGCAGTGGGCTGCAATAACGTTCTGTCCTTCATGAAGCAAAGCTTTTAACTTGCCGTCTAAGTGAAGGCGAACACCTTCCACCCAGGTCTCGCCTGTATCAGCCACCTTGGTTCCGTTGATGTAAAGTTCAAACACGTCATCGTGTGAATAAACAATAAAGAGGTCTTCCTTCAGGTCAGTAGCCTTCAAGTCAATGGTGCGACGTACATAGAGATCACTGTTCAGGTCGCTCCAGCGGGTTCGCACAAAACTTAAGTCGGGGCTGCCCCAGGCAGCTTTCCCTTTTTGCCAGCCCTCAGCCTTGAAGTCAGGCTTCGTCCATGCAAGACCCTGTTGCTGCTTTCGGGTGTAGTCACCCTCCCATGCCTGTTCATCTGCCATAGGGATGATTGCTTCCAGGAAAGCGCGGTTGGCACCCATCCAACGATAAGTCTTGCCATCGACACGAAGGAAACCGTCCATGGGCTTCTCGTCGTTGGTCCAGTGGCGAGTGGTTCCATCGGTAAGGCGGTCGTATGGTGACCATACACTAAAGTAAGGGTCGCTCACGATCAACGGCGCACTGGGCAGGCGCAGTTTCGTCGTTTTGTAAGGAGTGAATAATTCTGTCGACTGGGCCATGGCTGTCATAGCCATCATTCCAATCAAGCAAAATGTCAATAGTTTTTTCATGTTGTTTGTTGTTTATTTATTGTTTAACTTTTTGTAATCTTTATGGTCATTATTCTATTTGAATTCTGTACTTCAAAATGTGTTAATCTGAAAACAATCTTTTTTACCTTAAAAAATATCTAACAACTATCAAACTAAATTTACTCTATCATTTTTAACTTAATACAACTAACTATGAATTACTTGTTTTTACCGTTTGCAAAGTAACGAAAAAAACAATAAGATGATGGATAAAATATATTCAAAGAGAAAAAAAAACCGTTCAAACAGGATTTGTTGGGTGATTAATTATTAAAAAAATATGTTACTCTGCAATTTATGACTATATTTTTTTGTCATGTGACAAAACACATGTATTTTTGCATTATCAGAATTAAAACCTATAGCTAAAAAAGAAATGAAACCAATACATACACTCTTTATAATCTGTATCCTCTGTGCCATGTTGCTTTCCTGCAATCATGGTGGCGCAGGCATAAATAATGAACATGAGAAATTGCTCCTCGAACGTGTAGGCTATCCTCAGGGAATCTTTTGTCAAGGGAAGTACTATTTCACTTTCCAGAGTATTGGCGGCGATTCCGTTGAGCTCTTATGTACCGACCAGCTGGAAAAATTATCAGAGGCTGCCCGTCGTACCGTGTGGAGTTCCCAACGTGATTCAATGGCTCATTTCTGGTCACCCGAAATCCATTATATAAATAACAGATGGTATCTTTACTTCGAGGGTGACGATGGCAATACCGATAATCACCATCTCTTTGTCATGGAATGTCAGGATAAAGATCCCATGACTGGTAACTTTGTCATGAAAGGTGTTATAGAGACCCACGCAGAGTGGAATTACGGAATACATCCAAACCTTCTGCAGTTACCTTCTGGCGAACTCTATCTACTTTGGAGCGGATGGCCTGAACGACGACATGAAACCGAAACGCAATGCATCTACATAGCACGTATGGAGAATCCCTGGACACTCAGTTCCGAGCGTGTTATGATTTCTAAACCAGAATACGAATGGGAACGGCAATGGATAAACCCTGATGGTACCCGTTCTGCCTATCCAATCTATGTGAATGAAAATCCTGAAGCTTTTGTTTCACCTGATGGTCAGCGTGTCATCGTTCTCTATTCAGCTAGTGGTATTTGGACAGAATATACCGCCATGGGAATGCTTTCTGCCCCAGCCACTGCCGATCTTCTTGATCAAGCTGTATGGACGAAACATCCGGAGCCTATGCTTGAACCAGATACGATTAGTTATGTTTCCATAACTGATGTTTATCTTATTCCTTCTGTCGATAAGACACAGACCATGATGGTCTATGAAAAAAAGCGCCGTGAACATGGCAATATTGTTCGCGACACTTATATGAAACCTGTCGAGTGGGATGAAGATGGAAAACTAAAGATATCCCGCTAACTAATCATCTTCAGTTTATTATTCTAGATTCACGACCTTTCGGCCGTTTTGGATGTAGATACCTCTTTGTAAAGTATTCGTTTTTTTGCGTCCCTGTAGGTCGTAAATGCCGTTGCTATAGATTGTTTGTTCTTTCTTGTTTAGTATTTTTTCCAAGCCTGTTACAGAATCGCTTATCTTGTTGATGCGGAAATAGTCACATTTAAACCATCCGTTTTTATAATCAGGATGCGGTGTGCCGTCGGAGCGTCGGTTGTCAGAGCGTATGCCAACCCTTAGATCCTCGCCATCGTGTAAGTCTACATAGACGTACATATCTTGAAGTACAAAATTCCCATTCACACCACCAATATATCCGGCAAAAGTGTTTTCTTCACCTTCTGTGAGATTATTCTCATAGTCGATGTCCATGCCGTAATATTGCACGTTTTGGTTAGCAAAGAGACGGGTGGTGGCAAGGTAGTTCTCTTCAACCCAGAGTTTGCATTGTACCAAATAACGACCCGCTGTCAGTAAGGCAGCGGGTATGGTTTGGTAAAGTTCGAAGCCGTTAGGCATATAACCGTTCTTTGGTAGAAACCAGCAGATGTTTGTCTTGTGCGGGTTGGTTGCATCCTTGTTGATACCGTAGGAGTCACCAGGAAAATTTGTGGTAAGCTCCCAGCCGTATGGTTTGTATCGGCGAGTATCGCCAGATGTGTTTTCCGTCACGTTGCCATTCTGCTCGTAGAGTTCGAAATCATAGTTCTTCAGTACCTTCTCTGTAAGTCCTAAGTCTTCTCCCTGTTCCTCAGGTGGCACATTCACTTTCTCTATGCGGAAATAGTCCACCTTGAACCATCCTGCATTGTCGTTTGTTGAACGCACACCATTATTCCGCATGTTACCTGTCTTGATACCAAGGCTCAAGTCTTCGCCATCAGCGATGGTAACATAAACCTCCATGTCGCGAAGAACAATAGATGATGTATTGCCACCCGCATAGCCAGCATAGGTGGCATTTTCTCCCTGGGTGAGCAGGTTGGTGTAGTCGCTCTCATAACCATAGTACTGCACGTTATTGTTGGCAAAAAGACGACAGTTGGTCTTTTTATCGGCTTCGACCCATAGCATACAGCTAATGCGGTAAGTGCCTGCATCAATCTTCGAGGCAGGTATAGACTGGTAGAGCCAGAACTCGTCGGGCATGGGCACACTGTTTATCCAACATACGTTGTTGCCGTGGAAGTTAGTGGCATCCTGATTCACACCATACGACTGGAGTCCGTTAGCTCCCAGCTTCAGTTCGCCCTTCGACAGCCACCCGGCAGGAATACCGCGACCAATCTGGCCTACGGTATTCAATTGTCCGTTGTGGTTATATTCAAAGTCATAATTCTCAATGAGTTTCTTTGTGAGCGAGAGATCGTCTTCGTTCTTCACCGTATTACGTATTTCGCTGACTACAAGTCCTGGATCCATGAAACTCACACGTACCATCACGGTCTTCTCTTCTGTGCTCTCATAATCTACAGCAGTTTCGTTGTACCCTTGTATGACAGTAGTGTTCCATTTCCCTTCCATGGCAACTGTCTTCAGCGAACTGATTACTGGTGTCTTCCCGTCAATGGCAACAGCTACGCGCAAATCGTAAGTGGCATTAATGGGGAAAGTGGGCAGGCATCGTACTTCAATGTGATTCTTTCCTACTTTTACGGGTACTTGATATTCGGCGTAGGGAGCCTGAGCAGTAGAAGTGTAGGCTTTCATGTCCAATGGCCACATCGTGATGCTGGTTTTTCCGATGCCCAGACCGTCGAGTTGGGTCATGTTGCCACTTGACTTCTGATAGTCAGTAGCGGGTATAACTGCCACGAAATCCTTCTTCATAGGAATTTCTCCATTGCGTATTCCCGTCAGCGATGCCGTCTCAGGCATATTGAACTGCGCACGGTCACGTGGTTTGAAGTTCATGATACCATTCCACTTCCCACCAGCAATGTCATTATTATAGGTTTGCGTCATTTGCTCTATCATGCGATAGGCCTTGCGTGCCTCGGTAGCATATTCCAATGCAAGATCGCGATGACCAAGCTTAGCCAGTTCCAGACTCTGCGAAGCCCGAAGTGTCTTTACGTTCATGTAGTATGCTCCTTTTACAGGATATTCTATTAACTGAAAGAAGGCATCCTGTTTGTCGGCAGGAATACTGCTCTTCAATGCGTCAACCTTTGCCACGATAGCAGCATAATCCTTCATGCGTTGATCTTTCTCGTCATAGGAATAGTTCACCAAGAACACATGTTCGGGCTTGCCGCCAGCAGCCAGACGATAATACTCTTTCTTTATGTCGGCAATGTCATCAGCAAAAGTCTCACCGAAAGTTCTAGCTGCCCATTCGCGACTATAGTCAATGGCTTTGGCTGGAGCCCAACGGTCAATGTCCCATGCAAGGTCCATACAGAATTCCAATTCCATCTCAGCGGGCTTGATGTCGCCCACATTGATAATCCACAATGTGCGTATGCCTTGGTCGTAGGCGCGTGACAGCTCATAGCTCATGAGTGAAGGTGAATGTGAGGCAATCCAGAGATAATCTTCAGGAGTACCCCAGTATGATACGTGGTAATAGACACCATTGCCGCCTGACCGGGCCTGTTCAGCTGGCTTTGGCAACTGGCGAATATAACCGTGATTGTCGTCCACCCAGCAAAGTGTTACATCTTCAGGTACTTTGAGACCTGCATTGTAGGCATCAAGTACCTCTTTATATGGAATGAAAAGTTGTGGAACCTTCGTTACATCATCGAAGTATTTTGAAAGCAGGTTACGCTGGAAGCTAATGATATCCGTAAGACCGCGTACCTTATCCTCTGTCGAGGGATAACCGGATATTCCCCAGTCATGGACACCGCGCATTCCAAGGGTGTACATGCCATCGTAACCTACGCTCTCCTTCACACGTTCCTCCCAATAGTTTTGGATCTTCGTCGTGTTCGTCACGTAGTTCCAATCTTCGTTGGTGCCGTTCCAAGGAGCATGGCGCCATTCCCACTCATTATCACGCAACATCTGCTCACAGTGACTGGAACCGAGTATAATGTCATATTTTCGAGCCACTGGCAAGTTATCTTTATTTGCCCAGAAAGCCTCTGAACAAAGGTGCATTGCGGGCCACAATGTATTAGCACGCAGACGCAACAACAGTTCCATCACACGTGCATAGGTGTTCGGGCCGATGTTGTTATACTGTTTGTCGAGCCCTTTGGCAGCCCAAGGCTGCAAGCCCCAGTCTTCATCGTTAATGAAGATACCGCGGTATTTCACGGAGGGTTCTTTTGAAACCATCTTATTACCATTTACATAAAGTGCTTTTTTCTTGGTGGGAATGACGTCTGCCCACCATACGTAAGGAGATACGCCCATTTGCCGTGATAACTCAAACAGTCCGTAGGCAGTGCCACGAGGGGTGGAACCTATGATAATTAGATTCTTATCTACCTTTTGCAGAGAGTAAACCTCCCATTTGCCGCTTACCTGCGAGATGTCCACCTTACCTTTGGCGATAAGGTTGTCTATTAGTGGTGACTGTCCGATGGTGCCAGCGATGATAAGGTTTGACGTGTTATCAGCAGGTAAACCGCCTGAAACAACCAGTCGTTTTCCTGTGACCAGTGCCACGTCTTCTGCCAGACAGTTAGCCACGGTAGCTACCACTGGGGCATCGGCTTCATCGTAGACGATGGTAGCCTGCGTGGTTTCGTCAGCAATGGTGAAGCTCGTACTCTCTTTTACTGAGCTCACTTCGATTTGTGCGATAGCGCCACAGCTTATTATGCCTGCTATCATGAAAGAAAAGATTCTTTTTCTCATGTTGTTATTTGGTTTTTGTTATTTCACATATTTACGTCCATCGATAATGTATAGCCCACGTTGCGAAAAGTTGTTTGCGATTTTACGTCCCTGTAGGTCGAATATGGCTTTCTTATTTGTCGTATGTTCTTTATTATCTATTGTAGAGCCTATATTATCGACCTGCCCTTCATCACTAATCTTATGGATACGAAAATAATCAACCTTGAACCATCCAGCATTGTCGGTGGTAGAGCGCTGGCCATTATTGCGCTTGTTACTGGTCTTGATGCCAATGGTGAGATCTTCTCCCTCCGCTATAGTGATGTTCACATCCATGTCGCGTAGCACAAAGTTATCGGTGTTACCACCGGCATAACCAGCGTATGTGTTGATTTCGCCTGGGGTGAGTAGGTTGGTATAGTCACTCTCATAACCATAGTACTGCACATTCTGGTTGGCAAAGAGGCGACAATTAGTTTTCTTGTTTGACTCTACCCAAAGTTTACAAGCTATATGATATTCGCCTGGCGTGAGCTTTTCAGCGGGAATGGTCTGGTAGAGCCAAAACTCATCGGGCATAGGCACGCTGTTTATCCAGCACACGTTGTTGCCGTGGTAGTTAGAAGCACCTTGGTTCACACCATAGGAGTCAAGACCATTGGCACCTTTCTTTAGTTCTCCGAACGATTTCCAACCACAGGGAATGCCACGACCAATGTTGCCAATGGCATTCAACTGACAATCGTGATTATACTCAAAGTCGTAGTTTTCAATGAGCTGTTCCGTGAGTGTCAGGTCTTCCACTTGTTCTTCCACCATGCGTGCACGTATATTCTCTATGCGAGCGTCCATCTCAAACTTGTCATCAGTTGCATACCATGTACTGAATATACCATGTTGCGAGTTGATAAGTGCTTGCTTGGCAGCTTTCATAGCCTCGTATGAAGTTTTCAGGTGACCGTAGCGGTCGTCGTCTTTATTCTTGTAGGCATAGACATAGTGATAAACGGCGGTGCTGAGTTTCTCCATGTAATGGGCGTAGGCAGATAGATGGTCGTAAAAGAATGTTTGGCTGCCTGTTGGCAACTGGCTCTGCAATTGTTCGCAACGTTGCGCCACGGTAGCGAAGGCATTCATCTCACGGCTCATACCAGCGAGGACACTATCCACGGGATTGCGGCCCTCAATGCGGAAAGTACGACCAGGCACACTCTCATAGCCGATTTCAGTAAAGGGGTTTACCTTGAATGTGTTCCACGTATTATTGATTTGTTTGATGACCTGCGAATGGCGAAGGTCCTGAAACACATACTGACGGTCGAAACCACCTGGGAAATCACTCTTCTTCGGGTTCCAATAGGCATAGTAATAGTCATGATAGAGTTGAGCAGCCTCTGCAGCATGTTCCTTCCCAAAGTATTGTGCGCAGAAGTTCTGCAAAAAGTCGTTGGTGTTGTAGCTTGCGGGATTCCACATCATGGCAGCATTGGCACTCATCTCCATGAGGAACTCACGCAGGTTGCCTGCATTGACCACACTGAACGTCAGCGGTCCCTTACTCATCACGTAGCGGTAGTTGTCCTCCATTTTCCACGGTCCTTCTGCAGGAGCAAGGTGAGCACCTGTAGAGTAGAACTGAAGATTCATGTAGTAGCCCAGCTTCACATGATCCGTGTTCGTCCAGTTTACGATATCGTCGTAGGGATAATGGTCGCGCCGTCCAGCCACGAAGGTCCACAGCATATTAGTGGCGGTAGGTGGCTGCAAATGACCTGCAGCAAGCAATGACGATATTTCATCATAGAATGTCATGCGAACGAAGGGATTATCTTCTCCGGTAGACTTGCAAATCATGGCGTATTGCTCTTTCACCATACGGTTGATAATGGCACCGCGCTCGGCATCGGATGAAGGCGCATCTGTGAAGACTGACCAGAAAGGCTGGTCGGTCTTTCCTCGGAATGCTACCTGCCAGAGATTCTCCACACCACTATTCATTACCGCATCGATGTTATACTGCCAGAACGCTCGTAACGATGTCATATCGTTCACTGAGAGGGCTGGCGGTGTGGTATGTCTCACCTGTTGCCAGTAGGCATCCCAGTTGGCGAAACTGTTGTTCAGTGCCACCATGTGGTGTGAAGTGAGCACCAGACCGTATTTTTTATAGAGCATCGCCTCATTGTTCAATGTACCGTTGGTGGTCACGGTAGCCGTGTACTCTACGGTATTGAGTTTCAATCGTAGCATCGTTTCCAACCAACGTTCGTTATTGTCGGTACTTAATCGGCGCCAGGGAACAAAAAGATCCTCGTCGTTGGGAAACCAGGCACGATACCGCACGGTAGGTGATGGCTGATAATAGTCAAAGTCTTCTGCCACCTCTATCACATCTTTCTTTTCGGGTTGCCAGTCGCACCAGTACCATAATGGCGGAACACCAAGCACCTGTTCGCTAAACGAGTAGATGGCATAGATAGTGCCACGCATGTCGGCACCTTGTATCATGATGCGATTATTCTCCTTGTCGGCATAGACACGGTGTGACTCGAAGCCGTCAAGTCCTCCATTGGTTATGATGAGTTCCACACCGTTAGTTGTTCCAGGTGTATTGACAATTATAGGCTTATAGCCCAGCACTTTTTGAAAGTCGCGCTGCAGAGCTTCGACAGCCAATTTTACAGGACCACTTTCCTGTTCAGACATAACAATACACACATTGTCTGCAGCAAGGCTCAAACTTGTGGCAAGTGTTTCGGTGACTGTAAAATAGATGCGTGGACTGATCTCAGTATATCCGTCGTTATCGAAGAGAACTGCATAGTATTTATTAACGTCATTGACGGTGAAATGTAGCGTTCCACTTGATGAAGTCGTATATTGCCAGGCATACGATGGATTAGCGGAACCTGGCTGCTGCCCCTGCACATAGATGCCAACCCAAGCTTTGGTGCCAACAGGTGCATTCTCGTATTTGATGTCAATGGATCCTGGTTTGAAATAACTGCTGCTAAGAGTTAGCCGTGGAGATGTAGGATTACTGACAGTGATAGCCTGAGGAACGGAATAATCGCTCCAGTCAAGATTCATAGAACGATTACGGCATCGGATATAGTAATTGCCAGAAGGCAGGTCGGTGGCAGATAGTTCAAGAGTCGTAACGGGTAAGCCACTTCGCACGTTCTTCGGTAGTTTGTTCTCATCTACGTCATAGAAGTCCTCGAAAAGTTGTATGTGGTCATAGACAATGTCTGTAAAGTCAGCATTACGGGCAATCTGGTATTCACTGCTATGGAGATTATCAATAATATCCTGCTGACTGATGCTGGCTGGCAGTATGATGTTGCTGAGGTTAGAACTATTCGCTGCAGTAAGGACGGGAGTGGCTGGCTTATCCGTTGAAGAGAGACAGCGACTGAAACGGTCAATAAGCACATTGTCAAGTGCAAGACGAGAATTGCCGATGGAATAGGTCTCTACGGTCATTGTCTCAGTGTCGGGATCAAACTCTATGAGTTGATAGGTCCATTGGTCAATGGTCTTCTGTACCTCATCGCGATTGCAATTGTCAGGTGTGTTGCCCCACAATTGTTCATAGTCTTGGGCAGAAGTTCCCACACCGCCACCAGTAATCATGTGATAGACTGGCCATTCCGTCGTTTGGCCACGGGCATAGAGATGATGATGCCCTGCACAGTTCAGTATGTGTTTGCGTGATGCTGAGAGAATGGGCATCACCTCGTTGATCATCCACGAATTAGTATCGCCAGACCATTGCTCGGCATAGAGTGGACGATGCTGTACACTGACGATGAATCGTACCATCGCATCATTATCGGCAGCCTGTACCACACTCTTCACCCATTGTTTCTGTTCATTGGAAGTTCCATCGGTATTCATCACGATAAACAACACAGGACCAGCTTGATAGGCATAATAGAGTGCTGTATTGCTCTTGATTCCCTGATACTCCATGTCACCATAAGAGGCGTAATGCCCTTTGTAGAGATTGAGCTCTGGATCCTTGAACAGTTCGTGGTTTCCCACGCAGGTCATAATGGGCAGGCGCGACATGACCTTGCGCGATTTATAAAGATGTGTAAATTCGTATTGGCGCACGGAACCTGAATCCACTTGATCTCCTACGTTCATCAGCAATCTCACATTGTCTTCAAGAGCCTCCTTTCCCCACTTCTGATGGGCTTTTCTCTCTGCCATGCGCAACAACCATTCATAGTCAGAACGCTCATTGCGTTGGTGATCGCCAATCATCAGAATGCGGAAGGGAAGACGACTGTCTGCCTGTGGCATGGTGCGGAAATGGCCAATCTCACTCTTCTCATTGCCTGAACTTACCTGATAATAATATACGGTGTTTGGCATGAGACCTGTCAGTTGGGCTGTATGCCAATAGTAGTTAGTGGCAATTTGCTGCCTTTGGAGTTTTGAATGTTGAAAATTAAGATTATCAGGTGAAGTGCCGAAACGCACCACAGAACCGTCATTGATGTTCTTTGTCTTCCAACACACCTGTATGCTGTTGGTGGTAGCCTGATTCAGATATGGGGCAGTCATTTCAGCTGGTGTCTCATCAGGTTGCACCGTAAGTCGGATGGCTCTGTATGTGCCGTCGCCATTGTCGATATAGTAAATGTCAGGTTCGCTTAGGGTCAAGTCACCAATGGTATGGCTTGTGCCGATTTTGGAGCGGTACTCTCTAAAACTGCTGATGGTGCGAGGCTCTGTTGGCTCTTCTTGGATGGTCTGACTATTCACAGGGATAGTGAGGAAAGTCAAAAATAGCAGATGAAGGTATTTTATGTTCATAACGTCGTTGATAAGTTAATGTGTGGATTATTCTTATCTTTGGATAATCTTGACAGTCTTGTTATTGGCGTATCTGATGATGTTGAATCCCCTTTGCATATTTTGCAACTGCTGACCTCCTGCATTGAAAACCTGTTTGGTAGTGTTGTCTTGCTCTTGTGGTAATACCTTTATTGCAGATAAACTGTCATTAGCTACGAGTGTAAGACCCATTCGTGCAGTATTTTCCATGAGCGACGCACCGCTGACCATGGCTCCCATAGACGGTACCCTCGAATTGTCGATAGGCTCGCCCCAGTAGTAGTTACAGAAGGTCTTTGGATAGGCATTAAGGTCAAGGTTCTCCCAAAGTGTATTGGCATTCTTCTGTAGGAAGGTGATGAATCGCTTTCGGTAGGCAATACTACCTTTCTCATCAAGGACGTAGTTGACAAGATATGGAATAAGCACGGCTTTGAAGATGCTCTGATCCATGCTCGACCCTTCATCGCGCAACAATCCTTTATTGGTACAGCGTGTGCTACTGACGGCATAATAAAGGACTTTGCTTGCCATTGTCATGTATTCTTGTTCACCTGTGATGTGATAAAGTTGCCGGGCAGCTTCTCCGAAGGTACCTTGTGTATAGGTGAGAGGTGGCTCCTCAACACGACCATCATTGTTTAATTTTGTTTTCATGACATTAGCCTCCCAAGCATAGAGCTCTTTGGCAGTTTGTAGATAGGTCTCTTCGCCATAGCGTTGATAGAGTTTGGCAGCCAAGAGGCAACCTGGAGCATTTGTACAGGCATTGGGACCCGAACCGTCGTCCTTCCAGGGAAGACAGAAAAAACCTTCATTGCTATAACTCCCACGTGGCAGGATATACTCATCGAATACCTTACGGGCAGTAGTGGCGTATGTGTCGTCACCAAGAGCCTCGCTTATGTGCAGCAAGGTTAGACATATCCAACACATGTCATCGGTGTATTCGTTGTAAAAGCCTGTGGTATCTCCATTTTTATGATACCAGTTGTTAGCATGGTTCTGATACCAGAACTGCATAATGCGTTTGTAATTTCTGGCACGAACGTTATTACTATCACCGATACGCTGGTAGGCATAGATGATCACATCAAGGGCGTGAGCTTGTTGCCAATAGATGTAAGTACTCTCACTGACGCAGTTGGCGTATGTACGGGGAATGGCATAGAAAGTTCCACCTGATGAGCTCAAGAATTGGTTAGTGAGGACATATTCTAAAGTGTCGGCACGACCAGAATAGTCGCGTTCAATCATGCCACCTAAGTTGTTATTCTGTGCTTGTAGGGAAGTGGCAATCGTGAAGAATAATGCAGCAATTTTCGCTTTCATGCTTTGTTTCTGTTACTTGATAATTATCTTATGGTGCAAAATTATGCCATTTTATCTGTTACAAGCAACAAATATCGGTCTAATTATACAAAAATAAGGTCAGTTGGCGGGTTTTTCCCTCAATGATACTATTGACATCGATTGAACAAAAAGAATTGTTTTATGAATTGTTTTTACTCTTATGTTCGCGCGTAAATAATTATATTTGCAGAAAATACTGATAAATATGACCAACCGACTGCTATTTACTTTCGCATTGTTGATTACAATCCTCTCTTACACCGTTGCAAAAGAGAAGAGTGTAGTAACACTTGCCGACCCTTACATTCTCCTTGATGGAGACACTTATTACGCTTACGGAACGGGCGATGCCGACGGTATTGCTGTTTGGACTTCAAAGAACCTGAAGGAATGGACACGACAAAAAGAACTGGCACTTCACAAACAGAACACCTCAGAGACACGATGGTTCTGGGCTCCAGAAGTCTACAAGAAGAACGGACAGTACTATATGTACTATTCAGCCAATGAACATCTGTATGTGGCTACTGCCGAACAGCCCACTGGTCCATTCCGTCAGATAGGCGAGTGCATGACGAAAGCAATGCTCGGTGACGAGAAATGCATAGACAGCAGTGTGTTCACCGACGACGATGGTCAGGCATGGCTTTTCTTCGTACGTTTCACAGATGGCAACTGCATTTGGATGTGCCAGTTGGAAGATGACCTCATCACGCCGAAGGCTGAGACACTCTCTAAGTGCATTAACGTGAGTCAGGCATGGGAGGACAAGTTAGGACGTGTCAACGAAGGCCCCTTTATCTTGAAGTATGGGGGTATCTATTACCTCACCTATTCGGGCAATGACTACCGAAGTCAGGATTATGCCGTGGGTTATGCTATGACGCGTACACTCAAACCAGTAACCGGCAGTGCCCCAACCTGGTCTAAGTATGGTGGCAATCCTATCGTCCGTCGTGTGGAAGACCTCGTGGGTACAGGCCATCACTCATTCTTCACCGACAAAGAGGGACGTCTGCGTATCGTGTTTCATGCCCACGATTCGGAAAGCGAGGTAGCTCCTCGGCGTATGTATATCGGTACGATGGAGTTTGTCGGCAACAAACTACAGATGACTACAGAACCAATCATTAGGCCTGTTGAGTCTTCCATAAAGTCTGAGTGGGAACTGGAATATATGCCAAGTAGCACTAACAATGAGGAAGTGAGTGCCTATCGTGACCTGAAGTATAACCGTCTGTTTACTCGTACACGTGGCTGGAATGGTGGTGACGGTGTTCTTACCGTAGGCTTGCCGAAT
>CACWNV010000056.1 GCA_902762325.1 uncultured Prevotellaceae bacterium | reverse complement strand
CAATAGTACCTTTCAATACTCAACGAGGATAGCATATATATAAGGTTATATTAATATATAATATATTATATATTAATATAAAATATAGTATATTATAAACTATAATTATTTACACTAAATTTATTACGATTTACAACACAATTCTCAATGAAGAAAATGTGAACCTACTAATGTGACATGTCACATGTCACATGTCACAAAAAAAGGGATTCTCCGCTGAGAATCCCTCTGCCCCACTTTCGCGTAGCAAAAATTAACCATAAAAAATTACCCCCGGTTGGTGTTGGGGATTTTCGAGTGCAAAAGTACAACAATTATTTGAGAACACCATGAGAAGAAGATATTCTTTCAGGCCGAGGATTATGCAGCAACCGCTATCTATCTAAGAATTTTTGTGTAAATTCCAATAGCAGTTTGCCATGTTCTCATGTTTTATTTGTATCTTTGCAAATCAAAGAAATAAGTAAGAATACAATATTATGAGAAAATATAATTTAGGTTTTATTTCGGATGAAGACATCTTCAATCACGTTAAGAATACGGTTACTCAATACCGTAGGAGTATCAATCTCCGTGAATTCAACAAGAATATCATCGATCCCATAAAACTGACGTTCGATTCGAAGATATACGGGCAGACGATGCGCCAAACGATTGAGAGTGAGTGTATTCGACAGATTGACAAGACGAACAACAACCGAATAGGTTATTTCCACCAGTATTTGTTCAAGTATGCGGGTAATGGCTGGGAAGTGCCCGAAAATGGCGATAAGGGCGGTTTTGATGTTCTGAATGATGAGTTGCATCTTTATGTGGAGATGAAGTATAGACCAAGCAAGATGAAAAATTCAGCCAAGAGAGCATTGATCATAAGAGCATTTGATAAGCTTATCCGGGATAGGAAGGCAATCTATATTGTCGCTGACATGCAAGATTATTCTTCAGTTGATGTAATTTGGAAGGTGAATATAGGAGAGGATACTTACAGTAATGAGCGATTGCATTTAATGTCAATAGATAAGCTATACGATATGGTTTTTAACCAAGATGGTGCTTATACAGCAATTTGCAAAGTACTACCTGATATACTTTCAGACATCAATTAAGGGAGAGTTGAGAATAATATCACTGGTAGAACTCATATATTATTATAAAAATGTTAGAAGAATTTATAAATAAGATACATTGTTGCGACTGCCTTGAAGGAATGCGCAAGTTACCGAGTAATTGTATTGATTTAATTGTTACCTCGCCACCGTACAACCTGAAGAATTCTACAGGTAATGGTATGAAAGATGGTCGAGGTGGTAAATGGTCAAATGCAGCACTTATCAATGGTTATGCAACATACGACGATAATATGCCATACGACGAATACTGTAAATGGCAGAAGGATTGTCTTACTGAAATGTTCCGGCTCATTAAAGATGATGGTGCCATTTTTTATAATCACAAGTGGAGAGTTCAAGGCGGCTTAATTCAAGATAGACATGAAATAGTACAAGATTTCCCCGTCCGCCAAATAATAATTTGGAAACGTAAAGGTGGTATTAATTTCAATCCTGGCTATTTCTTGCCTACCTATGAAGTCATCTACCTTATCCCGAAGAAAAACTTTAAACTTACTCCCAAAAGCAGTGGTTATGGAGACATATGGGAATTTATGCAGGAACAGAAGAACGAACATCCTGCCCCCTTCCCTGTTGCTCTGATAGATAGAATCATTAAGTCGACTTACGCCCAAATAGTGTTAGATCCATTTATGGGGAGTGGAACTACTGCCGTTGCCGCAAAAGCTCTTGGAAGAAATTACATTGGTTTTGAGATTAGTGAGAAATATGTGGAACTAGCTAATGCTCGAATTAATGGAACGCAAGTTAAGCACAAACAAGAATATTCACAACTAGATTTTTTTTAGATATGACTACTACATTAAAACTCATAAGTAAGGAAGAACTTATTGTAAAGTTCAAGGAGATAGAGGCAATGGGATGGATTAAATGTCCTCCTAAACGTAAAAAAAATGCCGGCTCTGTTGGCAATCTTCTTGAAGACCTCCTTGGCATACCCGAGAACAATCTTCCAATTCCCAATGCTGCAGAATGGGAACTAAAAGCACAGCGTGCAGAAACATCATCCCTTGTAACACTGTGTCATCAAGAACCATCGCCACGAGCAGCGAAACTTGTTCCTGATATGCTCCTGCCTAAATACGGCTGGCCTCATTCAGAAGCTGGAATAAAATATCCAGATGAAGAAATGTCTTTCCGTGCAACATTAAAAGCTACTGCATATACAGACAGAGGATTTAAAGTGAATGTTAATCGCTTCGATGAGCGAGTTGAAATTATATTTGACAGCAGTATGTGTGACAAATCGATCCATGGAGAATGGTTAAAGAAACTCAAAAAGAAAGTGGGGACTGGACCATTACCAATTCTGCCATATTGGGGATTTAACGATTTATACACAAAAATTGGTACAAAGCTCGTAAATTGCTTCTTTGTACAGGCAGAAACTAAGCGCCAAGGAGGAAATCTGTATTTCCATTATAACAATGTTCTTATGCTAAAGAGCGTTGATAAGAATAGGTTTATTGATGCAATAGAAAATGGCGTTGTTTATGTCGATTTTGACGCTCGTACAGGACACAATCATGGTACCAAGTTTCGAATCAAAAGCAAAGACATACCGAAGTTATATGCAGAAGCAATTAAAGTCGTGTAGCGTAAGTATAAGACAGTATTAAATAGAGAAGATTAATCACAAGTTCTCAACATGACTGCTCCTTTGAGATACACCAAGGGAAAAGGGCATTCGCGACCTATATCAGATAAAGATTGCCCGTGTCGCTCCGAAGCATGAATTTGTGGCCGATGCCGATGAGAATGATTTTAGACTGGCTTTTGAGATAGAGTATGTCACCCAACTTTTTGATGACTACAAGCCCATCAAACTGACCATCTGGCGCACATTCACGGATACAAACTTAAGGGCGATACTGGCCATGTGAGAGGTTTCTTCCCAAACGGAGGTTGCCATCACTACAATGGGGCTTGCCCTATAAGATTTTCCATATTATTCTATGACACTATTAAAAAGAAGAATGATTTTTGCCCCTAATATTTATATAGAAGACACTATTATATCATATCTGCGAAAATACACCAAGGGAGAAGCTACAGCAAAGGAAATCCCCTGGGATACGATGAGAATGAGCCTGAACAATTGTGTTAAGCAAGGAGCAGCTTACATATCCTCACTTCATTGTCTGATGCAACCATACTATGAATTGTTTTTCTACGGTGATGCGAGAATCTGCAAAAGTATTCCAGGGTCTGAACATTGCTTCATGGAAGAGGTGATAGCCGCTGATAGCGATTTTTGCCTATGGGCTTCCAGTCAAAATTTAGAAGCAGCCGCTGAGGGATGGGGCGATTATATGAAACGGTGTAACAATGACCATGTTCTTTATTTCTTTAAATTATTAAACCGCTTAATCAATGACTCTTACCGCCAAAATTGGAAGAATTTGTCAGACTCCCTAAAAGAAAAATTGTTTCAAGCCGAAGTATATAGTGACTATAAGACCGATGAATTGTATTGCATTTTGCATGCGCTTGCCATGATTATGCAACAGGAATGGATGCTTCAGAAGAAGAGAGAAATGTTCGTCATGCTCAGGGATCATTGGGGATTCATGAAACACGTCTATTCTATGATGGTACGCCATATCGTTGGCTGCAAGTTACCTAATTTTGCAGCGCTGACTAATAATGTCATGATAAGCAACGGCAATCTCCCTCATCTTGACATCTACTATTGCGCCTTGGTGGAGCGTATTGATAATCTGGGACTGGATGAAAAGAAATACAAAAAACTTGACGATGCCCGATTGAAACTTTTGGAAAAGATTAACAGGCGTGAACCATCAGAAACTTTATATGAATTGTGTGACACACTTTTCCCAGAAGAATTCCAGCAGATGCTTAGGCACAGACCTAAAAGTTATGGAGAACTGAAAGAAGAGAATGCGCAAAAAGACATGCTATTGAGTCAGATGGAAAACCAGACGCACAAACTGGAATTACAACTGGAAGAAGCGACATTGGCGTACAAAACGGCTATCGAGGCTTGTATACCCGTAGAAGATATTCTGCAAAGGTTGCAGAGAATACCCATCGCAACGGCATGGGATATCTATGGTAAGTTAGACCGTCTGCTAAAGACACATCCTGTCTGGCGGCAATATGACATACAAATACAGGAGGCATTGGAGCAGAGGGAAAGAGAAGAAGAAAGTAAGAAGAGTAATTTGTATAGTAACTTGGAAACTGTTGCTAAGAATCCGACACATTTGACAACCATAGAGCATTTTCATAACCAAAACGGAACATATAACGACTACTCTGAAGCCACACTCCACACGTTGGCATTCCGTCCACACAAGAATAACCATAAAATCATAGAAAAATGACTAAGATACTGAACTTTCACAACGAAGGCGGAACGTATAATGATAACTCTGAGTCTGTCATAACCATCAGTCCTGAAGGGACAAAGGTGGAACAACATCTGCATCCGCAAATGGCTGAAGAAAAGAGTGCATCTCGAAAACGCTCTGAAGGTTTGACCATTAGCCAGCAAGTGCTGTTGTTTTCGGAACTGCTGGAGGTAGGACTTGACCCGACATACGACAACCAAAGTCAGTTGGCTGAGTTCATAGCAAAGGTGACAGGTGGCAACCCAGAAAGTATCAGGCAAAAGATAATCGACATAAGCAAAATGTCTGATTATACACGACAGGTAAAGACTGATGCTGAGTTGGTAGCAAAACTATTAGAACCTTATAAACCTAAACTTGCAACTGATTTACGCAACTTTTATATAGATGAGTAAACGATTGTAGTACTACAAGGGTACTACACACCCTTTAATTTTGCCTACAGATTCCAACGCGGAATTTGTAGGCATTTTTTTTTGCCTTCCATTCCCGAAAGGAAATATACAATTCAGAATTAAAACATTTAGAACAATGGAAACGAAAATTCTAAAAGTGGTACGCCAGGGCGAGGCCTTCAACGTACAGAGTCAAAAGGCTGAGAGCGGACAGATTCAGAAGTGCAACATTGTGTTGCGGGAGTTGGGCGGCTCGAAGTTTGAAAACGAATATGTATGCTCCATGCTGGGCAATCTGGCAGGGTGCAAGTTCTACGAGGGTGATGTGGTGGCAGCTACGCTCCGCTTCTCTACACACGAATATCAGGGACAGGTGTTCCAAGAAATCCTTGCAACTGATATTGTGAAATTCAGCAAATAACATTATTAACCTGAGTTGAAGCGTAGGAGGATGTTCCCGGGTAAATGCGCAAAGAATCTGAACTTCTTCTCGCAAATTCAATTCAAGACTATGGAAATTAAAATACAAATAGCAGATAGTGTATACAAAGCTCTGTTGGCAGGTGGCAACCGCATTCAGGGGAGTATCGGACTGGTATCACCGACGGAGGGCAACTTCAACGCCCATCGTAAGAGTACGGACAGGCGCATGACGCGATTCATCAAGCTGGCTCATGGTAGGGCAAGCGTGACGGAGGAACGGGTTAGTCTGACATTGAGGATTGACCGCAAGGAAACGGACATCGTGCCTTGTGAGGTGATCGACGTGGAAGCTCAGGAAGCAAGTGATTTCGTTTACGCAAATTCGTGAAACATTGAACATTAAGATTTATGGCATTTGGAATAGCTTTATCAGTTAGGAGCAGGGTGCGCACATGCACACCCGCTCTTTTCGACCAAGTGGTCGATGGCGAGCAGACGGCTCGTGTGTGCGCGGAGATTAAAGACGCACTGGAAATGGTGAAACGTGGTGAGATGTGCCGTGAGGATTTCGAGACCTTCAAAGCGGAGCAGAAGAAGCGTCTGGCGATATTCACGCCTCATGCAACATTCCCCAAAGGACGTAGGGTAAACGAGGATGCCGTGCCGAGCGGACTGAGCATGTACGACATTGACCATATCCCCGACCCACGCGGATATTTCCAAACAATGGTTAATGACCGTGTGGGCGAGTTGGGGATTGTCCTGGCACACATTACGCCATCAACGGAAGGTCTCAGGCTTTTCTTTGTGATGCCCGAGGGCATGAACTTGGAAGAGGCTCAAAGGTGGATGTCAGAGCAGTTGGGTGATGAACATTATGATGGTTGTGTGAAAGACTTGGCGCGTTGCTCATTTGTGGTGCCGAGGGAGTATATTCTCTATTTGGACGAGGAAGAGCTTTTCACGGATGAATTACGAAGGCCGAAGGTGGAAGTGGTCGCCAAAGGCGAGGAAGAAGTATTGAAGGAAGAAGTGCTTCCAGTTTCCACATTCAAGGGAATTCCCTACAAAGACATCATAGCTGAATGGTGGAGACGCAACGGAGGGGAACCGTCGGAAGGTGAGCGTAATGTGAAGTTGCATAAATTAGCCGTTAATCTACGTGCCATTTGCGACAACAGGAAAGACTTGCTTCTTTCTATCATGCCGAAATGCGGATTGTCGGAAACGGAATTGAAGTCAATCATTGACTCTGCCTGTAAGGAGAATCCCAAAGGAGTTTCAAAGATGATGACTTCTATTATTGACGATTTATCATTGACCATTGACCATGATGGGGATGAGGAAATTGATGATGATTCAAATAATGGTCAATTATCAATGTTCAATGTTCAATGGAACAAATTGCCCGTAGGTTTGAAAGAATCGTTGATTGGTGTTCCCAAGAATATGCAGATGCCTGTATTGTGTTCGGTCATGCCGATTGCTGCCACATACGCCGATCAGGTGAACGTGAGGTATTGCGACGGGATGGAACAACGGCTGGGCTTAATGTCTATTATCCTTGGCGACCAGGCAAGCGGAAAGAGCGTTTGCAAGAATGTGGTGGACATCTGGAAACGCCAGTTGGATGAAGACGATGCCATTGCACGTAAGCGCGAAGAGGAATGGAAGGAAAGAAAGAAGTCTCGCAAGGCTAACGAGAAAGCACCAGAAGACCCGAAGGTGCTAATCAGAGTGCTGCCTGTAACGGTAAGTTGTTCTACTCTTTTGAAACGATTCAAGAATTCTTGTGACCATACGCTTTATTCATTCGGAGAGGAACTTGACACTTTGAGGAAAACCAACGGGGCAGGCTCATGGAGTTCAAAGTATGACATATACCGCCTTTCGTTTGATAGAGGTGAATGGGGACAGGACTACAATTCAGACCAGGCAGAGAGCGGTGTTGTGAAAGTTGCGTATAACTGGACGATGCTCGGCAAGAAGCCGTGAATGTCCTTAGAAGGTCAAACGGATTGATAGACACACCACGATTGCGTAAGGCAATTGGTGATTGGGTGGAAGAGAAACGTGTGGAGGCAGCAAAGGACATCGACCGCGTGAAAGACACCTACCGCAAACGTGCTGCCGTTATCGGTTTCCGTTGTGGGGTAATCTTCCATCTGCTGAGCGGTTGCACCCACGAGTCGAAGGTTTGTCTGGACTTTGCGCTGATGATGGCAGAGTATTGCCTTGCCCAACAGATCAAGGCGTTTGGAGAGGCTTTACAGAGCCAGTATCTGGACGGCAATAAAGCCGCAAAGAACAAATCTAATAAGACGGTCTTTGAATTATTGCCACCTGTCTTTACTATGGATGATTTGAGGGCATTGAAAAATGGTGTGTGTGGTGAAGTCTCTTTAAGGAAGATTATATCCCGATGGTTAAATGACGGATTGGTTTCCAAAACAGACCTAAAGCACTGGGAAAAAGTGTGACATGTGACATGTGACATGTCACAATAGTACCTTCACATAATAAATAGAATAACTATGGAACTGGTATTAAAGAGAATCGCCAAGAAAGATGACTATACCATCGGTCGGCTATATGTCAGGAAGACCGTGTTGGACGAGTATTCAGCCGGTGAGGAACTGGAATACATCTGTGATACGCTTGAACCTCAATGGCGAGACTATGCCAAAGGTGCACGGAAGATAAAGGGAAAGAGTGCCATCCCCGAAGGGCGTTACCCTGTGGTGATTACCTATTCGCCCACAATTAAGCAATGGTTGCCGTTGTTAGTGAATGTCCCTCGTTTCTCAGGCATCCGCATCCATGCCGGAAACACGGCAAAGGACACGCAAGGCTGCATCCTCGTGGGTTTGAATCTGAAGATGGGCATGGTGCTCAACTCGCGCAAGTACGTTGAAATCATCAAATCTAAAATCGTGGAAGCCAAGGACAAAGACGAAGCGGTGTGGATAGAGATTAGATGAAATCTTCTGCTATAGAATTAACCCCGAAGGTAAACAATTACTTTCGGGGTTAATTTGACAATGCCTCTGATGAAGCCTAAGCCTTTTATTTCACGTAGACGACGGCAAGGCGGTTACTTGTTGTGCCTTGCACTCCCTTACCAGTAGCCTCATCGACAATCACTCCGCGCTCCTTCAGGTAGGCGGCAACGGCATCTGCGCGGGCTTGAGACAAGCGCTGGTTGAGTTCAGGATTTCCCTCCGGGGAAGCGGTACCGACAATCTGCACGTGTCTGCCAACCTTCACGTTGTTCAATACGGTCTTTGCATCGAACGTAAGCTCTGACTTTCCTTGAGCAAATGTGACGAAGACAAGATCTTCGACGCGAATTTCACGGACGGTGTTCACACCCGGAATCTCTTTGATAACCTCTTTCACCACTTCAACCTCTTTCGGCTTCTTTGCCAACTCGTCCTGTAACTGGTTGATACGGGCATTCAGACGGTCAATCTCTCCCTGGTTGTCATCCACTATTGTGAAGTTGTGGGTGCCGTTTGAATTGCGGAACTTATAGATGAATCCGGCATTCAACTGGAAGAAAGAACGATTAAGATTGTACTTGATCTTACTGTTCCCCAGAACGGCAAAAGGACAATTCTCTATAGAGTAGGTATAATCGTTCAGTCCCCAGATCATTGCGGGTTCAACAAAGAACTGCCATGCCTTTTTCTCTCCCAGATTGAAGACGAGGTCTAAGCCCACTTTTGAGGTAAGGTTATCACGACCGCTGATCTGCTTGAGAGATGGTGATGCAATTAAATAACCATTTGGGTTAAAGAAGTCAGTACTTATTTCAAGAGAATGTCCGAACAGATGTCCCCATCCCAGTCCGGCGATACCGACTATTTCAAACGCATAGGGTTCTCCCTTATAGCCTCCGAACCAGTTGCTGAAGTTGATTGTTCCGAGCAGGCTGGTGTTGAGGTAACGGACAGCGGTTTTCGTAGAGCAATAGGGTTTATTGGAGAAATAGGCATTTCCGTCGATGGCGAAGCCGAATACTGGTGTGAACCACCGTCCGATACGCAGTCCGGCATTCGGATTCAATCCTTTCAACCATGCATGGCCTGTGGTCTTCGTTGCCACGCCGCCATTGATACCGATGTAGAAATTATCGGTTGTCTTGCTCGCAGTAAGATTCTGGGCAGACATCGAAACTGTCATCATCAGGACAGTAATGAGTAATAGTACTTTTTTCATCTTTGTCTAGTATTAATTAATAAAACAATTCTATAATTCTATCACACGCACTGAATAGGGAGGGAGCGTCAGGACTGAGCCATTGACAACCAGCGTCTCTCCTGAATGGTCATCATCGGGATGATACCGCATGACGGTCGTAGCTGTCGGGGCACCGCTGAATCCTTCCCACTTCGGAGCAGAAGGGAGGGCAACACCCTTGACATCTATCTGCAAGGCTGAGGGCAATGCGTTGACAAGCTTCAGATAGGTCTTCGCATTCTTCGTATCCTTCACAACACTGGCAGCAACACGATAACGCAGCTGGGCATCCTCGGTCTGAAGGTCGGAACTGACATAACGGTCGCCGCTATAGATGCCAAAGAGCCGTTGTGTCTCATAACTCGGAGTGAGCTGGACGGAAGTGTTGTCGAAATAGATCATGTCGGGATTCCAGTTATGATGTCCCTCCTTAGCCAGCAGCGGGGCATAGCTTGTCATCTCAATGATGTCGGCATTCCGTTCCACACTACACAAGTAGAGAGCCTCGGCAAGGGCAGACTCATGGGTGCGCGTTCTCGACGCATACTCGCCGATGTACACCTTCGGAGCTGAACGGTCGTAGTCGTCATAATAGTCCTGATGGTGCATGAACCAGCCTGTCGATTCATAATAATGCTCATCCACCATGTCGATGATGTCCTTATGCTTCTTGGCAAACTTCCATCCTTCTATATAGTCGGCTGAAGGATTATGGAAGGGACCTGCCGTTCCACAGACAATGATATTCGGATAACGTGCCTTGATTGCCTTACAGATCATCTCGCACCGCTCCTCGAAGACGGTAGAGATGATATCCTCATTGCCAATGCCGATGTACTTCAGGTTGAACGGAGCGGGATGTCCGGCATCTGCACGCATCTTTGCCCACTTGTTCGTGGCTGGGTCGCCATTCGCCCACTCTATCAGATTGCAGAGTTCTTCTATATAGGCGGGCATGTCCTCCATGGAGATACCTCCCTGCTGTCCTCCATATCCTTCGGCATTAGGACGGGAATTCTGGCAAGGCACACCGGCTGCCAGGACGGGCAGAGGCTCGGCACCTATGTCTTCGCAGAACTGGAAATACTCATAGAAGCCCAGTCCGCGGGTCTGATGATAGTGCCATATATTGAAATCGGGCTTGCGGTCCTGCCACGGTCCTACGGTATGATTCCAGTGATAGATATTGCCGATGCCCTCTCCATGACTCATACAGCCACCGGGGAAACGGACGAATTTCGGTTTCAGGGCAGCAATGGTTTCCGCCAGATCCTTGCGCAAGCCATGTCCTTTGAACGTGTCGTGCGGGAAGAGGCTGATCATGTCGAGCGCCACCTTGTCGGACTTCTTACCGATGATACGCAGACGGCACTTCACCGGTTCCTCCACTGCAGCTTTCTCACGCTTGCTGGTATTCGTGTTCAGCGCGAGACGATACTGCTGCCATCCTTCTCCGCTGGTCTTCAGCTTGCCCTGCCCCATCACTCTGCCGTCTTCGGCTACCAGTTCGACGATTAACTGTTTCTTCTGACAACCGATATTGCAGGCATAGACAGAGAAGTCGTAGAGTGCTCCGGTGTCGATGATGCCGTCCCATCCGTCATTCCAGATGGTGTCGGCAGACATGACGATATGCGTGGGATTGTTCCAGCTCAATGGTTCCTCGGCGGTCAGCCGGACGCCTTGTGAGAATGTCCAGGCATAGTCTGGTCCCCAGTTCTTCCCTCTCCCCTCATTCTTCTTGTACTCGAAGTCACGGTTCTGTACGAGTTCGGCATAGAGACCACCGTCGGCAGCATAACTGATATCCTCAAAGAACACGCCAATGAGTTTGTCACTGATTTTCTTCTGCTTGTCATTGTCCACGGTCAGCGTCGCCTTTACCGTCTTAGGAAGGGATGCGAATCGCTTGTCATCATCCCTCATGGTCTCGGAGTTCAGCTTATTCTCCTGCTCAAGAGCCGCAAACCATTTAAGGATATAGTCGAGATGAGCCTGAGCCACGTTGAACTGATTACCCTTACGAAGCTTTCCGTCAATGGTTGCCGTATCACATAGCCATGCCACATCATCAATGGAACTGGGTAAAGAGTCTTCCGTGAAGGTACGGAAGTCGGCTGAAGCCTGCACATATCGCTTCTGACCGTCTTTTGTCTTGAAGTAAATATCAAACGTACCGTCATCCATCGGAAAGACAATCGGTTCGAGGCACCCTTTTACCGACATCCGCGGGTAATCCTGCGGTCGCCATGTTATCAGATCCTCGCTATAAGCAGCGGCAAAACACGGAGCGTTGTCGTTCACGCCAAACACCAGTCTCCATGTCCCGTCGCTGGCGCGGGTCACGTTGGGGTTATACATCCGTTTCTCAGCCCCCCACTGAGAATAGTCGGAAGAGCATAGCTGCCCGATTTCCTTCCATATTGCATTTTCTGTCAGATAGGCTACATGCAGTCCGTTTCTTTCACCGGGGGAATAGATGAAGATCTGCGATGGCGCATCTGCACCCTCCTGAAGTGTTGTAGCAGACACAGGTGAGACACCGCCAAATAGTAGCATCACTAACGAAATCAGAGAATAAAGCCTTTTCATTATTACAATGTATTAATTTTGTTGTTGCAAAAATACAAAAGATTCTTGTTTCCCCATTAAAAATAACAAGGAAATTGTCAAAATTAATACACCCAGAGCGATTGCCCTGGGTGTATTCGTTTATTTCAAGTCGTATTATTGATTCGAGATGATTTTCATTCCCTCCTCAACAGCCTGCATGTTCAAGGGTATCAAATGATGGTGCCTTTCGGGCAGTGACTTATAGAGAGCCTTCTGCAAACCATCGGTGCTCACTACGGGACAAACCTTGAGCAAGCCACCAAGCACAATCATATTGAACACCTTTGAGTTCTTCATCTCAGCAGCCTTGTCCATCGCATCAATGCGATAGACGGTGATGTCATCACGCTGGGGCGGATTCAGAATACCATAGCCATCATAGATGAGGATACCACCAGGCTTCACCTTCGGCAGAAACTTGTCAAGCGAGGGCTGATTGAGCACGATAGCCACATCATACTGGCTGAGGATGGGCGACGAAATACGCTCGTCACTGACAATGACGGTCACATTGGCTGTACCGCCACGCTGCTCAGGTCCGTAAGCAGGCATCCATGTCACTTCCTTGTCTTCCATGAGTCCTGAGTAGGCGAGAATCTTTCCCATAGAGAGGACACCCTGCCCACCAAAACCACTGATGATTATTTCTTTCTTCATAATGTCGTATCCTTTAAGTCACCTTTGACGTATTTTTCAAACATGTGTTCTTTCATCCACTCATTAGCCTTTACGGGAGAGAGCTTCCAACCACTGTTACAGGTCGAGACAATCTCAACGAGCGAAGAGCCCTTACCAGCCATTGAAGCCTCGAAAGCCTTACGGATGGCAGCCTTTGCCTTACGGATAGAACCGACAGACTCGACACTCTGACGAGTAACATAGCAGGTTCCTTCAAGTCGGGATGCCAGGTCGGTAATGTTAAGCGGATAGCCATGAATCTCAGGAACACGGCCATAGGGACATGTGGAAGTCTTCTGGCCAAGAAGTGTAGTCGGAGCCATCTGACCGCCGGTCATACCATAAATGGCATTGTTGATAAAGATGATGGTGATGTGTTCACCACGGTTCAGGGCATGAATCGTCTCGGCTGTACCGATACAAGCCAGGTCGCCATCGCCCTGATAGGTAAATACGAGGCGGTCGGGCCACAGGCGCTTGATGGCTGTTGCCACGGCAGGTGCACGGCCATGCGCAGCTTCCTGCCAGTCGATGTCAATATAACGGTAGGCAAAGACAGAACAACCTACAGGCGATACGCCCACGGTCTTTTCCTCCATGCCCATTTCCTCAATCACCTCGGCTACAAGTTTGTGTACCACACCATGAGAACAACCGGGACAATAGTGCATCGTCACATCGTTCATGAGAGCCGGCTTCTTATAAACCAGATTCTCTTGTGCTATGATTTCGTTTTCCATTAGAATTTCTCCTTCAATGCATTAACAATTTCATCGGGTTCTGGAACAATACCGCCCAGACGTCCAAAATGAGCAACAGGTACCTCACCATTCACAGAGAGACGAACATCTTCAACCATCTGTCCTGCATTAATCTCCACAACGAGGACTCCCTTCTTGCCCTTAGCAGCAGCCACCACCTCTTTCTCGGGGAACGGCCATAGGGTAATCGGACGGAAGAGTCCGACCTTCATGTCCTTTTCCTGGGCAATCTCAATAGCTTTCTCGGCTATACGTGCGGCGCTACCGAAAGCCACGATCAGATAATCAGCATCATCGACATGCTGAGTCTCATACCGGACTTCAGCCTCTCTGATCTGCTGATACTTCTCTTGCAGATGCAGGTTCTTCTGCTCCATCACCTCCGGCTTCAGCTCCAGGGAAGTGATGACATTCGGCTGACGGTCTTTCGTGCGTCCAAAAGTAGCCCAAGGGCACTCACGCATGATCTCTTCATCTGTACGACGAGGCTTAAACGGCGGGAGCACCACTTTTTCCATCATCTGACCGATGACACCGTCTGAGAGAATCATTGCCGGGTTACGGTACTTGAAGGCAAGCTCGAAGGCAAGGTCTACGAAGTCGGCCATTTCCTGAACGGAGTTTGGAGCCAGGACGATCACATAATAGTCACCGTTACCTCCTCCACGCGTTGCCTGGAAATAGTCACTCTGAGAGGGCTGAATAGTACCGAGTCCGGGACCTCCACGCTGTACATTGACGAACACGCCTGGAAGTTCAGCACCAGCCATATAGGCAATGCCTTCCTGCATCAGGGCGACGCCAGGAGAGGAGGAAGAGGTCATCACACGCTTACCGGCACCAGCACCTCCATAAATCATATTAATGGAAGCGACCTCGCTCTCTGCCTGTAGCACAACCATTCCCGTTGTCTCCCAAGGTTTCAGTTCAGCCAATGTCTCAATCACTTCACTCTGCGGTGTAATCGGATATCCGAAATAGCCATCGCATCCACAACGAATGGCCGCATGGGCTATTGCCTCATTGCCTTTCATCAAAACAACTTCTTTCTCTTCCATCGTTTAATCCTCCATTCGTTTTTTATACACTGTGATACAACCATCGGGACATACTATACCGCATGATGCACATCCTATGCAGTCATCAGGAAGGGCAGCCTCGACATAAGGATATCCGTGTACGTTTACTTTCTTCTGCGCTAGTGCGATAACACCTTTCGGACAGGCGACAATACACAACTGACACCCTTTGCATCGGTCGGTATTAACCACTATGGCACCTTTAATCTTTCCCATTATTATTTGTTTTTATGGATTATACGCATCTTTATGATAGAAATTCAGAATATTTTCCAGCATCTCCTTGGCCTCAACGGCAGGACTATCCGGGTCAAGTGCAATCGCCTCCAGATAATTATTGATTGCATTCTGCCAGTCCCCATTGCGCCGGTACTCATTGCCAAGTCTGTAAAAATCTTCGGATTTCATCGACATATCAAATTTCCTTCTATTATTTATAATACTCTTTCTTGCCAGCCGCCAATGTGTTCTTCATCAGTGAACAAATTGTCATCGGACCGACACCTCCAGGTACTGGAGTGATGAATGAGCACTTAGGAGCAACTTCATCAAACTTCACGTCACCATTGAGGCGGAACCCGCTCTTACGCGTTGCATCAGGAACACGAGTCGTACCCACATCAATAATGACGGCGCCGTCTTTCACCATATCGGCAGTAACAAAGTCGGGACGTCCGATTGCTGCAATGATAATGTCGGCCTCACGGCATTCTTCCTTCAGATTACCAGAATGACTATGGCAGACAGTTACCGTCGAATCGCCATACTGCTTTTGCATCATCAGCTGAGCCATCGGCTTACCGACAATGTTCGAACGTCCAAGCACCACACACTTCTTTCCCGATGTCTCAATCTGGTAACGGCGAAGAAGGGTCAGGATTCCTAAGGGTGTAGCAGAGATGAAACAAGGAAGACCGATGGCCATGCGTCCTACGTTAATCGGATGAAAGCCGTCAACATCTTTCCTGTAGTCGATGGCTTCGATAATCTTCTGCTCATCAATATGCTTGGGAAGAGGCAGCTGAACAATAAAGCCGTCGACGTCCTCATCTGCATTCAGCTTATCAACACAGGCAAGTAGTTCCTCCTCGGTAACATCTTCCTCAAAGCGGATAAGGGTTGACTTGAACCCGCATTGCTCACAAGCAATTACCTTGTTCTTTACGTATGTCTCACTACCGCCATCATGGCCGACAAGTACTGCTGCCAGATGTGGCTGCTTGCCACCATTGGCGACAATCTGTTTCACTTCCTCTGCTATCTCGGCCTTGATAGCCGTTGCCGTAGCTTTTCCGTCAATCAACTGCATATTATTTATAATTTGGGCATTCCTTTCATTCCCTTCATTGCTTTCATCCGGCTCATCATACCGCCCATGTTGCTGCCTGTCACCATCTTCATCATCTTACGAGTCTGGTCGAACTGCTTGATAAGACGGTTGACTTCCTGAATATTCGTTCCCGAACCTTTAGCGATACGCATCCTACGACTCTGATTCAGAATCTCAGGGTTGGTACGTTCCTTCGGTGTCATGGAGTAAATGATTGCCTCAATGTTCTTGAAAGCATTGTCATCAATGTCGACATCTTTCAGCTGTTTCCCCACACCAGGGATCATAGCAGCCAGGTCTTTCAGATTTCCCATCTTCTTGATCTGCTGGATCTGTCCGAGGAAATCGTTAAAATCGAACTGATTCTTCTGTATCTTTTTCTGAAGACGACGGGCCTCTTCCTCATCAAACTGCTCCTGCGCACGCTCAACGAGTGACACGATGTCACCCATACCGAGGATTCGGTCAGCCATACGTGAGGGATGGAACACATCAATGGCTTCCATCTTCTCACCTGTACCGACAAACTTAATCGGTTTCGTCACAACGGTGCGGATAGACAGGGCAGCACCGCCACGAGTATCACCATCCAGCTTTGTCAGGACAACACCGTCGAAGTCCAAACGGTCATTAAACTCCTTCGCCGTATTCACCGCATCCTGACCTGTCATTGAGTCGACCACGAACAACGTCTCATCAGGATTCAATGCTTGTTTGAGGTTGGAGATCTCTGTCATCATCTCCTCGTCTACAGCAAGACGACCGGCAGTATCCACGATGACCACATCATTGCCTTTTGCCTTTGCCTCTGCAATAGCGTGATTGGCAATAGCTATCACGTCTTTGCTATCCGGCTCGGAATATACTGGCACATCCACCGACTCACCTACCACATGCAACTGCTGAATAGCTGCAGGGCGATAAACGTCGCAGGCAACGAGCAACGGTTTCTTGTGCTGCTTCGTCTTAAGCATGTTGGCCAGCTTTCCTGAGAAAGTTGTCTTACCTGATCCTTGAAGACCAGACATAAGGATTATGGCAGGCTTGTTCGTCAGTTGTAGCTCTACCGTCTCACCTCCCATCAGTTGTGCCAGCTCATCATGAACGATCTTCACCATAAGCTGTCCCGGCTTGATGGCAGTAAGCACGTTCATACCCAAGGCTTTCTGTTTCACCGTGTCAGTGAACTGCTTGGCTACTTTATAATTGACATCAGCATCAAGTAATGCGCGGCGAACGTCTTTCAATGTTTCTGCAACATTGATCTCTGTGATTTGTCCTTCTCCTTTTAGAATCTTAAATGATCTCTCAAGTCTGTCGCTAAGATTTTCAAACATCTTCTTATATATATTATTTGATGGTTTTCGTTTTAAAGGGGATTATTTATCCTTAACTCTTAATTTTAACTTGCAAAGTTACACATAAATCAACAAACTGCAAAATAATGCTTTATGGTTTTAGAATTTTTAAAGAAGACTCCTTCAGGAGTAAGGTTTTTGAATTCTACCACTATAATTCCTTAATCATCATTATTCAGCATCGAATTATTTGGAAAGAAAACAAAAAATAACTAACTTTGCAACCTCAAGTTTAATAACATTCCTAACTCATAACAGACTATCCTAATGAACAAAACCCGACTGATTTTCAGTATAATGACATGCCTGATGTCTATCACTGCAATATGTCAGACCGACATGACATCCTCCATCGTAAACCCTAATTTTGATGGACAGAGCTTTGCCGGATGGCAACAACAAGGCATGCAGCTACAGACAAATAACGACTTTGCATATAAATCTAATTACGCCTACGCCGAGAAATGGGTTTCCAACACCGGCAACCTGCCTGACACTTATATCAGACAAACCATTAAAGGACTGACGAAAGGAAGATACAGACTCACCGTTGGCGCCCATCACATCAAACAGGGAAGTTCATCCGCCACCAGTGGAGGTGCCATCTTTGCCGACTGGACCGAGACAGCAGTATCGGCGGCAAAAGACTACACCGTCACTTTCGATGTGCTGACAGATGAAGTGACCATAGGTTTTAAAACGACAAACTCGACAGCCAACTGGATGGCATGTGATAATTTCAGACTTTCTCTCATCAGTACTGATGTATCATATATGAGGACAGGACTGACAAATCTCATCACCGTTGCCCGTTCTCTGGCTTCACAATCCATGGACAGCAATGTGAAGAGTGCACTTGAGAGTGCCATTAATCATGCAAACAGCCTCACATCGAATGGGACGGCTTCACAAATACAAGCAGCTGCCTCTACCCTAAAGACCTCCATGCTAAATGCTGAACGCAGCATCTTTGCCACAAACGTGTCGACATCGGGAACGGTTCCGACTGTCATCACCGACACCCGCTATGCCCGAGGTGCCACCATGATATTCGGAAGAAGCACTGTAACGTCTTCAGCTTCTGTCAAAGAGAAAGGGTTCTGCTACAGCACGACCAATCCCGTTCCCACAGTGGCTGATGAACGCACCAGCCGATATGTTGAGAATGGAGGTCCAATCTATTGTCTTGACAATCTGCATCCTGCTACATTATATTATATCCGTGCATACGCAACGACCACCACCGGGAAGGTCGGCTATGGAGATGTGCTGAAAGTGTATACGCTACCATTGGGCAACATCACTTACAGCTACGACAATGCTGGTTCTGACATTCAGGATGCACGCATCGGACAATCGGTATCGGGAGGCATGTACTATTGGCAACAACTTACAAGTATCAGCGGATTCAACCTTAGTGCCCACTATGTCGAGGGTGCCGGTGCAAGCGGTGGAACAGCCGACTGCAGCTATGGAGGATGGATGAGGGTCAGTCAGACAGAGGCTTATCAGTCCACCGGTACGATTCTACATGAGGCAGGACACGGTATCGGTGTCGGCACCACAAGCAGTTATACCGGTGACATTCGTTCCAATGGCTCTTCCGGTATCTGGTATGGCAAACGGGCAACACGTTTCCTTCAGTTCTGGGACAATAGCAATGGAGTCAGACTAACTGGAGACGGCACACATCTTTGGGCGACTGGGGCTGCCCAGGATTTGTCGTACACCATCAATGGTGCCCACGAGGACAAGCATACGGACGCAAGCTATTATGCCAACTCGCTTCTGATGCAGGCTGTCGTTGAGGATGGTCTGTGCCCTGTCAATGGAAATCTGCAGGGACTTGCCTATACTTTTGAACACGAAGAAGGTAAGACATACTACATCAGAAACTCTGACGAGAACTGCGGACTGAAGGCTTCCTACCTCATAGACAACAATGGTAGCCTGGAACAGAAAACTCTTTCTACCGACGAGGCACAAGTCACTACGAACAATGCACAATGGCTACTGAGTTTCGATCCTGCAACCCAGACCTATCGTCTTCGGAACAAGAACACGGGCAGATACATCTATTATGCTAAAGACAATTCAGTAAACGGCTTCAAGACGACTGCTGACACCAGCAATGAAGTCGACTTGAGACTACAGCTTTCCTTTGTCGATGTCTCTTTGGGAAGCGGAGCAGCCAGTATGACATTCGACAGCTACCATATCATGCGCCGAAACGTAACGCCTTCACCTCAGTCCTTGTCTGCCAACGACTCAAAGGCTACTGCTTCCACCGCCTTTAGCAACTCCAGAGCTGCCACGACACAACGATGGCTCATCCTGGATGAGAATGAAATAAGCGAGATTAACAGTGCCTTACAGGAAGAAGAGCGCAACAACCTCGATGAACTGATAGCACAAATCCGCAATCTGGCAACAACAAGTCATCAGGAAAAGACTGCAAATGCAGACACTTCTCTTGAGAACAGCCTGCAGGGAATAGAAGCAAGAGAAGCAGCTGCCGACGTTGCTACCCTCATCCAGTTGACTGAAGAAGCAAAGGGGGCATTGATGACCTTTATGCGCAACACCACTCCAACGGACAATCCATACGACATCACTTTCCTTATCCAGAATGCTAGTCTGGACAGCTCCAACGGGTATTCTGGCACGAAGCCTTCCCTCAGCTATTCCTGTGCAGAGTTTTATGAGAAGACATTCGACTTCTATCAGACGATTACAGGTGCTCCATCAGGACGCTATGTGTTCAAATTACAAGGTTACCAACGTCCGGGAACTTCAGCTGACACATACGCTGACTACGTGGCAGGAACGACAACTCATCCCATTACCTCACAAGTCTATATCGGAAACGACTACTCTCTCGTCTGTCACATAGGTAAAGACGCACAGAACAAGAAGGTTGGAACTGGAAAAGAAGCGGAAGTGGGTTCTCCCTCACGATTCATTCCGAATGACATGCAAGCTGCTGCGGCATATTTTGCCAAAGGACTTTACGATAATACGGTTGAGACAACCCTTAACAGCAACAATCAGAGCTTGCGCTTCGGCATCAGAGGTTCTTCTGTTGTCACAGCCGACTGGACCATCTTTGATAATTTCCGTCTATATTATTATGGTGGAAGTGTCGAGTCACAAGATCCTGCAACGGAAATTGAAGGATATGATGTCACAACTGCCTATGCTCCCTATCTGGGAACAGGCAGTCTGAAGGCTTGGACTAACAACGGTATGTATACAAACTACAACAATGGAAAGGACAACAAAACCAATGCTGCCGACGGCGCACTCATCAACTTTCCTTTCATCGAGCGGTGGACAAGTAATGCCAATGGAGGCAGACTTCCTGATACGAGTATTCAGCAGACCATAACGGAACTGCCCAATGGTACTTACTATATCCGCGGCTCATTCATTGCCGTCAACCAGTCAACCCCCACTACAGATGTCACGGGGGTGACCTTCTTTGCTGGTAATCAGCAGAAAAGTGTTGCCACTGATGACGGTATTCCAGAACGGTATTCCTTGCGTGTAGAAGTGACCGATGGAACGCTGACTTATGGTCTGAGAACCCGTTCTACTACCGCTAACTGGATAGCAATGGACAATTTCTCACTTATCTATGCCGGAACAGAAGAGGAATACTTCGCCAATGCGACGGCAGAAGTTCCCGTTAGAGTACCGATTGAAAACCCCGCATTCGACAATAAAGACACGAATGGATGGACGCTAAACGGAGCATGGGAACTTCTGAATACCGAATACGACAACTTCAATGCTCCCTTCTTAGAGAAATGGACAAGCAGTACCAATACTCTGCCCGACAAGAGTATAACTCAGACTAAGGTCCTGCGCAAAGGAAAATACACGCTCAAGGCTGCCGTTGAGGCCGTTCGCCAAGGGCAAAGCAAAGAGGTAAGCGGCGTAACCATGCGCTTTGACGACATAGAGGTTAACTGTCACACAGCAGACGGCAAACCACAAGTCTACTCTCTCACCAAAAAGGTCGAGGAAGGCAGCCATACTTTCGGCATTTATGTAGCTAACACTAATGCCAACTGGGTGGCAGTGGATAATTTCCAGCTTTACTATTATGCCCCCGACGACTTCCTGTTGGGAGATGTCAATGGCGACGGACTTGTGGACATTGTAGATGTGACCACGCTCACAAACCATCTGTTAGGTAAGTTCAATAAGGTATTCATCGAAAAGGCAGCCGATGTCAATGGCGATAATTCTATCGATATTGTGGATGTGACAAGACTGGCAAGCATCATTCTCGGCAAGGATTAATCTGACTGAAACGAAAACCGTGCCACAAGGGGCAGATGATCACTGAACCCTCCAAGATAACGTGGCCCAAGATAAGTACGGCGAGGCTTTTTCCCGCCGTATTTCATATCCATTTCCAAAAGAAAGGGGGCATCAAAAATGGTTATGTCCACTAATCGTTCTTTAACGGTCGGGCTCACAAACACATGATCCAGGCTCCCCCATTCTCCTTGATACCGATAAGTTCCCTTTGCTCCGTTTTTCCCTTTTGCCGACAGAGAGATGTCTGTCAGTTCATATTCTGACAGCATCTGGAGACTTGCCACACGTCCGTAGTCATTAAAATCTCCGGCAACAATAATCTTTGCTGTGGGAGAAAGACTGCGGATAGAGTCAACAGCCACACACAACTGTCGTGCCACTTGCAGCCGGTGAGGACGTGTCTCTCTTTCTCCACCCGAACGACTGGGAGCATGGATGACAAAGACATGCAGGGTATCTCCCCCCGCCACCAAACCCGAGGCATAGAGAATATCACGAGTAGGATGCATGTCTTTCAAAGGTTCAACCCGTATGGTCCTACTATTAAGCAAAGCAAATGAAAAAGGCGAATAAAGCAGTGCCACATCGACACCACGCGGATCAGGACTGTCTGTCATGACATACTCATAGCGGGCATTCCGCAGCAACGACCTACGCGTAAGATCTATCATGACAGAATCATTCTCCACCTCACATAATGCCACCAGGTCGGGCAGAATCCATCCTTCCTCAGTCTCACCACAAGCAATAATCTCCTGACCGATATTATTCAGTTTCTTCCAATAGCGCATCCGTGTCCAATGGTTTGCACCATTCGGCAGCCACTCCATGTCGCCCTTCAGCGAATCGTGTTCGCAGTCGAACAGATTCTCACAATTCAGTGAGACCAACGTAAATAAACTGTATAGTATTAGATTTAGCAACTTTCTTTATCTGATGAAGTTTGTCCAAAGACGAGGTTCCATCTCCGGATGACCATTTTCAGAGACATTCAACTTCTCGATCATCCATGCCATGTTCCGTCCAAGCGTTCGCATGGTCTGCATTCCCTCTTCATCCAATGCAGCTTGTCCAGGAGTCTGTCCATATACCATATTCCAGTATTGCGAACTGACAACCGGCATGTTCAGAATCGTGAAATACTTATTCAAGCGATCGAATGAGGCAGAGGCTCCTCCACGACGGCACACAACAACCGAGGCTGCAGGCTTGAACTCAAGGTATCTGCCCAATGAATAAAACACACGGTCGAGTAAAGCACATACCGACCCGTTAGGACCGCCATAGTACACAGGAGAACCCACTATCAGACCGTCAATGCCTTCTTTTATTATCGACTGCACACGATTATAGAGGTCATCGCGGAAGGTACAGCGTCCCTGCTGACCACACATACCACAGGCTATGCAGCCCTGCACCGCTTTCTTTCCTATACTGACAATTTCAGTCTCTATTCCTTCAGCATTCAACGTCTTTGAAACTTCACTTAATGCCAGAAATGTGTTTCCATTCTGCCGGGGACTTCCATTGATTAAAAGTACTTTAGCCATTCTGTTCTTACTATATGATTTGTTATTATTCTATTTCACCTTATATTGTAAGATAAGTTCACGCTGTTCACCGGGCTGCAGTTGCAATTGCCAGCTGACAATGCCCTGTTCTTTATTCAGTGTGCCACCGCTCAGTTCTTCCGTTGTAACGGATATATCGGAATTGCGGGAAACAGGAATCTGATCTTGCAACAACAGGCTGACCGTCTCTTTGCGCGTATTCTTCACCAAGATGCGCCATGTCATATTCTGCTCCTGTGAAGAGGCCAGCAGTCGACGCGCACTTCTTTCCGAAACCTTAGTACGCTGGATACGAATGCCATTATCACGACCTAAAGAAAAATGCAACGTGTCGGATGGCAGTGTCGGATCAAGAATGCTTTTCCCGACAAATGAGTTCTCAAAATACACATTAGCCTCACCCTCCAGCAGACTGAGCTGCTGCCAGTCAGTAGCATCAGCGACAAGAAATGCATCTTTATCTGCACGTGGAATCCCTTTATACTGATAGGTTGCCGGTAACTGATAACGGCCAATCTCTGTGGTCGTGGTCTTTCCATCGGATAATATCGTGAGAGGCTGTTTTATTTCAAACTCATACCCGAACTGTGCCTTTTGTTCCTGCACGGCAACCATCTGACTCTCTTCTGCCAGATCCATTGCGGGAGCTTCCATGAAGACTGCTTTCTCTGCCTTCACATCAACACCTGCAACGCGGCCTTCCAGACCTTCCAGTATGCCTTTTGCACGTTTCTTTGTATGAGAACCAGTTGCAACAACTTCCTGAAGTGATGCTACGTCTTCCTTGAGGGAGACATTTAAACTCGGTCCGTGGACATTATGAGTCTGACTGATATAGCCGATAAAACTGAATTGAAGACTCTTGGCATCACGTGGAAGCGTTATCGAATAACGACCATTAAAGTCGGTGACTGTACCAAGAGAAGTTCCTTTTACTTGTACTAGCGCTCCAGCAATAGGATCTCCTTTTTCATCGGTGACAATACCAGAGACTCCACTATCCTTCATCTCAGAATCATACCGAGGTGCACGCCTTCCATAATCCAGCCAGTATGTCTGTAATTCGGGAGCAATAGTTGAACGATTCGGATTAGCAGACGAGAGTGTCACAGGCACTTTGTGCCAATCCTCCTTTGTATTCTGAAACACATTGGCCTTGTATGACAACTGCATAGGCTGATTGATGGCAACAGCCCGGACATCATACGTGGGAAACCATCCTGCGTTCTTTACATAATACGTAAGGTTGAAATCCACTCGTCCTGCCTGAGGCAAATCAACCTTCACCTCTATCTCCGTAGTGGTTTTCAGCTTGAGATGAGCAATGGAGTCTCGGGTCTCTTCGCATCTCACCCGCTCTTCATCCAATGAAATCAGCTCTTCATCCAAGGCAATCATCTGCTTCTTGAGTGACAGCAATTCCTGAGAATAGTAGTTGTTCAGCTCCTTGATACCTGCCAAGGGAGTGACAGCAGTACGGTTGCCTACAGAGCAGTTGGTCTGTACCATAGCAAGTTGTGCTTCTAACACCTCTTTCCTAGCACGCACCTCCTTACTTTTGTCAACGACTGCTTTTACTCTTTGTTCAGCATCCTTGAGCCGCTTGACTTGCTGCAGACTGTCTGGGTGAACATAACGATGGTTTATACTGAGCACCGTCAACTTTCCGTATGCTTTCAACTGCATGCTTTTCACATCTGTATAGGGAGAAAGACCTGTGAACACAACGGTTTGTTCACCAGCCAACAGATTTAATGTCTTCGAACGTTCTACCTGTGCACCGTTTGTAAAAATCGTCACACGGTTGACATCGGCAGTCACCTTCTCTTTTTGCGCACACACCATAGTCGACACCATGAGTGCAGCTATCATCAATAATCCCTTTATTTTCATCTTTTTTCTTTTGCTGCTAAATAACATTTATCTTCATTTCCTCTGCTTCATCTTACAGGATAGCGATAACGGTTAAAATGGTTATCATACGGATAATTGATCCAATGATGCTCCAAAGCCACTTCGACGCTTATATACTGGTTGAAATTATATCGGACAGCCGCACCTATTTTATCCCCTAATCCTGTACCGACACCACTCATCGTTGGAAGGAAATACAGGGGTAACGGTAGGTGTGATTGATTGATAAGGCTTTTCTGACCATAGACGTAAGCTTCCCAATGGTCGTTGAAACGATAACTGAGGACAGCAGACAAGCCAGCATCCCGATAGCTCTCATGCAGCCAATAGACATTATTGAAATAACCGCCTATACTTAATGCAAGTTTTTCTGACAGAGGCTTCAGATACAAAGCCGAAATGTTCTGCGTAAATCCTGCTCCCTTATGGGCATGTTTTCCAAACTCGGCGAACACCGATGCCCCAAGGCTGACATTCAATCCCTCGTGTAACTGCCAGTTATACATGCCCCACATCGGTGGTGGAGCCAACCGCCATTGTTCCGGCTCTGCTGGAAGTAGGGATATGGAGTCTGTCAATGCCGGAGCAGACAGATCAAGTAATCTGCCAGGCAATTCCCTTATGACATCCTCCTGTGCATGCAAAGCAAGACAGAAGAATAACGACACAATTATCGGAATGGTTCTTTTCATCTGCAGCAAAGTTATAAATAAAATCTTTTAAACGACCAATTCACTCTCTTTTTTAACGAGATTTACATTGTAGGAATGTTTTTCAAGTTTTATTTTGTCATTTTGATGAATTGTGTTAATTTTGTACATTATTATAATTTATAACGACATGGGATTCTTAAAATCATTATTCAGCGGTAAAGTTGAAACCCCTGAAGAGCAACAGAAAGAAGACTTATCAAAAAACTTCGATGTATTAAAATACGACGGTGTGCGGGCTTTGAGATCTGGAGAACTTTCCTATGCCATCCAGTGTTTTGAGCATGCCTTGGAGTTACAGGAAGACCTTGAGACGAGAGACTACCTTTCTCAGGCATATATACAGAGCGATAACTTACCTCAGGCATGTGAGCAGCTGCAGAAGCTGGCTGATGCACAACCGGAGAACGTACAGGTTTTAGTGCGTATCGCCAATGTCCAGTTTATGATGGAAGACTACAATGCGATGAACGAGACCTGTGAGCATGCCCTGTTGATTGACAAGGACAATCCTCTACTCCTATATTTATATGCGCGCGCGTGTATTGGGCAAGGCGACCTTTCAAATGGAATTGCACTGCTGTCAAAGACCATTGCTGTTCGAGAAGACTATGGAGACGCCTATCTTCTCCGTGGTGAGACATTACTTGACATGGGTGATACAGAAGGAGCTGACGAAGATGCTACCTGGTTGATGGAGCATACAGAAGGCATTGAAGAAGTCCTGATGTTAAAAGGCCGCATCGAAGAGAAAAAGGGGAATAAGGAAGAGGCTGAAAAGTATTACGAACAGGTTAAAAAAGTAAATCCGTTCGCTTTTCAATAATTTTTCCTTCAAAATGTTTGCATAATTCATGAAAATGTTATACATTTGCAAGCAAAACAAAGAAACAAGCAAATTATGAGTCAGTCATACGCATACTTTTACGGCTATTATTTTTACTTTGCAGAGATCTGTGAAGCGGGAAGTTGCGTATAGTACTCTATCCAAAGGAACTTAAAGACAAGCACAATCAATACTCCCCGCTTCACAAAGCTGAAAGCGGGGATTTTTAATAGATATGAAACGAATAGCAATACAAGGAGAAATAGGGTCGTTCCACGACATTGCCGCCCGTCAGTATTTCCAGAACGAGCAGATTCAGCTGATCTGCTGTCCTACCTTTGAATCGGTCTTCGAACACATCAAACGGGATCCGACCATTATAGGAATGCTGGCAATTGAAAACACAATAGCCGGAAGCCTGTTGCACAACTATGAACTGCTGTGTAATTCCGGCACAACGATTGTCGGTGAACACAAACTACACATTGAACATTCCATCTGCTGTCTGCCTGAAGACTCATGGGAGACGCTGACAGAAGTACACTCCCACCCTGTGGCACTTATGCAATGCCGTGAGTATCTTGCCAATCATCCAACACTGAAAGCCGTGGAAGCCGAAGACACTGCCGGATCAGCTGAATACATCAACAGAAACAACTGCCGGGGATGGGCTGCCATCTGCAACTCTCAAGCTGCCAAACTCTATGGGATGAAGGTGCTGGAAGATAAGATTGAGGACAACAAGCACAACTTTACACGTTTCCTGGTGGTCAGCAATCCTCACAAAGCCGATTTCCTGCGTTCTCTGGAACAGGCGAACAAGTCAAGCATTGTCTTCTCACTTCCCCACGAGGAAGGTTCCCTTTCAAAAGTTCTCACCATTCTTTCATTCTATAGTATCAATCTGACAAAAATCCAGTCACTGCCTATCATCGGACATGAATGGGAATATATGTTCTACGTGGATGTGACCTATACTAACCTTACACGTTACCGCCAGTCGATTGATGCTATCATTCCATTAACCAAAGAACTAAAAATACTCGGAGAATATGTGCAATATTAAACCAGCAGAACGTCTTTCTGCTGTTCAAGAGTACTACTTCAGCCGCAAGCTGAAAGAAGTAGCCCAACTCAATGCAGTGGGCAAGGATATCATTTCACTGGCTATCGGTTCTCCCGACATGCCACCGTCAAAACAAACTATCGCCAAGCTTTGCGAAGTAGCCAGCCAACCTAACGCCCACGGATACCAGCCTACAATGGGAACGCCTGAATTGCGCAACGCTATGGCAGAGTTCTATCACCATTGGTACAATGTAGACCTGAATCCAAAGAACGAAGTGTTGCCTCTCATCGGTTCCAAAGAAGGAATCCTGCATGTCACACTGGCTTTCTGCAATCCCGGTGATGAAGTGCTGGTTCCAAATCCAGGCTACCCCACCTACACATCTCTTTCAAAGATTCTCGGCTGCAAGGTCGTCAACTATAATCTGAAAGAGGATAACGGTTGGCAACCCGACTTTGAGGAACTGGAACACATGGATCTCTCCAAGGTGAAACTGATGTGGACAAACTATCCCAACATGCCGACAGGCGGTCGTGCCCAAATGGACACATACAGACAACTTGCAGCATTCTCCCGCAAGCACAACATCGTAGTGGTGAACGATAACCCTTATTCATTCATTCTGAACGATGAACGGCTGTCGCTCTTACAAGTGCCTGGTGCCAAGGAGACCTGTATAGAGTTTAATTCGATGTCGAAGAGTCACAACATGCCCGGATGGCGTGTGGGAATGTGCCTTACAAATGCAACTTTCATCTCGTGGATAATGAAGGTTAAGAGTAATATAGACAGTGGTACGTTCCGAGGAATCCAACTGGCTGCTGCTGAGGCTTTGAATACCAACACGGAAGAATGGCACAATAAAGCAAACATCATCACTTATCGCCGCCGTCGTGACATTGCCGAGGAAATCATGTCAACACTCCACTGCACATTCGACCCGTCTCAGGTGGGCATGTTTCTTTGGGGGCGTATCCCGGATACCTATGCCAATGTTGAGGACCTGACCGAACGAGTACTCCACGAAGCACGTGTGTTCATCACTCCAGGCTTCATCTTCGGTTCCAACGGACAGCGGTACATCCGCATTTCTCTATGTGCAAAAGAAGATAAGATGCAAGAAGCATTATCAAGAATCAAGCAGGTATTTCAAGATTGACCGGTAAATATCGGCTTGCTGTGTTTCATCAATCAAGTACAACTAAAAAATTAAACATAAATTATGGAATTGGAATTAGAACCATTAAGACTTCCCAGCGATAATCAGCGTCCATTCGTGATAGCAGGCCCGTGTAGCGCTGAAACCGAAGAACAAGTATTAACCACAGCACATCAGCTGAAGGAGAAAGGATGCCACAACTTCCGTGCGGGCGTATGGAAACCGCGCACAAAGCCAGGTGGTTTTGAAGGAAACGGAGAAGTTGCCCTCCCATGGCTTCAACAGGTCAAGAAAGAGACTGGTATGCTTGTAGCCACTGAGGTTGCAACACCTGAACATGTGGAGCTTGCCATGAAATATGGTATCGACATCCTATGGATAGGAGCCCGCACATCAGCCAATCCTTTTGCCATGCAAGCACTGGCAGATGCCATGAAAGGCATTAATGTCCCTGTGTTCGTCAAGAATCCCGTCAACCCCGACCTGGAATTGTGGATAGGTGCTATGGAACGCCTCAACCAGGCTGGTGTGAAACGGCTGGGAGCAATACATCGGGGCTTTTCCAGCTATGATAAAAAAATATACCGTAACCTGCCGATGTGGCAGATACCCATTGAGCTTCGCCGCCGCATTCCACAGTTGCCAATCATCAGTGACCCAAGTCACATAGGAGGACGTCGTGAACTGATAGCTCCTCTCTGCCAGCAGGCGATGGATTTAGGATTTGACGGTCTGATAGTAGAAAGTCACCACAATCCCGACAGTGCATGGAGTGATGCAAAACAACAAGTGACTCCCGATGTACTCGACTACATCCTGTCATTACTCGTCATCCGTGACGAGAGTGTTACCACGGAGGGCATCACCCAGTTACGCCATCAGATTGACGAGCTGGACAATCAACTGATGGACTTGCTGGCAAAGCGTATGCGCGTTTGCCGCGAAATCGGACAGTATAAGAAAGAACACAATATGACAGTCCTGCAGACTAACCGATATAATGAAATTCTTGAAAAACGTGGTGCCCAGGGTGCTTTATGTGGTATGGCTCCATCGTTTGTCGCACAAGTGTTTGAACATATCCACGAAGAGTCTGTACGTCAGCAAATAGAAATCATTAATCAATAAGAAATGAAGATACTAATTCTCGGAGCAGGTAAGATGGGATCGTTCTTTATCGACCTGCTGAGTTTTGAGCACGAAGTGGCCGTTTTCGAGAAAGACCCGAAGCGGATGCGCTTCACATACAACTGCCAGCGAATGACAGAACTGGAAGAAATCCGTAGTTTTAAGCCTGAACTGCTCATTAATGCTGTCACCGTAAAATACACCATTCCTGCTTTCAAGGAAACAATTCCCTATCTCCCGTCCGACTGCATTATTTCCGACATTTCATCGGTAAAAACTGGACTGAAAGAGTTCTATGAGAGCACAGGAATGCGATATGCCAGTTCACACCCCATGTTTGGCCCGACCTTTGCCAACCTGAACCAGTTGTCTCACGAGAATGCCATCATCATCAATGAGGGCGATTTCATCGGGCGACTTTTCTTCAAGGACATCTATCAGCAATTAGGACTTAACATCTATGAGTACACTTTCGAGGAGCATGACAAGACCGTTGCCTATTCTTTGTCAATCCCCTTTGTCTCAACATTTGTCTTTGCTGCAGTCATGAAGCATCAGGATGCTCCCGGTACCACATTCAAGCGACACATGAAGATTGCCAAGGGAGTACTAAATGAAGATGACTATCTGCTACAAGAAATTCTCTTCAATCCTTACACACACGATCAAGTCTCTCAAATCCGGACGGAATTGAAAGAACTACTCGAAATCATCGACAAAAAAGATGGAGACGGCATGAAGGAATATCTGAAAAAAATCCGTAACAACGTACGGCAAGATATTGAAATCAACCATTAATAAAAAGACAGCTTGCGCTACGAGTTATTTGATGAACCGTAAACGCAAGCTGTTTAATACTACACTGACACTTGAGAAGGCCATCAGTGCTGATGCCCACATCGGTGTTATCTGGAAATCTATACCGAAAAGATGCGGGAGACCTGCTGCAAGGGGAATACAGACAAGATTGTAAATAAAGGCCCAGAAAAGATTCTGATGAATCATGGATACTGTCTTCTGAGATAGTCTGACAGCTTCAGGAAGTGCACGAAGGTCAGTCCCCATGAGCGTTACCTGTGCAACATCCATGGCAACGTCTGTACCAGACCCAAAGGCAATGCTCACATCTGCTGCCGCTAAAGCCTGAGAATCATTAATTCCATCACCTACCATTGCCACATGACGACCTTCCGCCTGCAATCTACGCACAAGGCTCTCCTTGTCATTTGGTTTCACCTGACTATGATAGTGTCTGATCCCTGCTTTCTCTGCCCAATACTTTGCTGCCTCCTCTTTGTCTCCGCTCATCATATACACATCGATTCCTTTCTGCTGTAGTTCTTCCATAGCCTCATGAGCGTATGGCTTCAGCGATTCACGTTCCTCTAATGGCAGATCGTCTGCTTTCGTAAAGTCAATGTTTTGATTAGGAATCGTCAGCGTTCCGGTCTTGTCAATGACCAAGGCATCGGTTTTCCTCATGTTCTCTAATGCCGTTGCATCCTTAATGAGGATACTCTTCTCGGCAGCTTTACCCATTCCCACCATCAAGGCAGTCGGAGTAGCCAACCCCATCGCACAAGGACAAGCAATCGCCGGAACAAAAATCATTGCCAGTTTATCAACGACACGCTGCACAGGTGCCTTTGAGCCTTGCGCTTCCTGTACCATTCGTATCATCCCGGCGAGGGCGGTCTGTTCACCCACCTGTGTGGCTCGAAGCCGTAAAGTTCCCTGCTGAAGAATGGTACCAGCCAACACTCTTGAGAATCTTTTCATTAATACCGGGGTAGGCTCACCGGTAATCATTGACTCGTCGATATAAGCGCCCTCTTCATTCATAAAGCTGCTTGCCCATGTCACGCTCCCGTCTACAGGCACCTTCTCCCCTGCCCTTACTTCCAGAATGTCTCCAATAGAAATCGTCTTGAGAGGCACTGAGTTCACTTCCCCGTCAGAAGGAATCGGTGTCGTACAGATCCGCGCATTCTTCGACTGCAATCCCATCAAGGTCCTGATAGATGAAGCTGTAGCATTTTTGGCACGTTCTTCCAGCAATCGCCCCGTCAGAACAAAAGTGATGATCATGACGGA
>CACWNV010000055.1 GCA_902762325.1 uncultured Prevotellaceae bacterium | reverse complement strand
CCAAAAGTGTCGCGCTTGTGTTCTCCGATGCCATAGATGTTTCCAAATCCAGCAAGCGTTGTAGGCTTTTCTGTAGCCAGTAGATGCAATGAACGGTCAGATAGGACAATGTATGCCGGCCACTTGTGTTCATCGGCAATGCGTTTGCGGACTTCCCTCAGCTTGTTGAATAGTCCTAAGTCCTCGTCTTTCCTCATAGCCGATGAAGGTTTGTCAAGCTTTTCTTTTATTTTCTTCGACTGAGCCTTAACACGGTAATCCTCACGTTTAATTATCGCAAGTTGAACAGGGCGTTTCCCATAAAGGACTTCTTTTCCAAGTTCAGTGATGTGGATATGCCGGTCTTCGTTATAGGCAATCTCAATAAACCCCATTTGTAACATCTGAAGCAGATAGTCGTGCCAGTCGCGAGGAGGAATATCCCGACCGACAGCAAATGTTTTCAATTGGTTGTATTTGTGCCATACAACATCTGGTGACATGTTACCTCGCAGTATGTCTATTGCTGTGGTGAAACCGATAGACTCCTTTGTCCGCGCAATGGCTGACAACGCTTTTTGTGTTATCGTCGTACCTTCGAACATCTGCTGTGGGGCGTGACACACATCGCAGTTCCCACAACTTTTGTCATTTGTCTCTCCAAAATAGTTCAGGAGGATTCGCCGGCGGCACACCTGTGCTTCTGCATACTCCTGCATGCGCATGAGTTTCTCAAGGTTTATCTCCCGTTGTCCACTCTCATCGATAAACTTACGTAATGTGATAATATCCTGAAGATTGTAATATAGTATCGTCTCGCATGGTAATCCGTCACGTCCACCGCGCCCAATTTCCTGATAGAAGCTTTCAATACTTTTGGGCAGATTGTAATGAACCACAAATCGAACATCACTTTTGTCAATCCCCATGCCGAAGGCGATAGTCGCACAGATGACCTGTATTCTGTCAGCCACAAAATCATCTTGCACCCGTTCACGCTCAGCAGTTGGCAACCCTGCATGATAGACACCGACTGAGATACCTTTCTTATTTAACTTTTCAGCAAGTGACTCGGTGGTCTTTCGTGTAAGGCAATAGATGATACCACTCTCTTGTGGATGCCTTTTTATTAGTTCTACAATTGAGCGTAGCTTCTCATTGGCAGAATAGCCGCGCTTCACATCAAGGCTCAGATTGGGACGGTCAAATGAACCGATAAATGTCTGAGCATGGTTTAGATGAAGTTGTTTCAGGATATCTTGCTTTGTAATTTTGTCAGCGGTTGCAGTGAGTGCCATGATAGGGACGTTTGGAAAGAGCTCTCGCAAATAACCCAGTTGTGTATATTCAGGACGGAAATCGTGTCCCCAACTTGAAATGCAGTGAGCTTCATCGATGGCAAAAAGTGAGATTCGAGCCTGCTGCAACAGCTTCATTGTTCCTCCGATGAGCCGTTCGGGAGAAATATAGAGCAACTTGACTTTTCCATCTAAACATCGGTTGATAATGTTACGGTTCTGCTCTACATAATTACTGCTGTTCAGAGCCTCCGCCGCTATGCCGTTGGCTCGTAACCCTTCCACTTGGTCTTTCATCAACGAGATTAACGGCGACACAATAATTGCCATTCCTTCCATCGCTAATGCAGATATCTGGAAACAGATGGACTTACCGCCTCCCGTAGGCATCAGCACCAACGAGTCACCACCATTGATGGTATGCTTTATGATTTCCTCCTGCATCTGTCGAAAGGAATCATATCCGAAATAAACCTTGAGTAATCTTTTTAATGTGTTGTTTATCATAGTCGATTTAATTCTTTTGTTCTGGGGTGCCATACTGATAATTGTTGATTGCAAATTTACATAAAATAGCTGAAAGTAAAGAATGTTTTATGTCTTTTTTGTAAAAACGAACTGAGCTGACTCGGCAGCACAATAATCAAAGGAGTCGGTCGTTATAATACTATCATATAACGTCGTATAGCATAACTAATAAGAATTGAAAACATGAAGGAGTGGATGAGGCATCAGGGAAGACTGGTGATGATGGTGTTGGTATGGATGACAGTCCTTGTCATGAATGCCCAGAGTGTGCGTGAGGTTATCCGGCTGGATGACGGCTGGAGGTTTGCGTTCGGGAATGCTTCTAATCCCGCGCAGGACTTCGGTTGCGGCACGGAGTACTTTAATTATCTGACGAAGGCGAATTCCATCCACAACGAGGGGCCGTATGTCATGAAGTTTGACGACAGCTCGTGGCAGGAGGTGACGGTGCCTCACGACTGGGTGACCATCCTTCCCTACGCCTCGGATGCGAGCCATTCTCACGGCTATAAGACCGTCGGATACAAATACCCTGAGACGAGTGTGGGCTGGTATCGGAAGGTTCTCGCCATCGGTGAGGAGGACTTGGGCAAGCACATCGCCCTGCGGTTTGACGGCATCTTCCGTGATGCCCGTGTGTGGTTCAACGGCTTCTATCTGGGTACGGAGCCGAGCGGCTATGCCACACAGGTGTATGACGTGACGGAGTATGTGAACTATGGCGGCGACAACCTTATCTGTGTGCGGGCAGATGCCACGCTGGAAGAAGGGTGGTTCTATGAGGGAGCGGGTATCTACCGTGATGCGTGGTTGTTGAAGTCGGCTGCGGTCAGCGTGGCTCCCTTCGGCACCTTTGTCTATTCGGTGCTGGATGCTCCCTATACCTCTGCCGTCGTCTGTGTAGAGACTGAGGTCAACAACCATTCTCTTGCCGCCCATGACTGTCAGGTGGAGCAGCGTCTGCTGGATGCCGACGGTCGGGAGGTGGGGAGGATTGCTCCCACGACCGTCTCATTAAGAGCCAAAGAGACGTCGGGATGCAAGCAGCAGCTGACGTTGAACGGTCCGCACCTGTGGAGTACGACAGACCCTTATCTGTATCAGATGGAGACGACGGTGAAGGTCGGAGGACGGGTGACGGATGTCTATACGACGACTATCGGTATCCGTGCCGTGGACTTCGATGCTGACAAGGGTTTCCTGCTGAATGGAAAGCCACTGAAGCTGAAGGGTGTGAACCTCCATCAGGATCATGCGGGCGTGGGTGCTGCCATTCCCGAAGCGCTGATGGCGTGGCGCATCCAACAACTGAAGAAGTTCGGCTGTAACGCCTATCGTTCTTCGCATAACCCGATGACTCCGGCGCTCCTTGACATCTGCGACCGTGAGGGAATCTTAGTGATAGACGAGAACCGGCTGACGGGGATTAACAACGAGCATCTTCGTCTGCTGGAGAACATGATCAAGCGTGACCGTAACCATCCGTCGGTGATTCTATGGAGTGACGGTAATGAAGAGTGGGGGATGGAGAACACCGTGCAGGGTACGCGTATCGCTGCTGCCATGCGTGAGTACACCCGTCTTCTTGACCCTACGCGCCACTCGACGATTGCCAATGCCGGCGGTGTGGAGATGATCAAGGGTCTTGACGTGGTGGGGTTCAACTATATCCTTCAGAACGATGCCGATAACCGCAAGAAGGCGAACCCGACATGGAAGATTGTGGGAACGGAGGAGACGACGGGATGCGGGACGCGCGGCGTCTATTTCGATTCGCCGGATAAGCCCGGACACATGCGCTCGATGAATCTCAGTCCCGACAATGACGGGACGGTGAACAGGATTGAGCGCGGCTGGCAGTTCTATGCCGACCGTCCCTGGGGTGCTGGTGTGTTCTATTGGACGGGGTTCGACTATCGTGGCGAGCCTAATCCGCTGAAATATCCTGCCACCGATTCGGAGTTTGGTATCCTCGACTATTGCGGTTTCTGGAAGGATGAGGCGTGGTATCTGAAGTCGTGGTGGACGGACGAGCCTACCCTGCATCTGTTCCCGCATTGGAACCTCAAGGGACATGAGGGCGAAGAGATTGAGCTATGGGCGTATAGCAACTGCGATGAGGTGGAGCTGACGGTGAACGGGAAGAAGATGGGGAGGAAGAAGATGCCCCGCAACGGTCACCTGAGATGGAACGTCGTCTATCAGCCCGGTAGGGTGGTGGCTAAAGGCTATAAGAACGGTAGGCTGCTGCTGACGGAGACGATGGAGACGACCAAGCCCGCGAATAAGATTGTGCTGAAGAGTGACCGTCAGACGATAACGGCAGACGGTCGTGACGTGGCTGTCGTGACGGTGGAGGTGCAAGATGCCAAGGGGCGTGTCGTCCCCGATGCCTGTCCGATGCTCGAACTCCGTCTGGAAGGTGACGGCAGGATATTAGGTGTAGGCAACGGCGACCCTTCCTATTTAGGGGAGGACCATCCGAAGGAGCAAGATTGTAAGGGGTTCCAGCTACCGGCTTTCAACGGCTTGGCACAGGTGCTTATCCAAAGCAGCCGCCAGGCAGGGTCTCTACGGCTCGATTGTCTCTCTGAAGGGTTGAAGACCGGTCAACTGGCTATTCTCAGCAAGTAGTCTTAATTGCCGGAGAGGATGTAGTTCACCAGCAGGGTGATGTCGCTGATGTTGATGTCGCCATCGCCGTTGACATCGGCAGCCTGTTCGATAAAGACGGGAGGAATGTTCCCCAATATATAGTTTGCCAATGCCGTGATGTCGCTTATGTCGATGCTTCCGTCGTCATTCACGTCGCCTAAGAGGAAATGAACCGTTCCGGGAAGATAGCCTTTATCAAGCAGAACGATGTTATCGGTACCGCTGGGCGATGTGACGGTAGCGTCGCCGGTGGTGTCAAAGTAGAAGCCGGTGGCTGTCATCTTAGAGCCGTTGGCATTGACAGCATAGCGATGTCCTGAGCGCACGCGAAACTTGATGACCGACATACTATTGTACTTCACTTCAGTCCAGTCGCCCGTACCATCGTAATTCAAGTAGATTTGTTCGGGAAACAACACCTTCTGTATGTTTGCTGCGATAAGACTGTTGTCGCTCCCGCTTCCTTTCAACTCATATCCGTATTGCGTGGAGAGCTTGTTTCCGTCGCCCACGGCAGAGAAGATGTAGCCCACAGGTGTCTGGTCTTCAAACACCGTGTACGCCTTGTTGGAAGAGGCGCGATGGGTGACATAGAGAAAGCCGTCTTCGGTGACGTCGAAAGTGAAGAAGGCACCCGTTACGGGTACCTTCAATGAATTGGCGGGACTATTGTTTGTGTTGTCCTTCGGGTTCTCCGTTCCCTGAATACCTCCCGACCATGTATAGCCGGCAACGGTAATAGGACCGTAGGACGTTTTCTTATAAGTGTCAGCCCCTCCGATGCGAGCCGTCACGCCGATTGTTCTGCCGATGACCGTACCGGCAGACAAGGCGTTGGAAGTAAGGTTCAATGCGGTGAACTCAGGGTTCTCCTGTTCGCCCGTCGCATTGTTCTTTTCAGTATTGAACGGGCAATAAGCCTTGTCGGTGGTCACGGGAGGATCATCGTTGGATGTAACCGGCGGATAGTATTCATCCACGGACTCGGTAGCATCGGCATTCCCCTGCTTCATGATGTCTTCAACGAGTGAGTTCATGAACACTTCCACGTTGGTGTACCATCCCCTTTCATCCAGGGTATAGGCGGCACCGTCGGTGTTGTCTGAAGGATTCAGCCCGTGAGCCGTCTCCCATTCGTCAGGCATGCCGTCGCCGTCGGTGTCGTAGTTGGCAGCCCGTGAACCCGTCCCGAAGTTGCTCTCCGTGTATCCGTTCACGTCAGACACCAGGTCGATGCGTCCCTTCTTCTTTGTCACCGAACCGGAATAAGTGGCGGTTCCGTTCCTTGTCTCCGTCATATAGCGGGTGTCCACCTCATCCCTGCATAGCGAAGCACCGGCATAGGCAAGCACCTTTTCGAAGGCATTGGCGGCGGTGTGCGTCGTCACCGTACCCTTGGGATTCTCCTTGTCGAGCTTGATGCGCACACATGCTTTCCCGTAGGCATTCATGTAATGCGTCACTTCGTTGCCGTAGTAGTTGAATGTGTCAAGGCTGCATTTCTCGCCATTGATGTCGAACACGCCGTCGTTTCGTTCGCTTTCGTTCGTCGATACCTTTCTGGCATCATAGGTCACACCGTTCCAGTTGTTATTGGTCACGCTGCTGTTCCCATACATGAAGTTGCCGCTAAGGAAGTATCTGCTGGTCATCCCATAGGCATTCGGATGTCCCGATGAGTTTCCCGGAGCACCTACCGTAACGGTGGTGAAACGGCTTGTGGAAGTGGCAGGTCCCGTCTTGTAGTAGTTGTTCACCATATTCACATATCCTCCACCCGGACCTCCATAGCATCCGTTACCGCTGTTATAGACCACACAATTGCGGAAGTCGACGATTTCAGACTGGACATGATTCTTCCACTGATAGCTGCCGAACAGGTTGTTGGAAGTGTATCCGCTCCATTCATAGCGGGCACCGCAGAATCGGGGAGAGCGGTTGTTGACATGACAGATGAGGTTGTGATGGAACGACGCCAGCTTTCCTCCCCATATACCGCCGTAGCCGTGTGCCCCCTTTCCGTGCCCGGCATTGTTCAGGCTTTCTCCGATGGTACACCACTGCATCGTGAAGTTATTGTTGTCATAGAAGGATGCCACCTCGTCGATGCTCCAAGAGAACGAGCAATGGTCCAGAAGGAGACCTGTATAGTGCTGGGCGGTTATCGCATCCGCACCGTCGTTCACGTTCTTCTCCTGTCCGCGTCGGATACGGATAAATCGGATGATGATGTTGTTTCCGTTAGGCTTCACGGTGAAATAGCGTATGGTGATGCCCGGTGCAGGAGCGGTCTGTCCGGCAATCGTAGTGTTTGCGCCGATGTTCAGGTCTTTTGTCAGGGCAATCACTCCGCCCACATCGAAGACCACGGTCTTCTTGGCAGATCCGTTGACGGCCCACCTCAAGGTTCCCTTGGTGTTGTTGTTTCCATCGTCGAGAAGGGTTGTCACATGACGTATCTCCCCGCCTCGTCCTCCAGTTACAAAACGTCCATGCCCTTCAGCACCGGGGAAAGCAGGTACATCGTCGGCCATTGATGGTACTGCCAATAAGAGCAGCAGCCAACTGAATAAAAATGTTCTCATTTTGCCTATGTTATTGATTAAGTCGTATTATCGTTGACAAAAATACAAAAGAGAAGTGAGACCGCCAAAATTAATCGTGCTAATTTTTTATAATGTATCAAATATGCGTGTAGGATGTATCATGCTGTTCTTTATTCTCGCGTTTTTATTATCTTTGTACCATAATTAATTCTAATTACTATTCTTTTCACTTAAACAAAACATCGTCTGAGCATGAAACATTCGGTATTAACGGTCATTTTGATGATGGTCTGCCTTGCGGTCCAGGCAGAAGACTATTCTTTCGGTAACGGAAAACTTAGAATCAGGAAAATTGCTACTAATGCGGTCAGGATTCAATATTCTGAAGGTAAGGAGGCAGAGGCTTTGCCCGAATGGCTCTATGTTGAAGACAAGGATGTCGTTTCGGACTTGATTCAGGTGGGAGTCAATCGCGAGAAGAAGCAGATTGAAATCAAGGATAAGGCAGGCAACATCGTCTTTGTCGCCACCGAACATCAGCTTCGTCCCGTAAAGGTTTCCGAAAGAGAGGCTTTCGAAGCCCGGCTGACCTTTCGTCCCGGTAATGGTGCTGATGAGGAGTTCCAGTATGGATTGGGTCAGTTTCAGGACGGACAAAGCAACGTGCGTGGCTTGTCGCGCAGACTGACGCAGGTGAACACTCAGATTTCAATACCGATGCTCATATCCAGCAAGGGCTATGGCGTGTTGTGGAACAACTATGGACTCACGGATTTCAATCCCTGTGACCACCAGGTCGTCCTTGTCAAAGACCAGGGCAACGGGAAACGGGAGGTCGTTGATGTTACTTCTACTGAGGGTGGAAAGAGAGAGGTCAGAGAGCAGAACCGCTTTTCAGCAACCATAGAGATTGCCGAGGAAGGCGACTATTCCCTGCTGCTCGACGTGGGTCAGAAGATGGCTCGCCGGCACAACCTTGTCGTTGACGGGAAGACCGTGATTGACATGCGTAACCTATGGCTGCCGCCGACGGCTTCCGAAATCATCCATCTTTCTGCCGGTAGTCATACCTTGTCGGCAGAGCTGACCAATGGAGACAAGCCGGTGCTGTACTATAAGAAGGTGGATAACAACACCGTGTTCCGCTCGCCGGTAGCTCAGGCGGTTGACTATACCGTATTCGTCGGTACTCCCGATGAGATCATCGCCTCGTTCCGTCACCTGACAGGAGAAGCCCCGATGATGCCGAAATGGGCGTTGGGATACATTCATTGTCGTGAACGCTTCCATTCGTCCGATGAGATTCTCAAGACGGCGGGAAGATTCCGCAACGAGCAGCTTCCCATTGACGTCATCGTTCAGGACTGGCAGTATTGGGGCAAATATGGATGGAACTCCATGAAGTTCGATGAACAATATTATCCCGATCCCAAGGCATTGACCGACAGCCTGCATAAGATGAACATGCACCTGATGGTGAGTGTCTGGTCGAAGATTGATAAGAACTCCGAGGTGGGTAAGATGATGGGTCGCGACGGGCATTACATTCCCGGTACCGACTGGATAGACTTCTTCAATCCTCAGTCAGCCGAAGCCTACTGGCGGAACTTCAGCCAGCGTCTCGTGCCGTTAGGAATTGATGCATGGTGGCAGGATGCGACAGAACCGGAGAACGACGACCTGCAGGGGAGAAGGGTATGGAACGGCAAGTATCCGGGAGAACTCTTCCGCAACGTCTATCCCTTGCTGGTCAACAAGACCGTCTATGAGGGATTGCGTCACGATCAGCCCAACACTCGTTCCATGATTCTCACTCGTTGCGGATTCCCGGGAATCCAGCGCTACGGGTCTGCCATGTGGTCGGGCGATGTAGGCAACGACTGGGAGACTTTCCGCAGACAGATCACGGCAGGACTGGGTATGCAGGCAGCCGGTATTCCCTGGTGGACTTATGATGCCGGAGGATTCTTCCGTCCGGGAAACCAATACAACGACCAGGACTATATCGAGCGGATGCTCCGGTGGATTCAGACCTCCGTCTTCCTGCCTCTCATGCGCGTGCATGGCTACATGAGCAATACCGAGCCGTGGAACTACGGCGACAAGGCGAAGGACATCATTGCCCGCAGCCTGAAGTTGCGCTATCAGCTCATGCCATATATCTATTCCTCTGCCGCAGAGGTGTCGTTCAGCGGTTCCACAATCATGCGCCCGCTTGTCTTCGACTTTGCTGATGATAAGGAATCCTTGAAGCAGAAGTATGAATATATGTTCGGTCGCTCGTTGCTCGTCAGTCCTATCACAGAGCCGGGCGTGAAGACATGGCAGACCTATCTTCCTCCGACAAAGGGAGGATGGTACGACTTGCACACCAGTCAGCTCTATCAGGGGGGCAAGTCCGTTTCCGTGGCTGTTGATGAGACACGTATTCCTGTCTTTGTACGTGCAGGAAGCATCTTGCCATACGGACCGGCAAGCCAGTATGCAACCGAGGAAAACAACGAGGCTCTTGAAGTCCGCGTCTATCCGGGTGCCGATGCCACGTTCACTCTCTATGAAGACGACGGTTGCTCGACCGACTATCTTCAGGGAAAGTACAGCCGGATAACCTTCACATGGGATGATTCCAGTAACCAGCTTGTCATTGGTTCCCGTGAAGGTAAATATAAGGGGAATACGGCGAAGCGTATGCTCAAAGTATCTGTCATAGGAAAGAAAGACAAGACGATAAAGTACACCGGACGCAGGATGAAACTGAAAATGTAGTGTCTGTCAGTTAAACATTCTTTAATTCTTTGCCATTTGAATATATTTTTATATTTTAGCACATTCTTTTTTTATAGAAGCTGAGTAGAATGAATATATTCAAATGGTATCCGAGTACGTCTTTCAGACGCAGGCTGACATTCAGGGTCTTCTTGATTGTCACGCTCGTCTTCGCTGGAGTAGGATATGTCATCAACCTCTTCATTATGGGAGGAATAATGGCTGAAGCCGAAATGGGAGCCGAGCAGGTGCTTGACAATACAAACCAGAAGATCAATAACATCCTGAACTCCGTCGAGGTGGCTGTGGAGAACAATCTGCCGACGGTGGAGAACTGCCTGAATGACCCTGAAAAGATGTATGGGGTGGCAAATCGCATCGTCAGGGTGAACCCGGTGATTTCCGGTTCTTCCATCGCCCTTATCCCTGGGTATCTCGGCAAGCGCGACTCTCTATTTGCCGCCTATGCCTATCAGGACAGCACCGGCATCCATAGAAAGTCACTGGCGGTAGAGAGCTATGACTATACCAAGCATGAATGGTTTACCGTTCCGGTGCAAGAGAAGTGTGACAGTTGGAGTGAGCCTTATTATGATGATGGTGGAGGAGACATGGTGATGGTAACCTACTCACACCCCATCTTCGATAAAGACAGCAATGTTGTCGCCGTTGTGACAGCCGACTTGTCACTCGATAATCTGAGTATGCTCATTGCCAACATCGAATACTACGACAAGGCTTATAGCTTTGCCATTTCTCAAGACGGCACATACCTCGTTCATCCCGACACGACGCTCATCCTCAAGAAGACTATTTTCGATGACATCGAAGACGTAGAAGACACCGCTCTTTACTTAGCTACTGCCAAGGAAATGACGGAGGGTAAGCGGGGAATGAATGAAATAGATATGGATGGCGAAGACCATTATATATTCTATGCCCCCGTAAAGCGGATGGACTGGTCGATAGGAATAGCATGCCCGGAGTGGAGCTTCCTTTCCATGGCGGTGGGAAGCAGCATTATCGTCGTGACATTTCTGATATTAGGCCTGCTCTTCATCTTGCTGCTCTGTTCCCGTCAGGTGAAACAGATGCTGCTTCCCCTGGAGCGGTTTGCCGATTCTGTCGACGAGATAGCACGGGGAAACCTGAAGGCATCACTCCCTGAAGTGAAGACGAAGGACGAAATGTTCAAGTTGCGCAACTCCTTTGTCCTCATGCAGGAGTCGCTCGACGACTACATCAGTAAGTTGGAGATTGCTACGGAGGAGAGAGGACGCATACAGGGAGAACTGCGTGTGGCAAAGGGCATTCAGGAAGCAATGATTCCGAAGGTCTATCCTCCTTATCCCGACCGCGACGATGTGGATATCTACGGACAACTGTTCCCCGCAAGAGAGGTCGGAGGAGACCTCTTCGACTTCTTCATCCGTGACGAGAAACTGTTCTTCTGCATCGGTGACGTCAGCGGAAAGGGTGTGCCCGCCTCACTCGTGATGGCTGTCACCCGTAGCCTTTTCAGGACAATCGCCGCCCATGAGAATCAGCCGCGACGGATTATGTCACGCATTAACGAGTTCATGGCTGAGTCGAACGAGACGATGATGTTTGTCACCTTGTTTATGGGCGTACTCGACTTGCCGAAGGGACTCCTTCGCTATTGTAATGCCGGTCATTGCGCACCTCTCCTGTTAAGGAAGGACGTCACCCGGATGAATGTCACACCGAACATTCCAGTCGGCATTCAGCAGGGCTATAACTTTGAAGCCGATGAAATAGGAATCCCGTACAACACCACCATCTTCCTCTATACCGACGGAGTGACCGAGGCAGAGAACAACGAACACGAACTCTTTGGGGAGACACGAATGCTTGACATTGCCCAAACGTATGTGGACAAAGGCATCAAGGACCCCGCACAACTCATCGGTATGATGACGGATGCGGTAAACACGTTTACCGAGAATGCAGAGCAGAGCGACGACCTCACCATGTTGTCGGTACGCTATTGTAAGGTGAAGGAACCCAACATCTATACTCGTAAGCTGGTGTTCAACAACGATATAGCCAACATCACACAACTGAAGGAACTCGTCGATGATGTTTGCGAAAAGGCTCATTTCGACGATGCCACCACCATGTCGATGAACCTCGCCATGGAAGAGGCCGTCGTGAACGTCATCAGCTATGCCTATCCGATGGGAGAGGAAGGGGAAATAGTCGTTGAGGCGAAAATCAACAGCAAAAGGCTCAAGTTCGTCATTACCGACAAAGGAATGCCGTTCGATATAACGAAACGTGAAGAAGCTGATGTGACACTTCCTGCCGACGAACGGCCGATAGGAGGACTGGGCATATTTCTCGTGCGTCACATCATGGACTCCGTCAATTACGAGCGGGTGGGGGACAAGAATATACTCTCACTACGCAAACTCCTGTAGTGTCTTATAAGCGGAAAATACCTGCAAAAAAGTATTTTACTGGTGAGAAGTCTCACCAGCAAAAACATTTGAGAGATGATGTGGAAGAGGTCGGGTTATGCTCCTGGATCGGGAGGACCTGAAGGATCTAACTCCGTGTTCTCACCATTCAGAATGATGTTAACCAAAGCCACCACATCTGAAATGTCAATTACCCCGTCACCAGTGATGTCGGCCTCCTCAACATGAAAGATGTCGCTTGGGTTCCCCAGAATGTGATTGGAAATCATCACGACATCACTAATGTCGACAGCCTCATCGTGATTGACGTCACCAAGCACGAAAGAACCTGTCTGAGAGAATGCCATCAATGGAGAGAAGAACAGGCACGATAATAACAGTTTTCTCATTTCTTTAACTATTCCCACCCCAATTCCCATGATGAGAAAAATAACTAATGTAACAAAACGAATCATACTGACAGCAATGGGGAATGAAGCGTCATCGCCGACAAGTATGTGTCTCATGCTTCGACGATGCAAAAGTATATCTTTTTTATCAATGGCACAAATAACTCATGAAAAAATATCCTAAAACAATATAAAGAATGCTTTTCAGCTCGGTTTTCAGGGAAAAGTTTATACCTTTGTAAAAGTATGAAGCGTAACACAAATATGAAGCAAACAATCATCACCATCATCCTCGCCCTCGTCACCCTGACCACAACGGCACAGGTGAACCTTGAAACAAACAACACCCCCGGATGGCTTTGGGAAGTCAGTGGAAACGGACTAAAGCAGAAGTCATATCTCTTCGGCACATGTCACGGCGACGGTCATAACTTTACAAGGGAGGAAGTGTTAGGTATAGCAGGTGTGGAGAATGCCTTGAAGGAGGTGAAGACCGTGCTCTTTGAAGGTGGTATGGATACTTCGGATGTTGACCCTACAGCTATTGTTGCCGAAGTTGAGAAGTTGAAGAAGTGGCTCATCAATCCCGACCCTGAATACTTGATGCCAAAAGGAACCTACTATAAGCCTTTGTTCGACACTATCGCCCACTTCAACGAAGTAACCAAGTTCCTATCCTATCAGATGAAGGACCCGGAGTATTGGAAAAAGAATCCCCGCTACTGGTTGGGCCGCTTGCGTCTTTATATCGGCTTTAAATTGAAAGGCACTCCTGTAGATGTTGTGTTGAAGCAGGAAACAATCAATCGCGGCATCGAGGCAAGATATGTGGAGAAACGCGACTCGAATATGCTTTTATCAATGATTTTGAATACGGAAATAATCGACACACTGCCGATGAAGAAGCAAGCAGAGTCGCTCTATTCGATTGTACACTACATAAACAACGACAGCCTGTCAGACTTGTATAAACAGTTTGCCGAAATATATCTTGAGAACGACACCTGCAAGATGGAAAGTTTTTTGAGGGGAACTGGATTTGTTCCTGACGCAGAGGCTTCTAATGATATTCATAAGGAGATTATATATGACCGGAATGTGGCGTGGATTCCCGTTATAAAACAGAATATCGCTGAGCACCCCAGCATGATAGCAGTTGGTTGTCGTCACCTACTGGGCAACGAATCTCTGATTGCCTTGCTACGGCGCGAAGGCTATACGATAAATCCAGTGAAGTATTGAGGAGCTGTTGCGAGGATGGTAACAGAAGCCTTTCGGAATGAAAAGACCACTTACAGGCAAAGGTAGAAGGCCTGATAAGATAACAGGCAGATAGTGAAGCAATGCGAACCTCCAGCAATTCTTTATCAAATATATTGACAAAAACTTGTCGGGGAAAAGTGATGAAATAGAAGTTAAATTATGTAAAAGACGATTAGCATAGCTTTCGCACTGCGAAACCTTATCTTTGACCGCCCCAAAGACCATGTTTCATCGCCTCAAACATATCCTTTCGCAGTGCTAAACCTATCCTTTCGCGCGGCGAAACGATACCTTTGGCAAATTCGGATTTTGTAAACCGTTCGATAACAAATATTCATTTGTGTAACCATTTGTCAATCAACACTTTACGAGAAGCCTCAAAAATAGCGTTATTTTCAACCGAAAATGTTTTTGTTCAGAATGATGGCCTTAATTTGGGGGTAAAATTCGAATTTTCTACAACAAAAAAGTGGGGGGACGGGAAGGGATTACGTGAGAATTATTCGTGATTTCTTGTACGGATAAATGATTCTTTATATTTTTGCAGGGTGAAGGTTATATGTGGTAATTAAGCGTAGAAAACGATGGCGGAAGAATTGAAGTATCATTATAAGTACCCGCACCCGAGTGTCACGACGGATTGCGTCATCTTCGGATTCGACGGTACACGGCTGAATGTGTTGCTAATTGAAAGAGGTAACGACCCTTACAAGGGATGCTGGGCGTTCCCCGGCGGATTCCTGAATATGGATGAGTCGGCACTTGAGGGTGCCAAGCGCGAACTCTATGAGGAGACAGGACTGAGGGACGCTTATATCCATCAGTTCCATGCGTTCTCTGCTCCCGACCGCGACCCTCGTGAGCGCGTCATCAGCATTGCCTACTTTGCACTTGTCCGTCTCACCGACGTGAAGGCTGGAGACGATGCCGCCAAGGCTCAATGGTTCCCGCTGGATGAGATTCCTCCCCTTGCCTTCGACCACGACAAGATGCTTCGGGAGGCTCTCAAGGCGCTTCGCCGGATGATTCATTTCGAACCCATCGGCGTAGAATTGCTGCCGGAGAATTTCACGAAGACGCAGCTGCAATCTCTTTATGAGGCTATCCTCGGGAAGTCGGGCATGAACGACTCCGGCGATGAATTGCTGAAACTGGGAATCTGACAACTAAGTGTTTACTTTTTCATTCTCTTGGCGCGGCGTACTATGAATTGATGTTAAAAAAATCCGTGGTTTCCCATGGTCGTCCTGATTTTTATACTTCTTTTTTTTTGTTATTTAATAATCTTTTGTATCTTTGCAACAAAATAATAATCATGGAAGAAGAAAAAAGGTTGGAAGAACGTGGAACTACTACCCATGAGCATGGTGAGCATGGTGAGCATCATGAGCATCACGAACATGGTGAGCACCACCACCATCATCATCATAGTAGTACGCACCACCATCACCATCACTCTTCAAAGAAGAAGACTCCCTTAAGCCGTAACAGAAACCTGTTATGGATATTGATACCTATCACTATTCTTTTCGTTTTGTTCCTGATCTATCTGCTTAACCATCCGGATGCCCTGAAGCGATTCCAGAGTAGTGTGAGCTTCTATGAGGAGAGTGTCGCATATAATGGAACGTATGACGGAATAGACATTTCCCATCATCAGGGAATCATCGACTGGGAAACGGTCAGACAGCATTCCGACTTGAAATTCGTTTATATAAAAGCGACGGAAGGTTCAACATTTATAGATTCTGTTTATCAACGAAATATCGCAGAAGCAAAAAGGGTAGGGCTCAAAGTTGGGTCCTACCATTTTTTTAGGTACTCGAGTCCTGTCTATCTGCAATTCCTGAATTTCATTGAGACGGTGGATGTGTCCCAGCAGGACTTGCTGCCGATGGTGGATGTAGAGTGGCTGGGTGTGCGTGGCTGGAGAAAAGAGCAGCTACAGGACAGCCTCGCCCTTTTCATCTCGATGATAAAGGAGCATTTCGGTGCCGACCCGATTATCTATGCTGATATAAAGTTCTATACCGAACGTCTTTCTCCCAGATTTGACAAGTACCCCTTATTCATTGCGCATTATGAGAAAGACCAGCCTATCGTCCAGGGCGCCGACAGGCATTATATCTGGCAACGGGACGAGCATGGGCATATCGACGGAATACCAAAGGAGGTGGACCTTGATGTCTTTGCCAAAGGCACGACCTTGAATGATATTCTTCTTATACCTATGGAATAAGGAGACGGCTATTATAAATAAATAAGGTGTAGAATAAACCGCCGTTACGGTCATTCTGCAAGTAGGAGCTCCACAGGACAATGGTCGCTTCCCATGATCTCGGTGTGGATGCGGGCATCCTTCAGCACCTCTTTCAGGCGACTTGAGATGAGGAAGTAGTCGATGCGCCATCCTGCGTTCTTCTCCCTTGCACGGAAACGATACGACCACCAGGAGTATGTCTCTTGTTCGGGATAGAGGAAACGGAAGGTGTCGATGAAGCCCTTAGATAGTAATATCGTCATCTTCTCGCGTTCTTCATCGGTAAACCCTGCATTCTTCCTGTTGGTCTTCGGGTTCTTGAGGTCTATTTCCTCGTGTGCGACGTTCAGGTCACCGCATACAATCACCGGCTTGACAGCATCCAGCCGCATGAGATAGGCGAGGAAGTCGTCTTCCCATTTCATGCGGTAGTCCAATCGCTTGAGTCCATCCTGGGAGTTGGGGGTGTAGCAGGTGACTAAATAGAAGTTGTCCATCTCTAAGGTGATAACGCGCCCTTCCCGGTCGTGTTCCTCTATGCCTATGCCATAAGATACGGATAGGGGGTGGCGTCTGGTATAGATGGCAGTACCCGAATATCCTTTCTTCTCGGCATAGTTCCAGTATGACTCATAGCCGTCGAACTGCAAGTCGAGTTGTCCTTCCTGCATCTTCGTTTCCTGAAGGCAGAAGAAATCAGCATCGAGGGTATTGAAGGCTTCTTCAAACCCTTTCCCCGCACAGGCTCTAAGGCCGTTAACATTCCATGAGATAAACTTCATCATCGTCTATTTGTGTTTAGTTTAAATTCTTTTTGATTCTCCGCGCAGCAGGTTCATAAACTCCTCACGCGTCTTTGCCTGGTTGAAGGCTCCGCTGAAGTCGCTGGTGGTCGTGATGGCATTCTGCTTTTCCACTCCTCTCATCTGCATGCACATGTGCTTAGCCTCCATGACAACCATCACACCCAATGGCTTGAGCGTGTTCTGGATGCAGTCCTTAATCTGCTGGGTGAGACGTTCCTGCACCTGCAGGCGGTGGCTGTAGATGTCAACGACACGGGCGATCTTGCTTAACCCGGTGATATAGCCGTTCGGGATGTATGCAACGTGCACCTTTCCGTAGAACGGCAGCATGTGATGCTCGCACATGGAGAAGAAGTCGATGTCCTTAACGATGACCATCTGGTTGTACTTCTCTTCGAAGAGAGCATCTGTAAGAACCTTATGGGGGTCTTGCAAATACCCACGGGTAAGTATCTGCATGGCTTTGGCTACCCGCATGGGTGTCTTCAGAAGTCCGTCGCGCTGAGGGTCTTCGCCGAGTAGCTTGATTATTTCGGTATAATGTGATGCGAGCTCTTCGAGTCCCGCACGATATTCTATTTCTGGATTCATTCTATTAATATTGAACTGTGATTTTACCTCTGAGGATTGTTGCCTCCTTATATCCCATCTTCCGGATATTCTTTAACATGTGACTTGCCTCCTCATAGGTCCGGTAGTTACCGATACGGCAGGTCCAGCGTGGGGAATAGAAATGGACATAGACGGGTTCTGAGGGATACTTGCGCTTAATCGCATTTCCTATCTCCTGAGCCTTTGCCCTGTCTTCGCGTGAGTTGCCGCCGAGATAAGCCTGTACTCTGTATCCATTGACCTTATAGCTCTTGCGCATCACCTTCTTGCTCATATCGGCAACATAGTTCTCTGCCTCTTCATCCGTCAGTTCTATCCTTTGCCGCTCGCGTCGGGCAATCTCTTCTCTTTCCTTTCTTGCCTGTTCCTCACGCTCCAGCCGTGCCTGCTCCTCGCTCTTCTCTTGCTCAGCTTTCTTTTGCAGGCTGTCCTTGTCGTCCTGTTTGTTCTTGTCAGGAGTATTCTTGTTATCTACAGTGGTCTTCTTTTGCTCTCCAGTAGAAGTCTGGGTGTTAGTTTTAGCTGTATTCGCTGCAGGCTTAGTCTGCTGGTTTTTCTGTGTCAGGCTATTTCCATTCACTAAGTCATCAATCTCTTTGCTCTGTGTGACAGTAACCCTCCCTTGCCCTTTGTTGCTTTCCTTCAGGTGGTCAAGGTATTTCTGTGCATTAACAGTACTGACAGAGCAGAGTATAATTATCAGTGTTACGAAATATTTCATTTTTTGTTTGAGTTAAATGACAATAAAAACATCTGAAAGGAGTGGGGCTGAGTGTAATCAGTCAGCCTCTACTCCAATGTCGTTATTATAAAAGATTACTTCTTCCAGGCATCAATGATTCCCTTGAAGTCGGCAGCCTTCAGAGAAGCACCGCCAATCAGTCCGCCGTCGATGTCGGGCTTTGCGAAGAGTTCGGGGGCATTGCTTGCCTTGCAGCTACCGCCATAGAGGATGCTTGTGTCGTCGGCAACGGCAGCACCGTACTTCTCGGCAATGATTGAACGGATGTATGCGTGGATCTCTTCTGCCTGTTCAGCAGTAGCGGTCTTGCCTGTACCGATAGCCCAGATAGGCTCGTAGGCAATAACGATGTTGCGGAACTCCTCTTCGCTAAGATTGAAGACGCTTCCTTCCAGCTCTGCCTTTACAACCTCGTTCTGCTTCTCAGCCTCGCGCTCAGCCAGTGTCTCACCGATACAGAAGATTACCTTCAGTCCGTTCTTCAAGGCAAGGAGCACCTTTTCTTTGAGAATCTCCGGAGTCTCGTTGTAGTACTCGCGGCGCTCGGAGTGACCAAGAATTACATACTGGGCACCAGTGCTCTTCACCATCTCGGCAGAAACTTCTCCGGTGTAAGCACCCTTTTCCTTGTCAGCACAGTTCTCTGCGCCTAAGCCAATCACTTCCTGATTGAGGAACTGGGCGATGGAAGCCAGGTGAATAAACGGAGTGCAGATAACAACACCGCAATTGGGCTTTTCAGCTGTCAGTGTCTCGTTCAGCTCTTTTGCGAGAGCAATACCGTCTTGCAGGTTCATGTTCATTTTCCAGTTGCCTGCTACAATTTTCTTTCTCATTTTCTTTTTCCTTTTTAAAAGTTTATATATCTTGTTAGAATTCTCTTTCTTTTTAATCCACTTTGTCCAAGCCCATGTGCGGTCGGCTATGGCAAGTAGGAAGAGGGGCATGAAGAACCATAACAGAATGGAAGCAATCTTCCCCGCGATGTTGTCGTTGGGCATCTTGCCGATTGCCAGCCTATCCAAAGGCTTTGTTACGTCTGAAGGTCCTAACACCGGCAGATTGTTATGACTCCACTTCCTGATGACCGTCCCGTCTTTGATCAGCACCAGTCCGGGATTGCTTCTGATGATGGTCTTCAGCGTCGTTTCGTCCGTCTTGCAGAAAGGATACTCAGCACCCGTCAGGTCTATCCACCGTCTGATCGGCTTCTCCGAGCTTGCCGTCAGACAATAGAAGGGTATCTCTTGTTCCTGGGCATATTCATACAACTCGTCAATCTGACCAAAATTGCTGTCATCTGCATGTTCCAGATGGGGAGAGATCAGCAGGAAGGTATATCCTTTCTCAGACAACACCTGCTCTGTGATGTCTTCCCCCGTCTCGTTCAGCTCGATAGAGAAGTCGTGGATTGGCGGTACATATCCCTTCTCTGTCTGAACGGTCTTGCTATCTACAAACTCCCAGGTCGAGTCCGGGTAGTCTTCAAGCGTGAACTCTTTTTGCACCCCGTCTTTCTTTAAGATGAATGTCGTCTCAAATTTCGGTTGAGGTGCGTCCTCCGGTATCTCCATTCCCTTCCGTATGTCAGCTCCCACATGATAGGGGCGGAAGTCGAAGATGGGAAGCAGGTAAAGGCTGTATATGCTGGAGGAGAGTATGAAGAGTACGGTGTAGTTGGTGAATATCCACTGAGTACTCTTAGAGACCAGCCTCACCATGTAAAGCGGCCAGGCGGCAACTATGACGGCGCAGGCCAGGAGAACGATGTTCTTTATCAGCGTCTCGCCGTTCGTCAGCTTTACCGCATCGCCAAAGCATCCGCAATCTTCCACCGGGTTTGCCAGTACAAGCCATACTGCTATGATTGTCATCACAATCATGAAAGCCAGTGTCAGGCGCGACGTGATACGGCGTCGGATGGCAAACAACATGAACACGCCGAGTGAAAACTCCAATGCCGCCAAGCCCATGGAGGCTACGAGTGTCACAAGGTCCGGCAACACATCTTGAAGCCCCAGTGACTCCAGGTAGTCTTGAATCTTGTACTGTGTCCCTAACGGGTCGATGGCTTTTACATATCCCGAGAAGATGAACACAGCAGCCAGTATCAGCCGGCATATATTGACGATGACGCCTTTTAACTTCACTCCTTTATTCTGTCTTAGAATTTCTCAGTCTTTCAGCTTGATGGCACCGAATACTGCATAATTGATGATGTCCATATAATTGGCATCAATCCCTTCACTCACCAGTGTCTGTCCTTCTAAATCCTCAATCTCCCTTATCCGCTGAAGTTTGGTGAGGATGAAGTCGGTGTATGATGTGACCCGCATGGACCGCCACGCCTCATCGTAGTCGTGATTCTTGCGGAGCATCAGCGACAATGCCTCGGCCGCATGCCTGTCGTAGAGTGCAATAGCTTCTTCGGGAGTAATATCGACCTGGTCGGAAAAACCACGTTCTAATTGTATCAGTCCAACAATACCATAGTTGATGAGAGCGATAAACTCAGGTCTGATGCCTTCACCCACGAGCGACTCCTTCTTGATTTCCAGCGAGCGGATTCGCTTTGCCTTGATGAAAAGCTGGTCTGTCAGCGATGAGGGGCGCAAGATACGCCATGATGCTCCATAGTCGTGCAGCTTCTTAGCGAATAAAGTGCGGCACTCCTTCATCACGTCTCTAAACTCCTGTTCAGTATTGTTTTCTGCCATTTCAATCTGAATATTTTAACTATATAAGCTTATATCGGGTGCAAAGGTACGAAATTAAATGCAAATAGCAGAATTTCAGCCGTCTATTTTTCCTTTTTCATCTTTAGATGAATCATTCTGACAACACCGCACAATGCTTCATAGCGTGCCTGGAGCGAGTCGCGCCTGACGCTAAGCCTGTTGCGCTTGTAGATGTTTGTCTCATGTTCCACCGCTATTGAGGTGGCACGAAGGGCAGAATCGGTCAGCCCAATATCTTCTTGCGCCATTTTCAAAGAGGCGTTTTGCCAGATGACAAGTGCCTTCTTTCTTTCCTCTATTGCCCGAGGATGATGAGCGCGAAGTAATTCGATAGAATCAAGTGCAGCACTGTAGAGTCCCTTTTCATAGAGGGTCTCAATTTTTGAAAGCAATGTTTTTGCTTCGTCATTCTTTGGTTGGGAGCATGCAATGAGCAGCATCACCATTAACACGATATTGACAGCCTTTCTCATACGCTGGCAAAAATACGAAAAAAAATGTGGAATCTTTGCTGATGAGGAATAATTTTGGTACTTTTGCATCATGAAGTTTTATACCGATGCCGAATTGGCGGTAATTTTAGATAAGAAACATATTTTCAGACAGATTTCTCAGGTAATAGATTCTCTTGGGGTAGACGGTTATGTGGTCGGAGGATATGTCCGCGATATTTTTTTAGAAAGGCCCAGTAACGATATTGATGTTGTGATCGTCTCTGCCAATCCTACAGACTGGGAGGTCGGATGTGGCATCAAGGTTGCCACGGAATTATCATCACAGCTGGGCAAGAAGGCTCATTTGTCAGTCTTTCGTAACTTTGGGACTGCCCAGGTGAAATATTGCGGCTCCGAGATAGAATTTGTGGGAGCACGAAGAGAAAGCTATAGCCATGACTCGAGAAAGCCGATAGTGGAAAACGGGACGTTAGAAGATGATCAGAACCGTCGGGATTTCACTATCAACGCAATGGCTATCTGTCTGAATAGCAATCGTTTCGGAGAATTGGTTGATCCTTTTGACGGGCTTCGGGATATGGAAGACCGAACGATAGCAACGCCCTTAGATCCCGACATCACCTTCAGTGATGATCCGTTGCGCATGATGCGTTGTGTCCGCTTTGCCACTCAACTCAATTTTCAGATTGAACCGGTGACTTTTGATGCCTTGTGTAATAATTCGGAACGCCTGAAGATTATCAGTGGGGAGCGTATAGCAGATGAGTTTAACAAGATAATGCTGTGTCCCCATCCCAGTTGTGGAATCGTTGATCTCTACCGTTCGGGCTTGCTTCAGCTGATTCTTCCTGAGCTGGTTCAGCTGGATCTCGTTGAAACCTATAATGGCCGCGCTCATAAGAATAATTTCTACCATACTCTTGAGGTGCTTGAGAATGTTGTAAAGACTCAGCAGGAAGCGGCTCTTCCGATGGCAGACGACAAAGTGCTATGGCTTCGCTGGGCTGCTCTGTTGCACGACATTGGCAAGCCGAAGAGTAAGCGCTGGGAACCGCAGACTGGGTGGACGTTCCATAATCATAATTTTATTGGCGCAAAGATGGTTCCCCAGATATTCCGAAGGATGAAGCTTCCATTGGATACCAAGATGAAGTATGTCCAGAAACTCGTTGATCTTCACATGCGCCCTATTGCCATAGCAGATGAAGAGGTGACGGACAGTGCCGTGCGGCGTCTGCTGAATGATGCGGGCGATGATGTCGACGATTTGATGATACTCTGTGAGGCCGATATCACCAGTAAGAATGTTGCGCGTAAGCAACGCTTTCTTGACAACTTTAAGATGGTCAGAGAGAAGATTGCAGACCTGAAAGAGCGCGATTATAAACGGTTGTTACAGCCCGTCATCGACGGTAATGAAATCATGGAGATGTTTGGACTGTCCCCATGTCGCGAGGTAGGAGTGTTGAAGAAAACGCTCAAAGACGCGGTATTGGACAATCGTGTACCAAACGAGCGGGAGCCTTTGTTGCAATTACTGATTGAGACCGCCGGTAACATGGGATTAGAACAAAGACAGTCCGACCGATAATTATTGTTAAAAAGCATTCTTATAAGATGTAGGTTCATCAAATAATTAGTAATTTTGCAGAATGGAAAAACCGAAAAGGGAGAATAAGTTTCCATGAGCATGTATTAGGATAGAATATAATTATAAATATAAAAATAGGTATGAAGATTAAAAGCGTTTTGTTTGTTGTCGTGGCTGCTCTCGTAGTATCGTGTGGCGGTAAAGGTGGTGGCCGGCCAAATTTTGGAGACAATGAGTATCCTGTTCGTACGGTAGGAACAGCAGATGCCGCAATGCAGACTACTTATCCTGCGACCATTAAAGGTGTGCAAGATGTTGAGATTCGTCCGAAAGTTTCAGGTTTCATTACTCGCGTATGTGTACGTGAAGGACAGAATGTGGGAGCTGGTCAGTTGTTGTTTGTCATCGACAATGTCACTTATCAGGCTACGGTTCGTCAGGCTCAGGCTTCCGTAAACACAGCTAAGGCTCAGTTGAACACGGCGAAACTGACCTATGACAATAATCAAAAACTTTTCGACCAGAATGTGATCGGTGAATATGAGCTTTCTACGGCGAAGAACTCGTATGAGACAGCTCAGGCCGCCCTTGCCCAGGCTCAGGCCGCCCTTGCCTCTGCAAAGGAGACTCTTAGCTTCTGCTATGTTAAGAGTCCGGCATCTGGCGTTGTCGGTTCTATCCCCTACAAGGTAGGTGCGCTTGTAAGCGGTTCAAGTGTTCAGCCATTGACCACCGTCTCAAACATTCGTTCAATGGAAGTTTATTTCTCAATGACGGAAAAGCAGATTCTGGACATGACCAAGACATCCGGCTCAGCCCAGGCAGCTATCTCCCAGATGCCTCCTGTGAAGCTTCAGTTGGCTGACGGTTCACTCTACAATCATCCTGGAAAGGTGACTAAGATGAGCGGTGTTATTGATCCGGCTACCGGTTCAGTACAGATGATCGCTGTGTTCCTGAATCCTGAGCGCTTGCTTAAGAGTGGTGGCTCTGGTGCGATTGTTGTTCCTTATGTAAGTACCAACTCTGTCATCATTCCTCAGAGCTGCGTATCTGAGATACAGGATAAGAAGTTTGTATATACTGTTGGAAAGGATAATAAGGTTAAGTTTACTGAGATAACCGTTGATCCTCAGAACGACGGAAACAACTATGTTGTCGTTTCTGGCCTGACCGCCGGTGACCGTTACGTTACGAACGGTATTACAAAACTGAATGACGGTATGGAAATCAAGCCCATCACAGAGGCTCAATATCAGAAGAAGATTCAAGAAGCAACAAAACTTAGTGAGAGTGGCTCTGCTAAAGGCTTTGTAGAGGCCATGACCGGAAAGAAATAAAACAAGAGGAGATTATGACTTTTACGACATTCATAAAACGTCCAGTACTCTCAACGGTGATTTCCATTGTCATCGTGTTGTTGGGTTTTATTGGACTTGCCACACTGCCTATTGAGCAGTATCCGGATATAGCTCCGCCAACCGTTGTGGTCTTCACGAGCTATCCTGGAGCTGATGCAGAAACCGTGAAGAACTCTGTGCTCGCCCCGCTGGAGGAAAGCATCAACGGTGTAGAAGGAATGGATTACCTTTCTTCATCTGCCTCTTCTGGCTCCGCCAGCATTCAGGTGCTGTTCCGTCAGGGAATGAATCCTGACATGTGTGCTGTAAACGTGCAGAACCGTGTTCAGCAGGCTCAGTCGTTGCTTCCTGCTGAGGTGACACGTATCGGTGTGACCGTAATGAAGCGTCAGACTTCTCAGGTGATGATGTTCACCCTGACATCCGACGGACGATATGATGACGAATTCCTGACGAACTATTCGAATATCAATATCATTCCTGCTATTAAGCGTATTCAGGGTGTAGGTGACGTTCAGAGTCCTGGTGTGAAGACATACTCCATGCGTATCTGGCTGAAGCCGGATGTCATGAAGCAGTATAATCTGATGCCTTCGGATATTGCAGGTGTACTTTCTGAACAGAACATTGAAGCAGCTCCCGGTACTTTCGGTGAGCGGTCGAAGGTGGCTTATGAGTATACCATGCGTTATACTGGTCGTCTGAAGACGGAAGAAGAGTTCGGCAACATCGTTATCTCAAGTGATGCTAACGGCCAAACTCTGAAGTTGAAAGACGTGGCAAAGATTGAACTGGGTGGATTACAGTACTCTGTATCCATGAAGAACAACAATATCCCGTCGGTAATGGGTATGGTGCAGCAGATTGCCGGTTCTAATGCCAACGAGATTGCCAAGAACGTAAAGAAAGAACTTGAGGAGCAGGCAAAGTTGTTCCCGCCGGGAATGTTCTATAAGATTAACTATGATGTTACCGAGTTCCTATATGCGTCAATCGAAGAGGTGGTCTTCACCCTTATCATGACGCTTATCCTCGTCTTCCTCGTCGTTTATATCTTCTTGCAGGACTGGCGTTCAACTCTTATCCCGCTGATTGCCGTTCCGGTATCACTGATTGGTACATTCTTCTTCCTGAAGGTATTCGGATTCTCCATCAATTTGCTTGTGCTTTCTGCCTTGCTATTGGCTATTGCCATTGTGGTGGACGATGCCATTGTGGTCGTAGAAGCCGTCCATGCAAAGCTGGATCAGGGCTATAAGAGTACGTTGACCGCTTCAATTGATGCGATGAATGAGATCTCTGGTGCCATTATCTCTATCACTCTTGTGATGGCTTCGGTGTTTATTCCAGTGTCGTTCATTGGTGGTACGAGCGGTACGTTCTATCGTGAGTTCGGTGTTACGATGGCGGTTAGCATCTTTATCTCGGCGCTTAATGCGTTGACGTTGTCTCCTGCCTTGTGTGCCATCTTCCTGAAGCCGAAGGACGAACATGGCGAAGACCGTAAGATGTCTTACATTGACCGCTTCCATGCTTCATTTAATACTTCATACGAGAAAGTATTGGGTAAGTACAAGAAGAGTGTCGAGAAGCTGGTTAAGCGTCCGATGCTGATCGGTATTGCCGTACTGATAGGTATCGTTGTCCTTGTTGTAACAATGAAGACAACCAAGACGGGACTTGTTCCAGATGAGGATACGGGTACATTGTTCTGTACTATATCAATGCCCCCGGCAACATCTGTTGACCGTACCAAGAAAGTAATTGACCAGGTTGACTCCATGCTGGCTCTTAATCCTGCAATTCAAAGCCGTGAGCAGATTCAGGGATATAACTTTATTGCCGGTGCCGGTTCCGACCAGGCTACCTTTATTATTAAGTTGAAGCCATTCTCTGAGCGCCAGAAAGGTTTCTGGTGGAAGCTCTCAGGCCTATGGCAGGGCGATGGATTCTACCGTTTCCTGATTAATCCGTATGATGCAACGTCTGTGTTAGGATTGATCTATAAGCAGACGGCAGAGATCAAGGATGCTCAGGTTCTCGCCTTTGCGCCTCCAATGATTCCCGGATTCTCTGCCAACAGTGGTGTCTCACTTGTTATGCAGGACCGTACAGGTGGTACGCTGACAAAGTTCTTCGGAATCGTAAAGGACTATATCGCCGAGCTGAACAAACGTCCGGAAATACAGATGGCTATGACCTCCTATAACCCGAACTATCCTCAGTATATGATTCATGTGGATGTTGCCAAGTGTAAGCAGGCAGGTATCTCGCCGTCGGTTATCCTTACGACTTTGCAGGGCTATTATGGCGGACTTTATGCTTCTAACTTCAATGCCTACGGTAAGCTCTACCGTGTGATGGTGCAGGGTTTGCCAGAGACTCGTATGACCCCGGAGAGCCTGAATAGTGTCTATGTCCGCACACCTCATGGAATGTCACCGATACAGGAGTTCTGTAATCTTGAGCGCGTTTATGGACCTTCTAACATCAACCGGTTCAACCTGTTCACATCTATCAATGTGACGGCAACGGTTGCTGACGGCTATTCTACGGGTGAGGCGATTAAGGCTGTACAGGAAGTTGCAGCAGACTTCCTTCCCCAGGGATATACTTACGACTATTCTGGTCTTACACGTTCTGAGGCATCGTCGAGCAATTCAACGGCATTGATCTTCGTGCTCTGCTTCCTCTTTATCTACCTCATCCTGTCTGCCCAGTACGAGAGTTATATCCTGCCTCTGGTCGTTGTGCTCTCTGTTCCGTTCGGACTTGCCGGCGCATTTGGATTTACTCAGCTGTTCGGCCATTCCAATGACATTTACATGCAGATCTCATTGATCATGCTGATTGGTCTGTTGGCTAAGAATGCTATTCTGATTGTGCAGTTTGCCCTTGAGCGTCGTGAACTTGGTATGGCTATTTCATGGTCTGCCGTGCTTGGATCGGCCGCCCGTCTTCGTCCTATCCTCATGACGTCACTGGCTATGATTATCGGTCTGCTCCCGATGATGTTTGCATCAGGCGTAGGAAAGAATGGTAACCAGACGCTTGGTGCGGCAGCTGTTGGTGGTATGTTGATTGGTACATTGTGCCAGCTCTTTGTGGTTCCGACTTTGTTTGTAATATTCCAGAGTCTGCAGGAGAAGTTCAGGCCGCTCGTCTTTGAGGATGAAATCAACGAAGAGGCTGCTGCTGAACTTGAACAATATGCTCATGGTAAACGTGAAGATTTTGAAATTCAGAGATAATATGAAGAAGATAATTATTGTGCTCATTGCCCTTGCAGCCGTCGTTTTGACGGGCTGCAAGAGCCTTTACGGGAAGTATGAACGTCCAGATGTGAAGGCAGACGGATTGTTCCGCGACCCTGTATCAGTGATGGACACTTTGGCAGTCAACGATACATTAAGCTTTGGCAAGATGCCGTGGAGACAGGTGTTCACCGATCCGTTGCTACAAGGTATTATCGAGAAGACTCTGGAGAACAATGTTGACCTGCTGAATGCGGCATTGAACGTGAAGATGGTTGAAGAGCAGTTGAAGGTGGCAAAGCTTGCTTTCCTTCCCTCTGTTGCCGTTACTCCTCAGGGAACAATCTCTTCGTTTAACGGCAATCCGGCGACGAAGTCCTATTCTCTGCCCGTAACTGCTTCCTGGAATGTAGATTTGTTTGGCCAGCTGCTCAATGAGAAGCGTGGAACGCAAATGCTGCTGCTGCAAACGAAGGATTATCAGACGGTAGTGAAAACCAATATTATCTCTGGAGTTGCAAACCTTTATTACACCTTGCTCATGCTTGACCGTCAGGTGGAGATTCTTGACGAGATGACCGACCTGACAAAGCAGACGTGGGATCGTATGAAGCTGCTCAAAGAGACGCGTATTGGCTATCGCTCAACGGCAGTTCAAAGTGCCGAGGCAAGCTATCTTTCCGTACAGACCCAGTCTGTTGATATGAAACGGCAGATTCGTGAAGTGGAGAACTCCCTTACGCTGCTCATGGGCGAGCCTGCTCATGCCATCGCTCGTGGTAAGCTTGAGAATCAGAGCCTGCCTACAAATCTGCAGACAGGTGTCGGCATTCAGCTTTTGCAGAATCGTGCTGATGTACATGCGGCAGAGTTGGATTTGGCCCAGTGTTTCTATGATGTGAACATTGCCCGAAGCCGCTTCTATCCTCAGCTGACAATCTCAGGTACTGGCGCATTTACGAATAACAATGGACTCGTTAACCCGGGTAAGATTCTTCTTTCTGCCGTTGGAAGTCTGGTGCAGCCCGTTTTCCAGCACGGACAGATCGTTGCCGGACTGAAGGTTGCCAAGATGCAATACGAGCAGTCTTATAATAAGTGGCAGAATGCCATTCTGAAAGCTGGTAATGAGGTCAGCAATGCACTGGTGCAATACAATGCCTCTGCCGAAAAGAGTGAGATTGAAGCAAGACGCATTGAAGTCCTTCGTAAGAATGTGGAAGAGACCAAGACGTTGATGTCAAGTTCTGCCAATACTACTTATCTGGAGGTGATTCAGGCACAAAGCGGTCTGCTCAATGCCGAGATCTCCAAGGTGACCGACGACTTTGCAAAGATGCAGGCTGTCGTCAATCTCTATCAGGCTCTTGGTGGAGGAGCGAATTAATGGAAAATAGATAACTGACAACTGATAATATAATAATATGGCAAGTGTAATAAGTCCAAGAGCTGAGATCAGTCCAAAGGCTAAGATTGGAGATAATTGCAAGATATTCCCCTTTGTGTATATCGAGGATGATGTTGTCATCGGCGACAACTGCATCATCTTCCCTTTTGTAAGTATTCTTAATGGTACTCGCATGGGGGCTCGTAACAAGGTGCATCAGGGATCTGTACTTGCTGCTTTACCTCAGGATTTCAATTTCTGTGGAGAAAAGTCTGAACTGATTATTGGTGAGAATAATATTATCCGTGAAAATGTGGTCATCAATCGTGCAACGCATGCGGGATGTCAGACGGTTATTGGCAACGATAACTTCCTGATGGAGGGTGCACATATTAGTCATGATACCAAGATTGGTGACAGTTGTGTAGTAGGATATGGTACGAAGATTGCCGGTGATTGCGAGATCGGCAATGGCGTGATTTTCTCTTCCAGTGTGATCGAAAATGCGAAGACACGAGTGGGGGAGGGTTCTATGATTCAGGCTGGAACAACCTTCTCAAAAGACGTTCCTCCATATATTGTTGTAGGAGGGAAACCCGTTGGCTATAATGGTCCTAATAACGTGATGATGACCAATTATGGGATTACTGAAAAAGTGCAGAAGCATATTGCCAATGCCTACCGACTGGTGTTTAACGGTCAGAACAGTGTCTTTGATGCCGTCCTTCAAATTAAGGACCAGGTACCTGATAGTCCCGAAATCAGGAATATCATCTCATTCCTTCGTTCAACACAATTAGGTATCATCGGAAAGAGTATGAATTAGTTTTATACAGTTAAATTACAGTTATATTTTAAATTTAAGATTAGTTAATAGTTTTTTGATGCCTGTGAAGGTTACTAGTTTACGGGAACAGCTGATGTGAATCATTTGTTCCCGTCTTGTTTTATGATTGCGTCACAACGTCCCAACGTCCCATCGTCCCATTAAGGTACTCTAATGATAAGGATAAACAGAGAATTGAATTTTACTATATATATTAAATTATATTATATTATATTATATTATATTATATTATATAGTAATCATATAATCCCCAATATTTTCTCTTTTGCCTCCTGCTTAATGGGACGATGGGACGATGGGACGCGGGACGTTTCCTGAAACGGTTGACTCTTCATGCAGATGGTTTGTTTCTGGTTTCTAATCCTGCACGAATCCAATTTTGCGGTGTGGTCGTTGTCGTGGCTCGTCGGCCTGCAGCTCCGCAAGGGCAGTGCTGATGGCATCTAACTGGGCGCGAGTACTCTCGTTAATGTCGTTCTGGTCGTGGAGAATGTCGTCCATAGTGTTTGGCTTAAGATTACGTGTGCAAAGATACAAATAATGTGCGACAAACGATATGTTTGCACGGGGTAAATTTATTGTTTAGGGAATGCAAATTAACTCCTAAACGCACTAACTACTATCTACAGACTACTAACTTCTGATGACCGAATATGATTTCTAATAAACGTGATGAGCCAATTAATAACTTGCTGAGCAGGGGATGCCGGCAGCGATTACCCTGTCTCGGATGGAATCTAATTGTTGCGGTGTCGCTTTTAATAGTCCGCCTGTGGGCGTTTCCCGGTCAATCGTGTAGATCATGACCTGTCCCGGGGCAATCCTCTTTACGGCATCGAGCCACGGCTTGACGTATTCTTCCCCAGTGTTATCAACACTCTCCGGGTGTAATCCTCCTGTCGTTCCCTTCATGAACATCGTCTGGATGATGACGTGA
>CACWNV010000054.1 GCA_902762325.1 uncultured Prevotellaceae bacterium | reverse complement strand
CAGCGTGTCAACGGTTCGTTCCGTGGCATTGTCATCATTAACGGCAAGAAGTATAGTGTGAAATAGTATTGTCATCATCCCTTAAAGAAGGCATCGGACTCATCAGATTCCGATGTCTTCTTGCTTTTCATCCAAACCTACATCACTATTTATAGGTATTTTATCCTAACAACACCGCATTTACTATCTTCAAACGAAATAAAAGTTGTAACTTTGCAGAAAAGATAAAGATATGAAGCTATCAGAACTCAAGACTGGCGAACGCGGTGTTATCGTTAAAGTTCAAGGACACGGCGGTTTTCGTAAGCGCATCATAGAAATGGGATTCATCAAAGGGAAGACCATAGAAGTTCTACTGAATGCTCCCTTGCAGGATCCTGTCAAATACAAGCTGATGGGCTATGAGGTGTCACTTCGGCACGATGAAGCTGCACTGATTGAAGTCCTTTCAGAAAAAGAAGCCCATGAGCATTTCAACAAATCTCAGAACAATACTGACACCTCAGCACAACTTACCCAGACCATTCATCTTTCTGACGAAGAGCTGACCAGTGTTGCGACTCACAAACATCGCACTATCAATGTGGCATTAATAGGGAATCCGAATTGCGGGAAAACCTCTCTCTTCAACTTTGCCAGTGGAGCGCACGGTCATGTCGGGAACTACTCCGGTGTTACTGTTGATGCGAGTGAAGCACATGCTTCCTTTGAGGGATACGAATTCAATCTTACTGATCTGCCGGGAACATATTCACTCTCCTGTTATAGTCCTGAAGAACTTTATGTCAGAGAGCATTTGCTGAAGAAACGGCCGGATATCGTAATCAATGTCATCGATTCTTCTAATCTGGAGCGTAATCTTTATCTCACCACACAACTGGTTGACATGAACTTACGCATGGTTTGTGCTCTTAACATGTTCGATGAGTTCGAGAAGCGTGGAGATCATGTCAACATTGAGACCCTTAGTACACTATTTGGCGTGCCGATGGTTCCAACATCTTTTAAAAGTGGACGTGGTGTTGAGGAGTTGTTTCACACGGTGATAACGGCATACGAAGATGACAATACCATTATGCGCCACATCCATATCAATTATGGTCATGAAATAGAACATGGTATTAATAACATTCAGAAGTATCTGAAAGCGAACGAGAGTATCCGCTTAAACTACTCTACCCGTTATCTTGCCATCAAACTACTCGAAATGGACAGCGAAGCAGAGAAATATGTCAGGATGCATGATAACGCCGACAAAGTAATCAATGAGCGCGACAAAGCTGCCCGACGGGTTCAGGAAGAGACTCACACAGACTCGGAGACTACAATCATGGATGCCAAATACGGATTTATTCATGGCGCTCTGACTGAAGCTGAGTTCATACAAGGAACAAAAGAAGATACATACCGGACCACGCACCTGCTTGACAACATATTATCTAACAAATATGTAGGATTCCCCATTTTCTTCTTCATCCTGTTCATCATGTTTAAGACAACATTCTCTCTCGGTAATTACCCGATGGACTGGATAGAAAGTGGAGTATCATGGCTTGGCAACTGGATAGTCAGTGAAAACGGCTTGAACATGCCAGAAGGTCCTGTCCGTTCGATGCTTGTCGAAGGAGTAATAGGCGGTGTGGGGTCTGTAATAGTCTTTCTTCCCCAGATACTGATTCTCTATTTCTTCATCTCTCTGATGGAAGATTCCGGCTATATGGCTCGAGTTGCGTTCATCATGGATAAGCTGATGCATAAGATGGGATTGCACGGGAAATCATTTATCCCACTCATCATGGGTTTCGGTTGTAATGTTCCTGCCATCATGGCAACACGTACAATAGAAAGCAGACGTTCTCGCCTGATAACAATGATGATCCTGCCATTCATGACATGCTCTGCCCGACTCCCTATATATATTATGGTGATAGGAGCTTTCTTTGCGTATGAATACCGGGCATACGTGATGATCTCACTCTATTTCATAGGAATTGCAATGGCTGTCATTATCAGTAAGATCTTCTCTGCATTCGTAGTGAAAGGAGATGACACTCCATTTGTCATGGAATTGCCTCCTTACCGTATGCCTACAGCTAAAGCCATTGGCAGACATACTTGGGAAAAAGGAAAGGAATATTTAAAGAAGATGGGAGGAATCATCCTTGTTGCCTCAATTATCGTATGGGCATTAGAATACTTCCCGCATGATGATAGCCTTTCGCAACAGGCACAACAAGAACAAAGCTATATAGGAAAGATCGGCAAAGCCATTGAACCTGTATTCGAGCCACAAGGATTCAACTGGAAACTTGATGTCTCACTGATAGCAGGTGTAGGAGCAAAAGAGATTGTTGCCTCAACAATGGGAGTACTGTATGCTGGTGATGAGAGCTACGGAGACGATGACAGCTTCAGTGAGGATAGCACAAAATACACCCATTTACATCAGCTGATGAGTGCAGATGGCATCACTCCTCTATCAGCCTACTGCTATCTGCTTTTCATCCTGTTGTATTTCCCCTGCATTGCTACGGTTGTGGCCATAAAGAATGAGACCAACTCCTGGCGATGGGGAATCATCTCTGCATGTTATACAACGCTGTTGGCATGGGTGGTTTCAGCAGCAACGTATCAAATAGGAACTCTATTCATCAATTGATTCACATACACAGAACTGGCCTTGCTTGTCTATGTAGCCATGCTCACCGTCCTTTAATGCTTCAAAATACGGATACTCGTCTCGCAGAGATATGTCATCATAGACAAAGTCTGCAACAATGGTATCCTGATAATCAGGCAGTACCAGTCCCATTTTACCGTTCTTCTGCGCAATAATTGGCATCTGCTGTAAATCATCGACATACACATAGCAGGTACGAAGGAAATCATACTCTGGCTTCACCAGTATTCTGTTCTTGAAATCCTTGATACCAAACTTTCCATTCTCCTCAAACACAGTATGAAACTGGAGATACTTGGCCTTGATACGATTCAGGTAATAAACCATCTTGCGCTTGTCATTCACCAGCGTCAGCAAATAACTGAACGTATCACAATAGTTAGCCATTGCCCTTGTCAAAACAATTTTCAAGTCAAGGCCGCTTACAACTTTTCTGTTTAAGTCAATGTAACGGGCAATAGCTTCCTCTTTCTCAGGAATAGTAAGCGTGGAGAGTTGTTCTTCAAACTTCTCCATCATCTTCTTACTGCCTTTCATGGCCTTAATGTACCGATGAATCTGTCTCCCCATTTCATCACACACGAACTTGTCAATCTGTCTTTCCTCGACTGGATCAACATATTTCGCATCAAAATTTTCGGCAGTTATCTCTTGCATGATATTATCGTTTAAGTTACTGTTGCAAAGATAAACAAAAAAAATGAGAGCAACAAACTTGCAAGGAATAAAATAAAGCCCTACCTTTGCGAAAAATACGGAATAATATCAATGGAGAAATACATAGAAGTGAAAGGTGCCCGGGTTAATAATCTGAAAAACCTAAGCGTCAAAATTCCACGTAACAGATTTATTGTAATTGCAGGCGTTTCCGGTTCCGGTAAATCCTCTCTGGCATTCGACACGCTCTATGCAGAAGGACAGCGAAGATATGTAGAGTCTTTGTCGTCCTATGCAAGACAGTTTCTTGGCAGAATGAGCAAGCCGGAATGTGATTTCATCACTGGACTTCCACCTGCTATCGCCATTGAACAAAAGACCATTGCACGCAATCCACGTTCTACTGTAGGAACGTCTACTGAGATATATGAGTACCTCCGACTGCTTTTTGCCCGTATAGGCCGGACTTATTCTCCGATTTCCGGCCAGGAAGTCAAGAAACACTCCGTCGATGACATTGTGAAATGCACGCATCTTCACTCTAAGGGTACTCGGTTTTATGTTCTTGCCCCTTTTCATTTTCAAGAAGGACGAACGCTAAAGAAGCAGGTTGAAATGTATATCCAACAGGGATATGCACGCCTATGGCGCAACGGCGAGGTGACAAGGCTGGATGATTTTGCTGATGAAATCGACTCAGAGTCACCCACAAATGATCTGTGGCTCCTGATTGACCGCATGTCTGTGGACGATTCAAAGGATGCCATTTCCCGTCTTACCGATTCTGTGGAAACGGCGATGTACGAAGGTAACGGCATCTGCCGATTAGTATTCCTGCCTTCTAACATCTGTTATGACTTCTCCACCCGCTACGAAGCAGACGGTATGACTTTTGAAGAGCCCAACGACAATATGTTTTCCTTCAATTCTCCTGTCGGCGCATGTCCTGAATGCGAAGGATTCGGAAGGATAATAGGCATTGACGAGAAACTGGTTATTCCTAACTCCTCCCTAAGTGTCTACGACGGATGTGTACAATGCTGGCATGGAGATAAGATGGGAATATGGAAAGAAGAGTTCTGTCGTCGTGCCTCGAAAGACAACTTCCCTATTTTCAAGCCATACTATGAACTGACACAGAAAGAGAAAGACATGCTATGGCATGGACTACCATCTGACAGGCAACGTCCATCGAATGAACAAGTGAGTATCGATGCATTCTTTCAAATGGTTAGAGACAACCAATACAAGATACAATACCGTGTGATGATGAGCCGTTACAGAGGAAAGACCATCTGTCCGACCTGTCATGGTACTCGCCTAAAGAAAGAAGCTACATGGGTGAAGATTAATGGCTTAAGCATCTGTGACCTGGTGGAGATTCCGATTGTCAACCTTGAACAGTGGTTTGACCGTCTGGAACTGGACGACTCCGAAAGAAACATCAGCAAAAGACTGCTAACAGAGATAAAGAACCGCCTTCACTTTCTGAATGAAGTAGGCTTGGGGTATCTGACTCTTAACCGGTTATCTAACACATTGAGTGGCGGAGAAAGCCAACGCATCAATCTTACTACTTCGTTAGGCAGTTCACTTGTGGGTTCGCTCTATATTCTCGACGAACCAAGTATCGGATTACATAGCAGGGACACTGACCGACTGATACATGTCTTAAAAGAACTGCAATCTTTGGGTAACACCGTCATTGTCGTGGAACACGACGAGGAGATAATGCGAGCAGCTGATTACCTGATCGATGTTGGCCCTGATGCCGGACGACTTGGAGGAAGAATCGTATTTGAAGGAAGTAACGAATCATTGAATCAAGACAAAGATCATCTGCTGGCTGCCTATCCAGAATCGTATACTATCAAATATCTCACCCACACACTCTCTATTGATACGCCAAAATCACGCCGGCCGTGGAATTTAGCCATTGAACTGATAGGATGCCGGATGAACAATCTGCGCGGTGTGAATGTGAAATTCCCACTGAATGTATTTACGGTTGTTACAGGTGTCAGTGGCTCGGGAAAGTCTTCTCTCGTCAAAGGCATCCTCTATCCTGCTTTAAAAAGACATCTTGACGAAGTTGCTGACCCGCCAGGAGAGTACATCAGTCTTGAAGGAGATTGGCAAAGCATTCGTCATGTGGAAATGGTTGACCAGAATCCTATTGGCAAAAGCACCCGCTCTAATCCTGCCACTTACGTAAAGGCTTACGATGCCATCAGGCAGCTCTTTGCAGAACAGCCTCTTTCTAAGCAGATGGGATTCTCTGCCCAGTATTTCTCTTTTAATGCAGATGGCGGAAGGTGTGAAGAGTGTAAGGGCGCAGGTGTGATTACCGTAGAGATGCAGTTCATGGCTGACTTGGTATTAGAGTGCGAGGCATGTCACGGGAAACGGTTTAAAAGTGACATCCTGGATGTTCAGTTCCATGGCAAGAACATTAATGATGTGCTGAACATGACGGTTTCCGAAGCGATCAGCTTCTTTGATGAATACGAAGAGAAGACGATAACCAGTCGGCTGAAGCCATTGGAAGAAGTCGGACTTGGCTATATTAAGCTGGGACAAAGTTCATCGACACTGTCCGGTGGTGAGAATCAACGTGTGAAACTGGCTTATTTTATCGGGCAGGAACGCCAGGATCCGACCCTGTTCATTTTTGACGAACCTACCACAGGCCTTCATTTCCACGACATAAGACGGCTCTTAAAAGCTTTCGATGCGTTGATAGAACGCGGACATTCCATTTTAGTCATCGAACATAATCTTGATGTCGTGAAATGTGCTGACTATATCATTGACATGGGACCCGAAGGAGGAGACAAAGGAGGAGACATCGTCTTCTGCGGCACACCTGAAGAGATTGTAAATTGTCATAAAAGCTTTACAGGAAAGTATCTGAAGGAAAAACTATGAGGCAAGAACTATCAGTCTTATTACCATCATATAACGATGAGTGTGTGGAACTTGTTTCACAGCTTGCCACAGAATGTGCGTCCATCAACGGGCTGCAATTTGAGATCATTGTTGGAGATGACGGTTCCACTGACACTAATGTCGTCAACACAAACAAGCAGATTAACAACATTCCAAATTGCCGTTTCATTCTCAACAACAAGAATATAGGCAGGGCTGCTATCCGTAACCGGCTTGCCCAACAGTCAAAATACAATTGGCTACTCTTCATTGACAGCGACATGAGTGTCATCAGCCATGACTTCATCCATAAGTATCTCTGTGCAGAAGGGCAGGTCGTCTATGGAGGATATAAGGTGATTGGTGACAGTAAATACTATGCTGGCAATCTTAGATTTCTCTATGAAAAGAAGGCCGAACCAGCCTTAACATACGAGCAACGATGCCAACACCCGTTTGCTGATTTCCACACCTCAAACTTCCTCATTGCAAAAAGCATCTTTTCAAGTATGCCATTAGACTGTCGGTTCACACAATATGGCTATGAAGATGTGTTGTATGGTCGGACGCTAAAAGAAAACGGGATTATGATTAACCATATCGATAATCCTCTTGGATTTAGCAGATTTGAAGACAACATTCACTTTGTCCGGAAGTCGGAAGAGGGATTACGAACCTTGCACACTTTCCGCAAGGAATTAGAAGGATATTCCCGCTTATTATCAATCGTTGAGAAAACAAACCAATACCATCTGTCACCTCTGATTCGGTTTGTCTATAATAGGCAGAAAAAGAATTGGTACAACAATCTTTGCAGTACCAAACCGTCACTATTCCTATTTAAACTATACAAACTGGGATACTATCTTTCCTTGATTCCTTAATTACACCTTATTATAATAATTCATAGACACCAGAAGGAGTCTTACGTTTCAGCACATCAAGCAGGAAGTCTTTTCCAGCAACCAGACCATACGAACGAAGAACCTGTTCGACCGTCTTACGTGCTAACTCCGGATGATTATTCTCTTCGCTCAGATGGCATAGCCAGACATGTTTAAGTCTCTCGGTAGCATTCTCTGCTATGGCAACGGCACATTTTGAGTTCTCCATGTGGCCTTCACCACTCATAATCCTCACTTTAAGATGTTCCGGATAAGGACCAGTCTTCAGCATCTCCTCATCGTAATTTGCCTCTATGACAAGATAGTTCGCCTGCCCTATCATCTCTCTCATCTTGTCAGTAAGATGACCGACATCTGTCATCAGGCAAAACACCACTCCTTCTGCCTCAATCAGATAACCGACATTATCAGAACTGTCATGAGGAACGCCAAACGAAGTAATCGTAAAATCTCCTAATTTAAAGGTATTGCCTTTTTCGATGATTCTCACAAGATCGGGAGATATTTTATTCCGAACACAATAATTCTTATTGATTCCTACGTGTACTTGATGAGTCGAGAACACTTGAAGGCTAAAGTCACGGCTCACACTTCCCACCGACTTTACATGATCGGCATGGTCGTGTGTAATCAGAATATGTTTAACCTTAGACAATGAAAGCCCATACTCTCTGAAATGCTTTTTCAGATTGCGGACACCAACGCCCAAATCAATGAGAATACCATCATTTTCTGTAAAAAGATAATAGCAATTCCCACTACTTCCACTACCAAAGGAAATAAATCTCAACATGACTTTCCTTATTTTCCACAAAAATACAAAAAAAACTCCTATCCACCACCCCCTATCTCTTATCTTTTTATTATCTTTGTCGAAATTTAATAAATTTAATATGAAATCTTTCGCATTTCTCATATTATCCTTGACTTTCGTATCTTGCAATATGTTCCACTCAGGAAGTGAGTCACAATTGGAAGAGCAGGTGGACTCTTTTGCTATTTACTATTTCAACTGGCAATTTTATAATTCAGTGCGATTTGTCACTCCTGAATCTAAGAAGTGGATGAGCTATGCCGCCTCACAAGTACATGAAGCCGACATCGAACTATTAAGACAGAAAGAAAAGATTGCAACCTACACACTCAATGATATAGACTATCACGAAAATGACACGACAGCCGATGCGAGAATCACCGTCCACAATTTCCTTCAGATGGACACCATTGGCAAAGCGTGCCAGCTTGTAGAGAAAGCTGAGTTTGCGATTCCACTGGTTTACAGAGAACAAGAAGACAAATGGATCGTTAACCTTAATGGACTTCCACGTCCTCTTCGCAAATAATATCTGCTAAGACTTTCATATCGGTATCTCCAATACCATATTGGGATAACAGTTTGGCGTCACCTTTGAAGACTTCTACTAATGAGAGGGAATCCTTTTCCTCTGCAACGCCTTTTCTGTACTCACGAAAATACTTCACGGCAACGTCAAGCTGACCGGCAAACCATTTACAATAACCGGCATTCAGATAGTCGGCTGCCATGCACTTTCCTGAAGCGAGCAGTTTATCATAGACTCTCTCGGCTTGTTCCACATTATGCTGTACCAGTAATCCCCAAGCCAAAGCTCTCTTGACATTCAGATTATCAGGGGTTTCATAATCCAGACGATAAAGTCCGTTGATGCCTTCTTCGGGTGAACCGACATTAATTTGTGAGATGCAAAGATTCAGCAGATATTGTCTACTGTCAGGTCTCAATTCATTAAGCTTCTGATAACAGCTTCTGGCATTCTCGTAATCTCCCAAGATGAAACTGGCTTGTGCCAAACCTTTTAAGGCTCGTTCATCATCGGGCTGGGATTCCAGCACCTTATTAAATAGCTTGCCTGCCTCTTCTAATCTTGACTGGCTCAATGCTTGTTGGGCACTTACCAACAGATAGTCGGCATTATCATGCTCCTCATAATTCTTCAGCATCATGTCGAGAAGACGGCTCTCCTTCCGTTTCATCAGGAAATAATCCAGTTCAATAGCAAACGCCCTCAACGGGGTGTCAGAAAAGACTGGATTAGCAAAAAAGAAGTTCCGTACATCCTTTACATAGTCAAAAGGATTATGAAAGTCTGTCCGTTGCATACATACTCTGAAGAAACGATAGAGGTCCTGCAGATACATTCTACGGATATAGGCAGGGGAATTCTTGTCGGCAATAGGCATTGCAGGACCGACCATCTCCTGACTATTCAGCATTTCCTTCATATTCGCAGGCAGTTTGTCAACAATCGACGTCATGGCAAGCGCAAAGGAGTATTTGTCTGAATCACAAAACGGCCCGTTCTCCAACAGAATCTCCAAGAAACGGGTACCCTTCATCTTCTCCATGACATGCTGGAGTTCAGGATGCTCAACTGAAAATGGAACAAACCAGTTGCTGATAGAATAAAAGAAGGAGAACCGCTTCATCTGTGAGAAGCCTCCAAAATAGATATCCGATCCCGCCTTCTGCATATTCATCATCCGCTGGATACCATTCTCTAATTCTTCCATGGCTTTGTCTGCAGCATCCGGATGGAGAATGTCATCCATAGGGTCATCCTCTTTCTCCTCAATTCCGAACCGGGTAATACGGAAGTTGTTGTTCTTCATCAGAGTCGGTATGATTTCCCTTTGTATCGTTTCATTATCGCGGTCGGTATCCATGCAGTAGAACATCTGCATCTGAAGTTCCAACAATTCGCGGCAATTCTTTTCCTGTTGGCAAAGCAGCGAGATGGCTTCCTTATATTGTGGAAACAAAGAATAGTCATTCTTGGGCAGAGCAAAAACGATTCCGACAAGTGCTCTCTGGCGTAAGACGTCATCAACAGCCTCTAAATAGACATTCACCAATGTCCTGAACTTATTGACATCGAACACATTCATAGCAGAAAGCATCAAGGCGCTCACCAGCAGACGGGCATCATTGACGTCGATAGTCGGTGAAACAAGCAGTTGGGTTGCCGACTTCACCATGCTGTCACTCCATTGGCCTGAGACAAGGAACGATTCAAACACATTTTCCATATAATGCTGGTGTGTCCGATAGATCTGCCGTTGCTTGTCATTCCGGCTGTCCTCCGGCTCCAAAGAAAGCATTGCTATGTCCTGAACAAATCCTTCGAGGGTTTCCGTAATACTGTCAAAGGAGTAATTCATCTTATCTGTCTTGTTATATGCCTGGGCAAAGGTGCCGATTCCTTTCTCTATCTGTAATCTCAAATAGATGTCATTGACAAGTCTTACCATCCGACAAAGAAGATTCCGGTACAGTTTCTCCCGCTGCTCATCCTTGAACCCCTTCAACATATACTCTTTCATCAGCTGATAGTTGGTCACTATATCTTCAAACTGACTTCCGACTCTGAGGAAAGGATGGTTGTGGATAAACACACGTAGTTTCTGGATGGCCCATCCGAGTTCCTGACCATCTAACAAAGCCTTTTGTATACCTTCCAAAATTGCAAAATCTGTTTCCATATATCTGCCGGAAATATTGGATTCTTTGAATATAACTTACTGTCTGGCACGCTCTACATCAACACCACGCGGGGGCTGGGCGTGCGGGAAATGGAGTTTGGGCAAAGCCGAGACGGTCTCTTCATCCACGCCACAGTACTTACTGATAAGCTCTGAATAATGTTGAAGGCCGTTGGTGTTGATGGAATCACACGCCATGTTGTAAACCGTGATGAAATTGTCCACCTGCTTGTGAATACGTGCATCGTTCATCGCCTTCTCCCTGAATGCAATCACACCAAGACGAATGTCGTCTTTCTGAGAGTCTTTCAGTACAACATTCTTCAATTGTCTGGCTGCCGTAGCCTGCGGTTCTGGCAGCCACATCGCATCCATGGCATTATTCTGCAACATCTGAAGGCGCAGCTTCACATCATTAATCTGTATCTTGAAAAAGGCAGCACTCGTCTTCGCTCCTTTCATGTAGTAATCGGTCAGATAGTCGGTGGCAGAATAGCGGGTCATGGCAATCATCTTGTCTCCCAGCTGACTGACAGAATTCACTCGTGTCGTCCTGTTTGCTATCATCTGCCAATACGTATTCGTAGCCGCGACATATCTGAGCGCTACTCCTTTCCTCTTCATCCGTTCCCCTCTGATCAGGTCGGTGATGGTGCCTTCGATGCTTCCACCTATCATCGCGGTATCACAATCCATTTGCGCGTTCCATTTTCTCAAATGCACATCTACTCCACTCTCCTTAAAAAGGCCTTGTTCTACACCTATATATATAGGTAGGCAGTCAAGTGTTGGCAGGACTGCTACTTTCAAAGCCAAAGAGTCTTCTGTCTTTAACCTGGCACGTTCCGCCCTTGTCTGACGCTTCACTTCTTCAGGGGAAGAACCGCATGAAGAAAAGAGGAGTATCAGAATGCACAACGGCCATAGATATTTACGCATTTCCATAGTGCAAAAATACGCATTTATTTTGTAACAAGAAAAATTATTCGTACTTTTGTGCCACTATGGCAAAGGATAAGACGATGTATGTCTGCTCCAATTGCGGACAAGAATCTCCTAAATGGATAGGCAAATGTCCCAGTTGCGGACAATGGAACACTTTCAAGGAAATCAGGGTGTCAAGTGATACGGGGTCACAAGCTGCCCGTATGGCTGCCCAGTCGATACGGCATGGTCATTTGCAGAGCAAGAACAAGCCGTTACGCCTGCAGGATATAGCAGCAAAGGAAGAGCCAAGAATAAGTACCAACGATGCCGAGTTCGATCGTGTACTCGGTGGCGGTCTTGTCCCGGGTAGCATCATCCTGTTAGGTGGAGAGCCGGGCATTGGCAAGAGTACTCTTACCTTGCAGACCATCCTGAACATGCCAGACCATCGTATCCTCTATGTCAGCGGTGAAGAGAGTGCCCATCAGTTGAAGATGAGAGCCGAACGCCTGTCGTCTGCCTTTAGCAATCAGGATAGTCTGTTGTCGGCAAATGAGAACCTGCTTGTCCTCACTGAGACTTCCCTTGAGAGAATCTTTGAACAAATCAAAGAGTTAAAGCCCGACCTGGTCATCATCGACTCCATCCAGACGATAGCTACAGAGGAGGCAGAGAGTTCTCCTGGCAGCATCACACAAGTCAGGGAGTGTGCATCTGCCTTGCTGCGCTTTGCCAAGAGTAGCGGTATTCCTGTTATCCTCATCGGTCACATCAACAAGGAAGGATCACTTGCCGGGCCGAAGATTCTTGAACACATCGTCGATACGGTCATCCAGTTTGAAGGTGACCAGCATTACATGTATCGTATCTTGCGTTCCATCAAGAACCGCTTCGGTTCTACTTCCGAACTCGGTATCTATGAAATGCAGCAGAACGGGTTGCGGCAAGTGTCAAATCCCAGCGAACTGTTACTCACCCAAGACCATGAAGGACTCAGTGGCATCGCCATCAGTTCTGCCATCGAAGGGATTCGGCCTTTCCTTGTCGAGACACAGGCTTTAGTAAGCAGTGCGGCTTATGGAACGCCCCAACGGTCGGCAACGGGATTTGACCAGCGTCGCCTTAACATGCTGTTGGCTGTATTGGAAAAACGAGTAGGGTTTAAACTGATGCAGAAAGATGTATTCCTCAACATTGCCGGCGGTTTGAGAGTTACTGACATGGCAATGGACTTGTCGGTCATCGCAGCTGTCTTATCTTCTAATGTGGACACGCCCATTGAAACAGGCTGGTGCATGGCAGGGGAAGTGGGACTTAGCGGAGAGGTTCGTCCTGTCAACCGCATCGAACAACGGGTAGCGGAAGCCGAGAAACTGGGGTTCAGCCATATCATCATTCCACGGTACAACCTCCAAGGGAGCAACCTTAGCAAGTATAATATAGAACTACATCCCGTGAGAAAGGTTGAGGAAGCATTATCTGCTTTGTTTGGATGAATAAGAACGGAAAGTTGTTAATAAACTATAACAGAAATCATTTCTTTTGCCTTTCATTTCTAAATCTCACAAAAAACACTTACCTTTGCATCCGCAAAACGAAAGACATGGTGCCTTAGCTCAGTTGGTAGAGCATCGGACTGAAAATCCGTGTGTCCCCGGTTCGATTCCTGGAGGTACCACTCCTCCTTTCATTTGGGCGGTTCTCGCGAGAGGCCGCCTTTTTAATTTGCCGTTAACTTAAACTTAAAACTCGGTTTAATAATCAATTGTCATTGTGGAATTGACACAAACGTAAGGGCATGAAAATGGCGTGGCCATCCTTATGCTTCTTAAATCGAACTATTCCAAAAGAAGTTTCATAGGCTGCTTCGGTAAGTGCGAGATAATAAGCTATTGCATCTGCGGTTCGGGATTTCTCCCTCGATACCGATTGCAAATATAGACATTATTTATTTGACAAGCATGCATCGCATAGGGATAGTTTAAATTATCATGTGATATTATAAAAGGCGTTGTAACCAGATTTCGAGAAAATGGTCGTAAATATGTCAATATAGATGCAGATAACATTCTTTTCTGCCTTTTTCAATTGCCAAAAAGCATTTTGGATCAGTCCAGTTTTACCCATTCTCCTTGGTGAAATGAGTACCGTATTTCGTCCATTTTTTATTTCACTTTTTGTGTTACGGGATTTCCGTAACGATATTTCCGTAATGCAAAGATACGCCAAATGTTTTATATAATCAAATAATTGATGAGATTTATTATCAAAATCAGATAAGTTTTGCAAAATAGAATACAGCATTATCTCCTATTCCAAAGCAAGTGATTATCTCTTGTCAGAAGAACCAAAAGACAAACATTAAAAGCACTACAGCAATATGACCTATTGCAAAGCAAACCTTTCGGTAGATATATAGAATATGGTAATGACTATAATGTTTGGTCACAAAAGCTAATGTAACCAAAAAGACTGAAAACCATACAAGGTCTTCAGCCAAATTTTTATGCTACTAAATCTCATCATTCTTAGTACTTCATATTTAAACAGTAGAGGGGACTTGAACACTGCCGTCCCCTCTTAATCTCTTTAATCATTTGTTTCCATACGTAATTGTTTCACTTGCATTCTTATTTCACAAGTTCATTTCATGATTATTCATCCCATACGCTATATCCTTTACTCAATGCATCTTCGGGATATACGCCATCACCGGGATTTGGATAAACGGGAGGACCATCAATGTTTTCTTCTTCAGAGAATCCAACGAAGTCTTGCAACACGTTGTCTATTGTCAAATCAATGACCGTAGTTTCAGGTCTGTTATATTGTTCGTTCGTTTTCATAATTCTATCTTTTATTTTCAATTATCAATCTTCAATCCTTCACCACCACTTTCTTTCCGTTCATGATGTAAATGCCCTGCTTAGTCGGCTTTTCCTCATGGCGAACGCCTTGCAAGTCATAATAGGGAGCAGCCTCTTCTTGCGTCGTTATGCCACCGATGGCTGTTACGTCATCGTCAAACTCCATTCTGATAAACTTCGCATCGTTTCCTATAAGTCTTGTTGGCACTTGCAGATATGCACGATGGGCAGCAATTGTGCCAGAACCTTTCAGACAATAGAAACCAAGACCGTTTTTGCCGTTCGCTAACACTAGGTTGGTCATATTTCCTTCTGTGGGGGATAATGTCGTTTCTTCCAACACACCGATAAGCATGTTCATCACGTAGTTATCCTCCTCTGTATATGGAACTTCATATTCTCCAGCCTCTGCTTTTAGTAACAATCCTGTCTCTGGTGGAACGATACCTATACGTGACAGCTTTGCCACTTTGCCGTCATAGCCTACAACAATATATGCTTTCATGCCTTCCACGTTGGTAAAGTCAAGTGCCTTGTCAGAGCAATAGGTGATATATCCTAAGTCAGTATTTACGTCGATTATTTCCGTTTGACTCTTCTCCAATTTAAAATAGCCATCTGCCCATTTAAAAAACTCACCTGAAGTATCCACATATTCACCAAAATCCAAAAAAACAAACCCATCGGGTTGGTTGATGATACAAGGATTATCCTCGGAACCTACACTCATACACTCCTGGGTGTAATTTAAACTATTACCTAGCGAGGTAGATATTATCAAATGGGAGAGTGAAGTACAATCACCGAACATTCTTTCCATGTTCGTTACATTCCGCGTATCAAAACTACTCAGATTAAGGGAGGTTAGGGAGTAATTCCATTCGAACATACTACCCATGTCCGTTACATTCTGTGTGTCAAAGTTACTTACGTCAAGACTTGTCAGGGAGCAACAATCAGAAAACATACCACTCATGTCTGTAACGTTTTGCGTGTTGAAACTACTCAAATCAAGGGAGGTAAGAGATGCACATAAATTGAACATGGATTTCATGTTTGTTACATTATGTGTGTCGAAGTGGCTCAAGTCAAGTGATTCGAGAGACTCAATAAAGAAAAACATTTCACTCATGTCCGTAACGTTTTGCGTGTCGAAACTACTTAAATCAAGGGAGGTTAGAGTGGGACAACTGAACATGGATTTCATATTTGTTACGTTTCGTGTATCGAAACTGCTTACATTAAGAGATTCAAGAGGTTCGCATCCATTAAACATATAACTCATGTCCGTTACATTCTGTGTATCGAAACTTCTTAAGTCAAGAGACCATAAACCCCAACAATCAGAGAACATATAGCTCATGTCCGTCACATTCTGTGTGTTAAGGTATTCAAGACCTTGAATGGTTGACAATGACATACCACTAAACCATCCACACGTGGAAGTTGGTCTTGCCTCGACAAATGAAGGGGTAAATATCACAGATTGAATGGAGCGGTCATTCCAATCGGGAAACTCATGCCCAGAATTAAGCTTATACACTGTTCCCTTTTGTAAATTTTTATTGTTATCATAATAGAAAGTAAGTGTCGTTTTGTCCTCCGATACCACGGCATACGCCTCTTGTGCCTTCATACCCACCGCGCTGGCGAGCAATGCGAATAAAATAAAGAGTTTTCTCTTCATGGTAAAATACACTTGTTCGTGTCGTGCGCAACTTCATGTGAATAACTCGGTTTAATAATCAATTGTCATTGTGGATTTGACACTAACGTAAAGGCATGAAAATGGCGTGGCCATCCTTATGCACTTACCAAAGGGGCGAGCCTAGGAAACTGGAACCCCTCCCAACAAATAAGAATGCTCCACGCCAAGTGGCGTGTGCATAGCTAAATGCTTGTTGGGAGGAAATGCCTTTCTCAAAGGTCTTTCCCTTATGCTTCTTAAATCGAACTATTCCAAAAGAAGTTTCCTAGGCTGCTTCGGTAAGTGCGAAATAATAAGCTATTGCATCTGCGGTTCGGGATTTCTCCCCCGATACCGTCTGCAAATATAAGATTTTTTTGTATTACGTGCAAGTAAAATTGTGAAAATGAGAAGAAAAGATACCATTAGGGAGATGTGGTGGAGGATGTGGAGGATAGAATAGTAACTTGCGTATAAAGAAAAATCATTTAGGTCGGGGGTAAATAATTTCCTATAGAGAAAGTTGCATAACTTACCTTCACTTCCTTCACCGTTGAAACATAATATTTATTTCCGCCTCGCAAATGATACATTTAGACAGTGTAAACGATACGTTTAGACTGCATAAACAATATGTTTAGACTTCAGAAACAACACCAACAATAAAGGGAATGTCTGTTTTGACATTCCCTTTATTTACATTTTGCGAGGATGATGAATCAACCTCGTTTTTATTATCAACCGGTTACTTTCTCAGCACCTTCTTGCCATTGATGATGACAACACCCTTATAGGAGTCGTTGACAAGTTGACCAGAGAGGTTATAGACAGCATGACC
>CACWNV010000053.1 GCA_902762325.1 uncultured Prevotellaceae bacterium | reverse complement strand
CTGTAAATTATTCAGGAAACGGACGGCATGGCCTCCGTCCATCTGTGCATGATGAAACTGAAAGGAGATGGGAAGTGTGGTCTTTAGCCACCCTTTATGGTATCTGCCCCAAGCAAGGAAGGGATTATTATAGATGCCGCTGTACTGGTTGACAATTAAGTCGAGTTCCGTGCCAACCATGGCGGATGTGCCGACAATGACGGCTTCATCGTCTATGATGTCCTGACAGGTCTGTCTGATAGTCTCTGTCAGATGCTGGTAGTTATCGTTAAACTGCTCTATGTCGTCGGTAACGGCAACGTCGCAGAAACTGAGTCCGCCCTTGATGTTTTCAACAATCATGTTGATGGCCATACGGTCGTATTTGTACAGTTTCCCGTTCTGAGGCAGCATATAAAACTCCTCGATCGTTGATGCTGCCTTACCGATGCACCAGCACAGGAGCATATTGAACTTCAAGCCGCGCCGCCGACTGACCTTATAAAGTCGCGTCACGTCGAAGGTCTTTGTGAGCGTCACCATTGGCATGGGTGACTTCATCCACAGCTCGAATGCTATCGCACGCTTCGTTTCTTTGGGATTGATTTCCTGTTTCATTCTCTATGATGTATTGCTTTTATTCTCTTCAGATTATCTTTTGCCTCTTCATTATTACCTATCTCAGCAGCAAGTTTTTCACAGGAATCCATTTCAGCACATTCTGCGCAAGACTCATAGCCCTTCCTGATAACACACGGCTTTATTTCGCACATCTGACTACAGAAGAAATATTTTACTCCATTACCTCGGCATCCCGTGCAGTTGATTTTATCAGGTGTAATGATATCTGTATGAAATATCTCACACCATTTACGAGAAACCTCTTCACGCATTTTGTCATCATCTCTAATAGTGGCTATGCGAGCTTCACATTTCTCGCAGTTAATGCCACAATATCCAATCATCTTATCCATATTCCTTGGTTAATACTGTTCTCATCATATTATCAAATATCTTACCTTATATTAAGTCCAAGCTCATTGGCCTTTTGTATCGCTTCTGTATTTTGAATGTCACCTTTATCCTTAACGCCACGAACCAGCACACGACCAGCATCCTCTAACTTAAAGAAGTTCAGGCAGAGCCGATATTGGGCAAGGATGCCGTCGAACAACTCGGGAAGACTGGCAGCACCTACGAGCAGGAGAGCCGTCTTCTTGATATGGTATGTATCTCTGATGGGATTATGGAAGCGGTCGATGACAGCCTTCAGTTGTGCACTCAGACCATAGAAATACACAGGAGAGGCTATCACGAGCATATCGGCTACCGCCATTTTCTCGTAGATGAGAGGCATGTCATCCTTTTGCACGCAAGAATTGCTCTCGCTCTTGAAACAAGCATTACAACCCATGCAAGGATTGACCTTATAGTCATGAACAGAAACGACCTCAACATGATGCTTTTGCGATGCACCCTTGACAAATGCTTCCACCAACAATTCGGTATTGCCGCCCTTTCTCGGGCTACCTGAGAGAATCAGTATATTCATAAAACTGTAATACCAATCATTTTTGTCAAGCTGTCAGTATTATTCCAACAGGAGTGAGGGATATGCCCCATCTCTCCAAACAGTTTCTTGGCACGGAAATTCACGTGCTTTGGGGGTGTTATAAATTCTTGCATATTCTTCCTTTTTTGTTTTGACACTGCAAAAATACTAATACTGGCGGATTATTCCAAATTTTTGGGATAAACGTAACCGATGTCTGCCATGCTATCCAGCAATGTTCCAGTCTTGGTAACGCACTTCAGCTTCCGAGCCAGCCACCCTAAGCAAAGTGATGATGTCAGGTATCTGGGGCATCTAACTCATTGTTTATTATTCAAGTAATAGTTTCGCTACATCAGGAATCTGAGATTGCGAAGAGGGATTGTTGATGAACACCGCAATAGGAAACGGCTTGCCATTATTCAAAAAGATAATACCAACATCGCAGATACCTGATGGCTGACCAGATGGCAAAGGATATCCTGTGCCGGTCTTATGAATGACTTTGGCAGAATCTGGGAATGCGGCAGGCAGGCGATCCTTACCTGTCTGGCATTCCTCCATCAGTTTCCAGATGTAGCGAAGCGTCTCATTGTCATTGTGGTGCGTGATATACCACTCAAGGAGGGCAACCATCGACTGAGGCGTACACCAATTCTTGTTACTTAATACGGGGTTGGTGTGCATCTGCTTCTCTGTCTTTTGGATTCGAATATTCTTGAATCCAAGATCTCGGATATATTTTTCTACAGCTTTCGGACCTCCACAGTGTTCGAAAAGAATGTCGCAGGCATTGTTGTCGCTCTGTTGAAGGGATAAGGCCAACAACTCTGAAAACGTAAAAGACGTTTTGTTCTCAAACGTATTCAACATCGGCGACCAAGTGTCTTGCATCAGGTCATCTTTCCAGACTATTACCTCTGTGTTCAACTCGATGTTGTTTCTATTCAAGAAGTCTGCGACATATAGTGCTTGAGGAAACTTCATGACACTATACATAGGGAAACGTTTTGTCGCATTGATGCCACTTGCGATTCCGTCTTTTTTGACGCAGCCGCCAATCACCTCATTCTGTGCATCCACGGAAATAGTAGATAAAATTCCCAAAATTATGATTATGATACGTAACATGTTTACTAGTTTTCAACAAACGATCCTATCTCTATGAGGTTCCCATCTGGATCGGCCACATAGCAGGTGCGCTGCCCCCAAGGCTCGGTGGTGGGAGGAAGAACGGAGGCGGCACCATTCGTGAGCGCATGCTGGTATTCCTTATCGACATCAGCGAAAGTGGGCACGTCGAATGCCAATTCTACAGTACCATTGAACCCCTCAGAATATTGAAACTGTCGAGAGACCATCTGTTCGAAAGCGTCACGCGGGAAGAGAATGATACGCATGTCGCCCAGCATCATCTCCACATTGGGCTGAATGCCATCCCAATCGGTGGTGAAACCAAAGGTCTTCGTGTAGAAATCGACAGTCGCTTTGTTGTCGCGGGTGAAAAGTCCCACGGTGTTGAATTTGAATCTTTCTTTCATTTTTTTATCGTTTTGTTTTTCTTCTACTTCAAATCGTAATCTTTTCGCTTCGCGCAAAATGCTGCGTTCGGCATAGTTCAAGTGAGCTTGACTCTGCACTCTCTTAATCGCATTTTTCATTGCTTTATATTATTCGTTCTTATGACATGTCCCTCTTGTATGGCGGCAAACGTTGCGACAAATGCTACGATTGAGATGGGAATAATTGACCATACTGTCATGGGGACTGCAATGAATAGCAGGAATCCCGCCAACTTGTTCGCGAGGGTGTGAGGGAAGCAACAGCGCCCGTACATCACAAGTGCCAAAAGCTGATTCACAACTTTAATCGCGACAATTACCCCTGCCCACAGCCATAGCCATTGCGGCAGTTCGAGTATCGGCAGGAGCTTCCAGGCACAACACGCTACGAAGCAGATGTCTGCCAGACTATCCAGCAATGCTCCCTTCTTGGTAACGCACTTCAGCTTCCGAGCCAGCCACCCGTCGGCTATGTCGCTGATGCCACAGAGACCATAGATTATCCAAAACACCACACCCGTCACATCACAAAGGGGCAGACCTAAAGAGCCTACAATCCTGAGCGAAGATATGATGTTCGGAAACTGAGTCAAATACTTATTACTCAATGACAAAACTACGTGGATAAAAATCGCTGTAGAAACGGCCGTCGGTGGCAGTGAACTTCAAGACGCAATAGTTGGGATCGGTGACGCCGCCGGGGTAGTACTGCTCGTCGCCATTGTGCCAGATCATTTCTTTCGAGGCGGCATCAGTCAGTACCTCCATCGTGCCCCGCAGCATTATACCCTTGAAGCCTTCTGCATCGCAGAAATAGATGCTGGCCTTGGGGTTAGCCTTGTATTGAGCCACACGTGTTGAGAATGTGTTGGTTGTAAAATAGAAGGTTTTGATACCCTCGCGCTTGCGTGGCTTCAACATGGCTTTGGTCCAAGGAAAACCTTCTTGGTCTACTGATGAGATGTAAGCGATGGGCAGTTTATCGGCCATCTGCGCAATGAGTTCTTTAACGCCTGCCAAAGCGGGGTTAACATTCATGACTTCATCGTTACTAATATCCAACGTTTGGCGCCAACGCTTCAACTGGGGGAAATATGTTTTCATCATACCGATATATTCCTCTTTGGTGATGGGTTTCTCCAACCCCTCGTTTACTGCACCAACAAACTGGGCGCAATGCTCTATCATCTCGTCCATGGTGAAGTCCTGCAAGAACTTTCCATCCTTGTAGCAATACATGCAGTAATCTTCGTTCTTACTGCCGTCGGCATTAGTACCGAGGACACCTTCTGTTAGCGGCATGCCGCAACTCTGACAAAATCTCTGATCCATAAAATCTTTATTTGTTAAGTTCTAATCTCAATACTCTGATTGGTCTGTTCTCACCTTGATACTGATTAGCATCGATGCAGGTCTCGCCTGTGGGAACAAAGCCACACTTCTCCATCACTCGGCCTGAAGCTGGGTTATCTACGAAGTGGCCGCTGATGAGCGATTTGATGTCCGTTGTTTGCCGGATATGGTCTAACATCAGTTGCAATGCTTCTGTACAGATGCCTTTATTCCAATAGGGCTTTGCCACCCAATAGCCAATGAGCGGTTCACCTTCGCGGGCCGGCAAGTCACATTCACATGAAGGTCCGTAACCCATAGCACCAATGGCATCTCCAGTTTCTTTCAACTCGATAGCCCAAGTATTGGTGGCATCGTTAAATACGGTACGGATAATCTCCAGACTTTCCTCTACACTTTGATGTGGCGACCAACCTGCACGAGGTCCCACATCCGGATCGGAAGCCCACTTGAACAGTATCTCTGCATCCGATTCGCGCCAAGGGCGCAATATGATTCTTTTAGTTTCCATATTTGTTTTATTTGTATTTTCCGCTGAGAATCCTTTTGCGTAGGCACTTTATGGCTGGCTTGTAATAATCTATTTCCATCGCCTCAATGGTTCGTTTCAGTTCGTCCATCAGTTCCGGATAGAAGGTGCACAAAGTGTCTGGATGCCAGGTAGCTCTTCGAAGCTAACCATGTGCTCGAAGCAGAAGTCAAGGAAATCCGTCCGCAAGTCGTCCTCTTCCATTTTCAGACGCTCAATGATGTTCAAGGTCAACCGTCTGACAGAAGAATTCTTCGTCTGCATGGCTTGGTCTATCAGCTCATTGAGAATGACATGAAGCTCAGACAACTCTTCGTCGCTGGCTTTGGTCAGTCCCCACAAGGCACTCCTCGCCACGCGATAGTCCAAATCGAATACATAACGATGTGCGAAGCCGAGGAAATCACCCTCAGCCCTCACTTCGTGATATATCTCCTGAGCTCCGCCTTCAGAAAAAGTCTGTCTCAGTCTCTCTCTCGTTATTGTCATAGTAACTATTTCAAATACTCCATAATACCTATACGATAGAGTTCTGCGGGATCGCTGATGCCGTCTTCAGAAAGGCTGTCGTATATCTCGCAGAAAGTCTGCACGTCGGCATTGCCGAAAGCGTGGTAATCGGCAGTCTTTTGGCCTGCAATCTTGCAGTTGTACCAGCATGCCAGGCTCTCGAAGGCACCCCAGGGCACGTAGGTCAGGTCACGGTCTGAATCAAGTTTCCGTGTGTATTCTTTCATTTCCTCCACGATGGAATCGATGCTGTCCTGCATCAGGAATATGCCGAATTCATGGCTGAACATCGCCAACTGGTAATCGACGCTCTGATTGTACCAGACGGTGTTGGTGCTGTCGTTAAGATTATTGTACGAGGGGCCATTCTTGCCTGCGCGGTATAACAGCCAGTGATAATCGCCTTGATTCCATTTGTAGCCCGTTACACGCTCCCAATCCTTTACAAACGACAGTTCTTGCACCTTTTGGCTCAATAGCTGCTGGCGTTCCTCCATATCAGCCTTCGCTTGTGGATAGACTTCCCGGAGGTAATAGTCGTAGTTTTCCACGTACACATTGGCAATGGCAGTAGGAATAGCCATCTCATCTGCAGGGGCGCCCAGTCCTAAGGCCTCTTCGCGGTAGCCGTCCATGATGATTTTCAATGCATCAGCATCGGCAAAAGTTTCTTGGGCGACCCTGAAGAAAAACCATGATAGGGGACCGTTCTCGCCTTGCCCGAAGGTCAGATACTCTTTGTATTTCTGTAAGGTGTCGATAGCAGCCTGCGGAAGAGTGTGACCATACTTCGCTGCATACACGGAGTCAGAGAATCCTAACTCTGCCAGCGTATAGAGATGAGTCACATAGTTCACCTCCGGGCGAATCTCCATCAATATTTTGATCTCGTCTGCCTGCTGTTTTGGCGAACACGCAATCATGACCGTTGCAACGACCATCACAAATCCTAACAATCGAACAGGAATACTCTTCTTCATTAACTTTTTCTCTATTTGATGCAGATGTATGATAACTTGTACAAAGATTATTAATTCTCCGCTTTCGTGTTCGAGGATGCAGCAGAGAAATGACTGACGATGAACTGCCAGGCGGCAGCTTTGTCGCTAAGATCTACTTCGTAGTCGGGCACCAAGAAGGCATCATCGATGGTTGCCGTATCGGGACGGGCAAAGAACTTGCACGAGATGGAACCGAGAACGTCGGTGTTCGGAAGCCTGTAGGGCAAGACTTCTCCATAGTGTGACGGCGGGAAGGTCGATTTGGAGCCAATGATGGTCCCAATATGGTTGTCGCGGGCAAGCGTCATCAGCATGCCGGCACTACTGAAGGTTTTCGGACCCATAACGAACACCACCTTACCTTCGTAGAGTTTCGGCTGCTGGTAGTCGGCTGGTATCTTCGGCGTGGGCAACTGGTACAGTTCGTCCTTGTGTCCGTCGTCCTCCCAGTTTTTCTTCACTTGTGCAATCCTTGGATTGTAGCTCGCCATGAGGTCAGAGAAGCGCAGGTAGGTTGTGAAATACTTCGTTTTGTCGGTAGGATAGAGGTGTTCCAGCAACATCTCACAGAGTTGACTACTGCCACCTCCGTTGTACTGCGCATCGACCACCAGCGTCTTGATGTGGCTTTCCTCCATCTTGGCGAACATATCGTTCAGAAACTTGTCGAAAGGATAATCGGATGCGTTCATACATCTATTGAACTGCAGATAGCAGATGCTCTCCTCATCGAAGAATCTGTAGTCGTAGAACGAGTTGTGCGGACTCATCACTTGCGACCTGTCGATTGCTTCGACGGCATCTGCATTCTCTTTTCCGCTTCCTGCTGTCCTTGCCTCCTGCATGCGTTTCACCGTTGTAATATCGGTGTGCTTGTCGCGGAGCGGTCCTAACGCGGTGATGAGGGCATCGGCAAAGGCTTCGTCCGACTCCATGTCCTTGCATTGCCCGAGCAGGGCAGCCTTCTTTGCGAACCATTCCTTGCGGCGTTCGGGCTTGATGTAGTAAGGATGAGTATCTGCCACCATGTCCATGAAGAGGATGGCATCCTTCTGATACTTGTTGCCCGTATGGTATTCCGGCACAGCCAGATAGGCGGAGTCGCTGAGGGGTTTGAATTGGCTTAATGGGAGTTGTGCAAAGCACTGGCTGGCACATGTAAGCAACAGTGTCAGCAACATCCCGCACCATTTGTATGCTGTTTGTATCATAATGATTATGATTGATGTTTCTTATTGTTCCGTCAACTGCCCTGGCAGGTGGAGTTTTACTTTCTTTGGAAATGTGGCTTCGTAAGCCTCAAAGGCCTCTGGATTCTCATCGGCAACGAAATAGCCCTTGGGTGGGCAGTATGTTGCCTCTTGAATGCCATTCTCTTTCAACCAACCAGGGATGAGTTCCTGTGCAAGGAAGAAGGGAACCTCGGCGTCTCTTGGGAAGTCGTGATAATGAATGTTCAGCTTACTGGCGAGGTCGAAACCGGCATGGCGGTAAAAGTCAATGTTGCCTTCCATGCAAATAAAACCGATTCCCATCTCGCGTGCCTTCTCCAATGCGAATTGAAGCAGTTTCAAGCCGTATCCTTTGCGCTTGTAGTCGGGATGGATGCTGATGGGACCGAATGTCCATGAGGGAATAGACTCTTCCACTTGTTGCGAAGGGTAATCGCTTCCCTTGCCCTTCGGAGAGGGGTAGGGGGTGAGACTTGCCTTCGAGAACATCACATGACCGATAATATTGTTGTCTTCTTCCATCACAAAGTCAAGTTCTGGAATGAAATCGGGATTATTTCTATACTGGTTAAGTACATAATGCTCTGTGCATCCGGGGCGGTAGACATTCCAGAATGCCTCGCGCGTAAGGTTTTCCACATCCCGATAATCTTCCGGGGTTTCTAATCTGATGTTCATTTCTTTATTTGTATTGTTCTTTCTTTTCTGTTTGGTTGCAAAGCAGGTATTCCCTGTTAGGTGCTACAAAGATAATTATTATAGCAGAATCAGCCAAATTTCTGGGATAATTGGCGTATTTCTGTGACGAATGGAGCGTGTCGCCTTGTTGGGAATCTTGTCAACATGAACAGAAGATACCGACTTTGTTGTTTAAAGGCATAGGAAAAGCTGCTTTTCTCACCTGTAAAAGTTGTCTAAAGTGATGCCTAAAGTTAAAACAGTGACAATGGATGCTGAAACATAGTCATTGAATACTAAAACGTAACCAATGGATAATAAAACGTCGGCATTGTTTGGTGGTTTTGAAAACATTTGCTATCTTTACATTTTCAAGACAGTTAACTATGCATGCAAAGTATATCAAGCGAGAGATTCCCGATTTGAATGGGACAGGAAGGACACAGGCCTGCTACAAGATGGAGCTGACGCCCATGACATTTCAGGACTTCGTAACCCTTTGTCATCGTGAAGGTGGAATGGACGAGAGCCAGATCCTTGGTGCGTTGTCACTTGTTAGCGAGAAGCTGGCCTTGTGTATGGCTGAAGGATTCTCCGTGAAGCTGGACGGCATCGGTACGTTCAACGCCAGGCTCGGGGTGAGGGACGACATGCTGCAAGATGCTTTCGAGAAGGGCGAAACGAGTCGTAATGCCCAAAGTATCATTGTGAAGGGCGTTTCGTACAGGGCAGACAAGGACCTGATAAGGAAGACAAGCTGCAATTGTACACTGGAGCGAGGCGGTGAGAGCCGACTCAAGAAATCACCCTTCACGCTGGAAGAACGCATCCGGAAAGCCTGCGAATTCCTGAAAGTGAATCATTTCATGAAGGTTCCCGACTATGTGCAGCTGACCGGACTGTCGCGTACAACAGCGGCAGAGGAATTACGAAAGCTGGCACTCGACCCCTCAACCGGCATCACAAGTCGCGGGGACAGAAGTCAGAAGGTCTACATATTGCGTCCATAGGATTTCATCGTATTGAAGGTGAACCATCTCTTCACTTGCATCTAACCTTTATGGCTTTGCCCAGAAGACCTCGGGGTCGGTGGTGGTGTCACACTTCCAGTTGTCGTTGACAAACCCGACAGGGATGAGCCGGACATCATCTTTGGGGTCGTTGTAGCGATAGAGACTCTCAGGATTGAAACGGCTCAGCTTCTTGCATACAAAGTAATACAGATTCTTCGCCATGTAGTTGTCGATATAGTCTTCTTTCGTCTGTTGCGACTCGTGGTTCCAGTTGGCAGTCTCGCAGAGCACTAACGGCTGGTCGTTTATCAGTCGTTCGCGTACTTCGGCAATGCTCAGCATCGTTCCGTTCTCGTCCATGATCCAGGCATCCATCGTGGGGTCGATGTAGAGCCACTTTTGCAACTGACTTGACCACACCGTATTGATGACATGGCACTCACTGTCGTTGGGGTCGGCAGGCATACAGGTGACGTAACGGGCAGGAATCCCCATCGACAGGTACATCTCGCAGAGCGATATGGCAAGTTGGCGGCAGTTCACGCCTTTGCCGGTAGTCTTGTGATAGTTATAGATGTCGATGGCATCTATCTCTGCAAAAGCCCTGTTGTTGCCGTCGTGTCGGATGTTGTCGTGGGCAAAATGCAGTAAGTTGATAATCTTCGACAGCTCATCGCCCTGACCCGCCACAGAGTCGAGCTTGAAGTAATCGCGCACCTTGCAGAGGTTGTTCGATTCCTTGGGTTGATAACGGAACTCCACCTTGGCATCGTCCTTGGCGTAGGGAGCCGACTTCCTGAGCACATAGAGTGGTTGGCGGTCTTTCACCCGTGCAAGCAGAGCCTGATATTTCTTGTCCTTGCGCAGCGAAGCCAGATCGTTGTCGTTCATCATGTTGATATACTGATTATAACCGCAATCCACCGATTCCGCCAACGTCTCAAGTGCCAGTTTTTTCTGTCCCGTCTGCGCATAGCTGCAAGCCAGGTCATAAAGGAACATGCCTTTCTGGTTTCTGAGAACGCCCTCAGGAATATCGGTCCCTTTGAAGACCGTGGTCGTATCAAACATGTTTATCAGCGCTTTGAGCGGTTCAATCGCATCCTTGTGCTTGCCGCTCCACATCGCATTCTGATAGCGACTCTGATACTCCATCACCTCCTTCATGAACTGATCTTGTCTGACTATCTGAGCCTTTACACTTGCAATACCCATAGAGACGATGACCAATACAACCATCAGTCTCTTCATAATACCATTTGTTTTCATCTTTCTTTCATCCTTTTTTTGTTTGAAGTAGCAAAGCTCTTGTAAGCTTTGTCTGGACTAAATACACTTGATTAGTCGCAATTTTCAACCACAAAATTACAAATCTTAGCAATTTCTGCAAAACATTTGGGATATACTGCACGATTTTGTGACGAATGGCGAAAAATAATCTGGTGAATTAGATAATTCAGAAATACCATTTTTGCCAATAATATATAAAAGGTATAGTGAGAATGACAATATTTTGAAAATAAATGTGTATCTTTGCGATAAATAAAAATGAAATAATTATTTGATTATGCCAGAAATCTGCAAATTCTATGGAATCATCATCAGTCTCTATTGGCGAGACCATAATCCGCCACATATTCATTTCACCTATGGCGAATATGAATGTAGTATCAGCGTACTTGACCGTGTGGTTGATGGCAAGGCTCCTTCGAAGGTCATTACCAAAGTGAACGAGTGGATGGATTTGCATGAGGCTGAGATCCTTACTCTTTGGGAGAAGGCTCAGAAAGGTGAGAAACTGGGGCGAATAGAGCCACTAAAATAAAGAAAGGAGAACAATATGCTGAAAGTAACAGATGTAGACTATGTGAAAGATTATGAGTTGTTGCTCACTTTCAACGATGGAACTCGCAAGTTGGTCGACTTAAAGCCGTATCTGACGGGCGAAGTTTTCGGTGAGCTGCTTGACCTTGATAAGTTTACGCAGTACGGACTGACAGGCTACACCATCGAGTGGGCTAATGGTGCCGACCTTGCTCCAGAGTTCCTGCATGATATTGGGCGAGTGGCATAATTGATAATTTAGAAAGTCAGGGAGTATGTTCCGTATAATTTAGAAATGCAGGCTCCTTGACTTTCGATTGAGTGAAGATACAGCTCGGTTTCCTAATGTCTTACAATAGTTTTAATTTCTTACAACAGAATAATTCATTGTCATTATTCTCTTTATAATGGAATGTCAGGACATCAGGAATAATGTTTGAAGGAGCATTCTTTCGTTGGCGTTTCCATATTGATTCGCCCGTAGTTTTCCACCATTCATTGATAACAAAAATATTCTCTGCAGGGAAAAGCTTATTGGTGGCATTAAGAACACTTTCCTCTCCGACAATATAAGTCAAACTTGAAATGATTATTTTTTCGACAAGTTTGATTTGATTTCTGGTAGGGTTCTTAATGTTTGACAGACAACCGACATAGATGGAATGAGGTCTATTCTGAATCTCTTCGATATGCTGAGTCGTTCATAAACATTTCGTTCAGACATGCCGCAATAATACTTTTCGTTTGTTTTTGCATATCTACGCTTGCCATGCAATAGGTATAAAGAACTCTTGAATGATTGTTCTTGCTCCCAGTCTCTTACATCTTCTTTACATTCAAATGGGCCATACCATTTGACAAGAAATACGTTTTTTTTCATAGACTATTTCATTTATTTGGTTTCACTTCCCATCCTTGTGACTTAGCAAAGTTCACCATGTTTTGAATGGTATTAATAGTCCATTGTGTAGTGACGGCAAACTGGACTCCATCTGCACTGCAGAGTATGTCTTCTGATGATGTGGAATAGCGCCTGTCTTGGATTTGTTTAGGAGTAATTTGTCTGAGTTCCTTAATGACTCCCATACTACCTTGCCAGTTATCTGGGAAAACTCTTAAGAGTTCGTCAAAGTGCTTATCAGGATGAAGTCGAGTATATTTCCTCACTATTGCAAGTGCAAATTTATTCTTTGGTAGGAACGCACTTCCGTCAAGCGAGTATCGGGTATTATCACGTACATTCCTCTCATAAACCGTTTCACTAAAAACAGACACAGGGATAACCGTACTCGTTTCCGGGGTCACGGCATCCTTGGCAACAACCTTAAATTGAAGCGAGGAGAGCATCTCTTCTATCTGCTGTTCTGAGAAAATGTTGCCATCTTTGCCCAACAAATACCGCTTGATACAATCTGAAATCACGTCCTCATAGCTGCCACTTATCAATTCATTTCTCACAATATTCAACGTCTTTTGATTCTGTAATTCACGTATCTTGTTCTCACAGAATACTACAATGCGATCCTTGTCAAACTTATCACGAATGATGAGTTCGACAAGCTTTTCCCCTTTCTCATTGTCTATCTCTAATGGAATCACGTATGCAGAAACAGGTTCTGTCGATTCGCCTTGCGCATCATAGAAAACCTCAATGTGTTCACCAATGTATATACCGACACGAAGCATGCACAACCGCATATAAGACAACAGCTGCAATCGTTCCTCCCTCGTTTGCTGGTGGCTGGGCTTCTTCACTTCAATAACCATTTGGTTCACACCATCTTTCTTAATGATAATATCAGGTTCTGCAAAACCATGCCCAGAAGGAATACGTTCTTTGTGGCAAATCTCACCCTTATATCGCTTCCAGCCTAAGACAGAGAGTTGGCTCTCTATAATTTCATGATAACGCTCTTCGGAAACATTTCTTTCCTTGCAGTCAATCAGATACGAACAAAACTCATTCCAGATTTCCATCATTTCGTTACATTTATTATTTATGAGGACAAAAATACACAAAAATATTATATTTCCAAAGGTTACCATTCGGATTTTAACTTTTGGTGAACTATAACCTCCAATGGTAGAAAAGAACTACGCCATATTTCCATCAGAAGAACCAATGAACATCACAAATGAGTCTTAGACGGATGCATGTAAGTAAGCAGTAATACAGAATATAAAAAGGCTGAAACCCAGGCAAGGGATTCAGCCTTTATTTATTACTTCGAAAAAGGTTTAGCGGTCATCAATAACTTTTATCCGAAGACCTGGACGACAAGATCCTTGAATTCCTGATAGGCAGGAATGTCAGCAAGAGGAGAAAGAGCTTTCACAAGACTTTGGTAATACCATCCAACTGCATCTTTATCTTTCACACGGAATCGTTGCCATAATTCTTCTCCCAGTCTGTCATAGTCAAGAGCTATTGCCCGCATGTTGGACAGTTTGTCGCCAAGTGCGACGATCTGTGCATCGCGGTAAGCTGTGCTGATCTTCTCAATGGATGTGTTCTTACGGAAATACCAATCGTCGTTTTCCGGACAGTCGGCATTAATGTTGGTTTCTATTTCAACGATTTCGGCAATCCGTTGCCCAAACTCTGCTTTGAGTTGTTCAAATGTCGTGTCAGTATCTTCTATCGTATCATGTAGCACCGAAGCTGCCAGCAATTCCTGATCAGATGTGATGGTAGCAACGATGGTCATGGCTTCTAATGGATGAACGATGTAAGGACAGCCTTTGCCCTTACGAGCAACATTAGCATGTGCATGCACGGCATACAAAATAGCATGATCCAGTAAACTACTCTCAGTCTTTTGCTTCATGATACTTAGTCTTTATCTTGCATGAAAGGGAGACTCTTTGCTTGCAGGACCATCATCTCTGCAAGAGTTAGATTACTGTCGTATGTACCGTTGAGATGATCGTAAACAGCTTTGATACCCTCACTACCGCCTCCATTCTTCAGGATATGGACGAAGCAAAGATTCTGAATACCTATGTTTTCAGAAAGGATGTCTAAATCTGTAAAGGCAATCTGGGAGATAGCCAACTGATAAGCGTCTTCTGAATTGTCTTTGATAAACTGATCCAAATCCTGTAAGGTCGCCAGTTTGAAGGATTCAAGGATGGAGTAGTATGGCATCAACGGGGCAGGAATGATTTCAGCCTGATTGACGGCAGCGATACGTTTGTTCAGGCTGTCGAAAGGACGTAGTTCAAGATACTGCATGAACGTGTCGCCAGAAAAAGGAACCTCCTCCAGCTTTCCGGATTTGACAAGTCCTGTCATCTGTCTTCTGTATTCACCTAATTTTATGCGAAGCCTGCTGAACTCGTCGTCAATGAGTTCAAGCATACCTGCAAGACGACTGAACTGCCGACGGTAGATGTCAGGAATCCGAACCACACCTTTATAGCCTGTGTCATGCTCAATGGTTGACCACACGTGCTGAAGGGCAGTGCGCATCTGTAGTTCAAAACGGATGTTTCGCATCGCCGGGTCGTCGGCATCTGCCTCTTTCAACTTACAGATGAAATGTAAGGAGTTATATCCGAAGCTTGTCAGCTGATGCAGCTTGCGTTTGTCAACTGAGTTTTGCCAGTCCACCTCGAATAAGTTTTTTGCCAAAGCTGCAATCTTGTCTACATCGTCGTTGTAGAAAGTGATGACACGCAGACCGACGAGGTCGGTCACTTCTTCAATGGTACGATACTTATAGCCTTTCAGTTTCAGTTTCCCGATCAGTGACTCTTCCGTCTTAACGCGATGTTCTATTGCTGTGACATAGAGACCTTGTTGCTGGAACGACTCGCTAAGTAAAAGAAAGGCTTTCTCTTCTATTTGTTTTAGTAAAGGCAGCCTTTCTTTATATTGTTTCAGCAGATTCTCGGTATGAGCATCAATCCGCATGCTTATTTAAATTCAAAGAGGTTGATGAAACCAGTCATGGCAAAGACGTTGCGGATGTCATCATTGATGCCCTGTATGTACACATGACTGCCTTTCGACTTGGCATTCTTTAATATGGCGAGGAAAATACGCAGACCGCTGGACGATATGTAATCCAATTTGGTGCAGTCGAGTATAATGTTATGACCAATACAGTCTCTGAGAGGTTCCAGATCCTTCTCTGTCTGGGGTGCTGAAACCGTGTCAAGTCTTCCCTCTAAGATAGCAACTAAATCGCCCTCTACTTCCTTAATCGTTGTATTCATTGCTCGTTCAAATTATAATTGTTTGTTATTGACTCTCAATAAGTATTCTTTTTATTTTGTCGCAAAGATAGTAATAAAATTTGAGAACAGCACAATGAGAAATGAATATTCTGATGAAATTAATACTAATTAATCGGAATTAAAGGGATGGCTTATTCTTTTATCTTGCAAACCACCGTCTTTTCCAAGCCGTTTTTGTCGCGAAGGTAAAAGCGATGCTCTTCTCCTTTGACAAAGCGGAATCGGATGAAATCAGAAAAAGAATTGATGATACGATTGTCAATGCGGAGAACGATATCCCCTTGTCGCATTCCTGCCAGATAAGGCTCACTCTTTTCCCAGATGAGGCCGACCTTCGTCTGTTTCCCGACAGGAATGAATGCCACGCTGAATTGTTTGTTGTCCACATTGATGGTGTCGTTGCACTGATTATTATAAGGTAGTAATGTGAGCTTCTTCTTAAAGGGATTGATGATGAGTGCACCATATTGGAGTAGGGGAGCACCAATTTTCGAAGCGCCTTGGGTGGTGATGGCTTTGACGTTGGTGAAAGAGAGTTTTCCCCATTTCAGCTGGTCAAGGTGAAGGAAGACCACTTCGTCTTTGTCCTCAGCACCAAACACCCCGATAGACATCTGACCATGAGCACGCCCTTCTATCTGATGCTTCACAGAGGAATGAAGTACGTTGAATGACGGATCGTTCTCAAACTTGTCAAATCCGTCCTTGTTCATCGTGTAGAGCTGATTGAATCCAGTATCAAAAAGCACTTCATCCGTGTGGAGGGTGAAAGGACTGACATACAGATAGGGTACAAACCATTTCAGTTTGTATTTGATGCCGTAGCCGTTCTCCTCTTCTTTCTTGAAGATTCTTTTCTGGTCGGAAAGAATGAGCCATTTGTTCTCCGTGTCAATCTTCCCGCAGATGCCGCGATTGAAAAGGTCGAATCCGATGATGGCATCAAACTTCTGCCTGACAGCAGAACTTGGAAGCAGAGAGGCAACATAACCGTCAATGGAAAGACTTCCCAATGTGAACTTCGGAATCTGCACCACCCTCACGGTGTCAGTCTGATTGTTCGCGTCACGCGAGATGATGTTGCCTAATTCTTTGAGTGAGTCTATGCGGGACCCCGTGAACACCATTCCCTGACTTGAGCCTGTGTCGAGGTTGAAGCGATACGACTTCCCGTTCATCGTCACATTGATGTAGAGCTGGTCGTCTTCCACTTCAATAGGGATGGTGTCACAGAAGTTGCGATGAGAAATCGCGAAGTTGGGGTTGTACCGATGCATCTGCCCCATGACAACAGAGGGGCAGAGAATCAGCACCAAATGAAGAATGACAGAAATACATCCCTCATAATTCCTTCTTCGTGATTTCATTGTCATCGTTTTCTTATCCCTTGTAGATGTTACCGTTATTCTCCACCAGTTCTCCACTGTCCAACAGCTGAGCTATCACGGCTTCAACAACGACGTCGGTCTTCTGAACTTTCCGTGCGAAGCCGAGCATTTGAGTCACCTGTTTCTTCAGTCCTTCGAGCTGAACGGATGCTTGTTCTGCCACAGCATATTTGGCGGCATTGATGATCTCAATGGCAGGGACGTCGCTGATTTCACGATTTCCGCCATTTCTGTAAGAATTATATGATTTGGCAGCTTCTTCATTCTCCCAGTAGACCGGATTGTCCGTGGGTGATGCAGGATCGATGTATTTGGTGTAATCACCGAATTCAATAAATTCTTGAAGTTCAGGAGATATCTTTGGGATTCCATAGATCTCAAGCAGTCGTTTCTGAAGGAAGCTCGCTGTGATGGGTTGCTCCATGGCAATGAGTTGGGTGAGGATCTTGCTGGCTTCAGTCTTATTCAGTTTACGACCGCCGGCGAGGGTGTTTGTCTTGAGAGGAGCAAAGATATAAGTTTCTGCTTTGTCGTTGGTAACCTCACTAATCAGTTCGTCCTCGTTGACGGCAAAAGCCATGTTGAGAGCCTGTTGAACGGCAGTCTTTCTGGCAGCAGTGAATCCGTCGTTTTCTGTGAACTCACCTTTCTTTATTTGCTCCAGTTGAGAACTGATGCGCTTTATCACTGCCTCTTTGTTGTTAAACCAGTCGACAGCCCAAATACGCATCAGATGCCAGCCCAGTCCCTTGAGTACACTCGGGCGGCATATCTCGCGGTCGCGCACCGTACGGGTCTCGTAGTAGTTCTTTCCGTCACAGATAATACCCATGATGTAATTGTCCTTGTCGTCTGGATTACTGACAGCTAAGTCAATCTTGAACTGAGAGCGCCCTACTTCAGTATCAACTTCGTATCCCATCTTCCGGATTTCCTCGGCAACGGCATTCACGATCTCTGCGTTCTCATCTGCCTTGCTCATCTGATTTGAAGAGATAGCCATCCTGCCGTTCTTCGCAAATTCAAGGAAATACTTCAATCCCTGCACACCCTGAGCATTCGAACGGCGAAGGTCGATCTGGTCGGGCTGTAAGGTGGAGAAGACCATCATCTCATAGCGGGCACGCGAGACGGCAACATTCAGGCGTCGTTCACCTCCCTGGTTGTTCAGCGGTCCGAAATTCATTGAGACCTTTCCGTTCTTGTCGGGACCATAGCCCACGGAGAAAAGAATGATGTCACGTTCGTCTCCCTGTACGTTTTCAAGGTTCTTGATGAAGATAGGTTCTTCCACATCGTAGGCTGCCTTCTCCAGTTCGGGAGACTTTGCAAGTTCCTCGGTGAGTAGGTCTTCGATGAGGTTCTGTTGTACCTTACTGAAAGAAACGATACCGATACTTCTTTTGGACAGTTCTTTATCGCTGAGCCTTCTGACAACTTCTTTGACGATGGCCTCGGCTTCGGAGCGGTTACAACGAGTCTTTCCAAAGTCGTATGTTCCTTTGACAGGAATGAATTGCACTTTGGAAACACGGTCGTCAATAGACGGGAATGTGAACAGCTTGCCTTCATAGTATTGCGCATTACTGAATGCTATAAGGCTCTCATGGCGCGAGCGGTAGTGCCATGTCAGATACTTGGCAGGAAGTGAGATGGTGATACAGTCGTCGAGAATGCTCTCCATGTCGTCGATGTCAGCCTCGCTCTCATCGACAGCATTGGTGGAGAAGAAACTCGTCGGCGGCATCTGCTTCGGGTCACCTACACAGATAAGTGCCTTTCCGCGTGCAATGGCACCCACAGCTTCAGAGGTGGGCATCTGGGATGCCTCGTCGAAGCAGACGATGTCGAACTTGTCTTGGTTGAGGTCGATGAACTGAGCAACGGATATCGGACTCATGAGCATGACAGGACACAGCCTGGGAAGCAATGTCGGTATCTGATCGATGATGTGTCTGATGGTGGTGCCTCTTCCGCCCGTTGCAATATATCGTTTCAAGATGCCCAGTTCAGAAGCTGCACTTGGTTCCAGTGCCTGTGTGGGTATATTGGCTGCCAGCTTACAATAAAGAATCTTTTTGGTCAGTTCCTGGAATTGTTTGGCGATGGTTCTGTATTTGTAGATGGCGTCCTCGAAGAGAAGTCCGTTGAACATCTGTAGCTGTCGGTTGCTGTCAATCATTTCGAGTGCCAGACTGCGATAACAGCCTTTCAGAAGTCCTTTGGCTGCCTGAAGACCACTGTGGTTCTCATTGCTCATGAGATAGTCGATGATGCACTGCAGGTTGTTTTCCTCAAGTTCTTTTCTGCGTAGGCACCATTGAGCCCAGTCGCGTGCTTTGTCGATGTTGCTAATCCATTGTGGCAGTTGTTGTTGGAGAGCACTAATCGTTAGGTCATTGTTGGTTATAGTTCCGCTCAGTTCCTCCAATCCTTTATTGAAAGCTCTCAGATGTGCAATGCTGTCGGCGTCGGTCGGCAGGTTTTCCTTGCCAGAAAGAACACTGGCAGGGGAAGCAACTTGTTCGCTTAATACACTGATGACGGCAGTAGCCTTTTCCATGATGGACTGCATGTTCTCCCATTTCCCGCTGTAGATGCCGAAAAGAGCTTTCGACTGATCGGCGTAGGTCGCGATGTCTTGAGAGAGTCGCCTGTATTCCATCAGACTGTCAATAAGCGGAGTGATGTCTTCCTCTTCAATGCTACTATTGTAAACCTTCAATGACTTAATGAACGAACGCTTGGCAAACAGGCGAGACACGACAAACTGGTCTTGAATCTCCTGCCATTTGGCTTTCAGACCCATTGCATCGGCATTAAGGATTTCGGGAGCATTCTTTGTGAGAATTTTTGCCTTTAATGATTCTCTTAGGATTCCGGCGTCTATTGCCTGCTTCCATTCAGCGGATAATGAACTGTCGGAAACAATTCTGAGAAGGTCGGGCGAGAGCACTGGCATCTCTTCCATGGCCTTGATAAGCCGTTCAGCCCATGCTGTCAGAGAAATGTTCTCCTTCGCACCAAGTCCAAATTGGGAGAGGAACGACTGCATGAATGTAGCAACAGGACCCATGTGTTGTTGCAGTTCTGTTAGTTGTGTCCGAAGTTTTTCCGTTGCGCTTTGTGATGGATCTGTCAGCAAGAGTCCATTCAGCGGATTCTTTGTCGGATGGCCGGTGATGGCGAACACAGTATCCAGTTGGGCTATAGATTCTGTAGTCTGTCCCAGCTTTTGTTCAGTGATGCCTTGCAGGAATTGTCTGTCAGGAGTAATCTCTTCCCCCACTATACCTTCATAACGGGTGATGCAGTCGTAGAGGGATAGTCCTGATGACTGTTTGCTGTGCAACAGAGTCATGTACTCGTTTAACTGTGAACGCTGGTTGTAGAGTTCTTTAGAAACGGCCTCATATTCCTTTGGTGTCTTGATGCGTGGGATGTCAAGAACGGTCTGCAGTTGATGGAGCAGATGAGTCTTCGTCACTTTGTTGGAATGAAGTTCAAGACAGAACGGGTCGAGGCCTATTTTTGCCAGACGATTCTGTACAACTTGCAGGGCAGCCATCTTTTCTGCAACGAAGAGAATACGCTTGCCGTGGTACAAAGCGTTGGCAATCATGTTGGTGATGGTCTGACTTTTTCCTGTTCCCGGAGGACCATAAAGGATGAAACTGTTTCCTAATCCAGACTCGACAACCGCTTCCATCTGTGAAGAGTCGACATCTACAGGAATGGCATATTCATGCGGTTCAACAGAGATGTCAAGTTGACGGATGTCTGTCTTCGATGTAGTTTGAGCTGATTCCTTTTCATCTGTCCAGCTGTTGTTGATGAGGCTGCTGATAATGGGATTCTCTTTCAGTTTGTCGGCATTGTTGTGGATGTCGTTCCACATGACGAATTTGTTGAATGAGAACAGTCCAAGCATACATTCCTCGATGATGTCCCATTTGGAATGTCCCGTCAGGTGAGAACGGACAATGGAGAACACTTTGCGCACATCGGTTCCATGCTCATCCTCGGGCAGCGGTGACAGACCTGTGAGATTTACTTCGTGCTGCTGCTTGAGCATCTCGACTAATGTGGTGTTGAAGGTCGTTTCTTCATCACGCTTGCGAATGATATAGTTGTTTACACCTTTGCGGATGATGTCAACCGGTGTTAGCAAGAGTGGAGCATAGCGGGGACGTACGCTTTTATCGTTTTCGTACCATTTTAACAGACCGAAGACGATAAACAAAGAGTTTGCTCCGTTTTCTTCAAGTGCTGTGCGCGAGTCGCGGAAAAGACTCTTCGTCATGCTGTTTAGCTCTTCTTCTGTATGATAGGTACATAGCTTGTCGTGTTGCAGTTCATTTTCAACAACTGTCTTAAGCTCGTCTTCATAAAGTCGCGAGTCGTAAATGCCGAATTCGTTTGGAGTGATCTTCTTCTTGGCTGGGCAAGGCATGAGTTGATAGTCGTGCCCTTCCGACAGGTTGTTTTCCATTTCCTCTATGTTATAAGAGGCAATGGGGACGGCTTTTTTCCCGATGCGGATGTTCAACAGGTTGTTGCGTAATGAGAAGTCGAGCAGTTTGCGTTCCCAGATCTGCTGTCGGGTAATCTTTCCATTTCCTCCTGTCAGGTTTAGCTCTTCCACTCGCAGTTCTTTGATTGTCTTGGTGGCTTGTTCATGAGCAAGACCCTCTGTCTCCCATTTTCCGTCTATGCGCATCGGTAGAGGCCGGATGTTTTCAAGGCGGCAGCGGTAGATGTCACAGAAAAGTATGAACTTGTTCTCTTCTGCGATGATGTGTTTTTCTGCTGCCTTTACCGCATCTTCAAAAGCCACCTTTCCAGAATTAGTGAGAGAAGTTGCTTCTACTAATACTAACTCGTTGATACCGTCGGCAATACTTTTCGACAATAGTGAAAGATCGTCACTGATAGTCTGATAGTGGTATTTGTCAATTAGCCAGCAACCAATGAACATGTGGCCGTTGAACAGAATCAGAATAGGGTGGAGACCGCATGATTCCAGACATGAGGCATAGAGCAGTGATAGGTCTAAACAGGTTCCTGTCTTTTCTGCTAACACCTTGTCGGCCAGTCTGATACGTTGCCCTTCTTTTTCGTAGCTGGCGGGTGGGGCAGCATAGACGATGCCAACGCTTCTCAAGGCTTCAAAGATGGCAGCTACTTGTGCGCGGACTCTGTTTGGATCCTGTGTCTGGTATTCGTCCAAAGCAGAAGAACCTGTCAGCTTTTCCAGATATTTGGCAGCTGAAACCTTGATTTCTGATAGTTCAGGGACGTTGGGGGTGACAAATGAAGCCAGGCTCTCTGGCATGACATTACTTCCTGACCACTCGTCGAAAGCCAGCAACCGTAAGTCGTAAGCCTTCTTGATGATGGCTTGGCCTTCAGTAGATATGATGACATTGAACTTTGTGGTGACGCTTTCTGTAAGTTCTCGCAGTTTGTCAGCATCTGGTTTTACATCAATGTCGGTGATGCGGATCGTCTGATGCGCAGGAATGATGTCGACTGCAATTGAAGCAGCAATGATATAGTCTCCTTCAATGTTGATGGTCAGATTGTGAATGTCATTGTCTGAATGGTTTGTTAGCTCACAATACTCCAGACACTGCCGTCCATTTTGTGTCATGGCGAAATTCAGGCAGGGGAGGTATTCGACATTCAGTAATAGTCTATCTGACCTCTCTTCTCTCTTTTCTGTATTTTCAACCTTCATTTCTTGTAATTCGGTTTTCTGCTCGTTTGTGCTCATATACGTAATTATGTAATTTCCGCAAATGTACAAAAAAAATCTGTAAATAAGCGACTATGGATAAAAAACGATAGACAAGAAGCGGATTTTCCACATATTTTAACGTCCCCTCTGAGTGCAAACAATTCATCCTTTCTCCCCTTAAAAGTTATTTCTATATTATATATAATAAAAGGTATAAGTCTTTAAATGGGTAATTTTGTAAAGAATCCGGAAAACTTTCGGTATTTAGTGTAAAAAAGTCTCATAAAGTTTCCGCGGTTCATGATTTTTTCCTACCTTTGCATCCGCTT
>CACWNV010000052.1 GCA_902762325.1 uncultured Prevotellaceae bacterium | reverse complement strand
GTACCCAGACCCGGGGTCGAACCGGGATGGGTTGCCCCACTGGTGTTTGAGACCAGCGCGTCTACCGATTCCGCCATCTGGGCTAAATGTGGGTGCAAAGATACATGTTTTTTCTGAATCGTACAAATTTTAGACGGAAAAAAGTTTTTTTCTTCTTTAATGGATAACTTTACTGAATAAAATGTAATAAAACAGTTGTCATGTCGTTTTTTATTCGTAACTTAGTAGACGAATAAATCAGATTAAATACCATGACGATAATTGATAAGAGTTATTGCGTAATATTAGCTGGTGGAAAGGGTAGAAGACTCTGGCCATGCAGCCGTGAGCAGTATCCCAAACAGTTTATCGACTTCTTCGGGACTGGAAGGACGCAGCTTCAGGCTACTTTTGACCGTTTTGCCCGTATCTTACCTATTGATCATATTTTTGTAAACACCAATGAGACCTATGCGCATATCGTGCGTGAACAGCTGCCTGAGCTCCCGCCGGAGAACCTGATGGCAGAGCCTATCTACAGGAATACTGCGCCGAGTGTGGCATGGGCTGCCCATCGTATCCGTCGGTTGTGCCCGGATGCCAGTCTTATTGTCGCTCCGTCCGACCAGATGGTTCTGAACGAAGAGGCATTTGCCAAGAACATTGCCGATGGCGTGGCGTTTGTGGAGAGCCGTGACGGACTACTGACGATGGGCGTTAAGCCTACGCGTCCTGATCCGGGCTATGGTTATGTGCAGTTGGGCGAGATGATTGGCGACTCGTTGAATAAAGTAAAATCGTTCACGGAGAAACCGTCACGCGAGTTTGCCCGCATCTTTATGGAAAGCGGTGAGTTCTATTGGAATACAGGATTGTTCCTGTCGAATGTCCACTTCCTGCTCAAGTGTTTCGACGAGCTGCTGCCTTTTGTACTCCGTAAGTTTGACCAGGAGCATCCGACATTTACGATAGAAGAGGAGGAGAAGTATATAGCTGAGAATTTCCCGTTGTATCCTAATCTGTCGATTGACTATGGCATCCTGGAGAAGTCGGATGAGGTCTATGTGATGAAATGCGACTTCGGATGGGCTGATCTTGGTACTTGGCACGGTATTTATGAGGCTAAGCAGAAGAGTGAAGACGACAATGTGGTGATAGACAGTGACGTGATGATTGACAACAGCCGTAACAATATCATCAAGCTTGAAAAGGGCAAGTTAGGCGTAATCAACGGACTGGAGGGCTTCATTGTTGCCGAGCATGACAACGTGCTGCTCATCTGCAAGAAGGAAGACTCCTCGGCACTTGTGCGAAAATACGTCAATGAAGTATTGCTAAAGAAAGGAAGTGAATATATCTAAAAGTAACGGGGAACAGCGAAAGGCTGCTCCCCGTCGGTTTTTTTATGATGGTTTATTTAGAAAACTCCTTATAGATCTTGTCTGCTATTTCCTTGAACTCTTCCTGTGTCAGCGTCAGCTTCTCTTTACGGAAGTCAACATCTGCCTCGGTGTTCATGGGAATCAGGTGGATATGTGCGTGAGGTACTTCCAGGCCTAAAACCACTTCTGCCACTTTCTTACAGGGGAATGCAGCCCGAAGAGCCTTTGCCACTTTTTTGGCAAACACCTGAAACTCGGCAATCTCATCGTCTTCCATGTCGAAGATATAGTCAACCTCGCGACGAGGTATCACCAGTGTATGTCCTTTGGCAACAGGGTTGATATCAAGAAAGGCATAGAACTTCTCGTTCTCGGCACATTTGTAGCTGGGAATCTCTCCAGCAGCGATTTTAGAAAAAATACTCATGATACAATGGGTGTTAAGATTAATCAATGGAAATCTTGTCTATTCGCAGGGTGATGGTACCGCGTGGAATCTGGATCTCAGCGGTGTCACCGACCTTCTTGTTGAGCAGTCCCTGGGCAATGGGGGTCTTGATAGAGATCTTCCCTTCACGCAGGTTTGCCTCTTGCTCGCTGACGATGGTGTAGACCATCTTCTGATTGGTCTTAATGTTGGTCAGTTCTACCTTAGACAATATCTGGACAGCATCGGCACTCAGACGTGAGGTATCTACAATCTTTGCCTCTGCAATGGTCATCTTCATCCGGTTGATCTTGTCTTCCAGATGTGCCTGTGCCTCTTTTGCTGCTTCATACTCTGAGTTTTCACTCAAATCACCCTTGTCGCGTGCTTCGGCAATTGCTGCAGAAGCCTTCGGGCGTTCTATCGCTTCAAGACGTTGAAGCTCGGCCACGAGTTTATCGTAGCCCTCTTGTGACATGTATGCCATAGTGCTTATCTTTTTTATTTATGTTCTGAAAAAAACAAAAAACTAAGAATTCCGACATCTTCTGTCGGAATCCTGTCTTTTTAAGTTAGTGTTTTCTTTGTCTGGTGCAAAGATAGATATATTTTTTTAATTGACAAAATTTTATGTCAAAATAAATTGTTTAAATCGTTTTATAACAGCCCTTTTCCCGAATGAAATCCAAGAGGCCTGCAAACAGCGGGTTGTGGCGTAGCGTTTGCTCGTTACCTGTCAGTATCAGCTGGCGGCGTGCTCTTGTCATTGCCACATTGAGTTTCCGGTCAATGGTCACCCCGTCTTCCTCAAAGCAGTTGCTTGTCAGGAAATCGAGCTGATAGTTGTGCTGTATGGTAAAGGAATAGATGATGACGTCACGCTGGCTGCCCTGGTAGCGTTCCACCGTGTCGATGCTGATTTGTTCGAGTGGCTTTATCCCTAATCGTTCGATTTCCTTCCGTATCATGGCAATCTGATTACGGTAGGGAACGATGACACCGGCGGTCTTGTCAGGGTCGAAGTCTTCTTTGTATAGATTGTAAACGCGAAGCAGTTCCTGGGCCACTATGGCGGCTTCGCTGGTGTTCACCTTGTCCGACAGTTCCGGCTGATAGCATTTTTCAGAGGGAATGAACACCAGTCGCGGCTTGTCGGAAGTCTCTGTCTGGTGAGGGAGTGGGACGGGTTCTATCCTTTCGTGCCGGTAGAAAGTCTGACAGGGCCATCTGGATATTTCCGGATGCATGCGCCCTTGGCGATGCAGGATGCCGATAAACGATTCTCTTCCTTTGTTGTGTTCATGCCGGATGAGCCGCTCGAAAAGCGAATTACGGCAGTTGGTCAGTCCAATTTCCTGAAGCAGCGGGTTATCGACTCTCGACTCCTCCTCGCTCTGCTGGACAACGGCAGGCAGTTGTTTATGGTCGCCAATCAGAATGAACCGTGCGATGGCATTTCCCGGATAATGGGCAGCCAGCAAACCAATGATGTTCGGTTCGAGAATCTGACTTGCCTCGTCGATGACGGCCAGTGAGAAGTCTTTGATGGCGAAGATGAACGGGCGGGAAATCATCGTTGAAGTCGTTCCCACTACCACACGGATGTTCCTCAGATAGTCCTGCAGTTCATATAGTCTGGGATGGTCTTCCACCGCCTGACTAAGCAGAAAAGGCTTGAATTGCGGGTCGCAACTAAACTCGCTGCCCAGCCTGACAAAAGGGATGCCGGCTTTGCAGAGCATCTCACAAATCTCATCCACTGCCCGGTTGGTGTAGCTCATCAGCAGGATGGAGGCATCTCCGCGTGCCGGAGATGCCAGTTCCTCCTCGACGATGAACCGGAGTGCCATCGATGTCTTGCCCGTTCCGGGAGGTCCGACCAGCAGGAAATAGTCGAGCGCCTGCTTTGCCTTCAGCAGTATCTCGTCGTAGTCGGGATGATAGCTGCGTGAAAGTTTCAGCCTGTCATCACGTTGCGGTTCGCGTTGTCCTAACAGCAGTGCTTTCCGGTCGGGAGGGGCAGAGATGAACTGGTGCATTCCTGCAAGTGCTGCTGAACTGGTGACGTCGCTTCCTCCATGTTCGATGGCATAACAGAGATAGTCGGGAAACAGGTCTTCCCGGAACTGACCGTTGTTCAGGTGTATTGTCAGTTGTGCAGAACTGATTTCCGTGATGACCCCTTTATGCAGGATGCTCTTGCGTACATCGGGTTCCTTGTCGGTCGGATAGGAGTACAGATAGATCATGTCTCCTCTTCTGAAGTTAGGAAGGAAGTCGCTGTTTTGTTCCGGGACAATCAGCGTCAGCATGTCATATCCCGTGTGAGGGTCAGTCTTCTCCTTCCTGACGATGTGTAATCCCAGATAGATGTTCCCTGTTTCCAGCTTTTCAGTCAGGGGCATGTTCCACAAGTCGGAGACAGCATTGCCCGAAGTACTGGCAGTGCCGACCTTTGAGAGTAGTTGTTCTTTCAGGATGAAGGTGGCCATGCGGCAGAAATAAGCATGTTCCAAGGGCGAAAGGCTATGGAGTGGAGCCGTTATCTGCTGTAACTCAGGGAGCAGATAGCGGGTAAAGAAGAAGTCATTGCGTTGTTCTGTGTTCATCGTGTCGGGTGTCAGTCGGTCGATGATGCACTCGAAACCATCTTGTGCCATGTGATACTCTTCAGCAACAATCATGTTTCGTAGCTTGATAGCCTCCCGGAAGAGCATCTGTAACGGCTGCACTTCCAACAGACCGTCAGGCAATGCGTATTTCGAGTAAAGCAGTCGGATGTCAGTCTGTCTGCCACTGACATGAAAGTTATAGGCGAGGATGCCGAAATAGAGCAGCACCTGTACATAATGTTTCTCGATATGAAGGCTCCCGTGCCTGTTCTTCTGATTTCTCTCGATGAAGATATTCCTGCCGGCTTTCTGCTCTACCAGCAGTTTCATATCGGTTGTCATCAGGTCGACACGTCCCTGGATTCCCAGTCGTTCACAGATGAACGACGGTTCGAGGATAGCCTTCTCACGGTCGTGTTGTTTGAAAATGTCGTCCACAATCTCCCGCATGTTGCCAATCTGGCGCATCGCTTCCGTCTTGAACTCGGCGGGGTTCAGGTCAGAGCACGTGGCATAGGAAAGAGCTTGTTCCCTGAAGTTACTCTTGAAAGTGTTGGATGGCTGGAAGTGTTCATCGTTGATGATGCCGTCGAGAGCGGCACCGGCGAAGTTTCCGAGAATGATGTGGCGGGTGTTAGCTTTGGGCTTCAGTCTGTTCAATGTGTATATCAGAGGATGATGCCCATAGTCTTCAAAGCAGCCCGCCAGGGTACTGATGTCGATGAGGAAGTCGGGTTCCACGACAACAAGTCTGGGAATCACCGTCTTTCCATTTACTTCGCAGTCGAGCAGGTTAAGCTGCATGCCTTCTTTCAGAATGGAGTGAAGATAGGACAGGTCGATGTACGAAGGTGTGTGCCGATAATCCACGGTCAGCAGTTCTTCCTGTCCGTCCTGGTCAATGGTGACTTTCATCGTCTCTTCATTCCATGACTGGACGATACACCTTATATATATATAGTCTATAGAACTTCCTTCGGTTACAAGTTTGCCCGTTGGGGGAATCCTGCCGATGATGGTTGAAGGAATACTGGTTTCGAAGACGGCGGCAATGAAAAGGCAGAGTGCGCGGCAGTCGTAGAGCAGATCTTCGGGGAGTATGGCTTTCTGACTATTGCAGTCACGCCGCATCTTCTGTATGGCAGCAGTATCTGCGGGCTTCACGTGATGCCGTTTACACAGAGAGTCGACTTGTGACGACAGGTTGCCGAATCCGTGGCGTGTGTCCCTCAGTCCCTCAGCACAACAGAGGAGAAGAGTCTCATGCATCTGTCGGTTTGTCATTTCAGAGGGAGTCTTGACATTCAGGATGTCGCTCACCCGTTCAAAAAGTTCGTCGGCTGTTATATTTGTGGGCATGTCAGAAGGTTCATTCATTGTTTTAATGATGCAAAAATACGGAATTTATTTTGTTTATTAGATGAATTATACTAATTTTGTATCATGCCAAAAGAATTATCATCTATCCGTGAGCGGCAGTCTGTCGGTTTGCGTGAACCGCCGCGCTATCAGGTAATAATCTATAATGACGATTTCACCACCATGGAATTTGTCGTTATGATTCTTAGAACCATTTTCCTAAAGTCAGCAGAAGAGGCCGAGTCATTGATGATGCAGGTCCATCGTTCCGAGAAAGCCATTGTAGGCTCCTACTCGTATGACATTGCCGTGTCGAGAGTCAAGAAGGCCATGAGGCTGGCACGTCAGGAGGGCTTCCCGTTGAGGTTAGAATATAAGGAGGAATAGCAGATGCCGAACACAATAGAAAATACAAATGCTTTGAATAAGGCAATCAGTGAAGCCTTTGTCTTATGCAACGAGTATCGTCATCAGTTCCTGCAGCCCGAGCATCTGCTGGTGGCGCTCGTGAATCAGACGGAATTCTGTATTGCTCTTTATGCCTGCAGCGGTGACGACCAGGAACTGCGCAAGCAGTTGGAAGAACAGCTTCAAAAGCAGGAGCAGATGCCTAAGGGGATGGAATATGTGCCCGAGGTGTCGGAGCAGTTCCGAATGATGATGGAACGTGCCATTCAGCATGTGCTGTTTTCAAGTGCAGAGCTGCTGGATGTACCGCACGTCATCGAGGGAATGCTGGAACTGCCCGATTCGTGGGCAGCCTATCTGCTGCGTCGTGAGATAGATGATCAGACAGAACTGCTGAGCGAACTGATTGAGTCTTACTCTGTGGCGGATGAGGAGGATGATGAAGAAGATGATGACGACACCTCTTTTGGGGGCCATGCTGCTCCTTGGCGTTCACTCGTGACATGTATGAATGACATTGCTGACACGTTTAACCCGCTCATAGGTCGTGAACAGGAGATGGAACGGACCATTCAGGTGCTTTGCCGTGCCGACAAGAACAATCCGTTGCATGTGGGAGAACCTGGCGTGGGAAAGACAGCGTTGGTATATGGTCTGGCAGCCCGTATCAACCGAGGGGATGTTCCTGAAAGACTGAAGAAATGCCGAATCTATCAGATGGATATGGGAACAATGCTTGCAGGAACACAGTACAGGGGTGACTTTGAGAAACGTGTAAAGCAGGTGATGGAAGGCTTGCAGAAAGAAGGTAATGCCATTGTCTATATCGATGAAATCCATAATCTGATTGGTGCCGGCAGGGGAGGTGACGGCTCGCTTGATGCCTCCAATATGCTTAAACCCTATCTGGAACGAGGAGATATCCGTTTCATCGGTTCCACCACTTACGATGAGTTTAACCGCTATTTTGCCCGTTCACGCGGTATCGTGCGCCGTTTCCAGCAGATAGATATCGCCGAACCGTCGGTTGCTGAGGCCGTAGCTATCTTGAACGGACTGAAGGGGAAGTATGAGCAGTTCCATCATGTGACCTATGGAAAAGGTGTCATTGAGTTTGCCGTGCAGCAAAGTGCCAAGTATATGAATGACCGTTTCCTTCCTGACAAGGCTGTCGACTTAATCGATGAGGCCGGAGCATACAGAGAACTGCATCCTGCTTCGCGTGCGCCGAAGAACAGAGTGGACAAGGCTCTGATATCCGAGATTCTTGCCAAGTTGTGCAAGATTGATGCCGAGGTGATGAAGGAAGAGGATAACGGGACACTGGCTACATTGCAGGACCGTATCCTTTCGCGTATCTTCGGACAAGACGAGGCGGTGCGTCAGGTTGTGGAGTCGGTACAGATGGCTAAGGCCGGTCTGATGGAAGATAACAAACCATTGTCTTGTCTGTTGTTCGTCGGTCCCACCGGAGTCGGAAAGACGGAAGTGGCTCGTGTGCTGGCACAGGAACTGGGCGTTTCTCTGGTACGTTTCGATATGAGTGAATACACGGAGCGGCATGCCGTAGCCAAACTCATCGGCTCACCAGCCGGATATGTAGGCTACGAAGACGGAGGTCTGCTTACCGATGCCATCCGTAAGACTCCTAACTGCGTGTTGCTGCTGGACGAGATAGAGAAGGCCCATCAGGATATTTATAACATCCTTCTGCAGGTGATGGACTATGCCTGCCTGACTGATAACCGAGGACAGAAAGCCGACTTCCGGAATGTGATTGTACTGATGACGAGTAATGCCGGGGCGCAGTATGCTTTTCAGGCGAATATCGGATTCAGCGGAAAGGTGTCGCGTGGAGAAGCGATGTTATCGCAGGTGAAGAAGACGTTTAAACCGGAGTTCATCAACAGACTCAGTGGTACGGTCGTCTTCCGCGACATGAATCACGACATGGCCTCGCGCATCCTTGACAAGAAGCTGAAAGAGCTACAGAAGAAACTGGACGCCCGTCAGGTGACATTGTCTCTGACGGATGTTGCGCACGACTTCCTCTTGCAGAAAGGATTTACCCATGAATATGGTGCCCGTGAGATGGATCGCGTGATTGCGCGTGAGGTGAAGCCCCTGCTGATGCGTGAGATACTCTTCGGAGGTCTGCAGAAAGGCGGGAAAGCTTCTTTAGATGTTACCGAAGGGAAGTTGCATTTGAATATAGAGGAGTAATGGTAGTACAGCTTGACGAAGAGTTATGGTTCCCCGATCCTCATGTCGGTGATCCTGACGGAATGCTTGCCGTTGGTGGCGACTTGTCTATCGACCGGCTGCTTCTTGCCTATTCCCATGGCATCTTCCCCTGGTTCTCCTTTCGGGACGGTGATGAGCCTATATGGTATTGTCCGATGGAACGGTTCGTGATATTTCCCTCAGAGGTACATGTGTCCCATAGCATGCGTACATTAATCAATAAGAGACGCTATGGATGTTCCTTCAATCAGGATTTCCATGGAGTAATTACCCAATGCAGTCAGCTACGTATCCATGAACAGGGTGCGTGGTTAGGGGAGAACATGATTAAAGCCTATGAAGAACTTTACCGGCAGGGCTTTGCCTTGAGCGTGGAAGTGTGGGACATGGAAGACGGCAAAAAGCTCGTGGGGGGATTGTATGGAGTTACCATCGGCAGGAACGTATTTGGGGAAAGTATGTTCTCCTTAGTTCCCAGTGCCTCGAAGCTGGCACTCATCTATCTTGCCAGAAAGATGCATGGCCAAGGCATCATCGACTGCCAGTTTAAGACCAATCATCTGGAGTCTATGGGGGGAAGATATATATCATACGATAAATACATGGAACTATTAAATCAAAAATAAAGTAATGTAAATCAAGAATTAATGCGAAGAGCCATAAAAAATCATTAAAACATTTTGTAGTTATTGCAAGATTGTCTGAAAAGTATTACCTTTGCATTCGAAACGTATTAATAAACTTAAATATTAGAGTATGGTAATTGAATTAGTTCATGCAAGAGAAATCCTCGATTCAAGAGGTAATCCTACCGTAGAGGTGGAAGTAACATTGGATAATGGCGTGATGGGGCGTGCAGCTGTTCCATCTGGAGCATCTACAGGTGAGAACGAAGCTCTGGAGCTTCGCGACGGTGACAAGGGCCGCTACCTGGGCAAGGGTGTCCTGAAGGCAGTTGAGAATGTCAACAACATCATCGCTCCGGCATTGAAGGGCGACTGCGTGTTCAATCAGCGTGCTATCGATATGAAGATGCTCGAACTGGATGGCACTCCTACAAAGTCAAAGCTTGGTGCAAATGCTATCCTCGGCGTATCACTCGCTACGGCTCAGGCTGCTGCAAAGGCTCTGAATATTCCTCTCTACCGCTATATCGGCGGATGCAACTCTTACACAATGCCTCTTCCAATGATGAACATTGTGAACGGTGGTGCTCACTCTGATGCTCCTATCGCATTCCAGGAGTTCATGATTGGTCCGGTAGGTGCTACATCTATCAAGGAAGCTGTTCGTATGGGTGCAGAGGTGTTCCACAATCTTGCTAAGCTGTTGAAGGCACGTGGCCTTTCTACCGCTGTAGGTGATGAGGGTGGTTTTGCTCCTAACTTCAATGGTATTGAGGATGCTCTCGACACTATCATGGAAGCTATCAAGGCTGCTGGCTACGAGCCGGGTAAGGACGTACGCATTGCTATGGACTGCGCTGCTTCTGAGTTCGCTGTATGCGAGGATGGCAAGTGGTTCTATGACTATCGTCAGCTGAAGAATGGCAAGAAGAAGGATCCTAACGGAAAGAAGCTCTCTGCTGACGAGCAGATTGCTTATCTTGAGCAGCTCATTGACAAGTATCCTATCTATTCTATCGAGGACGGTCTCGATGAGAACGACTGGGAGAACTGGGTGAAACTGACAGAGCGTGTAGGCAACAAGTGCCAGCTCGTCGGTGACGACCTCTTCGTGACCAACGTGAAGTTCCTTGAGAAGGGTATCAAGATGGGTGCTGGTAACTCAATCCTCATCAAGGTTAACCAGATCGGTTCGCTGACTGAGACCCTCGATGCTATTGAGATGGCTCACCGTCATGGTTATACTACTGTTACTTCACACCGTTCTGGTGAGACTGAGGACACCACAATTGCTGACATCGCCGTTGCTACAAACAGTGGTCAGATTAAGACTGGTTCACTCTCTCGTACCGACCGTATGGCGAAGTACAACCAGCTGATCCGTATCGAAGAGCAGCTCGGTGCTACTTCTAAGTACAAATATGAGAAGTTGAAGTAATTAAATGTTAAATTATTTTGCTGTTCGGCAGATTATTAGTAATTTTGCAGCCGTTCAGAGGAATGAGGGACTTGAAAGAGTCCCTCATTTTATTTTAATTATAACTTATATGATAGATAAGAACATCGTAAAAGAGATTATTGGGGAGTGGCTGAAAGACAAAGAATATTTTCTTGTTGACGTGGAAGTCAGTCCTGATGATAAGATTGTTGTTGAAATCGACCATGCTGACGGCGTGTGGATTGAAGATTGTGTGGAACTGAGTAAGTTTATTGAAAGCCGTCTTGACAGAGAAGAGGAGGACTATGAGCTTGAGGTAGGCTCTGCAGGGCTTGGACAGCCTTTCAAGGTACCGCAGCAATACATTAATTTTATTGGCAGGGACGTTGAGGTCCTGGATGCCGATGGAAAGAAGACACGAGGCGTTCTGAAGTCTGTCGAAGGTGAAGACTTCGTAGTGACAGTCCGTGAGAAAGTAAAGGTAGAAGGGAAGAAACGCCCTGTGATGATGGATATCGACCATCAGTTTCAGATGAATAAAGTAAAATATACAAAATATCTAATAAGTTTTAAGTAAAGCTATGGCAGCAAAAAAACAGGAAGAGGTCGTTAGTTTGATCGATACCTTTAAGGAGTTCAAGGAGACCAAGAACATCGATCGTGCTACGTTGGTAAGTGTGCTTGAGGAGAGTTTTCGCAACGTACTTGCTAAGATTTTCGGTAGTGACGAGAACTTTGACGTGATCGTAAACCCAGACAAGGGAGACTTTGAGATTTATCGCAACCGTATGGTTGTCGCCAATGGCGATGTTGCTGATGAGAACAAGGAGATCTCTCTGGAGGATGCGCAGAAAATCGAACCCGACTATGAGATCGGTGAAGAGGTGTCAGAGCGTGTCGACTTTACCAAGTTTGGACGACGTGCAATATTGAATCTCCGCCAGACTCTGGCATCAAAGATTCTGGAACTGGAACACGACTCTCTGTATAACAAGTACAAGGACAGAGTAGGACAAGTGGTTGCCGGTGAGGTCTATCAGATGTGGAAACGTGAGGTGCTGATTGTTGATGACGAGAACAACGAGCTGATTCTTCCCAAGAGTGAGCAGATTCCAGCCGACCAGTATCACAAGGGTGAGACGGTCCGAGCCGTCATCCTTCGTGTAGACAATGAGAACAATAATCCGAAGATCATCCTCTCACGTACCAGCCCTGTCTTCCTGGAGCGTCTTCTCGAGGCTGAGGTGCCTGAAATCAATGATGGACTTATCTCCATCAAGAAGATTGCTCGTATGCCTGGTGAGCGTGCCAAGATTGCTGTTGAGAGCTATGACGAGCGTATCGATCCCGTCGGCGCCTGTGTCGGTGTGAAAGGTAGCCGTGTTCATGGTATCGTGCGCGAGCTCTGCAACGAGAATATTGACGTGATTAATTATACTGCCAACACAAAACTGTTTATTCAGCGTTCATTGAGTCCTGCAAAGGTCTCAAGCATCACCATTGACGAAGAGAACCATAAGGCTGAGGTGTTCCTTAAACCTGAGGAGGTAAGCCTTGCCATTGGACGTGGCGGACTCAACATCAAACTGGCATCTATGCTGACTGGATATACAATCGATGTGTTCCGTGAAGTGTCTGAGAGCGAAGCCGACGAGGATATCTACCTCGACGAGTTTGCCGATGAGATCGACCAGTGGGTGATTGATTCCATCAAAGCTATTGGTCTTGACACAGCTAAGGCTGTCCTGAATGCTCCTCGTGAGATGTTGGTGGAGAAAGCCGACCTCGAGGAAGAAACGGTTGATCATTTGCTCGAAGTGTTAAGGGCAGAGTTTGAGAACTAAGGGCCATGATGAAAGCCTGACTTCTGAAGTACGATGTGCCGCAGTCATGCGGGGGGAACGTCTTAAAGAACGAGTTCTTGTTATAGTCTTCTATTCGTACTTCTTCCTGCGGTATAGCCGCATACATCGTAATTCAAAATGAATATCAAATTAAGTAAAGAATGAGCATCAGATTAAACAAAGCTATTAGAGAGCTGAATATAGGACTTCAAACGGCAGTTGAATTCCTGATGAAGAAAAGTGGCATGGGCGAAGATAAACTGGAGCTGACCTCAAAGATCAGCGACGAGCAGTATGAGGCTCTGAAAGAAGCCTTCCAGCAGGACAAGGAAGTGCGCAATCAGGCTGCCCAGCTCTTTCAGAAGAAGCCGAAAGAAAAGAAACATGCAACTGAACCGAAAGATAATCGTGCAGAGAGTCTGCTCGAATCGTCCAACCAGCAGAAGTTCAATCCGCTGGGAAAGATCGACCTCGACAGTCTGAAAAAGAAACCTGCATCTGCATCCCAACTCAAAACTGAGAAGAAAACCGTTGAGCCAGCTGCTCCTGTGGAGAAGAAGGCTGAGCCTGTGACTGCTGTCGAAAGTCCGGCTCCAAGCGAAGTAAAAGTTGAAACTCCTGTTGTTGAGGAAAAACCACAGCCGAAGGAAGACCCGAAACCGGCTCCTGTCGTGGAAAAGCCTGCTGAGGCTGCGAAGGAGGAGAAACCTGTTGTAAAAGAGGAAAAGCCTGCTGTTGTCAAAAAGGAAGAAGAACAGCCAGCTGCTCCCGTACAGGCCGCTCCAGAGGTGAAAGTTACTCCGAAGGAAACTCCTGTAGCTGAGAGTGAGCCTGTGGTTGAACAGAAGATGCCGTCGCAGGAACCTGCTCAGGCAGAACCTGTTGAACAGCCTGTTGCCGAACAGAGACCTGCAGCTCCCGAGGTGTTCCAGTTGAAGAGCGAGAAGAAGATGCTGAACAACGCTCCTCAGTTGAAGATTCAGGGGAAAATCGACCTTGACGCATTGAACCAGAGTACTCGTCCCAAGAAGAAGACAAAGGAAGAGAAGCGCAAGGAACGCGAGGAAAAGGTGCAGCAGCAGCGTGAGCGCAAAAAGCGCGTGCGCATCAACAATGAGCGTGTTGATATCAATGCTGAAGTCAACAAGCCCAGTTCTGCTGCTGCCGATCAGGCCGGTAAGAAAAACAACAATAAGAAAAAGAAGAAGAACCGCAACCAGAAGCCGCTGGAGGTAAACGAGGAGGATGTGGCACGTCAGGTAAAAGAGACGCTTGCCCGTCTGACCAATAAGCAGAACCAGAACAAGAAGGGTGCTAAGTACCGTAAGGAAAAGCGCGAGGCTGTCCAGGAGAGGCTCAATGAGGAGCTGAGTGCAGAGCGTGCAGAAAGCAAGACCCTTAAACTGACAGAGTTTGTGACGGTGAGTGAGCTGGCAACGATGATGAACGTCGGTGTCACACAGGTGATCTCTACGTTGATGTCTGTCGGTATCATGGTGTCTATCAACCAGCGTCTGGATGCAGAGACCATCAACCTTGTGGCTGATGAGTTCGGGTTCAAGACTGAATATGTTAGTGCCGAAGTACAGGAGGCTGTCAGTGAGGAGGAAGACGATGAAAACGACCTCATCTCTCGTTCACCGATTGTGACGGTGATGGGTCATGTCGACCACGGTAAGACTTCGCTCCTCGACTATATCCGCAAGACAAACGTAATTGCAGGTGAGGCCGGAGGTATCACACAGCACATCGGTGCCTACAACGTGAAGTTGGAGGACGGACGTCGCATTACTTTCCTTGATACTCCGGGACACGAGGCCTTCACCGCCATGCGTGCCCGTGGTACACAGGTGACCGATATAGCTATCATCATCATTGCTGCCGACGACAGTGTCATGCCTACCACCAAGGAGGCTATTGCTCATGCACAGGCTGCCAATGTACCGATGGTGTTTGCCATCAACAAGATTGATAAGCCGGGAGCTAATCCGGATAAGATCCGTGAAGACCTTGCCCAGATGAATCTGCTTGTAGAGGACTGGGGCGGTAAGTACCAGTGTCAGGAGATTTCTGCCAAGAAGGGTATAGGTGTTTCCGACCTGCTTGAGAAGGTTCTGTTGGAAGCAGAGATGCTCGACCTGAAGGCTAACCCCAACCGAAAGGCTACGGGTAGCATCATCGAGTCGAGTCTTGATAAGGGACGTGGCTATGTCTCTACAGTCCTGGTGTCTAACGGTACACTCCATGTGGGTGACAACCTGATAGCCGGTACTGCCTACGGACGTATCAAGGCGATGTTCAATGAGCGTAACCAGCGCATCACCGAAGCAAAGCCGGCTGAGCCTTGTATCATCCTTGGACTGAACGGTGCACCGACAGCCGGTGACACCTTCCACGTTCTTGAGACAGAGCAGGAGGCTCGTGAGATTGCCAACAAGCGTTTGCAGTTGCAGCGTGAGCAGGGACTGAGGACACAGAAGAAGTTCACGTTGGATGACATCAGCCATCGTATTGCTCTCGGCGAGTTCCACGAACTGAACATCATCGTGAAGGGTGATACCGACGGTTCTATTGAGGCTCTTAGCGACTCGTTCATCAAACTGTCTACCGAAAAGGTTCAAGTCAATGTCATCAACAAGGCCGTAGGACAGATTTCCGAGAATGATGTCATGCTTGCCAGTGCTTCCGATGCAATCATCGTCGGCTTCCAGGTTCGTCCTTCTGCAGATGCCCGTAAGGCTGCCGATCGTGAAGGTGTTGAAATCAATACCTATTCCATCATCTATGATGCCATTGATGACATCAAGTCGACAATGGTCGGTATGCTTGACAAGGTGAAGAAGGAAATCATCACGGGTCAGGTAGAGGTGAAGCAGGTGTTCAAGATCTCCAAGGTGGGTACTGTTGCCGGTGGTCTTGTCATCGAGGGTAAAGTTCACAACAAGGACAAAGGCCGCGTGGTGCGCGACGGTATCGTCATCCATACGGCTCCTATCGATGCCCTGAAGCGTTACAAGGACGACGTCAAGGAAGTGGCTACAGGTTTGGAATGTGGTATCTCATTGGCGAACTTCAATGATATTCAGGAAGGTGATATCATTGAGACCTTCACCGAGATCGAGGTCCAGCAGAAACTGTAATCAGTTCAGCATAAAGGATGCGGGGGGCAGGTTGTCCTCCGCATTTATAAATAGACATGTCAATGGAAGAGAAGAATCAGTTTGTCCGTCAGGTGGCTGAACAGAAATATGAGTTCGGATTCACCACCAACGTGTCGACGGAAATCATTGAACGAGGGCTGAACGAGGATGTCGTGAGGCTTATCTCTGCTAAGAAGGGAGAACCGGAATGGATGCTTGAGTTCCGGTTGAAGGCCTATCGCCACTGGTTGACGCTCAGACAGCCGACATGGGGACATGTCCGTCTGCCCGAAATTGACTATCAGGCCATCAGCTATTATGCCGACCCGATGGCAAGTAAGCCCAAGGGCGACGGGAAGATAGACCCCGAACTGGAGAAGACTTTCGACAAGTTGGGCATTCCTTTGGAAGAACGGCTGGCGCTGAGCGGCAATACGGCGGTCGATGCCATCATGGATTCGGTGTCGGTGAAGACCACGTTCAAGGATAAACTGCGCGAGAAAGGCATCATCTTTTGTTCTATCGGTGAGGCCATCAAAGAACATTCTGAACTTGTCCGGCAGTATCTCGGCACCGTGGTTCCCTATCGTGACAACTTCTATGCTGCCCTCAACTCCGCCGTCTTTTCTGATGGTTCCTTTGTCTATATACCCAAGGGTGTGCGCTGCCCGATGGAACTCAGCTCTTATTTCCGTATTAATGCCAGTAATACAGGGCAGTTTGAGCGCACGTTGATCGTGGCTGATGACGACAGCTATGTCTCTTACCTCGAAGGGTGTACCGCACCGATGCGCGATGAGAACCAGTTGCATGCTGCCATTGTGGAGATTATTGTCAACGACAGGGCAGAGGTGAAATATTCTACTGTCCAGAACTGGTATCCGGGTGATGAAAACGGGAAGGGCGGCGTGTTCAACCTCGTCACGAAGCGTGGTGACTTGCGGGGAGAGTCTTCCAAGTTGTCGTGGACACAGGTGGAGACGGGGTCTGCCATCACGTGGAAGTATCCTTCCTGTGTGTTGAGGGGCGACAACTCTGTGGCTGAGTTCTACAGTGTTGCCGTGACCAATAACTATCAGGAGGCCGACACGGGTACGAAGATGATTCACATGGGAAAGAACACGAAGAGTACCATCATCTCGAAAGGTATCTCTGCCGGTCATTCCCAGAACAGCTATCGTGGACTCGTCAGGGCTACAGCCAATGCCGATAATGCCCGTAACTACTCCAGCTGCGACTCACTGTTGCTTGGCAGTCAGTGTGGAGCCCACACTTTCCCCTACATGGATGTGCACAATCCTACGGCTATCTTTGAACATGAAGCTACCACGTCGAAGATTTCGGAGGAACAGCTATTCTACTGTAACCAGCGGGGCATCCCTACAGAACAGGCGGTCGGCCTTATCGTCAACGGCTATGCCAGGGAAGTGCTTAACAAGCTGCCGATGGAGTTTGCTGTTGAGGCGCAGAAACTGCTCTCAGTCTCGCTGGAAGGAACGGTGGGCTGATGTCGGCTCTGCCGAAATTGATAATTGACAATTGATAATTGATAATTATGATTACCATACGTGGCATCCGTTTTATCCGTGAAATAAGTGGTCGCAAGATGTTGCTACCTCTGCTGCTCATGGCTATGACAGCCAGTGCTCAGGAGTTCAGCATGAGAACCCCCTGCGAGCAATGGATGGACTCTGTCTGCCAGACCGTCAGGCTTACACCTATTGTGTTTGCCCATGACGTGCCGCTCATCGTGGACACCCATCCACAGAGCCTGATGACGGCGCGGCGTGGCGCGAGAAATGAAGTAGACCTCTCGCCATTCCGCTGCGGACCGTTCTGGGTGCCTGACCCGCCACCCCTGTTAGACGACTCCTACTGTTCCTTCTATTCTGACTGTTCGTTGGGACAAGTCTTTGTCGAGAGCTTTGTTGAGGGTGTTGTTGAGGGCGTTCTCGACGCAGTCTTCAGTAAGCCGAAGAAATCCGGCAAGAAGGAGAAGAAGAGAATCGTGGATTATTAAGGGACCACGGCGCAAAGCGACGCTTATAGCTACCCTCGCCCTTTGGAGAGGGGCTGGGGGTGAGGCCGCAGTGGAGAAAGAATAGGTGATAGGTAGTTAATGAAGCGCGAAGAATTATTATGAATAGAATTATTATGAATAGACTCATTTTCATTTTATGCATGCTTCTGGCATCGGTGCTTGGCCATGCTGCTCCACTCGACCGGGAGCAGGCTGAGCAGCGTGCAAGGGCATTCCTCTCGGTTTCCCATGAGGGCAGTGCGCAGAGGAGAAACATGATGAAAATCTCTTCGACCCCCTTTCGCTATCTGGCGAGAAGTGAGGCCTGCTATGTGTTTGGTCTTACCAGTGGAGAGGGTTTCGTGGTGGCTGCTGCCGACGACCGCCTGCCTGCCGTGTTGGGCTATTCGGAATGTGCCCTTCCTGCTGATGCAACCATG
>CACWNV010000051.1 GCA_902762325.1 uncultured Prevotellaceae bacterium | reverse complement strand
GTTGTTTAATTGTTTTTAACTTACCATTCCTCGTTTTTTTATTCTTTTCGTTTGCGATTATCATTTTTTTTCATTTATTTTGCAAGGCAGTAATATTAACTAAAAACTTATTTTTTATGACGAACACAACTGAAACAGTTAATCTGTGTGGTCTGAAACGAGAAGATTTTCAGACCACGGTGAACGGTAAAAAAACAGACCTTTATATCCTGAAAAACAGCTTAGGTAATGAAGTTGCAATCACAAACTATGGTGGAGCATTAGTTGCTATTATGGTACCTGACCGTGACGGAAACTACGCAAACGTTATCCAAGGTCACGATACAATTGAAGGCGTCATTAATAGTCCGGAGCCATACCTCTCCACACTCATCGGCCGCTATGGAAATAGAATCTGCAAGGGTAAATTCCAGTTGAACGGTAAGAAATACGAGCTTGCCATCAACAACGGACCCAATGCCCTGCACGGCGGAAAGATTGGATGGAACGCTAAGGTTTGGGAAGCACTTCAGATGAACAACAGTTCTGTTGTCCTCAGGCTTGTAAGCCCCTACGGTGAAGAGGGTTATACAGGAGAAGTCAGCACAACGGTGGTATATACATTCACAGACGATAACGAGCTTGTTATCGAGTATATGGCCACAACGAACAAGAAGACCATCATCAACCTCACCAATCACGGTTTCTTCTCTCTGCAAGGAATAGCAAATCCGACTCCCACTATCGACAATCAGATCTGTGAGATTAATGCTGATTTCTATATTCCTATCGATGAGACATCTATTCCTACGGGAGAGATTCGTTTCGTAAAGGGAACTCCTTTTGATTTCCGTACTCCGAAGCCAGTTGGCCAGGACATCGATGCTGATGACGAACAGATCAAGAACGGTTCCGGCTACGACCACTGCTATGTATTGAATAAGAATGAGGAAGGTGAACTGAGCTTCGCGGCTAAGTTGACAGATCCCGTCAGCGGACGTACGATGGAGGTTTATACGACAGAACCAGGCATGCAGCTGTATTCAGACAACTGGGCAGACGGATATGCCGGTCAGCATGGTGCAACATTCCCACGTCGTTCTGGTATATGCTTCGAGTGTCAGCACTTCCCCGACTCTCCCAACCGCCCCTATTTCCCAAGCGTTATTTTGCGTCCAGGAGAACAGTATAAGCAAAAGACCATTTATAAATTTGGAATAGACAAATAATATTAATTCAATAATTTAAAATAACTATGGACATAGAATTCGTAAGAAGTCGTTTTATTAAGCATTTCGATGGTAAGACAGGAAACATTTATGCATCTCCTGGCCGTATTAACCTGATTGGCGAACACACTGACTATAATGGAGGTTTCGTATTCCCGGGTGCTGTTGACAAAGGCATCATGGCAGAGATGCGTCCAAATGGCACAGAGAGTACCATCCGTGCATATTCCATTGACTTGAAAGACCGTGTAGACTTTGATTTCCACGATGGTAAAGGTCCTCGTGCAAGCTGGGCTCGTTACATCTATGGTATTACTTTGGAGATGGAGAAGTTAGGCGTTCCCGTTAAAGGATTCAACATTGCATTTGCCGGTGATGTTCCCCTTGGTGCAGGTATGTCTTCTTCTGCTGCCATGGAGAGCTGTTTTGCATGTGGTCTGAACGACCTCTTTGGTGACAATAAGGTTTCTAAATGGGATATGGTTCTGGCTGGACAGGCTACTGAGCACAACTATTGCGGTGTCAACTGCGGTATCATGGACCAGTTTGCCAGCGTATTCGGACAGGCAGGAAAGCTCATGCGCCTCGACTGCCGTAGCCGTGAGTTCGAATATTTCCCATTTGATCCCAAAGGCTATAAACTCGTTCTCCTTAACTCTTGCGTAAAGCATGAGCTTGCAGGAAGTCCCTATAACGATCGTCGCAACTCATGTGAGAACGTGGTTAAGCACATTGCTGCCAAACATCCGGAAGGAACCTTTGAGACATTGCGTGACTGTACATGGGAACAGCTGGAAGAGGTTCGCGCAGAAGTCGGTGAGGAAGACTACTCTCGTGCTCACTTCGTATTAGGCGAAAAAGACCGTGTGCTGGCTGTCTGTGACGCTCTCGTAGCAGGTGATTACGAAACTGTCGGTAAGAAGATGTACGAGACTCATGAGGGTCTTTCAAAGGAATATGAAGTTTCATGCGAGGAACTTGATTTCTTGAACGACATTGCCAAAGAGTGCGGCGTAACAGGCTCACGTATCATGGGTGGCGGCTTTGGCGGTTGCACCATCAACCTTGTCAAAGATGAGTTATACGATGAATTCATCGCTACAGCCAAGAAGAAGTATTATGAGAAGTACGGCAAGGCACCAAAGGTTTATGATGTCATCATTAGTGACGGCTCTCGCAAGATTTGCTAATTAAAGGACTTAACTGGTAAAGCAGGGGACCCTCCCCTACTTTACCATTTATAAAAATACGCTAACAAAATGAACAATAAAAAACAAAGTGGAAGTCTCATCGCGATTATAACGATGTTCTTCCTTTATGCAATGATTTCGTTTGTGACTAATCTTGGTGCACCAATCGGAGTCATTTGGAAAAATATCTTTGGCAACAGTAATACCGTTGGAACCCTCGGTACGCTGATGAACTTTGCAGCCTACCTGTTCATGGGTATCCCCGCAGGTAAGATGCTGATCAAATTCGGATACAAGAAAACTGCCCTGATTGGTATTGCCACCGGTTTCGTCGGTGTGTTCATCCAGTATCTCTCCGGAAAGTTCAATCCTGAATCAGCAGCCGTTGCCGGTCTGTCTGTCTATATGCTCGGCGCATTCATTTCCGGATTCTCCGTATGTATGCTGAACACCGTTGTCAACCCGATGCTGAACCTCTTAGGTGGTGGCGGTAACCGTGGTAACCAGCTGAACATGATTGGAGGAACCCTTAATTCATTGTCAGGAACACTCACACCTATGCTCGTCGGTGCCTTGATCGGTACTGTTACAGCTCAGACACAGATTGCAGACGTACAGCTCGTGATGTTCATTGCCATGGCTGTCTTTGCTGCTGCCTTCTGCATCTTGTTCTTCATTCCTATTCAAGATCCTGAGATGGGTAAAGCAACAAAAGATACCGTCTTTGAGCACAGCCCATGGGCTTTCCGTCACTTCGTATTGGGTACAATCGCCATCTTCGTCTATGTAGGTGTTGAGATCGGTCTTCCCCAGACATTGAACTTCTACATCACAGACACGACTGGACGTGGTGGCGGTGAAGGTCTTCTTAATGCCGCAGCTATCGGTGGTTTCGTTGCCGGAACATATTGGTTCCTGATGCTTGTCGGTCGTATGATCTCTGCATCTATCGCTGATAAAGTATCCAGCCGCACGATGATGATTGTAACAACGACAGTAGGCTCAATTCTTATTGTGCTTGCTATGCTGTTAGGCAAATCATCAATGGTCACCATGCCTGTATTCACAGGTTCGTCATTCGAAACCGTTCAGGTTCCTATCGCAGCCATGCTTATTGTTCTTTGCGGTCTTTGCACCTCAGTGATGTGGACATCCATCTTCAATCTTGCAACAGAAGGCTTAGGAAAATATTCTGCAGCTGGTGCCGGAATCTTCATGATGATGGTTGTAGGTGGTGGAATCCTTCCTTTCATCCAGGGCTTCCTGGCTGACAAGATGGGTTACATGCTGTCATATATCATTCCATTGATTGCAATGCTGTATATGCTTTATTATGGTCTTGTAGGCTGTAAGAATGTAAACAAGGATATTCCCGTCGACTAATTCCGTCATATCAACGACTACATAAAAGTAGTTATATCAACGAGTTATGCGCATAATCTTGAGTTTTCTCAATGGTTATGCGCATATTATATTCCCCTATGCAGATAGATGCGGAATGCCTTTGTCCAATGAATGAAAATTTATCTATAAACGGCTTGAGACGTTAAGAATGGTTAAACTAAGAATATTGGGAAAAAAAACAAAGGAAATGATACGTATTTCAATAAAAAAATTGTAATTTTACACCATAATTTATAATACTAACTTAATGATCCTCGATTTATGAGAAACTTAAAAGCTTTTTTATTTGGAGCCGGAATGGCAGCCATTCTGCTCTCATCGTGTGGTAACAACGGTATGACGTTATCTGGTCTGGATCCTGCAAGATTTGACACGACCATCAACGAGAAGCCTGTTAAGTTATACACTCTGACCAACAAGAATGGTATGGAAGTATGCATTACCAACTTTGGAGGACGAATTGTATCAGTTATGGTTCCTGACAAAAATGGTAGTTTTGTTGATGTCGTTTTAGGTTATGACAACATTGCCCAATACGCAGACTCTGCTAATTCCCCGAGTGACTATGGAGCAACGATTGGCCGTTATGCTAACCGTATCAACAAGGGACAAATGGTTATCAATAACGAGAAGATCCAGTTGCCGACCAATAACTTCGGTCACTGTCTGCACGGTGGACCATCGGGATGGCAATATCAGGTATATGATGCAGAGCAGATAGACAAGCAGACTTTGAAGCTTACCATCGTTTCTCCCGACGGTGACAACGGATTCCCCGGCACCGTAACTGCTACTGCTACTTACAAAGTTACAGATGACAACGCCATTGACTGCACATACGAGGCTACAACAGACAAAGAGACCGTCATCAACATGTGTAACCACTCTTATTTCACTCTTACAGGCGATCCCTCACAGCCAGGTACAAACATGGTGCTGCGCGTCAATGCTGACAACTTCACGCCAACAGACACAACATACATGACAACCGGTGAGATTAAGCCAGTCTATGGCTCATCAATGGACTTCAATAAAGGCCGTGCTTTGTATGAAGTGATAGCTGACACAACAGAACAGCAGATTAAGAATGCAGGAGGTTTCGACCACAACTATTGCCTGAACACTTATAAGGATGGTACTGGCAATGATAAGATGGTTGCTGCAAGCCTCTATGCTGAGAACACAGGTATTTTCCTTGAAGTATTCACTAACGAGCCTGGTATTCAGGTTTACACTGGCAACTTCCAGGGAAAAGGTATTGCCTGCAAGCACGGCATCAAGTATCCTAAGCACGTAAGCGTATGTCTCGAAACTCAAAAGTATCCCGACACTCCTAACAAGAAAGACTGGCCAACAGCAAACCTGAAGCCCGGTGAGAAGTATCTGAGCCACGTTGCTTACAAGTTCTCTGTAAAATAGCATTAACCTAATACATATAATTTAAATAAAATGAATTGGAACTCAAATGAATTCCAGTCTATTGACTGGGTAGTACTCGCAGTAGGTATCTTGATTATTGTATGGTTGGTATACCGTGCAATCAAGAAAGACAAGGAAAAGATGAAGGGAGCAGACTCCCAAGATTACCTCTTTGGAAAAGGAGAGCCCTGGTACATCATCGGTGCTGCTATCTTCGCTGCAAACATTGGTTCAGAGCATCTCGTCGGCTTAGCCGGAACAGGTGCTAAAGACGGAGTCGGTATGGCTCACTGGGAGATGCAGGGCTGGATGATCCTGATTCTCGGATGGCTGTTCGTACCCTTCTATCAGCTTCTCAACAACAAGATGGGCAAAATCATCACGATGCCCGACTTCCTGAAATTCCGCTACACACAGCGCACAGGTTCATGGCTGAGCATCATCACGCTGGTGGCTTACATCCTGACAAAGGTCAGCGTAACAGCCTTCACCGGTGGTATCTTCTTCAAATACCTGCTTGGTCTGCCGTTCTGGTGGGGAGCTCTCGGTCTTATTGCCATCACTGCCATCTTCACCGTGTTCGGTGGTATGAAAGGCGTTATGACTATGTCTGCCATCCAGACACCTATTCTTATATTAGGCTCGTTCCTCGTGCTCTTCCTCGGCCTGAACACACTGGGACATGGAAGCATTACAGAAGGCTGGAGCACCATGATGGATTATTGCCGCAGCCTGCACGACGGTTATGGAACCACCCACATGTTCCACTGGGCAGACATCAATGCATCCGGTAAACCCGACCCACTCTATCATGAGTATCCTGGCTTCATCGTATTCATTGGAGCTTCTATCATCGGTTTCTGGTACTGGTGTACTGACCAGCACATCGTTCAACGTGTACTCGGACAGACCAAGGGCGAAGATAACAGCGTCGTCATGAAGCGTGCCCGCCGCGGTACCATCGCTGCCGGTTACTTCAAGCTGCTCCCCGTGTTCATGTTCTTGATTCCAGGTATGGTTGCCATCGCTCTTTCTAATGACCCAGCAAGCGGCATTCAGATGGACATCACCAACCACGACCAGACCGACGGTGCCTTCGCCATGATGGTGAAGAACATCCTGCCTGCCGGTATCAAAGGCTTCGTGACCATTGGTTTCATCTGCGCACTCGTCACTTCACTGGCTGCATTCTTCAATAGCTGTGCCACACTCTTCACCGAGGACTTCTACAAGCCCATGAAGAAAGGTATGAGCGAGGCTCACTATGTGCTCGTCGGCCGTATTGCTACCGTTGTCGTGGTTGTTCTGGGTCTGCTCTGGCTTCCCGTCATGATGGGTATGGGTAACCTCTACAGCTACCTGCAAGGCATCCAGTCGCTGTTGGCTCCTGCCATGGTTGCAGTATTCACACTCGGTATCCTCTCTAAGAAGATTAGTCCGAAGGCTGGTGAATGGGGTCTTATCGGCGGTTTCATCATCGGTATGCTTCGTCTGGTGACCAACGTAATCACCGACACTGGCAGCAAGGTCATGGAAGGTGCATTCTGGGAGAACACTGCATGGTTCTGGCAGACAAACTGGCTGGTATTCGAATGCTGGCTGCTGGTATTCATTGTTGCGCTGATGGTTGTAGTTTCATTCTTCACCCCGGCTCCCTCAAAGGCACAGGTTGAAGCTATCACATTCACTTCTGACTACAGAAAGCAGATTCGTGAGAGCTGGTGCATCTGGGACGTTGTTGCCACACTTGGTGTAATTGCACTCTGTGCATGTTTCTATGCTTATTTCTGGTAATTAGAATTGAATAATTATGACATACTATAGTGAACATTCCCAAGTATGGGTGTCCGTCGACTGCATTGTCTTCGGTTTTGAAAAGAATAAGCTAAAACTGCTTGTCGGAAGACGTCAGATGGACCCTGGTCGTGGCGAATGGTCACTTTATGGTGGTTTCGTCAAGACTAATGAGAGCCTGGAGGATGCTGCAAGCAGAGTTCTCCAGGACCTCACAGGTCTCAAGAAAATCTACATGCAGCAGATTGGTGCCTTTGGTGCCATCGATCGTGACCCTGGAGAAAGGGTCATCTCTGTGGCATACTTTGCTCTTATCAATGTCAATGACTATGATGACAAACTCAGAATAGAGTATGGACAGGAATGGGTAAACTTAAATGAGCTACCTCAACTTTATTCCGACCACAACATCATGGTGGAAAAGGCTATCGCATGGCTCAGACATCATATTAGCACTGAGCCAATATGCTTTAACCTTCTTCCTTCACTCTTTACTTTAACCCAATTGCAACATGTCTATGAAGCAATTCTGGGAGAAGAGATTGACAAGCGTAACTTCAGAAAACGCATAAAGCAGATAGATTTTATTGAAAAGACCGAACTCATTGACAAACTCACTTCAAAACGTGGTGCAGCCCTGTATAGATTCAACAGAAAGATCTATGCTGATGCACCCAATTTTAAACTTTAAATTTTTAAATTATCTAATTCCAAAAGAAAAGACATGTTAGAAGAACTCAAAGAAAAAGTATTTCGTGCAAATCTTGATCTTGTTAAACACAATCTGGTGATTTTTACATGGGGCAATGTATCGGGAATTGACCGAGAGAAAGGATTGGTTGTCATTAAGCCCTCCGGTGTTGATTACGACACGATGAAAGCAAGTGACATGGTCGTTGTTGACTTAGAAACAGGGAAAGTCGTTGAAGGCAACTTAAATCCTTCATCCGACACTCCTACACATCTTGTATTATATCGCACATTCCCTGAAATCGGTGGTGTTGTTCATACACACTCAACCTATGCAACAGCATGGGCTCAGGCCGGTATGGATATTCCAAATATTGGAACAACTCATGCCGACTACTTCCATGACAACATTCCCTGCACAGATGACATGACGGAAGAGGAAGTGAAAGGAAACTACGAACTTGAAACAGGTAATGTCATCGTCAAACGTATAAAGGCAGGAGGCATTAATCCTGTGCATACACCCGGAGTGTTAGTAAAGAATCATGGTCCATTCTCATGGGGTAAAGACGCAGACAATGCCGTTTACAATGCAGTTGTAATGGAACAGGTGGCTAAGATGGCTTTTGTATCTTATTCCGTCAATCCCGATACAACGATGAACCCATTACTAATAGAGAAGCATTTCAGCCGCAAACACGGTCCTAATGCTTACTACGGACAAAAGAAAAAATAACATTTATATAATTAATAACATAATAACTAAAAACAACAATTATGATCAAAGCATTTGAGAATTTTGAAATTTGGTGGGTAACTGGTGCTCAGTTGCTGTATGGAGGTGACGCAGTAATAGCTGTAGATGCTCACAGTAAGGAAATGGTAGAAGGCTTGAACAATGGTGGTATTATCCCTATTAAAGTTGTCTACAAAGGAACCGCAAATAGTTCTAAGGAAGTCGAGGAAGTGATGAAGGCTGCCAACAACGACAGTAAGTGTGTTGGTATTATCACATGGATGCACACCTTCTCTCCTGCCAAGATGTGGATTCACGGTCTGCAGCAGCTGAAGAAGCCGTTACTGCATTTCCACACCCAGTATAATGCAGAGATTCCTTGGGATACAATGGATATGGACTTCATGAATCTGAACCAGTCAGCTCATGGCGACCGTGAGTTTGGACACATTTGTGCTCGTATGCGTAAGCCTCGCAAGGTGGTCAGCGGCTATTGGAAAGACGAGAAACCCCAGCGTCAGATTGCTGTCTGGGCACGTGTTGCTGCAGCTTGGGCTGATGCTCACGACATGCGCATCCTGCGCTTTGGCGATCAGATGAATAACGTAGCTGTAACCGATGGTGACAAGGTAGATGCTGAGATCCGTCTGGGTTATCATATCGACTACTACCCCGTTTCTAACCTGATGGACTACTATCATAAGGTAACTGATCAGGAGGCTGATGAACTCGTTGAAGAGTATAAGAAACTGTACACCATCAAGATTGACGAGAGCGGTGAGGAGGTTTACTGGGAAAAGGTAAAGAATGCTGCCAAAGCAGAAATCGCTATCCGCCGCGTGTTGAAGGACGAAGGTGCTAAAGGTTTCACCACCAACTTCGACGACCTCGGTGAGGCTGACATCAACGATCCCAACTTCCTTGGCTTCGACCAGATTCCAGGTCTCGCTTCACAGCGTCTGATGGCTGAAGGCTATGGATTTGGTGCTGAGGGCGACTGGAAGTCTGCAGCTCTCTATCGTACCGTATGGTTCATGACACAGGGTATGCCTAACGGATGCTCATTCCTTGAGGACTACACTCTCAACTTCGACGGAGAGAAATCAAGCATTCTGCAGTCTCACATGCTCGAGGTATGTCCCCTCATCGCTGCTGACAAACCACGCCTTGAAGTTCACTTCCTTGGTATCGGTATTCGTAAAGGCTATACAGCCCGCCTCGTCTTCAACTCAAAGGTTGGTAAAGGTATCACAGCCACAATCGTTGACATGGGCAACCGCTTCCGTCTGATTGTCAATGACGTTGAGTGCATCGAGCCGAAGCCACTTCCAAAACTACCTGTTGCCAATGCTCTTTGGATTCCAATGCCAAACTTCGAGATTGGTACAGCTACATGGATTCTTGCCGGAGGTACTCACCATAGTTGCTTCTCTTATGACATCACTCCAGAGTTCTGGATTGACTATGCAGAAATGGCTGAAATAGAAATGCTGCGTATTGACAAGGATACGAAGTATGGTTCATTCCGCCACCAGCTCCAGTACAATGAGATTTACTACATGCTTAACAAGGCACTGAAATAATCAGAATATGACCGCAAAACAAACAATTGAAGATGGAAAAGCCATCTTGGGTATAGAATTCGGTTCTACCAGAATTAAAGCCGTTCTGATTGATGAAGAGAACAAGCCCATCGCACAAGGTTCACATGAATGGGAGAACCAGCTGATTGATGGTCTGTGGACTTACAGCACAGAGGCTATCTGGTACGGATTACAGGATTGCTATGCTGATCTTCGTTCAAACGTAAAGAAAGAATTCGACATAGAGATTGAATCTTTGGCAGCTATTGGCATCAGTGCAATGATGCATGGATACATGGCTTTCAATGAAAATGCAGAAATCCTTGTTCCTTTCCGTACTTGGCGTAATACGAATACGGGTAAAGCAGCAGCCGAACTTTCCAAGCTTTTTGTTTACAATATTCCATTGCGTTGGAGTATCTCTCACCTTTATCAGGCTATTCTCGACAATGAAGAGCATGTGAAAGATATTAAATATCTGACAACACTTGCCGGATATATTCATTGGCAGATTACCGGTCAGTTTGTTCTTGGAGTCGGCGATGCTTCAGGTATGATTCCTGTTGACCCGGAAACCAAGACTTACAATGCTGAAATGGTTGAGAAGTTTGATAAGCTGATCAGCATGAAGCAGTATCCCTGGAAGCTGCTTGACATCCTGCCAAAGTCTCTGCCTGCTGGAGCAAATGCCGGATTCCTGACACAAGAAGGAGCAAAACGTCTGGATGTCTCCGGGCACTTGAAGGCTGGTATTCCTGTATGTCCTCCTGAAGGAGATGCCGGAACAGGTATGGTTGCTACCAATGCAGTAAAGCAGCGCACTGGTAATGTATCTGCCGGAACATCTTCTTTCTCGATGATTGTCCTGGAAAAAGACTTGTCAAAGCCTTATGAAATGATTGATATGGTTACCACTCCTGATGGAAGTCTTGTTGCAATGGTTCACTGCAACAACTGTACATCAGACATTAATGCCTGGGTTGGCCTGTTCAAAGAGTATCAAGCTCTTCTTGGCCTTCCTATCGACATGAATGAAATTTATGGAAGACTTTATAATCATGCATTAAAAGGAGACAACGATTGCGGTGGTCTGATTTCCTATAACTACATCTCAGGTGAGCCTGTTACAGGATTAGAAGAAGGAAGACCTCTCTTTGTCCGCTCCGCTAACGACAAGTTCAATCTGGCCAACTTTATGCGTGCTCATTTGTATGGCACTGTCGGTGTCTTAAAACTGGGTAACGACATTCTTTTCAAGGAAGAGAAGATTAAGGTTGACAGGATTACCGGTCACGGTGGACTCTTTAAGACGAAAGGTGTAGGACAGCGTATCCTTGCCGCTGCTATCAATTCACCTATTTCTGTAATGGAAACAGCTGGTGAAGGTGGTGCCTGGGGTATAGCTCTTCTTGCTTCATACCTTATTAATAATAAGGAGAACCTCTCTTTGGCTGATTATCTTGACAAAGTAGTCTTCGCTGGTGATGCCGGTATTGAAATCACTCCGACAGCAGAGGAAGTGGCTGGCTTCAATGTTTATATTGAAAACTACAAGAAAGGATTAGGCATTGAAGAAGCAGCTGTGAAGTTTAAGAACTAAGTGTTTATTCCTACAATAATTAAGAGCAGTTTCCTTGCCGGAGACTGCTCTTTATTTGTCATCAAAAATAGTCGCACAAAATAGTATAATTATCAAAGACATCACCATTTGGAACATTTTTTACACTTTGTATCTTAAAGTACTATCATTTATCAAAAAAGTATCGGCTATTTTTATTTTAATATTATATCTTTGCATTATCTTAAACATAAACTCATGAAGAAACTTATATCTTTACTCATTATTGCGTTGGCCGTCCTCCCGGTATCAGCACAAATCAGGGGGAATAATATTGTCGTAAAAGTATCACCAGATCACAAGGACTGGAACTATAAAGCTGGAGAAAAAGCAGTTTTTTCCGTTGAGGTTCTTCGGTCAAGTACATTACTTGATAATGTGGAGGTATATTATGAAGCCGGACCTGACATGTACCCTGATGTTAAAAAACAAGCAGTACTAAAGGACGGAACCATGAAGTACACCGCTACTATGAAGAAGCCGGGCTTCTATCGTCTAAAAGTAAAGGCACATGTAGGGAATAAAGACTATGAAGGCTCATGTACTGCAGCTTTCTCACCTGAAGAGATAAAGCCGTTTGCACAATGTCCTAATGACTTCGATACTTTTTGGCAAAACGCACTTAAAGATGCAAGAAATAATGAATTGAATCCTACCCGGACTCTCTTGCCTGAGCGGTGTACGAAGGATGTGAATGTGTATGAAGTAAGTTTCGTCAATAACCGATGGGGCAGTCGCATATATGGTATTCTCTGTATTCCCGTCACTCCTGGCAAGTACCCTGCATTACTACGTGTTCCGGGTGCAGGTGTACGCCCCTATTCGGGAGACATCTATACCGCCTCTAAGGGTGCTATCACACTTGAAATTGGCGTTCATGGCATACCTGTAACCATGGCGCAGCACATTTATGACCGTCTGCTCGATGGAGCACTCAATAATTATTGGGATTCAAATGTCAATGACCCTGACAAGAATGCTTATAAGCGAATCGTTACCGGTGCTGTCAGATCTGTAGATTATATAGCATCACTACCCGAATGGGATGGCAAGATTATTGGTGTAACAGGTGCATCTCAAGGTGGTTTCCTGTCTATTGCGGTAGCAGCTCTTGACAAACGTATCACATTCATGGGAGCTGTTCACGATGCGATGTGCGACTATGAAGCAGAAACACATGGAACAGCTGGCGGGTGGCCTCACTATTTCCTATATGACAATGCGGATCCGAAGAAAGTTGAAGGAGCCCGCTATTATGATGGTGTCAATTTCGCCCGTAGATTAAGCTGTAACTGCTGGTTCTCTTTTGGATACAATGACGAAGTTGTTCCTCCTACTTCTTCCTATGGAACATATAATATAGTCACGGCTCCTAAGAAACTTAGTGTTTATCAGCAAACTAGCCATTTCTGGTATCAGGAACAATGGGATGAGTGGCAAAGCTGGTTATTAGAACAAATGAACATAAAATAATCATATATGAAAAAAATAATGTACGGAGTGCTATTGATTATCTTAATGATGAACATGGCAAGTTGCGGGAACAAGGATGTGGTAAAGACTGGTGCCGAACAACTCTTCGACCGCTTACAGCTTTTACAAGAGAAAGGTTATATGGCAGGACATCAGGATGACCCTTTCTACGGCCTTGAATGGGAATGGGAATTAGGCAAAAGTGATGTCTTAGCTACTGTCGGTGACTATCCTGCTGTTATGGGCTTTGATTTAGGAGGAATAGAGATGGGTGATGCAAAGAACCTTGACAGCGTTCCCTTCTCTCGCATTCATGATGAATTGATTGCGCACTACAAGCGAGGAGGAATCGTTACGATAAGTTGGCATCCTCGTAATCCTCTGACTGGCAGCAATGCGTGGGATGTTTCCGACTCTACTGTTGTTAAAAGCATCTTGCCTAGTGGCAGTCAGCATGAGAAATTCCAGACATGGATGGAGAGAGTGGGCACTTTCCTTAAATCATTGAAGACAGAAGAAGGTGTTGCCGTTCCAATTATCTTCAGACCTTGGCACGAGAACAATGGATCATGGTTCTGGTGGGGACAGAATCTTTGTTCTGACGAAGAATTCCATGGTCTGTGGAACATGCTGCAGGATTATCTCAATGGTGAAGGACTAAGCAACTTATTGTGGAGCTATTCTCCTAATTTGGATGGAAACTGGGATACTGAACGATTCATGAAACGCTATCCTGGCGATGACCGCGTTTCACTTATCGGTGAAGATGCATACCAGTGGGGAACAGAAGAAGACTTTGTAAAACAACTCACAACTGATTTGGATTTCTTGTCTGCATTTGCAAAGGAACATGGTAAGATGATTGCTCTGACCGAGTGTGGATATAAGAACATTCCTGACTCTACATGGTGGACACGGGTTCTGAAACCCATCATGGATAAATATCCAATTAGCTATTTCCTGCTTTGGCGCAACTACAAGGAAGAGTATTTTGGCCCGGCTCCTTCATTGGACTGTGCTGATGACTATAGAAAACTTTACGAAGCAGATAACACTTTATTTCTGAACGATATCAACAAATAGAAGACCATGACAGATTTTGAAAAGAGAGTAGAGGCTCTAAAAGCTCATCATGAAGAACTTCTGAGTCGTAAGAATTCACCGAAGCCTTTCGGTAACGGCATTTACGAAAAATACGTGAATCCCATTATAACAGCTGAACACACTCCATTAGAGTGGCGTTATGACTTTTGTGAGAAAGACAATCCATATCTGATGCAGCGTATCATGATGAATGCCACTCTGAACGCTGGTGCAATCAAATGGAATGGCAAGTATGTCTTGGTTGTTCGGGTAGAGGGTGCCGATCGTAAGAGTTTCTTTGCGGTAGCAGAGAGTCCAAATGGTATAGACAATTTCCGCTTTTGGGATGAGCCCATCACTATGCCTGAGGATACTATCCCCGCAACAAACATTTATGACATGCGTATTACGGCACATGAGGACGGTTGGATTTACGGGATATTCTGTGCTGAAAGGCATGACGACAGCAATCCCGGTGATTTGAGTGCCGCCACTGCTACCGCTGCTATAGCTCGCACAAAAGACCTCGTCAACTGGGAACGCCTGCCTGATTTAAAAACAAAAAGTCAGCAGCGTAACGTAGTACTCCACCCTGAATTTGTTGATGGCAAGTATGCTTTCTATACTCGCCCTCAGGACGGATTCATTGATACGGGTTCAGGTGGTGGAATCGGATGGGCTTTGGTTGATGACATCACGAATGCCGAGATAGTAGAAGAGAAGATTATTAATGCTCGCCACTATCACACCATTATGGAAGTGAAGAACGGTGAAGGTCCCCACCCCATCAAAACAAAAAAAGGATGGTTACACCTTGCTCATGGCGTACGTGGATGTGCGAGTGGACTACGCTATGTATTATATATGTACATGACTTCACCCGATGATCCTACTCAAGTCATTGCCCAACCGGGTGGCTATTTCTTGGTCCCAGAAGGTGATGAGTATATCGGCGATGTTATGAACGTGGCTTTTGCTAATGGATGGATTGCTGATGAAGACGGAAGAGTCTTTATATATTACGCTTCGTCAGACACCCGCCTCCATGTTGCTACATCAACTATTGACAAGCTCGTTGACTATTGTATGAATACGCCTGAAGACGGATTGTATACAGCTGCCAGTGTGCAGACAATAAAAAAACTGATTGCTAAAAATAAATCCCTCTATTAAGCGTTATTTCTATATTATCAATTTATTCATTTTTTGACAGTTAAACAAATGGCAAGTTTTATTGAGAAAATAGGTTATAAAGAAAAAATAGGTTATGCGCTGGGTGATGCTGCAGCTGGAGGTATTACATGGAAAATTATGTCCATCGCGTTCCCTCTGTTTTTCACCAATGTTTTTGGTCTTACAGTTGCAGACACAGCTACATTGATGCTTATAGCACGTATGTTCGATGTTGTTACCGACCCATTGATGGGCTCATTAGCTGACCGCACACAGTCTAAGTGGGGAACTTATCGTCCCTGGCTTATTTTTGGTGCTGTTCCTCTTGGTCTTATCTTTGCTCTTCTTCTTTATACACCGGAATTTGGTCCTGTTGGCAAGCGAATCTACGCCTACACGCTCTATTTGCTCATGATGGCGTGTTATACAGCCGTTAATGTTCCCTACGGATCACTGCTTGGTGTAATGACTGATGATGATAATGAGAAAAACCAGTTTTCTTCATTCCGTATGGTTGGGGCATACGCCATGGGATTCATTACCTTGTTGTCCTTCCCATACCTGCAGAAATTAGTAGGCGGTTCTGAAGCTCACCAATATGCAGTTCTGGGAGCTGGCTTCGGCATCTTAGCTGCTGCCATGACACTGGCATGTGGTCTCCTTACTAAAGAACGACTAAAACCTGTACGTGCAGAAAAGTTCTCTTTCAAGCCTTTTGCTGACTTGTTCAAGAATAAGCCCTGGATTTACCTTACTCTCATCGGTATTTGTACAAACTTCTTCAACGGATTCCGATATGCTGTAGCCGGTTATTTGATGGAGTACTGTCTGCATGGTGATGTAACAGTAAGTGGACTCATTATAAACTACACTGTTTTCATGACATTTGGAGAGGTAACATGTATGATTTTCGGTGGCCTGTCACCAAAGTTTACTCAGTGGATGGGATCGAAACGTAAAGCATTCACTGTAGCTGCATTGATTTGTGTCATCTTCTCTGTACTTTTCTTCTTCATCCCAATGGACCCGGCATATATATGGGTAATGGTAGCCGTTGTGATCCTCACCTCAGTAGGTGTAGGCCTCTACTCTCCTCTTCTTTGGTCCATGTATGCTGACGTAGCAGACTATGCAACGGAGAAGAACGGTACTTCATCTACAGGTCTCATTTTCTCTTCTGGTACAATGGCACAGAAGTTTGGAACAGCCATATCAGGCTCTTTAGTTGCCTTATTCCTCGGCATAGCAGGGTTTATTTCTGGCACAGATGCAGCAACGGGACAAACAATCATTACCATTACTGACGAAGAGTCTGTCAGAAACATGATATGGTCTCTGTTCTCTATCTTCCCAGCTGCAATCGCTTTGATTATGATTTTCCTTATAAAGAAATATCCTATTCAGAAGTAACCGCATGAACGATACAATAAGGACTCTGAAATCGGAAGTTCAAGATGTTTTGGAGAATAACATCCTGAACTTCTGGTTGAACAATATGGTAGATAAAGAGAATGGCGGATTCTATGGTCGGATAGATGGACATGGGCTGCTACATGCAGAAGCAGAAAAGGGTGCTATATTAAACGCACGCATTCTTTGGGCTTTTTCGGCTGCCTATCGAGTTCTATCCAAGATTTCTCCGTCCTCACCTAATCTCAATGACTACCTTTGGGCGGCTACACGCGCCAAAAACTACATTCTTGAACACTTCATAGACAAAGAATACGGAGGTGTGTTCTGGAGCGTTGACTTTAAAGGTAACCCACTTGACACCAAGAAACAATTCTACGCAATTGGCTTTGTCATCTATGGATTGTCCGAATATGCTCGTGCTACTGGTGACCGCGAAGCACTCGATTACGCTTTAGAACTCTATGAATGTATAGAGGATTATTCTCTGGACCATACATATAATGGATACATTGAGGCTTGTACTCGCGAATGGAAAAAGATAGAGGATATGCGCCTCTCTGAATTAGATGCCAACTATCCTAAGTCACAGAATACGCATCTACACATCATTGAGCCATACACGAATCTCTACCGTTGTCTCAAGGAGTTTAATGTTGCCAACTCATGTAATTACGTTCCTGTTATAGGTTCTGTATTACCTGTAGAAATTGTAGTGCCTACAGATATGTTTTTCCGCATTGAATCTTCACTTCGGAATCTAATTGACATCTTCACAGATCGTATTCTCAATCCTGAGACCCATCATCTGGACTTATTCTTTGAAATGGATTGGAAACGGGGTGCTGGACGATTGGAAAGCTACGGTCATGACATTGAATGTTCATGGCTGATGCATGAAGCTGCACTTGTATTAGATGATAAGAAGGTTTTAAAGAAGATGGAACCCATAGTACAAAGTGTTGCTAAAGCATCAGAAAAGGGACTCAATGCCGATGGTTCAATGATTCATGAAGCTAATCTTGACACGGGTTATACAGACACAGACCTCCATTGGTGGGTACAGGCTGAAAATGTTGTTGGATGGATAAATATTTATCAACACTTCGGTGACAAACAAGCATTACAGAAAGCACTCAACTGCTGGCAATACATCAAGGATAAGCTTATCGATAAAACAGAAGGAGAATGGTATTGGAGTCGTCACAAAGACGGGAGTCTTAATTTAGAAGACGACAAAGCTGGTTTTTGGAAATGTCCCTATCACAACTCAAGAATGTGTCTTGAAATACTCGAACGAACATTATAAGATATTATGTGTCTATAATCGTTCCTCTTTAAATATCCTAAGATAAAAATACGACTGAGGTGTCAACAAAATGTTGCACCTCTTTTATTATATAGACACAAAAAAATCCCGCCGTCCTCTAAAGGACGACGGGAAAACTGTCAAAGACGGGCGGTCTCCTACTCTCCCGCATTGCATTGCAGTACCATCGGCGCAGGCGGGCTTAACTTCTCTGTTCGGGA
>CACWNV010000050.1 GCA_902762325.1 uncultured Prevotellaceae bacterium | reverse complement strand
CTATATAATCTTTCATTTTATAACATAACATGAAAACAGAAAACAATAAACCTATCTTATTGTTATTTGTTACATGTTATCTGTTATAATTAAAACAAACAATGTCTTTTCCTGATTTCGGTTGACAGTTTTTTACGTTTTTCCTGATGTGGTTGACAGTCGTTTTACTGGACAAGTTGACATTTTCCTGGAATCGTTTACACTTTTCCTGAAAGACAGGTTCCTAATTACGTTGCCTTTGTGTTCTGGATTCAAACGGAAGAAGGGATTCTATATGACGTTTTTGGTGGATTCCCCTACAATAAAATTAACCCCGAAGGTAATTGTTTACTTTCGGGGTTATTTCAAAAACTATGCATCATTCGTCTGCAAGGGGTGATTATTACTTGATGGGTTCAATGAAGTAAGTCGACTGTGAAGGCTTGCTTACGCCATTGGTGATGAGATCGACTCCCCATCCTGGTAATCCACCCAGAAGGATATTCGCGAACGTCACAGGGTTAATCGAGCTTTCAAGTACGATGTCCTTGAATTTATACTTTTCAGATGTGATGTTGATGTGCTGACCTGTCAGGTGTTTGCGCTTTACCTGAACTTTGGTGGGAAGCACGACATTCTGGTAGGTCTGCAAGGAAGTGGTGATGTTTACAGGGTCCTTGATGTCACTGTCGATGGTGACTTCTGCATTTGTGCCGGAAATGATGGTGGCACAAGAACTCAATGAAGCAGCTACAAAAGCCGCAAACAGAAGATTTAATGTCGATTTTTTCATACGAGCTTATTTAGTCGTTATTATATTCGTTGCAAAATTAGGTCTTTTCGTAGAATAATAAGCATAAAAAGGAGAAAAAATAGCCTGTAAGCATAAGTTTTCTTGATTCTTGTCGTTTATTTATGTGAGTTTTTGGAGTAAATAATAGCTATTACAAGATAAAAATGGAAGAAAAGAAACTACTGGACTTTTTTAAAAATGACCGTTTCGCGGTCCATGCAGGAGCTGAGTTGCTGGAGATAAAGGAAGGATATGCGCGTGCCCGTATGCTGGTGACGGAAAAGCTGCTGAATGGTGCCGATGTCTGTCAGGGCGGTGCGTTGTTCACGTTGGCAGATCTGGCTTTTGCCGCCGCGGTGAACAGTCATCTGACGTTGACCGTGTCGACGACCTCCACCATTACGTATGTCCGTTCCGTCGGCAAGGGGTATGTCTATGCTGAAGCCAACGAGATTGTCAACCATAGACGGATGCCTTTTGCTGAAGTCAGGCTGACTGACGAGCAGGGCGAGCTCGTGGCGATCTTCACCTCAAGCGGCTATAGGAAGGAGCAGGTTAGGATTGAATTGTAAGCCGGCATTGTTGTACAAATAAAATGGGGAAACAAAACAGATTGTCTCCCCATTGATTATTGATTCGTTGAGATACTTAGTCTAATTCCTGGAGCTTATCCTCTTCGATATACTTCAGTTTGTTGTTGAGGATTACCTCTTTAGCCTTTTCAGCATTGTCGGTACGGAAGATGAGAATTCCCTTTCCGTCAATGAGGAACGTGTACATGTAGGCGATGCTTATGTCGGCATTGCTGAAGATCTCGATGGCATCGGCGGCGCGTCCCGGCTTGTTGTCGAGTTCCAGCGCAAAGACTTCCGACTTGGCAACAGCTACTCCGGCGTCCTTCAAGACATCATAGGCACGACCCGGCTCCGAGCAGATAAGGCGATAAATACCATATTCGGCAGTGTCGGCGATGGTAGAAGCGATAATCTGTATCTCAGCCTTTTTCAGCAGGTTAAGCACTTTGATAAGTGTACCTGAGCGGTTCTCGATGAAAATAGATAATTGATTGATAGTCATATTCTTTTGGTGTTTAGGTTTAGGTTCAGAAAAGTTTACGCAGATCTTTGACACGGACAGCTTTCTTCTCATCAGAAGTCTGAAGCGTTCCTTTAGGAACAAGTCTCACATGAGGTGTGACAAGAATCTCGTCTTTCAGCAGGCGTGTAATCTTACGTTCAAGCGACTGCAACTGAGCGTAGTCATCGGTGAAGAGGCCGTTCAGTTCCACGTCGATGGTCATGGTGTCGTTATTCTCCTTCGTTTCAAGTGTGATGAGATAATCCGTGCTGAGTTCCTTGAACTTGAGCAGTATCTTTTCAATCTGGATGGGGAATATGTTGACACCCTTGAGAATAATCATGTCATCGCTTCTGCCTTGCAGACGGGCGATACGACGATGGTTGCGTCCACATGGACAGGTGCCGGGGAGTATGCGGGTGAGGTCGCGTGTGCGGTAGCGCAGCAAGGGCATAGCCTCACGGTTAATGGTGGTCAGCACCAGTTCACCAAGTTCTCCGTCGGGCACAGGCTTGAGCGTGACGGGGTCGATGATCTCCACAATGAAGTAGTCTTCCCAGATGTGCAGACCATTCTGTTCGGGACATTCGAATGCCACACCGGGTCCCATCATCTCAGAGATACCGTATGAATTATATGCCTTCACGCCCAGCTGGTCTTCTATGCGCTTGCGCTGTTCCTCGCTATGCGGCTCTGCTCCGATGCAAAGCACTCTGAGCTTGGTGTCTTTTCTTGGGTCGACGTTCTCGTCCTGCATGACCTGATAGATGCGCGAAGCGTAACTTGGTATGGCATGAAGGACGGTGGTGCCGAAGTCTTGGATGAACTTGATCTGACGAGTCGTGTTACCGGCGGCGGCAGGGACGGTGAGCATTCCTACCAGCTCTGCTCCATACTGGAATCCCAGGCCGGCAGTGAACATGCCATATCCGGCAGAGTTCTGGAAAACATCCTCGGGACGGCTTCCCACCATCCACAGGCAGCGGGCAACGGCATTCGCCCACTCGTTGATGTCCCGTTGGGTATGCAGGACAACGGTCGGGTTGCCAGTCGTTCCACTTGAGGAGTGCAGACGAATGCACTCTTTCATGGGTACGCACGACAGACCGAACGGATAGTTCTCACGCAGGTCTTCTTTAGTGGTGAACGGTAACTTCGACACGTCTTCCACCGACTGGATGTCGTCGGGAGTGATGCCGAGTTCCTTAAACTTCTTTTGATAGAAAGGAGAGTTCATACAATGACGTACAGTCTTCTGAAGTCTTTCGAGTTGCAGCGCTTTGAGCTGCTCCTGAGTCATTGTTTCAAGTTCCGGGTTAAAATATGGTGAATATTCCATACATATATTAGTTTGTTATTTGAGATTTCGTTTGTCAATGACGTGTGCGCTCTTTCCCTGGCTCCGCTCGATGGTGTTAGGTGCCTTCAACTGTACCTTCGCACTGATGCTCAGCACGCTCTTGAGCTTAGAGGCAAGCCGCTTCTCGAGTTCGTCGATGGCTGCGGGCGTGTCGAAAATGCCTGTGAAGTGTTCCTGGCGGATTTCTACCTGTACCTGTAACGTGTCGAGGTTCTTCACGCGGTCGACGACAAGCATGTAACGGGGAGCGAACTCCGGCATGCTGAGCACGACACTCTCGACCTGTGACGGGAATACATTGATGCCTCGTATGATGAGCATGTCATCGCTACGGCCCTGGATGCGGCTCATTCTGACCGCCGTGCGTCCGCAATTGCATTGTCCGCCCATGAGAGAACAAAGGTCTCTTGTACGGTAACGGATGACCGGCATGCCTTCTTTGGTCAGCGTCGTGAAGACCAGTTCTCCGGTCTGACCGTAAGGAAGCTTCTCCAGTGTGACAGGGTTGATGATCTCAGGATAGAAATGATCTTCGCAGATATGTGAGCCATGCTGTTCCTGACACTCATAGCTGACACTCGGTCCCATGATCTCACTCAGACCATACAGGTTATATCCCTTCAGTCCGAGACGTTCCTGTATCTCCGTTCTCATGTTTTCAGTCCAAGGCTCTGCACCGAAAGCTCCGACACGAAGCTTGATCTGATCCTTTGTGATACCCATCTTGTCCATCGTCTCTGCCAGATACAAAGCGTAGGAAGGTGTGCAGGCGATACCCGTGATTCCAAGGTCGCGGATCAGCTTGGCATGTTTTTCCGTGTTACCCGTCGATGCCGGAACAACGGCAGCGCCCACCATTTCCACTCCATTGTGAGCTCCGAGACCTCCGGTGAAGAGGCCGTAGCCATAAGAGACAGAGAATATATCATCGCGGCCGATTCCGTAAGCAGTCAGACAACGAGCCATACACTCACTCCATACCCCGATGTCCTTACGTGTGTATCCTACAATCGTGGGGTTTCCCGTTGTTCCACTGGAAGCGTGTATGCGGATGATCTCGCTTGGAGGGGCAGCCTGAAGATTAAACGGATAGTTATCCCGCAGGTCTTTTTTGGTTGTGAAAGGTAGTTTAGTAATGTCGTCGATTGTCTGAATATCATCCGGTGTGATATCCATTGCCTGTAGTTTGTGCCGGTAAAAAGGTACGTTGTGGTAGACATACTTAACGATTTTATGCAACCTTTTACCTTGTAATGCACTCATCTCATCCCGACTCATGCACTCTTTGTTCGGATTCCAAATCATTGTCGTTTTGTGTTTAGTGTTAATTATCAGGATTCTCCTTTAATATAGTATGGTAAACACCGACAAAACATGTCGGTGCTCTACTTGTTGCAAAAATACAATAAAATCTTCTTTCAGCCAAAATTAGCTGTGAAAATCTTTTGATTCTTATCTGATTTGTATTATTTTTGCATCATCATACATTATTATCGTGAGAGCCTGTTATTTTTCTGTGTTAATCAAAACCTAAGTAAAAAATGATAAATCGTCAGCTACTGCATCCTGAGAGTATTGTTGTTATCGGTGGTTCGAATAATACCCATAAGCCGGGTGGTGCCGTGGTACGTAATCTTCTGAATGGTCACTATGAAGGGACGCTTCGTATTGTCAATCCCAAAGAAGACGAGATACAGGGTGTCAAGGTGTTCCATGATGTGAAGGAACTGCCCCCGACAGACTTGGCAATCCTGGTCGTCGCGGCAAAGTATTGCCCTGATTATGTGGAATACCTTGCGGCAGAGAAAGAAGTCAGAGCCTTTATTATCATCTCTGCCGGCTTCAGTGAGGAGACACCAGAGGGTGCGGCTAAGGAACAGCGTATCCTTGACATCTGTGAAAAGTATGGTTGTGCGCTCATCGGTCCTAACTGTATCGGCTTGCTGACCCGTTGGCATCACTCAGTGTTCACGAAGCCTATTCCCCATCTTCATCAGAAAGGAGTCGATTTCATCTCCGGTTCCGGTGCAACGGCAGTCTTCATCCTTGAGAGTGCTGTCACCAAAGGACTTCCCTTCAATTCCGTGTGGTCGGTAGGCAACGGCCATCAGATTGGCATTGAGACGGTGTTGGAGTACATGGATGAGAATTTCGACCCCGAGCGTGATTCATTGGTGAAGCTGTTATACATCGAGAACATTGCCGACCCCGACAAGATGCTTTATCATGCCACTTCGCTGATTCGCAAGGGATGTAGAATCGCCGCGATAAAGGCAGGCTCCAGCGAGAGCGGAAGCAGGGCGGCATCAAGTCATACGGGAGCCATTGCCTCGAGTGATTCGGCTGTTGAGGCGTTGTTCCGTAAGGCAGGTATCGTCAGGTGCTTTTCTCGTGAAGAGTTGACGACGGTCGGTTGTATCTTTACCCTGCCGCGTTTCACAGGCAGGAATTTCGCCATCGTCACCCATGCCGGAGGTCCCGGAGTGATGTTGACAGATGCCTTGTCGAAAGGAAACATGAATGTGCCTCCCCTTACCGGCGCCTTGGCAGAAGAGCTGAAAGCCATGCTTCTTCCGGGTTCTTCCGTTTCAAATCCCATCGACATCCTTGCAACAGGAAACGCTGAGCATTTAGGAATCGCCATCGACTTTTGCGAGCAGAAGTTTGATGAGGTTGATGCCATCATGGTCATCTTCGGGACACCCGGACTGGTTCAGCTGTATTCCGCATACGACGTGTTGCACAAGAAAATCCTCGAATGTAAGAAGCCGATTTTCCCCATCCTTCCCAGCGTCAACACGGCAGGGCCGGAGGTGCAGGAGTTCTTGAGTCGCGGTCATGTGAACTTCTCTGATGAGGTGACGCTGGCAACCGCCCTTACGCAGATAATGAAGACCCCGAAGCCTGCCGACCAGCAGATAGAGATTCATGGTGTGGATGTGCCGCGCATACGTAGGATTATTGATGGGATTCCTGCCACTCCGGAAGGAGAGAAAGGAAGCTACATCGCACCGGACTTGGTGCATGAACTGCTCTCGAGCGCGGGTATTCCGACCGTCCCTGAATTTGTCAGTGACAAGAAGGAAGAAGTCATTGCCTTCGCAGAGAAGTGTGGCTATCCCGTCGTGGCAAAGGTTGTCGGCCCGGTCCATAAGAGTGATGTCGGAGGAGTCGTATTGAACGTGCGCAATGCCGAGCATCTCGCCGTGGAGTTTGACCAGATGATGAAGATAGAAGGGGCTACAGCTGTCATGGTACAGAAGATGCTGAAAGGCAGGGAGTTGTTTATCGGTGCCAAATATGAGGAACGATTCGGCCACGTTGTCCTTTGCGGACTGGGCGGAATCTTTGTTGAAGTACTCAAAGATGTATCCAGCGGTCTTGCCCCTCTGTCATACGAGGAGGCATACAGCATGATTCATTCGTTGCGTGGCTATAAGATCATCAAGGGAACACGAGGCCAGAAAGGCATTAATGAGAAGAAGTTTGCAGAGATAATTGTCCGTCTCTCCACGCTACTCCGTTTTGCAACGGAAATCAAGGAGATGGATATTAATCCCTTGCTGGCAGACGAAGAAACCGTGGTTGCCGTTGATGCCCGCATATTAGTTGAGAAATAAAGAATAGATAAAAAAAGCCATTTCAATCACTCCTTATGAGTCTTGAAATGGCTTCTTTCGTATTCAGATAGTGCTTATTTTTCACACGGGATTGTTCTCGGCGAATATCTGCATACGCTCCTCTAACTGGGCGTACTGATGATCCTGGATGAAGGACGTGCATACACGAAGACCTTCCTGATGGGAACCGGTCGTGATGAGGCAGATGGCAGAGACGCCATAGTACATCAGTTCCTTTGCAAGTTCGCCGCTGGTCATTCCCGGGTAGCCTATGGTAAAGTAGAAGCCGTCGGCAATGGGACGGTCAAGGTCTTTGTCATAGACGATGTGGAAGTTGTGCTTCAGGAAAATCTCCTTCAACTTGTGCGCCCGCTGACCATAGACAATGATTTCATCACGGAACTTATACTCGCCGTCGCATGCTGCCTTTAGCATGGCAGCCATGGCATACTGGGCACTATGACTTGTCCCGGATGAGAGTGCGTAAAGCATACGGGTGGAGAATACCAGTCCGAAGGGCAGTCCCTCGTATCGGGCAGACAAGTCATCGTAATGCCGATGGAACAGTTTGTTGCTGATACAGGTCACTCCGATGCGCTCGCCGGCATAGCTGAAAGCCTTCGAACCGCTGATGAGCAGGATGTAGTTATCCGTGTAGTGAGCCACTGAAGGCTGATAGGGTGGGGCAAACGGGCAACTCAGGTCCACACGGAAATCCATGGCAAAGTAGGCAAGGTCTTCCATGATGATGGTGTCGTATTTGTTTGCCAGTTCACCGATGATGCGCAACTCCTGATCGGTAAGACAAATCCACGATGGATTATTCGGGTTGCTGTAGACGATGGCGCAGATGTTTCCTTCCTTCAGATAGCTCTCCAGCTTGTCATGAAGTTTGTCTCCACGATAGTCATATACATCAAATGTGTGATACTTCACACCTTGTACTTGGAGCTGCATCTTCTGAACAGGGAATCCCGGGTCGATAAACAGCACGGTGTCCTTTTTCTTGTCTGCCTGCGAACAGGTGAGAAATGAGGCGAATGTTCCCTGCATGCTGCCGCAGACAGGAACACATCCTTCGGGCGCGATGTCAACATCGATGAAAGCCTTCACGAACCGTGACGCCTGCTTCTTCAGTTCAGGATAGCCCTGGATGTCTGGATAGAGGTTGGCAATGCCGTTCTGCAAGGATTCGACTTGGGCTTTCACGCCGACTTCAGCAGCGGGCAGTCCGGGGATGCCCATTTCCATCTTGATGAACTCCACGCCTGACTCCTTTTCTGCAAAGGCTGCCACTTGTTTCACCTCACGGATGGTTGCCTTGGCGAAGTCCTGAATGCCGAACTTGCTGATGAGTCCGTCAACCAGTTCTTTATTGATTGGTGTCTGTTTCATTTTGTAATCTGAGATAATCACTTATTGTCTTTCCCGGCCCAGTGCGAGTGCTTTGATGTTTGCCTCAACAACAGCTTCGCCTTTGCGTGTGAAGACACGACGGATGGCATCTTCTAACTTGCCGTATTCTATGTTCAGAGCTTTCTGGGCGGCACCTAACAGGATGACGTTGGCAGAACGAGGGATGCCGTTGTCCTTTGCCAGTTGTTCGATGTCGAGCATGATGACGTTCTTAATCTTGGCAAGGTCGGCCTTGATGATCTCCAAGTCGGGATAGTTGGGTATGTTGACAAATGGCGTGCTGGATGTGATGATCCATCCTTCCTTACTAAGATAGGGAAGATAGCGGAGAGCCTCCATCGGCTCCATTGAGATAATGACATCGGCACTGCCCAGGGCAATAAGGTCACTGGCAATGGGCTTTGATGAGATGCGCAGATTCGACTGCACATCACCGCCACGTTGTGACATGCCATGTACCTCGGCCTGTTTAATATACAAATTCTCGTTCATGGCTGCTTCGCCAATGATGGTTGCGATAGAGAGGATACCTTGTCCTCCTACGCCGCACAGTATGATATCAGTTTTCATTTCTTTCCCTCCTTTAACTTCTTCTCTTTCAAATGACGTTGCAGAGTCTGTATGCACTCGCGTCTTGGAATGATGACAGATGTTCCTTTGTAGTTGATTTCTTCACGGATGATACGGGTGATCTCAGGCATGTTCTTGGGTAGGGGTACTACCACGTGAAGATGCTCGTCGCTGAGTCCCAGACCACGGCAGATAGCCTCAAACTTATTGGTACCGGCAGAGTCCTGTCCTCCTGTCATACCTGTGGTGAGGTTATCGCTGATAATCACCGTGATGTTGCTGTTCTCGTTGATGGCATCCAACAGACCTGTCATGCCGCTATGCGTGAAGGTAGAGTCGCCAATGACTGCAACGGCTGGCCATTGTCCGGCATCGGCAGCACCTTTTGCCATTGTAATGGAGGCACCCATGTCCACACAGGAGTGTATCGCTCTGTAGGGCGGAAGGAATCCGAGGGTGTAGCATCCTATATCACCGAAGACACGCGGATTCTCATATTCGCGCAACACTTCGTTCAGAGCGGTATAGACATCACGGTGACCGCAACCCTGACAGAGTGCCGGTGGACGGGGAACAACATCTTCACAAGCCGCATAGTTCTCGGCAGAAGGAATGCCAAGTGCTTTCTTCAAGAGGTCGGGATTCAGTTCTCCTGTCCTTGGAAGGTCACCTGTCAGACGACCCTTAATCACGGCGTTGCCGGGCATTACGCCACATAGCATGTCCTCAATGAACGGTTGTCCTTCTTCAACCACAAGAACGGTGTCGCAGGCATCGCACATTTTTCTGACCAATTGCTTAGGCAACGGGTATTGGGAGACCTTAAGGATAGGATAAGGACAGCCGTCTGGGAAACACTCACGGACGTAGTTGTATGCAATACCACTGGCGATGATGCCCATTGTGTTGTCTGTTCCCTCCTCATATACATTAAACTCGGAGCTCTCCGCATCGTTCTCAAGCACAGCCTGTTGAGCTGTAACCTTTATGTTGCGACGACGTGCATTGGCGGGAAGGAGCACCCAGTTGGCAGCTTCGGCGTTGTAGTTTAACTCATTCTCCTTGCTGGCTTCCTTCTTGACGTTGACAACAGCTCTCGAGTGTGCCATGCGGGTCGTCACACGCATCAGTACGGGCAGCTTCTGTTTCTCGGAGTAGTCGAAAGCCACTTCCATCATGTTATATGCTTCTTGCTGAGAACTTGGCTCAAATATGGGAATCATCGCAAACTTTCCATAGAATCGGGAATCCTGCTCGTCCTGACTTGAGTGCATCGAAGGGTCATCGGCTACAAGAACGATGACACCGCCGTTGACACCTGTCATGGCTGAATTGACGAAAGGGTCAGCACATACATTCAGTCCGACATGTTTCATGCACACCAATGCACGCTTTCCCATAAACGACATTCCCAAGGCGGCCTCCATAGCAGTCTTTTCATTGACGCACCAGCGACTGTGAATCTTCCGCTCACGGGCTATGGCGTTGCCCTGAATAAATTCGGTGATCTCCGTCGATGGCGTACCTGGATAGGCATAAACACCCGACAGACCGGCATGGATGGCACCAAGTGCCACGGCCTCATCACCAAGTAATAATCTTCTTTCTGTCATAGTACTTTGTCTTTTGATTATTTACTTCATATAGTTTGTATTTCAAATTCATCTGAATCTTCGAGTACGGGAAACTTCTTGCGGAAAGCATTGAGCTTCACCATATCTATATCGGCAACTATCCACCCTTCCTGCTCCCTGCCACATTCCACAATCGGGTTGCCGTAAGGGTCGATGATGGCAGAGCAGCCACAATAATTGCAGGCGGGATCGCTACCGATTCGGTTGGCACCTGCTACGTAACATTGGTTTTCAATTGCTCTTGCACGCAACAAGGTGTTCCATACTTTAATCCGAGATGTCGGCCAGTTGGCTACATACAGGATGATGTCATAGTCATGCCGGTTGCGGCTCCAGACCGGGAAGCGAAGGTCATAGCATACTTCTAATAACATCCTGACCCCCTGATATGTTACGGTCACCCGTTTGCTTCCGGGTGTATAGTGTTGCTGTTCCCCGCTATAGGTGAAGAGATGTCGCTTGTCATACTCTGTCACAGAACCGTCGGGCTTGACGAAACAGAAGCGGTTGAAAAAAAGCTCTCCGTCTTTCATGGCGATGCTTCCACAGATGGCAGAGTCGGATTGATAAGCCTGCTGCTTCATCCACTCCAGTGCGTCGCTATCAGCATTTTCTCTGATGTCCTTTGGTTGCATGACAAACCCCGTCGAAAACATTTCCGGCAGCATGTAGACATCGGCTACCGGTTTCGTCTTCATAAAAGAATCAAGCCGGCGGAGATTCTCCGTCGGTTGAAGCCATGCAATGTTAAATTGAAGGATGGCAATCTTCATCGCTTGCAAAAGTACAACAAATTATGCTGATAGCCAAACAATCATCATCTTTTTTCCCGTTTTCGTTACATATTGATTTGCATGACGGATGCGTGGCAAGCCATGAATGAAGACTTTTTATGGTATAATTCTGGGTTCCGTTCTATTTATATTCGGGGATGAAGCAACGGTAATAGATTATCAAAACGGCAGCTAATGTCAATACTCTGATAACAGAATAGAGGACATCCATTGCCTTCGACACATAGACAGCAAAGACAAATGCTATTGTCGAGTTAAGCAGCGTGTTTATGAGAATCCATGCCATCAGGATGATGCCAAGTTGTCGAAGTCGTCCGCCATGATTCCTATAGAACAGATAGCCAGCCCAGAAGATGGAGACTTGCGACAGGATGCTGATGATTCCATGCCCGACTGTACGCCAAGTGTTCAAAGACGAAAATATGTCTGCTGGCATGGGTATGACATGTAGATAGATGTTCGTGATAAAATAGGTGATGATGGCAGTCCACAATGCTCTCCTCAGCAGCTTGTTCTTTAGAGGAATCGCCTTCACCGTCAGGTACATCATGAAGAGCAGCAACAGCACATAGATATAGTGGGAAACAATCTGCACCCATTTGTTCGTAAGCAGATCGAGGAGAACATCTAATCCGTTATAGCCTGAAATGGGAGTGGGGGACAGGCGATGGACGTGACTGATAGCAACGGAGAAGAGCGCCACGACCAGCCCCACTTGCAGTACTTGATGGTGTTTCTTTGAAATGAAGATGCTATTCATCGTAAACCGTGTTTGATAATCTAATCTACAAAGATATAGTTTATTTTCTTAATCCGGTGCTACTGTATCTTTCTTTAACGATTTTTTTAGACAAAAGAATCCCTCATGAAACACTTGGAGACTTTACCTTTTTTTCGGCAACCGGGAGAAATGCCATTGCAGGTGAAGCATCACGAACGACGGCACCATGTTGCGCCATGTCTCCACACGCCCTTGTGCATCAACTGTGCTATAGATATTTGAGAGTTGATTGAGAATGTCGAATCCCTCTAACTTTACCACTACCTTATTTTTCCATAGCGACTTAGCGATGGAGGCGTTCCAAACAAAGTCATTGGTGTTCATGGAAGAGTCGCCATATCCACGTTTCACATACAGCATCATGTCGGTGGCTATTTGCAATCCTCGTCCATCACTTCCCTGAAGGATAGGAATCTCATACTGGCCAGATAGTCCATATTGAATGGTAGTTGGTTGGAAGTGAGTTTCTGAACCACGTGAATGAACTATGTACTTATTCCATGTCTTTGCATAGTTAAGGTTTCCGCTCACGGTGAGTTTGTTTAACCTATAGCGCAATAAAGTACGTATCGGGAAACTCCAACTCGTGACAACACTCTTGCCATTAGACTCTTCTAACAATGCCGAGATTCCCACATAATGGGTATAGCTTAATCCTGTACGTGTCTCAAACCACAATCGATTTTGTGCATCAAGCATACGTCCAAAGCTTAATTGCCCCCATGAATCCCAATTGCCTTTGACGTTAGCGTATTGATAGTATGTGACTCCCGTTCGTGGATCGTAAGTCTGTCCTCTTACAATCTGATTTTGATGGATATTCACTCCACCATCAAACCGAAGATATTGATTATGACTTTTCTGTCCTATCTTATAGTTCACCACAAACCGATGCTTAAAACTATTTTTCAGATTACCGTTACCCATCTGAATGTTCAACGGATCATAATCGAAGAACGTGTTGACCATGTTGAGCATCGTAGGCGTGAAATACTCTGTGTTGTATGTGAAATAAAGGAAATTCAATCCCTGATTATAGGAACACTCGTAGCGTATCTCTGGTGTAGGCAATACTATATGACGAGCGAATGTCGTATCAGAACGATAGGCAATCTGTTGTTTTTCAATATGTAGAGGCACTCTGAAACTGAACCAAGTACTTCGATGCTTCTTTTGATTGTCACGTTGATAGTAAATCATCGCCATAGGTGTAACACGTTTGCAGGAGAAGGTGTAGGTGTAACTATTACGGAGGTCAAGTCCACCCCCTTCACTCATCCCGAGCAGAGCTCGCTCCCCCGTAGCCTTCCCCCCAGGCAGGGGTGATAAATACCGCTCATTCTCTTCCTTATTCCGCTTATAATAATACCCTACGGCAGCACGGTAGTTCCAATGGGAATGACTATGAATGGTGTATTGCACGCCTGCCTCCCAATTGAGGTACTTATTGTCGTACACCAATTGTTTGTTGCGTTGGTCACTACTATAACCTTCGGTCAACACTTGTTCGTTCTCTTTCTGCCGATGATTCTCGTAGAAGAATCTACCCCATAGGTCGATATCATCACCCCATATAAACTTATAGCTCAGATTGGGTTTGTACTCCGCAAACCAGTTAGTCTCGCTACCAGTGTCATCATTGTTACGCATGTTCACCAACACATTCATCAGTTCGGGACTATAGTGGAAAGCCGAATCAAGTACTATCTGTGGACCGCCTATCCACGACGGGTCTTTTGTGAATCGGCCATAGCGCTGATAGCCATGACTGGTGTTGTGGCCATAGTAAATGCCAATGACATTACGAAACCAAAAAGGTTTTCTTAATGTAAAGGTATTGCTGCCACCGATCTGGAAATCACGATAGCGTTGGTTGCTGATGTTGCGTGAGAACTCATTACCTTTCGATAGGAAATGTTCGGTGGATGTATGTTCCTCCTTGTGCTGACGGAGTCCTACTACCTCCATGTTCATTTGTTCCGTCCAGCGTTTGTCCTTGTCGTTGATGGATAGGTTGACACCACCTTTCTTCATATTGAAAGTTCCATCTCGTTGCGCCTTTGACGAACTCCAATCTCCTTTGTTATCTGGATTCTCCTGTTCGTTGATGTTATTTCCGTTGAAGAAGACGTTGAGACTGGAATGGTCGGTGTATCGCTGACCGAAAGCTCTTCCCACATAACGTCCTTCAGTGCCACCACCAGCTTGCAGATTAGCCAAGTAACCTTTGCGGTATTCTCGTTTGAGAACTACGTCCATCACGTAATCCTTCGGTGCTTCTTGCACCCCTAACCATTCGCTCTTCTCCGTCTGTTTTTCATACACCTCAATGTTTTTTACCGTATAGTAAGGTAAGTTTTCAAGCAATATCTTGTTCTTTCCCTTGAAAAAGTTTTCTCCATTGAGCGTTAGGAAATCCACTTTACGCCCCTGCACGTAAATCTCTCCATTGGCTTTCAGTTCTACGCCAGGCATTTGTTTGATAATGGCATCAAGCATAGAACCTTCAGGCACATTGAATGCATCGGCATTATAGACAAGCGTATCACCACGATAGACCATTTGTACCTTCGTGGCTTTCACCACCACTTCCCCTAAATCGCCTCCATTCAATTGAAGTGTCTTCTTCTGCATGAATGTATGCGGAACATCAAAGAAATCATTACGTGCCACATGTCGCAAAGAATACTCCACCGATGTGGAATCGTAATCAGGATGTTCAGCAAGGAAACGATATTTTCGTGGTGCTACGGGAACCTCGAACCGATAGACGGCATCATCACGGTCATTGTTAGGTTGCCATGTTCGCGTAGTATCCAAAACGACTCCATCTTCATTGATAAGGGAGATTTTCGCTCCTAATATACCATGTTTCGTAAAAGAGTCGCGTACGTGTCCCCACAAAGCAATAGTTCGGTCACGGTCAGGCAAGTATTTCACGATGATGTCATTGCCTTTTATTTTCACCTTAACGGGTTGTCCCTTACAAATCAATTCCACGGCATCGGGAATCGTCTGGTTTTTGGCACGTAGTGTTACCTGCAAATGCTCAATGTCATTGTGTACGAAAGTAATATTGTAGTCATTCGTATAAGCCCTTAGTGTGTCGAGCGCTTTAGACAAAGGTGCTTTCATGTAATCCAGACTTACCACATTTTCATCTTGTCCTTGCATGGAAGCGACCATCAAACTAAGCACAAGCAGGAATAGCAAACGAAGTGGCACGAGCGTTATGAGATAGGAATGCTTGTTCATCGTTCACCCTCCTTCGCCTTTTTCTCTACGAAAATCGTATCATCAGTAACTACAAGCTGAAATCCGTCAAGCTCATTCATCACGTTAACCAATACTGACAATGGTAGTTGTGGTTGCCATGTTGTAGAGATACGCAAGTTTCGCGGTTGGTCGTCTCTGAAATAGAGCACCCGATGATATTCCTTTGCAACAACCGAAAGCATACTATCAAGACGTACATTCTCAAAACGGATAACTGGAATTTCATTTGTTTCCATTCCGTTTTTTTCAGAAACAACATTTGTACTTGTCATTTCCGTGGTCGTAGATGATTTGCTCAAGGCTTTATATAGTACCGCGTATGCCAATCCACTGATGACCAATAAAGCTATGCAAGCAGCAGCTATACGGATTTTCCTTTTCATCCTAACCACTTTATTTTCACCTTCATGGTGCATGGTTGCATCATATTGATCCATCAATCGTTTCTCAAAATCATCGGAAAAGGTGGTTTGTTGAGCCTCCACGTCTATACGATGCAAAGCCTCTTTCAATGCTTGGTCATGTTCAGGATTATTCCGTTGAGACTGCATGTTGGTAGTAGGTTTATTGTTTTTCATCTTTTTCCATTTTTATGATAATCAAACTGAGTTTTTTACGAATGCGATGAAGCCGTTGCGCCAATTGGTTTTCTATTCGATGTGTATCGTTTTCAACCAAAGGCTTATTTGTATCAATGATAAAGGCAATATCACGCAAAGACCGTTGTTCGGTGTAATAGAGTTGCAATAGTAATTGTTCGTCGGCAGAAAGAAGTCGGATGGCTCGTTGCAAATGGGTTATTCGATTCTCTGTCGTTTCCATGAGAATCTGGTCAGCCTCGTCATCTGAGACAAGTAACAGGGGTTCTTCCTCCTCATCCAATGAGACAAGCGACGGTTGTTTCTTACGGAAGTACATTCGTATCTCATTGGTAGCAATGCGCATAAGCCATGTCAGGAGCGAAGCACGTTCTGGTTTGTAATCATCAAGATGTCGGAAGGCATTCATGAACGTGTTTTGCACCACTTCCTCCGCATCTTCCCGTGTAGAGATGACACGACAGACATAGATTTTGATTTGCCTTTCGAAAGCACGAAAGATGAGTAGAAACCTATCTGGATTTGCACTGACAATATGTTGTAATATATCTTTCTCGTTTTGTATCATATCAGTCTTTTAATGAAAAGGACTCTATACAAATATATGCACCTCTGTCATCTTGATGACCAAAAGATGGGGAAAATTAAGAATCGTTAACCCTATTTCCCTCATGCCATGGGTAGTTATAATCGGTTTGTTGTCTATTGGTATAACAGAAAGGCTGGTTTTCATGGGGGAATTGGTCGTTATCGTTAAAATAAAAACGAAAAGTCAGCGTTTTAATTGATAAATTTGTACCTTTGCAGAAGTTATCACAAAATTATATTTTATAGGATATGAAAATGAGTAAAATGATCCCGATGGCCTTGATGATGGTGATGCCAGTCGCCGGAATGGCTCAGAACAAGTCGGGGCTTAAGGCTGAGAATTTTGATAAAACGGTGAAGCCGCAGGACGACTTCTACATGTTTGCAACAGGAGGATGGCAGAAGCTGAATCCCCTTCCTGCTGCCTATTCGCGTTTTGGCAGTTTCGACCAGTTGCAGGAAGACAACAATAAGCGCATCAATGCTATCCTGGGAGATTTGCAGAAGAAGACCTTTGCCGAGGGTTCTACCGAAAGGAAGCTCTCTGATTTCTACAAGCTCGCCATGGATTCAGTACGTCGCAATCAGGAGGGAATTGCTCCGGTGAAGCCGTTACTGGACGAGATGGAGGCTGCCCGTACGAAGGCAGACCTTCAGAAACTACAGTTGAAGTATGCACCTATGGGATATGGCGTGCCGTTCGGCTCAGGCTTCGGAGCCGATGAGAAGAATGTGACGGAGAACATCTTGAATGTTTCTCAGGGCGGACTGACACTCGGACAACGCGACTACTATCTGAACAACGATGAGGCTACCGTGAAGATTCGCGAGGCTTATCGTGAGCACATCGCACGGATGTTCCAGCTCTTCGGCTTTACAAAGGCTCAGGCTGAGGCAAAGCGTGATGCCGTGTTCCGCTTTGAGACCTCTGTGGCACTGATATCCAAGAGCCGTACTGAGCTTCGCGACCCACAGGCGAACTATAACAAGATGACCCTCAACGAACTGAAGGCTCTTTGTCCGAACATTCCCTTTGAGGAGATGGCGAATGCTGAAGGCGTGAAGAGTGAGTATATCCAGCAGATGGTGGTCGGTCAGCCGAAGTTCATGGAGGGTATCGACAAACTTCTTAATGCGATGACTGCCGATGACTTGCGTGCATACATGGAGTGGGATGTGATCTCTGGTGCTGCCGGAATGCTGAGTGATGAGATTCGTGAGGCAAACTTCGACTTCTTCGGCCGTACCATGACAGGTCGTCAGCAGGATTATCCTCTTTGGCGTCGTGCAACCAATGCCGTGCAGGGTGCCATGGGCGAGGCTTTGGGAAAAATGTATTGTGACCGTTATTTCCCTGCTACGTCAAAGAAGCAGATGGAAACACTTGTGCGTAACTTGCAGGTTGCTCTGGGTGAGCGTATCGATGCGCAGAAGTGGATGAGCGACTCAACAAAGCAGAACGCACATAAGAAGCTGAATACGTTCTATGTGAAGATTGGCTATCCCAACAAGTGGACTGATTATTCTAAGTTGCAGATTGACCCGCAGAAGTCGTACTATGAGAACATGATGGCTGTAAGGATGTGGCTTCATAACAAGCACATCGAGGAGAAGGCTGGTAAGCCTGTCGATCGTGACGAGTGGTACATGACTCCTCAGACGGTGAACGCCTACTATAACCCGACCACCAATGAGATCTGCTTCCCGGCTGGTATCCTTCAATATCCGTTCTTCGATCCCAAGGCTGATGAGGCTTTCAACTATGGTGCTATCGGTGTGGTGATCGGTCATGAGATGACTCACGGATTTGATGATCAGGGAAGGCAGTTTGACGCTACTGGCAACATGCACGACTGGTGGACTGCCGCCGATGCCGAGGGCTTCAATCAGCGTGCAGACCTTTACGACCGTTTCTTCTCAGCCATCGAGGTGCTTCCTGGTTTGAACGCCAACGGTCGTCTGACATTGGGTGAGAACCTTGCCGATCACGGAGGACTGCAAGTGGCATGGTATGCTTACAAGAATGCAACAGCAAAGAAGCCGTTGAAGGTGAAGGATGGCTTTACAGCCGACCAGCGTTTCTTCATCGCCTATGCAGGTGTATGGGGACAGAACATCACCGAGCAGGAGATTCGTCAGAGGGTGAAGAACGATCCTCACTCTTTGGGTGAATGGCGCGTGAACGGTGCTCTGCCGCATATCGACATGTGGTATGAGGCATTCGGCGTGAAAGAAGGTGACAAGATGTTCATCCCCAAAGAACAGCGTCTCGACCTCTGGTAATCAAACCGCTTTCAGATGATACAAAGGGCAGTTGTCGGTCATGACAGCTGCCCTTATATTTTGTCTGCAATATCTTTCCGTCTGAGGGGAATTTGAAATCCCCGGATTTGTTAAGAAATATTCGAATTTTGAGCCCAAAAAACAGGGGGTGCTGACAACGAAAGGGTCACTCGGACGAAAAAACGCCATTTTTTGAGGTTTTTCATAAAGTGTTGGATGACAAATAGTTACACGGATTTGTATCTGTAAACGGGCGGTTTACAAAATACGAATTTGCGAGAGCTTAGGTTTCGTCGCGCGAAAGACCATGTTTCGTCGTGTGAAAGACCATGTTTGAGGCGATGAAACATAACCTTTGGCGCGGTCAACCCTTATCTTTCGCAATGCGAAAGCTAAGCGATGGGAAAATGAAGAATGAAGAATAAAGAATGAAGAATCGACTTTTACAGATTTTAACTTCTCTTTCATCACTTTTCTCCGACAAGTTTTTGTCGGGATTTTTCACATCAACACCATTGTCATCATTTGCTGTTGAACCTCTTTTTTCAACTTCTTTTTACTTCTTTATTCTCCATTCTCCTTATTTTGTTATATCTTTGCATTCAGGAACAATTGTCACATGACCATTTTGACTATGAGGAAAAACATATTCTTATTGTTGACTGTCGTCTTGCTTTTTGCCGGATGCACCATGCAAAACGCTTACCACGAGACATTTGAAAGAGCCAAACGGCTCATGAATGAACGTCCCGATTCCGCACTTGAGCTTCTTGACAGTATTTTTCCGTATCAAAGTACATTCAGCAAAAGCATGCGCATGGACTA
>CACWNV010000049.1 GCA_902762325.1 uncultured Prevotellaceae bacterium | reverse complement strand
CTTACTTTTCAACGCCTCCTCCAGCGATACCCTATAGCTTTCCATATCACCGAAGTGATTCAGGTGTGCCAGGGCAGCTATTATGGCACCGACGATGACTCCCAATACGATCGGCTCACCGAGAACACCGAACTTCTTCTTCAGGCCTTCGGCATCAATATCGAGCTTGGAGAACCCGGGGATCCTGTCGAGCAGCCAGTTGATACCAATGGCAAACGGGGTGAAGCTCTGGCAGAAAGGCTGGGGTATAGAGATGCCCTGCCACTCAGGATAGTACTTTTGGAAACGGTCGGAGGTGAGGTCAGCCATTACCAATGTGATGATGTAGCAGACGATGGCGGCAAAATAGCCCCAAGCCAGCGACTGATCCATCACGAAATAGGCAACGGCACCGATGAAGGCAAAGTGCCAGTAGTTCCACAAGTCAATATTCACCGTGCGGGTGCATTTAGTAATGAGCAATAAGAAGTTGACGCCCAGACAGATGGGGATAATCAGTGCACCCACAGCCGTGTTGTAGGCTACGGCAGCAGCGGCAGGCCAGCCCATGTCAAACACGCTCAGGTCAAGGTTAAAGATTTTCGAGAAGGAATCAAGCGGACTGCCAAAGTTGGTGGTCAGCAGAGCCGTCACAATACCCAAACCGACAAAACCGACGCCCACATAAAGACCACTCTTGAGTGACTTTCCAAACTTCATTCCAATACACAAGCCGATGATGGTGAAAAGAATAGGCATCATCACACTGGCTCCTAAGCTAATGATATAGCTGAATACTTGTTCCATAAATGATTATTTAAGTTATTGCTCTTACGTATTATAGATTATTCCATGCAAAGGTAATAAAAATATTTGTAAAAGAATGCGTACATGGGAAAAAAAACAACCGGCATCTTCTTCAAGGGAAGTAAATGCCGGTTGGATGATTAATCTTGAAAGTAAATTCGTTTTACCCGATTGCTGACACTTGTGAGTATCTCATACGGAATTGTATCGAGCGCATCTGATAAAACGGTCACTGGAAGATGGTCGCCGAATATCTCCACGGTATCACCTTCCTTGCAGTCGATGTCCGTCACGTCTATCATGGCTACATCCATACAGATGTTCCCGACGTAGGGAGCTTTCTGTCCGTTCACCAGACAATAAGCATGACGGTTGCCCAGATGACGATTCAAGCCGTCTGCATAGCCAATGGGGATAACGGCAATAACACTATCCCGGGACAAAACACCTTTGCGAGAGTATCCCACGGTATCTGAAGCAGGAACCTGCCGGATCTGCAGGATTGTGGTCTTAAGCGTACAGACACTATTTATAATTGAATTGTCAATGGGATTAACACCATAAAGACCAAGTCCGAGACGACACATATCCAATTGGCGCTCAGGGAAATGTTCAATACCTGCTGTATTACAGATGTGACGCAGGATCTTGTGGTCGAAACTGTCCTGAAGTCGTCTGCTGACCCTGTCAAAGAGATCGAACTGATGAGTGGAGAATGTATCGAAATTATCGCTATCAGATCCGACAAAATGACTGAAGACAGAACGGGGGATTAATGCTGTCTGGTGTTGCAGACAGTCGATGAGCTTATCTATATCCTTTTCTTCAAAACCGAGCCGGTGCATACCGCTATCGATTTTAACATGGATGGGGAAGTTGGTGATACCTTCTTTTCTCGCTGCCTTAATAAGTGCATCCAACAGGCGGAAAGAATATACCTCTGGTTCCAGTTCATAATCGAACAATGTCTTGAAGGAAGACATCTCCGGATTCATCACTATTATGTTACTGGTGATTCCATTATTACGGAGCATCACTCCTTCATCGGCAACGGCAACGGCAAGATAATCCACACGATGGTCTTGTAAGGTCTTGGCAATCTCTATTGCCCCACTTCCATAAGCATCGGCCTTTAACATACAGACCAACTTTGTCCCACGCTTCATGAACGAGCGATAATAGTTCAGATTGTCAACTATTGCACTCAAATTGACTTCAAGAATCGTCTCATGCACCTTGTTCACCAACAAGTCGGTAATTCTCTCAAATTTAAACTGACGTGCTCCCTTAAGCAGAATCACCTCGTCGTGCAGATCGCGGAAGACTTCTGAGCCGATGAAACTTTCAACGGTATCAAAGAAATAAACCAGTTCGGGACGGGACAACCCTTCCTTGTCTGCGACACCACTTTCCCTTGACATCTCTTCACCAATGCCAATAAACTTATCAACACCTCGTTTTACCGCCAACTCCAGAACATCCTGAAGAAGCCGCCCAGCGGGTACGCCACTTTGCAGGATATCACTTAATATCAGCGTACGATGCCGGTTGTTATCGTCTCGACGGCGGTTCATGAAGTCAAGTGCTATATCCAAAGAGTTCACATCCGAGTTATAGCTGTCATTTATCAGGGTGCATCCCCTTTGTCCTTCCTTCACCTCAAGACGCATCGCAACGGGTACTAAACCTGGCATTCGTTCTGTCAGTTCATCAGCAGGAAGCCCTAATTGGAGAGCTACAATAAAGCTGGTAATGGAATTCTCTATGGAAGCCTCATCTATAAAGGGAATAGAATAAGCACCCTCTGTACCTTCATATACGTAGTGGATAGTACTACTCTGCCCATCCGACTCCACATCCTTGACATAGAAGGGAGCATTTGCATTGGTCCTCGACCATCCCAACCGCTGTCCGCTATAACTGGAACGACGCACACAACGGCTCACGACATCATTATCGCTCGGATAAATCACCACTTGGGAATCATGGAACAGCTGCATCTTTTCCAGACACTTCTCTTCCAATGACCGGAAATTCTCCTGATGGGCTGAACCCAGATGTGTAAACACACCGATGGTAGGCTGAATGATATCATGCAAAGCCTGCATCTCTCCCGGCTGGCTTATTCCAGCTTCAAAGATGCCAACCTCGGAATGATCGTTCAGCAGCCAGACAGAAAGCGGAACGCCCACTTGTGAGTTGTAACTCCGGGGGGAACGGGTTATCTTCTGTGAAGGAAGCAGTAACTGATACAGCCATTCCTTCACCACAGTCTTTCCGTTGGAGCCCGTTATACCTACGATAGGAATGTCAAATTCCTCACGATGACGCTCAGCCAACCGCTGCAATGCTGCCAACGGATTAATCACCTGCAGGAAACAAGCTTCGGGGAACTGACTGATTACCGCTTCGGAATGAGCAATCCCATATTCAGAATCCTTGGAGACCACAAAGCTGCGCACCCCACGCCTATACAACTCCGGTATATATTTATGTCCGTCGGCACGCGGCGAAGTCAATGCGAAAAACAGCGTTTCTTCAGGGAAACACAATGAACGACTGTCTGTCAATACAAAACGGACGACAGCATTCTCACTTCCATAATGATGTGCGCCTATCAGCGTTGCAATCTTCTCAATCGTATATGTCATACCACTTTAATTTTATTAAATGCAAAGGTACAGAAATCAATGATAACCACAAAACATTTTAACGATAAAACGAGTATTTGGTCACCGCAAATAAACAAAAGCATTAAACCATCAGGGCAACTTTTTGCTAATACTCGTAGAGTCTTACATGTAATATCTGGTAGTCATCTATGCCAATTCGGACATGACGTCCCTGATGATCTTCATCGCCATTCAGTCTTCGCTGATATACTAATGTACCATCTGGTCCGACATGCACCTCATCAACTGTTCCTATGCCGATTCTTTTGCCACTAAAGACAGGACTGGCTACGTTTCTCCCCTGTCCACTACCCGATTCTGCAAACCCATCTTCACCAAGACGCAGGTTCTCTGTCTGTCTATGTTCCGTCCTGGTTTGGAATGTCACCACAACGCCACTGCCCGCAATGATATACTCATTGCTATTCAGACGAACAATAACTGCTCCGCCTTCACGCCATACTGACCCATCGGTAGCACGGGCATCCCAAGGCAAGGTGAAATAATGCCGGCACGTGAGTATCCGGTCGTCTTCCTCTATCACTGTCTCTTTTTCTTCCTGATCGAAGAGGACTCCTCTTATCATATTCTTTCCACGATATTTTAAAAGTATAGGGGAAAGCTCCTTCAACATGGAATAAGCTTGCGACACCTGTCCTAATTCAGCATCGGTCCCACGATCAATGGCAAAGGGACTGAAACCGATACCCTCGTGTTCCCCAAAGACATAGATTGAACGCACACCACTATTCACACAGCACTTCGATTCAGGGATGAAGAGGGGATTCTTCTTTCCCATGTCGTACTTCTGAGCCCATCCCTTAAAACCGGTATCATAGATATCTGGTGCAAGAAAGCTAATGTGTGGTGCCCCCAATTTCCAGATGTCGGCTAAGTGAGCCAACGGACCGGCAGAAGGGTATTCACCAGGTTTCCTGCCACGACTATTCATCGCTGCATTCACAAAGAGCGGGATGTCGTAAATATGCTTGGCGGTCAGTGCCAGACGCTCCACGTAACAGGCATAATGCCATGCCATAAACTGTTCGTGAAAGGCAAGTACTTCATCACCTGTGTACTGGTCGGCAGGAATAACATCACTCCATTTCACCGCACTATTTATGCCCAAGACTTTTCTAAGTTTACCGGGAATCAGCTCATTATATGCCTTTTGAGCCAATGGAGAATGGTCGCGGGCATCTTCAAGCATGCCAATCTCATTCTCTACCTGTATCATGATGACGGTATGCTCTTTGCCATCTATCTCCTTAATGTGCTGCATGAAAGATGCAAACACTCTATTGTCTGCCTCAAACACATTTTCAGAAAAGGCAGAAGCAATCTCCAGCGGCTTACCCTGATGGGTCATCGCACGAGGAAATCGCTTCACATTCTCCTTAAACCATAATGGCGCATAACAAGACATCGAATTCTTCCATGCACCAAACCAAAGAAAAATCACTTTCAGACCGTTCTCACGTGCCCTGAAGATGGTGGTATCAATCAAAGAAAAGTCGTAGTGCCCCTCTTCCGGTTCTATCAGATCCCATTGTGCTGGCACCAAGACGGTGTTTAGACCTGCCGCCTTCATCTGCGGCATCACCCTATCTATATCCTGTACACATGTCGCTGCAGAATTACTCAGTTCACCTCCAAGAATGAGCATGGGTTGACCATCCACTTCCAGAAATGCCCTTTCACCCAAATTCCGGAGAAGAACCTGAGCATTGAGAGCTACGACACACATAACTGATATGATACAACCTACCAGTCGTTTCATTTTGTTTTCCGTTTGCAGTAATAGTAATATATCGCTGCAAATATACAAATTTAAATCTTTACAGAGAACTATCTAAAGGAAAATCAGTTGACGAACGAGCCGAAATACTTCAGACAGACATCGCGCCACTCCTTGGCATTCGCCTCTTGCAGCTTCAGACGAGCGTCCACTTCCTGCCACCGCTGCTCATCAACATAGGGACGCATCATCTTCCAAATGGGCCGATAAGTCATCACTTCCCTGACTCCTGCATTATAACGCTCCTGAAGATTCTCCCACAGTGTGCGTCCGTTTTTCATCTTGTAATTCCATGGCAGATGATGGAACCACAACAGCAGATTCTCCGGGCACGTTTCCACCTTATTATATATATTACTATAAGGCTCCCTGTATTGTGTGGTGGCTCCCGACCCTGCTGTTGTGCGGTCGAAACCGATGCCGTTCTTGTCGGCCTTGTGGTAATAGACAGGACACCACTCTAATGGATACGTGCGAATAAAACCGTCAGGCTCTGGACCATAATGATGGTCGAACGAGAAGATGTGATGCAGTCCCAGTGGCATCATATAATCCACACACGCCTCACGACTGCGCATCATCAGGTCGCGCATGACCTTGACAAAAGCATAGCGGTCTGTAAATGTCTGCACAAGCCATTCCTCGGCAATCTCCTCGGAAGTCAGCTCAGGATTCCATGCCAGTCGTCCGAAGGCATACCAGTTAGCCTGTGAGAAATGATGACCACACCAGTCTACATCGTCACCGATGTTTGCCACACCAGCTATGCCCATCAGTTTATTGGGTGAAACATAAGAGAAGAACTCTTTCCACATCGGCGAAAGATAGACGAGATGTATCGATTGTCCAAGATACTCCTGGGTGATTTGCAGTTCAGCCATCTGTGGAGTCTGAGTGATGTTATCAAAGATGGGAGCATAAGGCTCGCGGGGCTGGAAATCGAGTGGTCCGTTCTTCGACTGAAGGATTACGTTCTCACGGAACTGACCGTCCATTGGCTTGAATTCAGATACAGCCTGCTTTACACGGTCTTCTCCTTTATGGTTGGCACCGTAGACAAAAGAACGCCAGATAACAGTACCTTTGTAGGGAGCCAGCGCATCAGCCAGGATGTTGGCACCGTCAGCATGCGTACGTCCATAGTCGCCAGGACCAGGCTGTCCCTCACTATTGGCTTTTACCAGAAAGCCGCCAAAGTCGGGTATCAACGAATAGATCTCAGCAGCCTTCTTCACCCACCAACGCTGAACCTTTTTATTTAACGGGTCAGCTGTTTTGGTTGCTCCAAGCGCCATTGGCGAAGCAAAGTTAATGCTCAAGTAAACGCGTATGCCATAAGGACGGAAGATGTCTGCCAGCACTTTCACTTTCTCAAGGTAAGGACGTGTAAGAATATTTGGCGAAGCATTGACATTATTCAGTACACTTCCATTAATGCCTAACGAAGCATTAGCCCTGCAATATTCAATGATACGGCAATACAGAGCTTCATTCTCTTTAGCCATGTTCTCATTAATCTGCTCCCACTTCCAAAGGCTTTTACCGGCATAGCCTCGCTCTATGGAACCGTTAATGTTATCCCAATGATTCAGCATCCGGAGCGAGAAAGGAGAACTCATCACCTTTCCTAAATTCCAGATACCTGTCTTCTGCTGACGTAACAGATCGTATGCTCCATAAAGCACTGATGTTTCGGTAGACCCTACTATTTCTATCCCATCGGCAGTCCTGTGAATGACATAAGAAGAATTCCCTCCTTTCTTAAACCTTTCATCAGCATCGTTCACCGTAAGTTTCACCTTTTCGCCCTTCCAGTAGTCGTGCAGCTCCTTTATTGCCACGTCAATAACAGGGGTATGACCCGAAGACACGACGTCGGCAGTACCTATATAATCATAGCGCAGCCAGAGTTGCGAACCATCCTCAGCATAAACGCCCAGAATAACAAAAAACATCGAAATGTACAGCAGTAACTTCTTCATCTTTGTGAATATTCTTATTAAATTATTGTTTTATCGTTCTAAATTCCACTCCACTCTCACCGTATTATTCCTGGAAACGGCGTGACTCCTTGCCAAAGAGATACGATGGACGGTAGCCTCCTGCATCAATGACAATCTTTTCAAAGACAATCGCAGGATCATTGGGACTAATTGTCAGCGTATGATTCCCGTTAGGAGTATTCAACGGGAGTTCTATGACACTTTCCACCACTCGTTTAGCAACCGTAGGATAATAGACACTATAGATATTCTTCGGATCCTCGTTCAGATTTGCATTAAAGTTGACGGTTTTAGCCTCCCCTTCGTCCAAACGAACAGTATAAGTCAATCCACCTTTATTTAAGTAGTCAAGGGTCGATTTCACGACAATCCTGACTTTCACTGATTTCGTTTCGGGAACATTCTCTCCCAGCTGGAAACGATACGACAGACTTGCCCCATTGACAGGTTGTGTATATGGCATCAGTGTCACTCCACTCAGTGTTCTTCCCATTCCAGGAATCACAGTCCATTTAGCTTGTTGTGCCTCTTGTCGTGCATAGAAGTGTTCAGCTTCCATAACGACGCAGCCATTCTCGCCAATGAAGACATTTCCACTCTGCTTGTCCTCAACACTCTTTACGGCAGGCAGGCGGTCAGCCGGGAAATTATCATTCCATGAAGTATAGCCGATATGCTTCTGAGTCATCATACCTGCCCATTTGCCGCCGGCAATATCATTGTTGTATTCTGCACAAAGCAGTGAGTCACGCTTGAAGCACTCCTTCACGCGTGCTGCCCACTTGTTAGCATCAGGATTACCCTCCTTAGCCAGTTTCTGATTCATTGCCTGGGCATAATACATGGCATAGACATTCCCCATTGCCTGTATGGGGAAAAGAATCAGCTCACGGTAAGCATCACGGAACTGCGGCTGAAGTCTTATGAACTGGCGAAGAGCCTCAGCCTCCAGCTGTACATAATCTCCGACGACACGTTCCCATTCTCCATTCTCAAGATTATAGGTTCTTGCATCCAACATCTCAGCCGTTATCCTTCCATTATACTTACATGCGAGATTGAGAAGTCGAGCTGCTTCTGCGGCTTCCTGCTTACCGAACTGCTGCTCACAGAAAGGAAGTGTATGTGTTTCCACCACATCTACATCGACAGACTTAGGATTCCACGCCATATCCATGAATAAGGTAATTGGATATTCCATAGGCTTCAGGTCGCCGACATTGAGAATCCACATACGGTCAATGCCATTTTCGTATGCCAGTGTCAGCTGTTCCCACATGTTCTGTGAGGGAGTCACATTCAACCACTTACTATTGCGAGGTGCTCCTACATAGTCGACATGGTAGTACAATCCCCATCCACCTTTATGCTTACGCTCTTTCCCTGTTGGTACACGACGGACATTTCCCCAGTTATCGTCACAGAGAAGCATGATGACATCGTCAGGCACACGCATACCTTTATCATAATAGTCGAGCACTTCCTTGTACAAAGCCCACACTTGCGGAGTTTCATTTGCCGGTCTCTTCGTTACCTCACTAATTATCTTTCGCTGGTTCTTTACGATATCCTGCAAGAGACGGGTATCTGCTTCTTCACTCATCGCCTCATCTCCGTCACCACGCATTCCAATGGTTACGATATCTTCTGTACCACGCATACGCTCGATTCCTTCGCGGAAAAAGCGGTCGAGAACAGCCTTATTCGTCTGATAGTTCCATGCCCCGTATTCTCTTCTGTGACGTGCCCATTCCTGATGGTTGCGTGCCATCGGTTCATGGTGGCTCGTTCCGATAATAACTCCCATTTCATCGGCAGTTTTACCATTTAAAGAGTCATCTGCATAAAAGGCCCATCCCCACATGGCAGGCCAAAGCATATTACCTTTCAGACGCAGGATTAACTCAAAGACATGTGAATAAAACTCATGTCCTCCAAAACCAGTACCGAATCTGTTCTTCACCCAAGAAGTGAGACAGGGTGCCTCATCATTGAGGAACAGTCCACGATAGCGGACGGCAGGTTCTCCATCTGTATAAGTACCATTTTTGATATAGATACGTTCATGTTTCTCGACAGGAACATCAGCCCACCAGTACCAGGGCGATACACCAATCTGTTGAGACAATTCATAGATTCCAAAGATAGTGCCTCGACGGTCACTTCCGGCAATAATCAGCTGGTTATCAACAGATGTTATAATATATTTCTCATTCTTTCCAACCAGTTCCTTTTTGTCTATCACACCTTTTTTAGCCATTTCATCAATGATGGCAGAATGGCCTAACGTACCGGCAATAATCGTTGCCTTCCCTTCATGGACAACAGAAGAGGGGACTCCGCAAACCAATTGAATGTCTTTCGTCAGATCCTGAGCAGCACGATTGACACCTTTCAGATCGTTTGCATCCACATAAATACTCACGGTTCCCCCGGAAGTGAGTTGCCAATCTCCACCAGAAAAACTGACGAACTTTTCAGCAGCCAGAATCGGCTGCACAGTTGCCAGCATGGTAAACAAAAACAGCAAGCTAGCTTTTATTCTTGTATTCATAATTCAGTTATTAAGTTTCTTCCGCAAAATTAAAACTTATTATGAAGAAAATACAATTTAGTCTGTATTTTTTTATAAAATGATACAAAATAAAATATATTGGTTGCAAAACCTGTACGTCGTTATCAAAAACATTTTTTATCTTTGCATCAAAATCGTTTAGAATATGAAAAAGCTACTGACTATCTTCTTGGCCACTTTTGCTTTGGCCTTAAATGCACAACAATGGACAGGTACATGGGGTACCGCCGCTGAGTTTACCGGACCTGGTGACATGCCGCAAAAAACAACTTTGGACAACACTTCCGTACGACAAATCGTTCATGTGAGCCTTGGAGGCGACTGCCTGCGATTACAATTATCAAACGAATTCAGTGCTCAGCCTGTAGAAATTAAGAGTGTTTATATTGCCGATGCTAAAGACTCATGCGACATCGACCGCAAGACCGCACGTGTGTTGCGATTCGAAGGCCAGTATAACACGACCATTCAACCGGGAAAGACGATTTGGAGCGACCCTATAAAATACAACCTTAAACCTCTGCAACTACTCTCCATTACCGTCTGCTATGGAGCGCAGGTTCCTGTAAATGCGACCTCTCATCGTGGAAGTCGCACAACATCCTATATTGCTAAAGGAACGATCAAGCCCGGAAAGGCATTCAACACTTTTGAGCGTGTTGACCATTGGTACAACATCACCAAGATTGATGTACCAGCAAATGGACGCAAAGCCATCGCTGTCTTGGGTAATAGTATTACTGACGGCCGCGGAACAACCACCAATAAGCAGAACCGCTGGACAGATATTATGGCAGAAACGCTTATCCCCACTAATCCTGCCGGAGTACTGAATCTGGGTATCGGAGGTAACTGCGTCGTCGCCGGCGGTCTTTCCGAACCGGCTTTGAAGCGTTTCGACCGTGACATTCTCGGACAAAGCAATGTGGAGACGCTTATCATCTTCCAGGGAACAAATGACATCGGTACAACAGGCCATGCCGAACAGACGGTAAAGAAGCTCATCGATGCTTATCAGACTTTGATTGACAAGGCACATGCTGCGGGTATAAAGAAAGTGTACGGGGCTACCATCACACCGTTCAAAGGCAACGGCTGGTACTCTGTTTTTCACGAGACAGCTCGTCAGGTCGTCAACGAATGGATAAGAACAAGTGGGAAGTTTGATGGCGTCATCGACTTCGACAAACTTGTCCGTGACCCTCAAGACAAAGAAAAGATACAGAAGCAGTACACAGATGACTGGCTGCACCTGAACCCGGAAGGCTACAAAGTGATGGGACAATATGCAGCAAAGATCATCACGGGTGAATAAGCCCCTGAATTCTGAGAATTGCATTGGCATAGGACAAGATAAAAACTGAAAACAACAAATAATTAGGAATCATATAATATGGAAACATTTATGAACCAGCAAGAAGCAAAAGGCTTCTACAAACTATCATGGCTACAGCGCATCGGTTTCGGTGCAGGCGACTTAGCGCAGAATCTGATTTACCAGACCATCTGCATGTATCTACTGTTCTTCTATACAGACGTTTATATCTTGGGTGGTGACGCAGCCAAGTCAGCAGGTCTGGCTGGTACTATGTTCCTCATCGTACGTCTGGTAGATGTAATCTGGGACCCCCTTGTCGGAACATTTGTCGACAAGCACAATCCTAAACTGGGTAAGTACCGCAGCTATCTGGTCATGGGTGGTATTCCGCTCACTATTCTGGCTATTCTCTGTTTCTGGGACGGATTCAAGCCATCCATCCTCTATGCATATATCACATACGTAGGAATGTCGATGCTTTACACATTGATTAATGTTCCATACGGAGCGTTGAACTCATCGCTCACCCGCGACACCGACGAGATTACCATCCTCACCTCTGTACGTATGTTCATGGCTAACGTCGGTGGATTATGTGTTTCAGCTGGCGTACCCATTCTTGTTGCTGTTCTGGCTGGTGCCGAACTGCCTATCCAGATGGCTCTGTTCATGGGTCTGGGTTCACTTCCCTCATTCATTTTCATGCCGTTGGTTCCTGCCATCAAGAAGAAAGTCGGTAAGAAGAACATGTTCTATATCTTCCTTTCCGTCGCAATTTTCGGAATGGCATTACTATACATCATCAGCCGCATCGGTACTGTACAGGAGAATATCATCTGGGTTTACATTGCACAATTCATTAAGTCAACTGGTGTCATCGTAGCTACGGGTTATATGTGGGCACTCATCCCCGAGGTGATTTCTTACGGAGAGTACACCACCGGCAGACGTATCTCCGGTATCGTCAATGCACTCACCGGTATTTTCTTTAAGGCTGGAATGGCATTAGGCGGCGTTGTTCCTGGCTTCGTTTTGTGGCTGGTTAACTATGAGCCCGTTGCATCTGAATCCAGTAATCTGCCCAACGACTCCCACGCCTGGTTCCTCACCATGCTTATCTTCTCATTGGTAGGCCTCGCACTGCTCATCTTCTGTTTCTCACAGACCAAGGAGCGTGTCGTAATGGATGAAAAGGAGACCAAGAATGTGAAGGTGAGTGATCTTTGGACCGAGTTCATGCGTAATCGTCCTTTGCGTGTCATCGCCCTCTTCTTCATCACTGCCTTTGCCATGATGTCGGTAGGAAATGCTGCCGGAGCTTACTTCATGAACAACATGGAGACTCTTCCAGCACTGGCACAGGAAGGTATCCGTTGGCTGGTATGTGTCATCCCTGCCATTCTGCTTATCGTTGCCATGTTCATCATCTCTAAATATGAACTGAGCGACGAAAAGATAGACGAAATCAATAAAGCTATTGAGGCTCGTAATAAATAAAAGGATTAGGAGATAATGGGAAGATACAGAATCAAGATTTTTCTCCTGTTGGCGTGTGCTCTGCAGATGATTCCGGTGTTCGGACAGCCTACAACGCTGAAGGATGCTTTCCGTGACTACTGGCGAATGAGTATCAGCGTAAATCAGTGGCAGGTCAAGGCCGAGACTCCAAGCAATTCACAGGCGGAGTACACGGGAATGGTCGGATTAGACCAGACCTCCGACTGGGACATGATAACCAGACACTTCGGATGGGTCGTGGCTGAAAACTGCATGAAGTGTGAGGTCATACATCCCAAAGAAGGTGTCTATGACTTTACTTTGGCCGATCAATTCGTCGACAAGGCACGGGCTGCCGGACTGAAAGTGCTGGGGCATTGTCTTATCTGGCATTCGCAGTGCGCTCCGTGGTTTCATTTCGATGAAGAAGGAAAGCTTGTTTCTCCTGAGGTGCTGAAGAAGCGTATGAAGGAACACATCACCACTGTGATGGCTCACTTCAAAGGACGTGTTGATGCCTGGGACGTTGTGAATGAGGCTTTTGAGGATGACGGAACGCCACGCAAAAGTCTGTTCTGGCAGATTCTGGGGAGCGACTATATCCCTCTTGCATTCCAATATGCGCATGAAGCCGACCCCACTGCCGAGCTGTATTACAACGACTTCTCAATGAACAAGGCCTCAAAGGTGGATGGCGTAACGGCTTTCTTCCGTCCTCTCATTGACAAGGGCATGCCTATCACTGCTATCGGAATGCAGGGGCATCTCATCCTGGAGGATGCTGCAGATTATGTAAGCCAGTATGACTATGCCATCAGGTCTATCGCAGCACTTGGGGTTCCTACATTCTTCTCAGAATTGGACCTCTCTGTACTGCCTAATCCCTACGGTTTCTCAGGCGCGAACGTAAGCGACCGTTTTACTTATACTCCCGATAAGGATCCTTATATTGAGAAACTTCCGGCAGAGGTGGAGAAAAAAGCCAACTTGTTCTGGACGGACTTTTTCAATATGCTCATCGGTCATAAAGACAACATTCTGCGCATTGGATTCTGGAACCTGAATGATAAGTGCTCCTGGCGTAACGACTTCCCCATCCGGGGACGGCACGACTACGCCACTCTCTTCGACCGCAACAGCAATCCGAAGGCTATTGTACAGCAGTTGATCGGTCTGACGACAAAGAAAAAGAATTAAGATAAAGAAGTTTCAAACCTAAAATATTATTATACATAATGAAAGCAAGATATCTATTTCCTAAGGATTACATGGCCGACCCGTCGGCTAACGTGTTTAACGGTAAGCTCTACATCTACCCTTCTCATGACTGGGACAGTGGTGAGTGTTTCGATGATGATGGTGGACACTTTCAGATGAAAGACTATCATGTCCTCTCTGTTGAGGATGTGATGGAAGGAGAAGTTACTGATCATGGCGTAATTCTTGATGTTGAACAGGTGCCATGGGCAGAGAAACAGATGTGGGACAACGATGTTGTTGAGAAGAATGGTAAATACTATCTCATCTTCTCGGCAAAGGATTACACGGGGGTCTTCCATCTTGGTGTTGCCGTAGCCGACCGTCCCGAAGGACCGTTCAAGCCCGAGCCTGCTCCCATCATTGGCTCTTACAGCATCGACCCATGTGTGTTCAAGGATGATGACGGTCAGGTATATTGCTATTTCGGCGGTATCTGGGGTGGCCAGCTTCAATGGTACAGAGATAACAAGCTGAAACCGGCTGCATCAGTAGGCGAGGAGAACTTCCGTCCTACCCTGCTTCCCGAAGGTGATGAGGTGGCACTGCCCAGCCGTGTTGCCCGCATGACCGATGATGTGCTGCAGTTTGCTGAAGCACCCAAGGCTGTTCTTGTCATCGATGAGAATGGTGAACCGCTAAAGGCTAACGACCCGCACCGCTTCTTCGAGGCATCTTGGATGCACAAGCAGAATGGGAAATACTACTTCTCATATTCAACGGGCGACTCCCACTACCTTTGCTATGCCGTCGGTGACAGCCCCTATGGACCTTTCACCTATCAAGGTGTTATCCTGGAGCCTGTCGTGGGCTGGACAACCCACCATTCAATTGTCGAGTATAAAGGCAAATGGTATCTGTTCCATCACGACTGCGTACCTTCCAACGACACCACATGGCTCCGAAGCCTGAAGGTAATCCCCATTGAGTTTGATGAGGAGGGTAAGATTAAGACTATGAAATCTGAGTAATAGTCATACTTATTGATAATTCGCGTCCCATCTTTCCTGGGGCGCGTTTTTTCCTAATCATCTACCCTTCTCTAACCAACAGACTAAAATAGCATACCTATTATTCTGTCACCATTGTGACTTGGTTAACTGATAACTAAAAACAAAACAAGAGAAATTATGATAAAGAAAAGTTTCCTGACTGCTCTATTATGTATGACAGTCGCTGCCATGTACGGAGCACCCGTTCAAATACAGGCAGGAAAGACAAATGTATCTGTGGAGTTCTTCACCCCGTCAATCGTGCGGGTTGTAAAGTCCCCTGTGGGTCATGAATACACGAAACGCAGCCTTGTCGTAATCGCTAAGCCTCAAGATTTAAAGATTACCCAGAAAGGAAATGTTGTAAGTAGTGAGAGCCTGACTGTGAAGATTGACCCGAAGACCGGAGCTGTTTCTTTTAGTGCTAAAGGAAAGACGCTGCTACGGGAAAAAGGGGCATGTACCTTTGAACCGCGTACGACGGGACCTGATGCTGGTGCCTACCGTGTGACTCAAGCTTTCCAGCTCGACAAGGATGAGGCCATCTACGGACTGGGCACCTTCCAGAACGGAAAGATGAACCGCCGTGGTGATCACAAGCTGATGGAGCAGTCGAACCTGGAGGATTTCCAGAACGTACTTCAGTCCATCAAGGGCTGGGGCCTGTTCTGGGACAACTATTCTCGCACTCAGTTCGACGACGACATCATCAAAGGCACGTCTTTCTCCTCTGAGGTGGGCGACTGTGCCGACTATTATTTCATGTATGGCGGTTCTGCCGACGGTGTCATCGCCCAGATGCGCCAACTCTCTGGCGATGTTCCGATGTTCCCATTATGGACCTACGGGTTCTGGCAGTGCAAGGAACGGTATAAGAGTGCTCGCGAATTACTGTCCGTTGTCGATAACTACCGCAACCTGCAGGTTCCGCTCGATGGTATCATTCAGGACTGGCAGTATTGGGGATCAAACTATCTGTGGAATGCCATGGACTTCCTTACCGAGGAATATGCCAACGGCAAGCAGATGATTGATAATGTACACAAGAAGAATGCCCACTTCATGATCAGCATCTGGGCAAGCTTCGGACCAAAGACCAAGGCATACCGCCAGCTCGATGAGAAAGGACTGCTCTTCGACTTTGAGACATGGCCGCAGAGCGGACTCACATTCTGGCCGCCTCGCATGGACTACCCGTCGGGCGTGCGTGTCTATGACGCTTTCTCACAGGAAGCACGCAACATCTACTGGGAGAACCTGAAAGGTCTCTTCAACAAAGGAACGGATGCCTGGTGGATGGACTCTACTGACCCCGACTTCTTCAATGCAAAAGAGAGCAACTACGACCATAAGGCTGGTGATGAGGGCGGTACTTGGCGCTCTTTGCGCAACGCCTTCCCGTTGTCAACCGTCCGCGGCGTCTATGAGGCACAACGCAAGGAGTCTGAAAAGAAACGTGTGTTCATCATGACTCGCTCGGCATTTGCCGGACAACAGCACTACGGTTCGAACATGTGGAGCGGTGATGTCGCTTCATCATGGGACATGCTACGCAAACAGATTCCCGCCGGACTCAGCTATACACTGACGGGTAATCCCAACTTCAATACAGACATCGGCGGTTTCTTCTGCGGCTCGTACAACACGAAGGGCGGAGGCTCTGCTCCTCGGAATCCGCAATACCAGGAACTCTATGTACGCTGGATGCAGTACGGTCTCTTCTGTCCTGTCTTCAGAAGTCATGGTGCAGATGCACCACGGGAGATATGGCAGTTCGGAAAGAAGGGAGAGCCTGTCTACGATGCCATCGAGCAGATGATTCGCCTGCGTTACCGGCTTATACCTTATTTATATAGTACTGCATGGCAGGTGACAAGTAACAATGAGAGCTACATGCGACCGCTTTTCAGCGATTTCATTCAGGACAAGCGCGTGTGGGAAATCACCGACGAGTTCATGTTTGGACGTAGCATCCTCGCCGCTCCTATCGTGGAGGCTCAGTACACGAAAGAGCAGATTATCAGGGAAGATGCCATGACTGGCTGGGACAAGAAAGACGTAAAGGCTACTGACGAGAACCAGCAGGTAAACTGGCTCGAGACGAAGACCGCCTCCAAGTATATGCCAAAGGGAGCCGACTGGTACGACTTCTGGACTGGCCGCAAGATAAAGGGTGGACAGACGGTGACATTTGAAAGTGCACTGAACCGTGTACCGATGTTCATCAGGGCTGGCAGCATCTTACCGCTCGGACCAGAGATGCAGTATGTTGGAGAGAAGACTTGGGATAACCTGGAGATCCATGTCTATCCCGGTGCTGATGGAACTTTTGTCCTTTACGAGGATGAAGGCGACAACTACAACTATGAAAAGGGAGTGTACACCACCATCCCGTTCCAATGGAATGACAAGACACGTAGCCTGACCATCGGTGAAAGGAAAGGCAGCTATCCCGGTATGCTTCAAGCTCGCCAGTTCACTGTCGTCTTACCGGATAACACAACGAAGACTGTCTCCTACAACGGTTCCGCTGTCACAGTCAGCTTGTAATTCTCGCATTATAGAATAATAGTGTCCGCTAAGGGTATGCATTGCTGCCTCTTAGCGGACACTTTTTAGTTAGTCATCAAGCAAGTCTGGCCCTGCTCTTCCGGCTTAGCCAAACCATTCGTTAGAATGCGAATTCAGCGGTAACGCCCCACTTCATCATGTTACCTTTGCTTGAAGATTCCAAAGACTTGTACCAGTCAGCATGCAGTCGGGCAAAGTGTTTGCCCACTGCCATCTGTGCACCGGCACCGAGATAGACACCAAAGTGCGATGTGTTACCCCAATCCTGCTCCATTACTTTCTTAGATAAGTAATACCGCTCTTCCTTATTTCCAAAATGTAACACGTAGAATCCTCCGCCACGGACAAGTGGAACGATCTTCCCTTTGCCAAAGCGCTTCACCATGCCTAAAGAGAATGTCACTCTACCTTTTTTAAATTTTGTGAGTGAGGGCTCATGTCCTCCAGAAACCATTGTATGGTGTTCAAAAGTTGCTTTGGGAGAATAGGCTATCCCTATCTCGAAACTTCCGCCCTTTATCATCCGTTCAACATCGGTCTCAAATCCAAGACCGATCTCAAATGCACTGCCATGATAGTTCTCATCTAACAGACTTTGAAAGACTGTCCTCTCGTGTGAATAGTATGCATAACCGGCAAGCACCTTGAAATGAGTCTTCACCTTGTCGGACTCTTCCTTGTATTCATAAACCATACACGAGCTGCCGTCGGTACATACGTCATTGTGATAGTCGCGCACAACTTTCACCAGTTTTTTTCTCGACATGTCTTTCTCGCTCATGTCTTCACAGGCTTTCCATGAGTCTTTCAGCAGAATCTTCACTTTGCCGTATTGTTCCTTCTTCTCTTGTAGCCTACCCTTTTCATCGTCAATCGATGACGACGTTAAGAATCCCCTGTTGGTAAGTTGTGCCATCTCACCGTCCTCACGTTCGAAGAAGAAGTATTCGTCATAATCGTCCGCAACACAGTACAGGTTCATCTTTCCCTGAACCATAAACTCTGCAAAGTACAGTTGGGGAGTACCTGAGACATTAAGCCGGCGTGTGACAAAATACTTCCCGTTATTGTCGAACCTGAATCCCTCAATGTCTCCAGGCTTGTAAGTCTTGCTCTCGCTTCCTCCATTAGCCCAGAACTCACATTGCTTTGACAACTTCTCGTTAGTACGGAAGTCAAGAATACCCCTAATCGTGTCACCATCATTTGTGATGATATATCCAGGTTTGGGATTTGTCTGCGCCATTGTGACTGGTGCAAAAAACGTAAATAAGACGATGCAAATTACCAATCGTCCGAAGAGATTAATCTTTTTCATTCCTAACTTATTTCTTTTTAGTTAACTAATAATGCTGCAAAGGTAATGCTTTTCCACCAATCGACACAAAAAACTACTTAACAAAACTAAACAAAATGTCTGAGCTCCGATGAAATGGGGTGTTATTACAGTTCGCCTCCCTCACCTGTCGGACGGTCACCAGGGAGTCCGTCCCGTCGGCGTCGAGCATCGTCACGGTCCTGACAAAGTTCCGCGACGTGTCCTGCGCCTGCACGAGGCAGGGTGGCAGCGTGAAGGCTGCCAACGCCATGATGGCTGCATGTATCTTGTTCTTGTTCATGTTTATGTTTATGGGTGTCTGTAGTTATAACTGTTGGTGGAAACGACATTTCTCTTTCCCTGGATACTATTAGGAAAACGGATAAAAAACACCATCTCCTCTACACCTCAATGTTTCAGAAAAACGTATCATACCCATCCCAGTGATACAGAAGGACTATACCACTAAGAAAACCTTTTCGCCATAGGCGGAACACCCCACAATTCGGCCATTTCTTTCACCATATTCCCGTCATATTTGAATGGTATCGCCAAGAGGCGGGGGGTAGCTACTTACAAACATAGTAACTGTGATACAAGGAAACCTTAATTATTTGTACATATATTTATTGTCTTAGTTAATAATACGTTGACAGGTTTGCCATTTTGTCTTCCGGCTTGCCAATCATTCGTTAAATTTAACGCTTTCAATACTGCTTTTTCAAAATCAGATGATGCATCAGATTCTTTGCCAAAAATTCTCGCTCCAATTAAATGTCCATTTTGGTCAATAACAAATTGTACCTGCACTCTTGTTTGGAGATTGTCATTTTCAGAATAAGCATATTGGATATTATTGACAAGTTCTTTTAAGAACACGGCTTCACCACCTTTGTATTGGGGCATCTCTTCAACAACCATATAGACATTTTTGCGTGTTATTTTATCATATTGGGTATATTCCTGCTTATGTTCAAGAGATTTGCAGGAAAATACACTTGTTATTATTATAAAAATCAAACAAAATCTACTGATTTTTGACAGGAGTTCCTGGCCAATTGTTCCAATAGTTTTCATAGTATTCTTTATAAATTCCAGTGTTTTGTTCATTATTAAATGCCTTATTATAATTAAAGAAACCATAACCTTTATTTTGTAAACTAATTTCTTTTAACATAAAGTTCAATTGACCATTTGTCAGATGATTCTGATTAACGCGTATCATTGGGTAACTCATAATGTTATTCACAATGTTTTCATCTGTAGAAGGTGTTGAAGCAAAATTTTTAGAGTCAATTCTCTTTAATTCTGTATCTGCTGTTTGTGTAACTTCAAAAGGATGCCCTAATCTCAATGTATGTAGCATTTCATGTATTGCGTCTGAAGCCACAGAAGAAATTGCTCTTACGCCCCCATCCTTACCATATAGATTTACAGATGAAGCAAAATATTCAGTATGCCCCCCAAAAGTATTATCAACAAATGCACCCAATGATAGGCTTTGTAAGATACTTGAGTTCCCTTCATAAAAGGTGATGGTTCCTGAGACAGTTCCACTTGACGCTTCAGACAACATATTGTTAAATTGGCTTGAAATAGCATTCTTATATTCACTTATTTGTTCTGAAGTCCAATTTCCTGAAATAGAAAAATTTAAGGCTACATTAATGATGATATTGCCATTAGAATCTTTAACATAAGTCCATTCTTTTCCATCCAAATCTACCAACATCACGGGGTTATTCCCACAATACGCATACGGGCTGATGCTGTAGTATTTCTCACACAGCGGATCCATCCTGTCCCAGCGTGCGGTTACGGGATTGTACTGCCTTGCGCCGTAGTCGTAGGTGTTCAG